>LNFK01000040.1 GCA_001464315.1 Sphingomonadales bacterium Ga0077559 | reverse complement strand
TATAATATGCCCTGCTCTGCCAGTTTTTCGGACACCGGAATTGCCCGCGCCGAAGCAACGATGACATTTCGCGCCGCGCCGCCGAACAGGCCGCGCGCATCGCGATAGCAACTTGCGCCGGGGACAAACACCCACTCACCGATGCGCGATTGGTATTCGGAGCCGGCATCAACGATTCGGCCTACCGATTCGTATCCGGGGATCAACGGATAGCCCATGCCTGGAAACGCAGGCATCTGCCCGGTCCACAAAAGCTTCTCGGTGCCAGTACTGATCCCGCTGTAGTGAATTTCGACCCTGACATCGCCCGACTCCATGACAGTCAACGCAGTTTTGCGCATTTCCAGACTGCCCGGTGCATCGAATATGACGGCTGAAGTCTCCAAAACCACTTTTCCTCCTGCGGTCTCTTCACCGATTTTGCCGGTTAGAGACTCTGTCAGGTGTCAAACTATCGGAACACTTTTAAATGTCAAATAATTTGGACAGTTTAGGAGTCATTTTATTGCGACAAGCGCGCTGGCGATAATCGGAAGCGCGGTTTTCACAGGCTTAATCGTGGCGAAGCCCGCCGCTTTGAGCATGGCTATGGTCTCAACGGCTGTCCTAGGTCGGCCAGAACACATTGCCCAAAGATATATCCCAAAATAGGCGCCACCCATGCGCGTCGCGTGCGCACTTCCTGCCATCGGCTCGACGATTAAAAGCCGCCCGCCCGTCGGTAGGGCTTCGTAAATCTTCGGAAGCAATGCCTGGACAACATCGTCGTCATGGTCGTGAAGGATTCGTACAAGCGTTATCAGGTCATAGCCCTCAGGAAGGGGGCTCTCTTTAAAGCTACCAGGGTGGAATTGGATTTCGGCGGTGGCGAGTCGTTTCCGGGCTTCGCTGATGACATCGGGCAAATCAAAGATGCCAAATTGAACATCCGCCGCAGCCGCTGCGATTGCTGCGGTAAACGCCCCTGACCCGCCTCCGATATCGAGCATCCTTTTGTGACCTGAAAAGTCATAAGCATCGATGATCTGTCGCGACACCATCGGCTGGGTCGCGGCCATCAGAGCAGAATAGCCGGTTGCACCTTCCTTGCTGTCGTCCTTGGATGCATAGGTCCAATAAGCAGACAAGGCGGTTTCCTCGCGTCGGTTTTGGGCCAGCAATTTTAAGGGATCGGCCAGGTCCGCGTATAGCAAATGATGATGCCGGATCATCGCCATCGCGCCTTCGTTTGCCGAAAGTGGAGCACCAGCCTCGCCCAGTGTCCAGAGGCCCGCTTGTGGCGATTCGGCAATTTGCAGCGATTGCCCGGCCTTCAACAGTCGGTCAGTGGCCTCATGGCTCAGGCCGGTTTGTCCGACGATCTCGTCAAAGCTGCGCAGATGACCATTCAGAAACTCGATTAAGGCAGCTTGCACAAAAGCCGTCAATATCTGCGAGTAGATAAACCCCGCAATCATGTCGAACTGCGCCGCCGCCCGCCGCCGTGCGATGCCCCGGATAATCGGCGTTCGTGATGCCCATCGCTGAAACGCCGCGCTACCCAATATGGCGTTACGGCGCATAACCCAGCGGGTCTTCAAAGTGAGGTTGTCAAATCGTTCGGACATATTGCTTGTCCATTGGATTGGACTTCTGATAGCTTTCGGTCAAACCGAAACTTCGCGTTGGGAGCGAGCACATCATTCACGACAGTCAAACCGTCATCATCGGAGCAGGCATCGGCGGCTTGGTAAGTGCGGTTTTGCTAGCTTCACGAGGGGTGCCGGTCACCGTACTGGAAAAGGAAAGTGGCCCTGGCGGTAAGGTCCGGCAAATTGGCGTGGGCGGCGCGATGATTGATGCAGGCCCCACTGTTTTTACGATGCGGTCGGTCATCGACGATATATTCGAAGCCGCCGGAGCGCGAACCGAGGACTATATAAATTTGCACCGCGCCGACCGAATTGCGCGCCATGCATGGGGGCTTGAAGAGCGGCTCGACCTTTATGCCGACCACGAAAAGAGCGTTCACGCCATTGGTGAGTTCGCCGGCACCAAAGCCGCCGCAGGTTTCCGCAGTTTCTCGAAAGAAGCCAAGCGGCTGCACGATGCACTGGACCGGCCTTTTTTGCGCGGCTCGAAGACCGATCCGCTGACGCTCGGCTGGCGGATGGGATTGCGCGGTCTTCCTGACTGGATGACCTTGCGGGCCTATACGTCTTTATGGTCGGCGCTTGGGAAGTATTTCGCTGACCCAAGGTTGCGGCAGTTGTTCGGGCGCTACACGACCTATTGCGGATCTTCGCCATTCCAGACACCTGCCACATTGATGCTTATTGCACATGTCGAAGCACAAGGAGTGTGGGCAATCGAGGGCGGGATGAGCGCGTTGGCTGGTGCGTTTGAAAAGCTCGCCAAGGAAAAGGGCGTGGCGTTTCAGTATGGCCAGTCCGTGTCGCGCATTACAGTTCGGGACAAATCCGCGACGGGAGTCGAACTTGCAACTGGCGAGTGGTTGGCTGCAAACAAAATTATCTTCAACGGCGACCCTGCTGCGCTGGCATCGGGTCTGCTTGGAGACGACGTAGCGCCTGCCGCACGCCAGGTGCCGGAAAAAGCACGCTCGCTTTCGGCGATGGTTTGGTTGGCGAACACTAAAACCAAAGGCTTTGATCTCGACCATCACAACGTCTTCTTCGGCTCTGATTACGCAGCCGAATTCCGCGAAATCAATAACGGCACCCCGCCGTCAAACCCCACCGCCTATGTCTGCGCACTGGACAGAGCCAACGGCAAACCCGCTGGTCAAGAACGCCTACAAATCATCGTGAACGCGCCAGCAAATGGCGACCGCCACCAATATTCTTCGGAGGAGAGAGAGCAATGCACGTCGAACATGCTGGAACGGCTGAGGAGCTGCGGACTGGAACTGGACAACCCCCTGCCCCACCATCTGGTAACGCCGAACGACTTCGCCGCGCTCTTCCCGGCGACGGGTGGAGCCCTTTATGGACGGGCCTCGCACGGGTGGGCGGCAAGCTTCCTCCGCCCGGGCAGCCGGACCGCGATCCGTGGGCTTTACTGCGCGGGCGGGGCGACCCATCCGGGAGCAGGAGTGCCGATGGCCGCCTTGTCGGGCAGGTTGGCGAGCGAAACCGTGCTGTCAGACCTTATTTCGACACCGTGGTACCACCGCAAGGCTATCGCTGGTGGTATGTCGACGCGCTCAGCGATGACGAGAGCTTCGGGCTGACCATCATCGGCTTTATCGGCAGCGTCTTTTCGCCTTACTACAAGAAGTCAGGCCGCGACATTCCGGTCGACCATAGCTGCCTCAACATCGCGCTGTATGGCAAAGGCGCGCGCTGGGTGATGACAGAACGCGGCGCGGGCGATACGCGACAGGAACGCGATTCGCTGAACATCGGCCCGAGCGCGATGCGCTGGGACAAGGACCGTCTGATCATTGACATCGAAGAGCGCGACATTCGCCTTGGCATCCCGTGGCGACGGCGAGTGAAGGGGCAGATCATCCTGCACCCCGAGATGTTCAACAAACGCAGCTTCAAGCTCGACCCCGCCGGGCGTCACTGCTGGCAAGCCATCGCGCCCCGCGCTCGGATCGAGGTGAAGATGGAGCAGCCCGACATCGCATGGAACGGCAGCGGCTATCTCGACAGCAATCACGGCAGCGAGCCGATCGAGGACGGCTTTCAAAGCTGGCACTGGAGTCGCGCGCATGTCGGCAAGCAGGTCGCGGTGACCTATGAAGGCACACGCCGCGATGGCAGCCACTTCGCCAGCGCGTTGCGGTTCGGGCCGGACGGTGTGCCGCAGGAGGAAGAACTGCCGTTAGTCGCGCCCCTGCCGCTAACTTGGTGGGCGATGGAGCGCCAAACCCGAGCCGACCGCGGCCATGCGTCGGTGATCAAGACCTGGGAAGACTCTCCCTTCTACGCCCGCACCGCGATTTCGGCGCGGATGTACGGCGAGCCCGTGATCGCCATCCAGGAAAGCATCTCGCTCGACCGGCTGGTCAATCCGGTGATCCAGTTTATGTTGCCGTATAAGATGCCGAGGGAGGCTGTATAACACGGCGCTCAGTCCGATTTAGGCGCTGCATCTTTTACTGTCGCCTTTTCCTTGTCCTTGGCAATTTCGCGGTTGATTGACCAGAGTTGCCAGAAGCCAAGGCCCAACGCGACGACGCCGACGAAGACTATTTCAATCCAACCCAGATTGTCGAATGCGCCCTGTTCCATTTCGTCTCTCCTTCGCTGTCGCCGTTTTATGCCGTCATTTTCGTCTTGGCAAATTCGGTGATGATATTCGTCGCCTGCGCTGAATCTTCCTCATGCGCCAGATGGCCCAGGGCGGCCATCTCCTGCGTCTCGCAACCGGGGATTAACGCAACCGCTTGCATCACCGCCGCTTTGGGGATGGCTGCGTCTTTGGCTGCGCTGACCAGCAGCACGGGGGACGCAAGATTGCCGAGCCTTGCTCCCAACGCCTCCAGCCGCCAGTTGGCCATCATGCGGATTGCGCCGTCGCAGTGGCCTGATTTGCTGAACAGGAAAGTGTAATACTTCGCGCCTGCCGGGTCGATGTTCGATCCGGTCGAGCGCGCCAGGAATTTCCTGGTCTGGCCTGGGGCTTGTGCCATTCGCGAGAAGATGATCGCTACGAACGGGTTGGTGAACAGCATTTTAGCGAGGCTCGGGAAAATCTTTGCTGCAAGGCCGGGGAATGGCATCAGGGCGGGGGTGAAACCGATGAGTGGTATCTGCCATTTGCGGTCGAGCAAGAGCTGCGCTGCGATGGCAACGCCAGCGCTGTGGCCGACGATGAGGGTCGGGGTGATTTTGAGTTCGTCGAGCAATGCCGCGACGGATGCCGCCATGCCCTCCAGCGTCGGCCTCTGCCCCATGCCTTTGGTAAATCCGTGACCGGGCAGGTCCATCGCGACGACGGTGTGATGCTTGGCCAGCAACGGCATGACATCGCGCCAGCTATGCGTTGCCGCGCCAGTGCCGTGGATGAGCAAGCATATAGGTCCATCGCCCATCTTCTGCACATGCCATTCATAGCCGCCCGCGCGAACAAAGCTGCTGGCCTCGCGGTTCGGCCAGTCCTTGCCGTCGGTCGACCAATCAGGATAGCGGCCACTCACGCGTTCAGGCTTTCAATCGCTGAGACCATTGCTGCACTTTGCGCTTGCGGTAGCGGCAGATAGCGGCCGTTGAGCGCGGCTGCCAGCTCGGCGGCCTCTTCACGCGGGCGGGGGGATATGTCTATGACGATGCAATTCAGCCCGAGTGCCGCGAAATTCCGCGCTGCCTGATGCGCATCCTCCATCGCCGCTGCGCGATTCGCGGTGCCATCCATCGCGACATTGCCCTTGCCGTCGGTGAGGATCGCAATTGTCGGGGTCTGCCCGGCGCGCTGAGCTGCTTCGGCCAATTGCTGCGCCGCCATTAGTCCTGCCGCCAAGGGCGTGCCGCCGCCGCCCGGTAATGCCGCGAGCGCCCGCCTTGCCCGCGTCAGTGACCGCGTGGGCGGCAGCAAGATTTCCGCAGCTGATTGCCGGAACGCAATGAGCGCGACCTGGCTGCGTTTGACATAGGCCTGAGCCAGCATCATCTCGACCGCGCCCTTCGCTTCGGCCAGCCGCGACAGCGCCGAGGAGCCGGATGCGTCGACCGCAAAGATCGTCAGGCTCTCGGTGCGCTGCTCGTAATGGCGGACGCGGAGGTCGGATTTGCGGATGTGGATGATGCGCGTGTCGTCCGCGCGCGCCAGTTGGCGGCGGATATTCTGCCACGGCGCAGCAGTGCGCAGGCTGTCGATCAGCGACAGGCGTTTGCCATTGCCCGGCACGCCGGGGCGGGACCCAAGCGGACGACCGCGCTGCGCCGATTTCTGTTTCTGCCCCGATTTGCCGCCCTGCCCCTTGCCGCCGCGTTTCGCCGCGCCATCGATCTGGTCGAGGATATGCTTCGGGATCGCGGCAGCGGCGGCATCGAGCATGATGTCCTCAAGGTCGATATCCTCGATTTGGCGGTCTTCGTTGTTGTCTTCGGGTTCATTGTCTTGCGGCTGGTCGTCCTCCGGCTCGGACGGCGGGGGTTCCATCTGCGGTATCTGCGTTGCGCGCGGCGAAAGGACCAGCCGGACGGCGGCTGCGATGTCATCGTCGATGGCTTGTTCGCGCCCGTTCAGTGCAGCGTGGGCGCGCGCTACGGAGTTTGCAAAAATCAGCGCGCGGACTGAGCCGATGCCGAGTGCTGCCGATGTGGCCGCAATGGCGTAGAGCTGTTCGTCGTCGAGTGGTTGGACATTTGCCAGAGCGATTGGTTTCGCTGCACCCGCATGCTGCGAAAAACTGCGCAAGACCGAGGTGTCGCACTGTAACGCCATCCGCTCGGTCAGCACCGCTGGCGGTGCTTCATCGGGTTCTTGGCTATCATCGAGCAAGATCGCCGCGACATCGACGCCGTCCATGGCCTGCGCTATGTGCGCCGCGACGTTGGACTGGACTCGCTCGGCCATCGGCACGATCACTACGCCGCCGGCTGCACTATCGAGTAAGCCAGTACGCATCACCCCCTGCCCGCTCGCCAGAGTTGCAGTTAAATCGAGCCCGCCAAGTAAGCGCTCGGCATCGACATTGGACGGAATTTTCGCGACCGGACCAAATTGGCTAATGGCGTCCTTTGCGAACGCGACCATCTCGTCGCGCACCGGACCATCACCGCGAAGAACGATGCCGCCAAACAACGTTGGATTGCGGACGAATAGGTGAAGCGCCAATTCTGCGTCCGATATGACCGCATCCAACGCAGCCGCTTCGCTCACCCGAACAGTTCTTCTAGCGCGCGTTCGATCCGCGTGGTGGATCCGGTCTCGTCGAGCACATTGCGCCGCAACCGGTGACGTAGTGCGAGTGGCGCAATTTCTTTCAGATGCTTGCGCGTGACCACCTTCTTGCCATCGAGCGCCGCGAGCGCACGACTGCCGCGCATCAATGTCAGCTCACCCCGAAGCCCGTCAGCGCCCACTGCCTTGCACAAGGTCGCCATGTCTTCAAGGATGCTCTCAGGCGTTTCAACCTTAGGAAGCGCCGCCTTTGCCTTGGCAATCCGCTTTAGAACCTTGCCATCCTCGTCAGCCCACACCGCTGCAAAGCCAGCCCCGTCCTGCTCGTTCGCATCGCAGCGTTTCATGATCTCGACGCGGTCGGCGATATCCTCGGGCGTGCGCACCTCAACCGACAGGCCGAAGCGATCAAGCAATTGGGGCCGCAATTCGCCTTCTTCCGGATTACCACTGCCCACGAGCACAAACCGCGCCGGGTGACGGATCGAAAGGCCATCGCGTTCGACCAGATTCTCGCCCGATGCCGCAACATCCAACAACAAATCGACGACATGATCCTCAAGCAGATTGATCTCATCGATATACAAAAACCCGCGATGTGCCTTTGCCAGCAACCCCGGCTCGAACTGCTTCTCACCATGCGCCAACGCACGTTCCAGATCGAGCGTCCCAAGCACCCGGTCTTCGGTCGAACCTAGAGGCAGGTCGACAAAAGGCACCTTGGCCTTAACGGTGCGAATCTTAGCGCCCGGCACATAATCGGGACTGTCCGCGATAGCCTCAGGAGCGCTGTTGAACCGGCACCCCTCAACAACCGAAATCAATGGCAAAGTTGCCGCAAGCGCTCGTGCGGCTGTGGACTTGCCCGTCCCCCGGTCGCCGAAAATCATCACCCCGCCGATCCGCGCATCGACCGCCGCGATCAGCAGCGCCTGCTTCATCTCATTCTGACCGACAATCGCACTAAACGGAAAGCTACCCATTATGCGTAGCTATCATACAAAAACGGGACTGCAAGTTACCTTTGATATTTGCTGGACTTAAGGCAAAATACATGGGCACGGTTGCGGCATTGGAACATGCCCTGCTCCAATCGTTTGCACTGCTCGCATGTGTCATTGATTATTTGAATTAGCCTAATTTCCGCTGTTATTGACGGGCTTACGCCCTATGCTATTGCGGAATATATCTCCGGAAACATCATGCATCGTAGCTTATCCATCCTTCTGATTATGTTGCTGGCTGCCTGCGGTGGTGGCGAGGAAAAGCGTGAGCGACCCGCGCCTTTAGTAGTCACCGGAGCTGTCGCTGAGCATCAATTTGCCGACCGGTACGTCGCGGTGGGTAACGCGAATGCGAATGAACAAGTGTCCGTACGCGCACCCGTGACCGAGCGGATAACGCGGCTTGGTTTCACCGATGGCGCCTATGTCAAACGCGGACAAACCCTGGCAGTATTGGCGCAAGGTCAGGAAACGGCATCGCTCGCTAGCGCGCAAGCAAGAGCCCGTGAGGCGGAGCAGCAACTGGGACGGATTCAGGAACTTCAACGTCGCGGTTTTGCGACTAACGCAAGCCTCGATAGCCAGACCGCGCTGGCTGCCGCAGCGCGTGCAGATGCCAGGGAGGCAGGCGCATCGATCGGCGACCGCGTTATCAGCGCGCCATTTTCAGGCTATGTATCGCTCCGCCGGATCTCGGTCGGCGCGGTAGTCAGCGCTGGCGACGAGATCGCGACAGTCAGCGACATTGGCACAATTAAGCTCGATTTCACCATTCCCGAAACGATGCTCGCCAATATCAAGGTCGGTCAGACAATCACTGCCAAAGCGGCTGCATATCCAGATGTGATATTTTCAGGTCGAATTCAGGCGATTGATCCGGTGGTCAATGTCCAGACCCGAACCGCTACATTGCGCGCAACGATTCCCAATCGCAACGCTATGTTGAAACCGGGTATGCTGGTGAATGTTACGATTGAGTCAAACCCGCGCGCCGCGCTCGCCGTCCCCGAATTGTCGCTGGTGCGCGAAGGTGATACCAGCTTTGTTTATGTGATAGATGCAGAGCAGAAGGCCAAGCGCATTCCTGTGAAAACCGGTGCGCGCGACGGGGCCTTGGTCGAAATTGTAGAAGGGTTGACACCCGGGCAGGAAATTGTGACCGAAGGCGTGGTAAAATTGTCTGATGGTGCCAAGGTGCGCGTGAGGCAGCCGGGTGCAGCCGCCGCGCCGACCAAAACCGGACGCTGATAAAGTAGGATGACCTTATCCGATATTTCAGTCCGCCGCCCGGTATTTGCTGCCGTTCTGGCCATTTTGATGGTGCTCATCGGTATCGTCGGATTTCTAAGCCTGCCGGTACGTGAATATCCCGACACCGAGCCACCAATCGTTTCGGTGGACACTAACTACACCGGCGCGGCTGCCACCGTCGTGGAATCTCGCGTCACTCAAGTGCTGGAAAATGCTCTTGCCGGAATCGAAGGTATCCAGACGCTGACATCGCGTTCGCGCGACGGGCAATCGTCAATCACGATCGAGTTCGCACCTGGAAGAACCGTTGACAGCGCGGCGAATGATGTTCGCGACCGGGTCGGCGGCGCAATCGATGATTTGCCCGAAGAAGTTCTCGCGCCTGAAGTGCGTAAAGTCGATGCAGATTCATCGCCTATCCTGTTCCTCGTTGTATCCAAGCCCGGCTGGTCCCGCCTTGAATTGAGCGATTATGTTGATCGTAACCTAGTCGATCGTTTTTCCGCGCTCGACGGCGTGGCCCGTGTCTTCGTGGGCGGAGAAGCGCGACCATCGATGCGTGTCTGGCTGCAACCCGATCGCCTGGCAGCGCTCGGCCTGACGCCGGCCGATGTTGAAAATGCGCTGCGTAGTCAGAATGTCGAACTGCCGGCGGGCCGGTTGGAATCGGCCGACCAGAACATCACCTTGCGCGTCACCCGTGTTTTTGCCGATGAAGAACAGTTCCGGCAGCTGGTGGTTTCACGCGGTACCGATGGATATCTCGTGCGTTTGGGCGACGTCGCGCGCGTCGAAACCGGCGCTGAAAATCCCTACGCCGCGTTTCGCCTGAACGGCAATTCAGCACTCGGAATGGGTATCGTCCGTCAATCGGGTGCGAATACGCTGGCGGTTGCAGAAAGCGCGAAGAAACTCGCCGAAGACATCAAACCAACTTTGCCCGACGGCATGACAATGACCGTTGGTTCGGACGATTCGTTATTCATCAGCAAGGCAATCGATGGTGTGTGGGTAACGCTGGCCGAGGCTGCCATATTGGTGGTTCTGGTCATTTTCCTGTTTCTGGGGAGTTGGCGTGCAACCATAATTCCGGCAATTACCGTGCCTATTTGCTTGCTGGCGACCTTTGCCGTGCTTTGGCTGCTCGGATTTTCGATTAATCTGCTTACGTTACTGGCAATGGTTCTTGCGATCGGGCTTGTTGTCGATGACGCCATTGTAGTGCTCGAAAATGTTTATCACCGCATCGAAAAAGGCGACCCACCATTGGTTGCGGCTGTTCAGGGTACCAAGCAAGTCGCCTTTGCTGTCATTTCTACGACCATCGTTGTCTGCGCCGTTTTCGTTCCCGTGATGTTTCTTGCCGGGCAAACCGGATTGCTGTTCCGCGAATTAGCAGGCGCGATGATTGCAGCGATTGCTTTTTCGGGCTTTGTCGCGCTCAGCCTTGCGCCAATGCTGTGTTCTAAATTGCTGCGGAACGAAAAACGCGGAAAGCTAGCCCAATGGGTCGACGACCGTTTTGGCCGGATTGAAAACTCATATAGCAAATTGCTCACCCGCGTCATCACCAAGCCGCTCTTCGCGCTGCTGGGCGTTGGCGCATTTCTGGCGGTTGCGGCTTTTTGCTTTACGTTGCTCGATTCCGAACTCGCACCCGCCGAAGATGTCGGGATATTAAGCGCCAATATCTCGGCACCTGAAGGCACAGGCTATGCCGCGATGGACAAATATATGCTCGACGCATCAAAACCGGTGCTCGGGTTGTTGGAAAAGGGAACCGTCCGTTCGATCATTCAGCGAACTCCCGGCGGATTTAGCGCCAGTGATGATTTTAACAGTGGTACATTCGTTATCTTCCTGAAACCATGGGAAGAGCGGACCGAAACGACTGATGATGTTGTATCGCAGGTTAACAAAATTCTCGCCGACCTGCCCGCAGTGCGCGGCAATGCATCGGCGCGGTCCTCGCTCGGGCGGGGTCGGGGGCAGCCGTTGAACTTTGTCATCGCCGGGTCGACTTATGAATCGCTCAGCATCGCGCGCGACAGGATCTTGGCCGCGGCGAGCAATAATCCCGGCATCGTGAACCTCGATTCCGATTATAAGGAAACCAAACCGCAGATGGAAATTGCGGTCGATACAACGCGCGCGGGCGATCTCGGCGTGTCAGTCGCCGATGTCAGTCAGGCGCTGCAATCGCTTTTGGGTTCGCGCCGGGTATCGACCTATGTTGATCGTGGCGAAGAATATCGCGTTATCGTTCAGGCCGATGCAGAGGACCGCGCATCCCCCGAAAATCTGGCGGCAATTCAGGTCCGGTCACGTGATGGTTCGCTGGTGTCGCTTGCCAATCTGGTTACCTATTCCGAAACAGCTGGCGCGCGCGATCTGGGCCGCTTTAATAAATTGCGCGCCATCACGCTATCCGGCGGATTGGCACCGGGCTACACGATGGGAGAGGCGCTTACCTTCCTCGAAGATGAAGCGCGCGCTGCGCCGGAAATTCTGGCGGTTGGATATCGTGGTGAGAGCCAGGCCTTCAAGGAAACCGGTGGCTCGATCATCTTGATTTTTGTGCTTACGATTGTTTTGGTTTATCTCGTTTTGGCCGCGCAGTTTGAGAGTTTCGTACATCCGGCGACGATTATCACGACCGTGCCATTGGCAGTCGGCGGAGGTCTTGTCGGATTGGCGCTGACTGGCACGACGCTGAACCTGTACAGCCAGATTGGCGTGGTGATGCTTGTCGGCCTTGCTGCCAAGAACGGGATTCTAATCGTCGAATTTGCCAATCAGCTTCGCGATGAAGGCAAGGAGATTGTTGAAGCCGTACAGGAAGCTGCCACGCGGCGCTTGCGGCCTATCCTCATGACGTCGATCGCGACAGTATTCGGTGCAATACCCTTGGCAATTGCTGGCGGTGCTGGCGGTGCAGCGCGCTCGGCCATCGGCGTAGTTATCGTATTTGGCGTGACGCTAGCGACGCTGATTACCCTGGTGCTGATCCCGCTGATTTATTCTCGGCTGGCCCGGTATACGAGTTCGCCCGATGCTGTATCTCGCCGCCTCGCAAAAGAGATCAAGGCGCAGGAAACCGAGCAGCCGTCAATCTGACGCCTCTTCTTTCACGCGCAACATGGCGAGTGCCGCTAGTGCCATGACCACGGCGGCAAAGGCCATGGTCCAGATCGGTTCGGTTGGGAAAAATGCTTTCAATATGCTTCCCATCACGGTTGCCACGAGCAGTTGCGGCATTACGATGAACACGTTGAACAGACCCATATAGATGCCGAGTTTGTTTTGCGGCAAGCTGGAGGCCAAGATAGCGTATGGCATAGCAAGGATCGATGCCCAGGCGATGCCCACGCCGATTTCAGACACGATGAGTAGATTGGGATCGCGAATGAACAGAAAGCTGGCATAGCCCGCCGCGCCTGCCAGCAAGCAGATGATATGCGTGTTCACTTTACCGATTTTCTTGGCCAGCGTTGGCAGCACGAACAGCGCAGCAAGGGCAGCCACGCCGTTGTATATGGCGAATAAGGTGCCGACCCAGTTGCCACCTTCGCCATAAGCTGCGCTGTTCGGGTCAGCCGAACCGAACATATATTGCGCCACCACAGGCGTGGTATAAATCCACATGATGAACAATGCCGACCAGCTGAAAAACTGCGCCAATGCGAGCTTTTTCATGATGTCGGGCATTCCGGAAAAATCGCCCACGATGTGGGAGAGCACATTATTGTCGCGGCCCGATTTCGCGAGGTTGATGGCTAGCAGGCTGGCGATGCCATAACCCGCCAGCAAGGCTCCGAGCAGATAGACTTCCTTCTCCAGACCACCCAATGGCACCAGCGCAGCGACCACAGCGCCTGCAATGATCCAAATCCCTGCACCACCCGTCGACCGTGCGGCCAAGGCGCGGATTGTGGCACCGCTATCGGCTGGCGGTCCGTCGAAAGCCTCCATTTCGGCCGGGCTATATTCTTTCGTGGTCAAGATGGTCCACATCACGGCCAGAAACAAAGCAACGCCGCCGAACCAGAAACTAAATTTGACGGTGTCCGGGATCTGCCCGTCTGGCGCGACGTTCGCCACGCCCCATGCGTCGAGCAGATAAGGAAAGACCGAACCTACCACTGCGCCAGCGCCGATGAATGCGGTCTGCACGGCATAGCCTGCCGTGTGCTGATCCTTGCGCAACATATCGCCGACAAATGCACGAAACGGCTCCATCGAAATGTTAAGCGATGCGTCCAAAACCCATAGCATTACAGCGGCGAACAACAGGACTTCCGCCATTGGCATCGCGAGCAAAGACAATGCCGCGAGAATAGCGCCCGCAAGGAAATAGGGACGGCGGCGGCCAAGTCTGCCGAACCAAGTTCGGTCGCTGAAATGACCGATAAGCGGCTGCACCAATAGCCCGGTTAGCGGCGCCGCAATCCAAAGTGCAGGCAAATCATCAAGGCTGGTGCCGAGCGATTGGAAAATACGCGACATGTTACCGTTCTGAAGGGCAAAGCCGATCTGAATACCGAAAAAGCCGAAGCTGATATTCCACAGCCCTCTGTATCCCTGACGTGGTTTTTCCACTGACGCCCTCTCCCAAGGTGTTATTGTCAGGAGACGCTGACAGAAACAAAGAAACCCTGCAATGGCAGGACGCCGGTTTAGCGGTTACGCATACGTATAAGGAAGCGCAGAGCTAGTGCGCGCCGCACGATTGCCGCACAATTAACTTTGCTGGAAGCAAAGCGGTAGGCACCTGCTCGTTCCGGATTTGCTTGAGTACGCCATCAACCAGCAATTCGCCGGCAAGCTTGTAATTTTGCTGGATGGTAGTCAGCGGAGGGTGGGTCAAACTGGCTGCCGGAATATCGTCAAAGCCGACGATTGCGACATCTTCGGGTATGTTGATTGCATGATCGCGTAGCGCCTGCATGGCGCCGATCGCTATAGTGTCGCTGGCTGCAAAGATCGCGTCAAATTGCTCGCCGCTCGCGATCAGCGTTTGCGCGGCTTCAAATCCTGCATCCTGCGAGTTCAATGCATCGATTTGAAGTTTGGGGTTGGCGATGATGCCCTCCCCGCCTTGCGCTTCGCACGAGCCGCGATAGCGGTCCTGAAATTCAGGATAATGGCTGCTCGCGTCGCCCAGAAAGGCAATCTTGCGCCGTCCATGTTGCATCAGATGCCGCGCAGCATCGAGACCACCCCGGAAGTTATCGCATCCGATTGTTGTGCCGGGCTGTCCTTCCTGCGCAAAGCCCCAACGCACAAAATGCGTTCCTTGCTCCACCAATTGCTCGAGCTTCGCCCGGTATAACTCGTAATCGCCATAGCCGAGGAGTATGATTCCATCAGCCTTGCGGCTATCCTCGTAATCCACATGCCAGTTCGATGAGAGCTGCTGGAATGAAATGAGGAGGTCATACCCGCGATGCGCGCAGGTTCGGGTGAGCGAACCGAGCATTGAGAGAAAGAACGGATTTATACCTGTTTCATCGGGCGTCGGATCTTCGAAGAACAGCAAGGCCAATGTCCGCGTTGCCTGTAGCCGCAAATTCGATGCGTTCTTGTCGACCTTGTAATTGAGTTGCTGCGCAATGGCTTCGATGCGTTTGCGCGTTTGCTCGGATACCGTGGGACTGCCGCGAAGCGCACGCGACACCGTGGGTTGCGATACGCCTGCCAGCTGCGCGATATCAAATGATGTGGCCTTGCCTGCCATTCCGGTCAGCGCCTTTCCAGCTCCTGAACTCGTCTTAGGCTTACCAGATAGTTGAAGCAATGACGGGGAAAAGCGTTTGCGCGATGGTCATAACTTGTTGCAAAATTGCAACAGTTTAAAATGCATATTCTGAATACGTATGTGGATTTGTGGTCAATCCCGGGGTTGAGGCGCATTTTGTCATGGTCATAATTGCATTCATGTCGGCCAGCGTCTGGATGCGCAAATGTAGCCGGTTACCGCCCTTCAAATTGGACGGAACCATTTAGGGGAGTCAATCATGGCCAAGTTCCAGTTTAATAATGCGCGCCGTTTCGCGCATAGTGCCAGCCGCTTTGCGCTGGGCACCGCAATTGTTGCTGCATTTGCTGCACCAGCGTTTGCGCAAGATGCGCCTGCCGACGAAGATGAAGACGCCATCGTCGTCTCGGGTTTCCGCGCTTCGCTGGAGAATGCGGTCAATGAAAAGAAAAACAACGACCAGATTGTTGAGTCGGTTTCAGCCGAAGATATTGGCAAGCTTCCGGACGCATCTATCGGCGAGTCCATTGCCCGCCTTCCCGGCGTCACATCGCAGCGCCTGAACGGCCGTTCGAACAACATCTCGATCCGCGGCTTCGGCCCCGACTTTTCGCAAACCGTCCTGAATGGTCGCGAGCAAACCTCGACCGGTGACAGCCGCGCGGTCGAGTTCGACCAATATCCTTCTGAAATCGTCAGTCAGGTTGTTGTCTACAAATCGCCAACTGCGTCGCTCGTAGGGCAAGGTCTTGTCGGCACCATCGACATCCGCACCGTCCGTCCGCTCGACTATGGCAAGCAAGTCCTCGCCATCGGTGCGCGCGGCACTTATGCCGATCTCGGTGCACTGAACGCAGGTTCCAAGAAATACGGCTACCGCGCCAATGCTACTTATATCGACCAGTTTGCCGATGACACAATCGGACTGGCGTTGTCGGCGTCTTATGTCGACGAGCCCTACCAGCTTCAGGAGTTCAACGCCTGGGGTTATGCCGGTGCAGGCACAGCAGCATCGCCTGCCGTCATTGGTGGTTCGAAATCCTTTGTCACATCAACTCAGCTGAAACGCCTTGGCCTTAACGGCACGTTGCAATTTCAAGCGTCGGACACGATCCGCATGACGTTCGATGGTTTCTATTCGAATTTCGAAGACGACCAGTCGAAGCGCGGCATTGAATTGCCCTTGGGCTTCGGCGCGTTCGGCACAACGGGACCGACGGGTACCACAGTTTCCGACGGATTTGTCACCGCCGGTACTTTCAACAATGTGCAAGGCGTGGTTCGCAACGATATTTTCCAGCGCAAGGCCGATCTTTACTCGTTCGGCTATAACGCAGAATATAAGGGTGACGATGGCTGGAAGGCGTTTATCGACGTCGGCTATTCGCGAACCGACCGCAATGAGTTGAGCATTGAAGCATATTCGGGCACCGGCTTTGGCCAGAGCTTGGGGGCGACCGACACAATCCGCTTTACATCGGGTCCATCGGGAACGGTGTTCGATCCCACGCTCGATTACAGCAACCCCGCGCTTATTCGCTTAACCGATCCACTCGGCTGGGGTGGCGGTGTTGTTCCGCAGGCTGGCTATTACAATAACCGCATTATCGAAGACGAACTGAAGCAATATCGCGTCGGTGTGGAGAAGGAAGTCGAAGGCTTTTTCTCGGCCATCAAATTCGGCCTCAATTATACCGACCGACAGAAAAGCCTGACTCCTGATGAGTTTCTCGTCCGGCTGCGCGGCGGTGCGTTGGAGTTGCCGATCCCTGCCGGTGCGTTGCTGCGCCCAACCAATCTGGGCTACCTTGGCTTGGGTCCGATCGTCAGTTACGACGCGCGTGACCTGATCGCTGATGGTACGCTGGTGCTTGACCGCAACCTTTCGCCAGATATTCCGGCAAAGGCATATAATGTCACCGAAGACCTGATGACGGCCTATTTGCAGGCCGATATCGAGCAGGAAATGGGCAGTGGCACGTTGACTGGTAACATCGGCGTGCAGGCGATACACACCGATCAGGGTTCTTCTGGAACTGTATTCGCTGGCGGCGTTGCTCGCTCGGTCCGGGCCAGCACCAGCTATTGGGATGTACTGCCCAGCCTTAACCTGTCGATGCGGTTTGACAGCGATTTCGTTATTCGATTTGCCGCATCACGTCAGATACAGCGCCCACGGTTGGACGATCTGCGCGTTGCGGTTTCTTATGGCATCAACAATACAATAGCCGACAGTCCGACAGGCTTGGCACCGTTCATCGATGGCAATGGTGGTAACCCGCAATTGCGTCCTTATCGCGCAAACGCGTTTGACTTGAACTTTGAAAAATATTTCGGAAATTCGGGCCTTATTTCGCTCCAACTTTTCCACAAGGACATCAAGAGCTACATCGACCGTACGCGCTTTCCATTTGATTTTGCAGGCTATCCACTTCCAACCGGGTTACCGCCTGCAACGCTGATCGGACGTCTGGAATCGTCGTTCAACACCGGCGGCGGCAAGCTTTATGGAGCTGAACTCGCAGTCACCCTGCCCTTCAGCAACATCAGCGAAGCGCTTGACGGCTTTGGCGTAACCGGCGGCGTCGGCTACACCAAGACCAAGATTAAAGATGCGCAAGGCAATGTTGACCAGATTCCCGGCTATTCGAAATGGGTCGCCAACGGTACCGCCTACTTCGAAAAATGGGGCTTTAACGCCCGCGGTTCCGTTCGCTATCGTTCGACGTTCCTCGGCGACTTCACCGGTTTTGGCGGATCGCCAACGCGGCGTACCGCGCTTGCCGAATTGATTGTCGATGGCCAGATCGGATACGACTTCCAAGATGGCAGCGCGCTTCAGGGACTTTCGGTTTATTTGCAAGGCCAGAACCTGACCGACGAGCGTTTTGCATCGGTTGGCGCGTCCCGTAACCAGGTGATCGATTACCAAATCTACGGTCGCCGGTTCCTCGCTGGGTTCACCTTCAAGTTCTGATGAGCTAATCATCGGCCCCCGCCGCGGTAGGAAAAATTCCTGACGTGGCGGGGGCCTTTTTTGTCGGTAAGTGGAGAGCATGGAGAGCGCTCTGAAACAGATCGTGATAGTAGGAGGAGGAACAGCCGGCTGGATGGCCGCGTCTGCCTTTGCTCGATTTCTGGGGCCGGACTATTCGATACGGCTTATTGAGTCCGACGACATCGGCACGATCGGTGTCGGTGAAGCGACCATACCCGCCATCCAGCTTTTCAACCAAAGCCTTGGCATCGCCGAAAACGAGTTCATCCGCGCGACACAAGGGTCGTTCAAGCTTGGCATTGAATTTGCCGACTGGGCTGAGCCGGGGCATCGCTATATCCATGCTTTCGGACAAATCGGGCGGCCATTGGGGCTACTGCCGTTTCACCAATATTGGTTGCGGCATCGCCAGCAGGGCGGAACATCGTCGCTGTGGGACTACGCGCCGGCCGCATTGGCAGCCGCCGAAAACCGCTTCGCTCGCCCGCAGGAAAAGCCGGGCAGCCTGCCAAGCGGCGTGGCTTACGCCTATCATTTCGACGCTGGTCTCTACGCGCAGTTCTTGCGGAAATATGCCGAGGCGCGGGATGTTGTCAGGACCGAAGGCGAAGTCGTCGACGTCGAGTTGAATGCTGAGACAGGTTTTATCGATGCGGTAAAATTGATGTCCGGCGAGACGGTCGATGGAGACCTGTTCATCGACTGCTCGGGTTTTCGCGGTCTGCTGATCGAGCAAGCGCTGCAAAGCGGCTATGAGAATTGGTCGAATTATCTGCCCTGCAATCGCGCGGTGGCCGTGCCATGCGCATCTGTCAATCCACTCACTCCCTATACCCGGTCGACCGCGCGCGACGCCGGATGGCAGTGGCGCATCCCGTTGCAGCACCGCACCGGCAATGGCTACGTCTATTGCAGCGATTTTGTCAGCGACGCCGATGCGACCGATACCCTCATGTCAAATCTCGATGGCGGAGCATTGGCCAAGCCGCGGCAGTTGCGTTTTGTAACAGGCAAACGGCGTCAAATCTGGAAGAAGAATTGCGTTGCCCTGGGGCTGTCGAGCGGGTTTCTGGAGCCGTTGGAATCGACCAGTATTCATCTGATCCAGTCTGGCATAGCCAAGTTGCTGAATTTCTTCCCGACCGCCGGTTTCGACCAACCCGACATTGACGCCTTCAACGGGCAGATGGATTTCGAATTCCACTCTATCCGCGATTTCATCATATTGCATTATAAAGCCAACAACCGCCCCGGCGAATTCTGGCGGCAATGCCGGAATATGGCGATACCCGATAGCCTCGCCGCTAAGATCGATCTGTTCAAAGCCAATGGTCGCATTGTCCGTGTGGGCGAGGAGCTGTTCACCGAACTGGGCTGGCTTCAGGTGATGTGGGGACAAGGGTTGCGCCCCCAAGGCTATCACCCGCTCGCAGACCAACTCACGTCGGAGCAACTCGCTGAATTCATCAATGTCGCGCAAAATCATGCGGCACATGTCGCGGGACGAATGCCGCTCCATCAGGATTATATCGCCGCCAATTGCGCCGCCCCTCTCCTCGAAATGAAAAAGGCCCTGCCATGACGTTAAAGAAACTTTGGCTCGGCGCCAGCCTGTTGGCAAATGTATTTACCGCACCGCTCGCTGCGCAATCGCATCGCGACCGCCTGCCCGAAGACGAAGTCATTTATTTTGTCCTGCCCGACCGCTTTGAAAATGGCGACGTCAAGAACGACAAAGGCGGGTTGAAGGGCGACAAGATGCAGCATGGCTTCGACCCCACGCATAAAGGTTTCTTCCACGGCGGCGATTTGGCGGGGTTGATCAAGCGGCTCGATTATATCCAGGGCATGGGCGCGACCGCGATCTGGTTTGCACCGATTTTCAAGAACAAGCCGGTGCAAGGCGGCAAGGGCGAGGAATCGGCGGGCTACCACGGATATTGGGTGACCGATTTCACCACCGTCGACCCGCACTTCGGTACCGATGCCGAATTCAAGGCCTTCGTCGACGCAGCGCACAAGCGCGGGATGAAGGTATATATGGACATCATTACCAACCACAGCGCCGACGTCATCCAATATGCCGAATGTGTGAAATGCGCCTATCGCAGCCGCGCCGACTATCCGCAAAAGGCCTATACGCCCGTCGTTCCCGAAGCCGAGAAAAACATCAAAGTCCCGGCATGGATGAACGATGTCCAATATTATCACAATCGCGGCGACACGACATTCAAGGGTGAGAATTCGGTCATGGGCGATTTTGTCGGCCTTGACGATTTTGCAACCACCGACCCGCGCGTTATCGATGGCTTTATCGAGGTCTATAAAGGCTGGATCGACCGCTTCGGAATAGATGGCTACCGGATCGACACAGCGCGCCACGTCCATCCCGAATTCTGGGTAAAATTTGCACCTGCTATTGTGGAACATGCCAAGGCTAAAGGCATCCCTAATTTCCATGTTTTCGGAGAAGTTGCATCGGATGGAGTGGATGTTCAGGCACAAGCGTTGCACACGCGGATTGCGAAGTTTCCGTCGGTGCTCGATTTCGTATTCCGCCGCACCGCTATTGAAACCGTCGCCGGACGTGCGGGCACCGACCTTTTCGCGACGATGTTCGAAGGCGACGATTTGTACGAAGGCGGCAAGGCGACCGCAAAGCAGTTGCCGACCTTCCTCGGCAATCATGATTTCGGTCGTTTCGCGCGCGAGATGCGCTTGGCGCATCCAAATGCCGACGATTCCGAAATATTGCAGCGCGTCTTGCTTGGCCACGCGATGCTAATGACCCTTCGCGGGGTACCTACAATCTACTCGGGCGATGAGCAGGGTTTTGCCGGAGATGGTAATGATCAGGACGCACGCGAGGATATGTTCCCGTCGAAAGTCGCGGTCTACAATGACAATAAACTGGTCGGAACGAGCGCTACGACGGCCGACAGTAATTTTGATACAGGCCACCCGATCTACAAGGCCGTGGCCGATCTCGCCAAACTCCGCAGCGAGCAAATTGCGTTGCGGCGCGGCGACCAGATTGTTCGCAATTATGGCGAAAAGCCCGGACTGTTTGCCGTATCGCGGATCGACAGCGCATCGGGCGAGGAAGTACTGGTGGCGTTCAACACTTCCAATGCACCGCTCAACGCCAATGTCGAAATCGGCCAAGCTGCGACTGCATTAACCGCGCTGCGCGGTAGTTGCCCGGCTGCACCGCGCTTGCCCGGCTCGGTCGCGATTTCCCTTCCTGCTTTTGGTTATATGGTGTGCAAAGTAAAATGAGTGACCCCCTCCCCATAGAAGCCACAAAAACCGAACGACCGTGGTGGCGCGGCGCGAGCATTTATCAGGTCTATCCGCGCAGCTTCGCCGATTCCAACGGCGACGGCATTGGCGATTTGCCGGGGATTACTGGCAAGCTCGATTATGTCGCGTCATTGGGCGTCGATGCGATCTGGCTGTCGCCCTTCTTCACTTCGCCGATGAAGGATTTTGGCTATGACGTCGCCGATTATTGCGGCGTCGACCCGATTTTCGGAACACTCAATGATTTTGATAACTTGGTCGCTAAAGCGCATTCGGTCGGACTCAAAGTCCTGATCGATCAGGTGTATTCCCATACGTCGGATCTGCATGCTTGGTTCGCCGAGAGTCGGGCGAACCGCGATAACGCTAAGGCCGACTGGTATGTTTGGGCCGATGCCAAGTCCGACGGCACCCCGCCGAATAACTGGCAATCGGTATTCGGCGGCCCGGCATGGACGTGGGACGCGCGGCGTGGCCAATATTATATGCACAACTTCCTGAGCAGTCAGCCGCAGTTGAATGTCCATAATCCAGTGGTTCAGGATGCGCTGTTGGGGGTTGCCGCATTCTGGTTGGACCGCGGCGTCGACGGTTTCCGTGTCGACGCAATCAACTTCGCGATGCATGATCCGGAACTCAAGGATAACCCGCCAGCCCCAGCCGGAAACGGAGTCCGGACGCGGCCGTTTGACTTCCAGTTGAAGGTGAACAACCAGTCGCACCCGGACATTCCCGACTTCATTGCACGCATCCGCGCTTTGACCGACATGTATCCAGACCGGTTTACCGTGGCAGAAGTAGGCGGCCCTGACCCTGACCGCGAAATGAAGGCTTTCACTGCCGGTGAGTCCCACTTCAACAGCGCCTACGGATTCAACTTTCTCTATGCCGAACATCTGACGCCCGCATTGGTGCGCGAGGCATTGGAGGCTTGGCCCGATACCGATGGAATTGGTTGGCCATCATGGGCATTTTCGAACCATGACGCCCCGCGTTGGATTAGCCGTTGGGCACCGGTCGATGCGCGCGACGCCTATGCGCGGATGGTGATGATGCTGTTCGCCTGTCTACGCGGCAATGTCATATTGTGGCAGGGCGAAGAGCTTGGCCTCACTCAAGTCGAAATCCCGTTCGACAAGCTTCAAGACCCGGAAGCCATTGCCAATTGGCCACTGACGCTCAGTCGAGACGGGACGCGCACGCCGATGCCTTGGTCAGCAGAAGCGTTGAACGGCGGTTTCAGCGTTGCCGAGCCTTGGTTGCCGCTCGGCCCTGATCATCAGGCGATGTCGGTCGACAGACAGGAACTGGACGCCGATTCAATGCTGGCATTAACGCGCAAGCTCATCGCGTTTCGCAATGTCAATGAAGCGATGTTGATCGGCGACTTACACATCATTGAAGCACAATCCGATCTGTTGGTGTTCGAGCGCCGCAGCGCAAATCAGCATCTTATCTGCGCGTTTAACATGGGCGGCGAAGACACTAATTGGCAACCGGCACAGCCAGACCGCTGGCGGATGGTGAAGTCGGAAAACGATGCCACGCCGGGTTCGCTTCCGGCTTATGGCGCAAAAGTCATGGAAAAAATCGCTTAAGGAGGCGGAATATGGGCAGCAAGAAGATAAAATATTCGGTTATAGCGCTGGGCGGAGCATTGCTCGCAGCGGCTTCCGCCAACGCGCGCCCGGTAGCCCAAGCGTCTTCGCCCGATGGCGCAGTCAGCGTTGCCGTCACCATCGATGGCGATGGCCGCGCGGCTTATTCCGTGACCCGGAAGGGCAAACCGATTTTGGCACCGTCGAGGCTTGGTTTCCTGTTTACCGATGCAGTAAAAATCGACCGCCGCCTAAACGTTACCGGTCAGGAAGTGCGCGACTTCGATGAGACCTGGACCCAACCTTGGGGCGAGTGGCAAAGCATCCGTAACCGCTACCGCGAACTCAAGGTGCATCTGAAAGAAAGCACCGCGCTTGCGCGCGTTTTCACCGTCACCTTCCGGCTTTACGAAGACGGCGTGGGCTTCCGATATGAATTTCCCGAGCAGCCCCAAATGGCGAACAGCAATATCGCCGAGGAGCTGACAGAATTCGCCTTTGCCAGCGATGGCATCGCATGGTGGAAGCCCGCATTCCTGTGGAACCGCGAGGAATATCTCTACAACAAAACGCCGCTTTCCGCCGTTGCCAATGCCGATACGCCAGTGACGATCAAGATGGCTGACGGAACGCATGTTGCCCTGCACGAGGCAGCCTTGGTCGATTATTCGGGCATGGCCGTAGCGCGGACCGAAGGCAACACTCTCCGCGCCGCGCTCCATCCTGGTGCGGGTGAACCCAAGGTGCAGAAAAAGGGTGCATGGAGCACCCCATGGCGCACTCTGATCATCGCTGACGATCCGGCCGGTATTTATCACAGCCACCTGATGCTGAACCTTAACGAACCCAACAAATTGGGCGATGTCAGCTACATCAAACCCGGGAAGTTCGCCGGTGTATGGTGGAATATGATCAAGGGCGAATGGTCATGGGCACGCGGCCCGAAACATGGCGCGACCAATGCCAATGTGAAGCGCTACATTGATTTCGCTTCCGAAAACAAGATTCCGCACCTCCTGGTTGAGGGCTGGAATGTTGGCTGGGACGGCGACTGGTTCGGCAACGGCTATGATATGGACTTTGCCCAGCCGACCGAGGATTTCGACGCGGATATGCTGGTGGCTTACGGCAAGAAAAAAGGCGTTCGCCTGGTCGGCCATCACGAGACCGGCGGCGCGGCGACGCATTATGAAAAGCAGTTCGACAAGGCTTTCAAATTCGCTGCGGACCGGGACTATATGGTGGTGAAGACAGGCTATGTTACTGATGCTGCTCAGATGGAGCGTCAGGACGGCGACGGCAAAACGCTTCGCGAATGGCATCAGGGGCAGTGGATGGTGAACCACCAGCTTCGAGTCATTGAAAAGGCCGCCGAGTATAAAATCGGCATCGACAGTCATGAGCCGGTCAAGGGTACCGGCCTGCATCGCACCTATCCCAATTGGGTTGCGCGCGAAGGGATGCGCGGAATGGAATATAACGCGTGGGTCGGAGCCAAGAATCCGCCCGAGCATGAAGCTAATGTCGTGTTCACGCGTATGCTAGAAGGCCCAATGGACTTTACCCCGGGCGTATTGAGCCTGAAAGGCAGCGAGGACAGCGATATCCTGTCCACGATCGCCAAACAGTTGGCATTATACGTAGTGATCTATTCCCCGGTGCAGATGGTCGCTGATACGCCTGAAAATTACGCAAAATATCCAAAGGAAATGAAGTTCATCCGCGATGTTCCGACCGACTGGCAGGACACGCGCGTGCTGAACGGCGAGATTGGTGATTTCGTGACCATTGCGCGCAAGGAACGCGGCGGCAACAACTGGTATATTGGCGCAGTCGGCGATGAAGAGGCGCGCGAAATTTCGTTCAAGCTCGATTTCCTGACACCGGGGAAAAGCTACAAAGCGGAAATTTATCGCGATGGTGACGATGCCGACTATCGCACCGAAAAGCGCCATTCGATTGTGATTGAGAGCAAGACGCTGAGCAGCACCGACGATCTTAATATGCGGATAGCTCCGGGTGGCGGCTTTGCTATTCGGCTGGTCGAGAGCAAGTGATCGGGCGGCGCTCGCTGATCGTATCATCGGTCGCGACCGCGGTCGTCGCACTGATGCCGATGAAAGCATCGGCACACGATAAGGGGCGTTTCGTCGATTTGGGAGCACTGCAGTCGAAATATATTGCGCCAACCAAAGTCGTGCTGTGGTTACCGCCTGGTTATGACGCCTCCAAGCGGCGCTATGGCGTTGTTTACATGCACGACGGCCAGAACCTGTTCGAACCCAAGCGTTCGAATTTCAACAAAGTCTGGGCGGCGGACAAATCGGCGTTGCGCCTGATCGAGGCAAATAAAGTCAAGCCATTCATCATCGTCGGCATCGACCAGCCCGGCGAGGATCGCGGGCGACAATATTTTCCGCACGTGATGGCCGACTTGCTTTCCCCGGCGGTCGTCAAAAAGCTGGCGACGCAGGGCAACGGCAAACCGATTATCTCTGACGAATATCTGAAGTTTATCGTTGATGAACTGAAACCCAAAATCGACCGCGATTATCGTACAAGAAAAGACCGCAAGCATACCGCGATAGCTGGCTCGAGCATGGGTGGGCTAATCTCGCTCTATGCCATAACCAAATATCCGAAGGTTTTTGGCACGGCAGGTGCAGTTTCGACGCATCTTCCGCTCGGCAATCCAAATTGGACCTCGGCTGAGCGCGAGGACATATTTGCGGCATGGCGGACCTATGTGAAGCAGGAGCTGGGGAAACCCGGAGGCCGCCGGATCTGGTTCGACCATGGTACCGAAACGCTCGATGCATTTTACCAGCCCTATCAGGAAAATCTCGACGCCGCGTTGGTTGCAAACGGCTGGCGCAACGGCCGCGATTTTTCCAGCCGAGTATATGAAGGCACGCCGCACGAGGAAAATGCCTGGGCGGCGCGGATGGACGATATCTTCGGTTGGATGCTACAACTCCGCTAATGGCAGAGCAACAACTTCACTTTGTCGTTCTAGGCGGCGGCACAGCAGGCTGGATGGCCGCCTGCCTAGTCGCAAAAACATGGCCGCAGCATAAGGTTACGGTTGTTGAGTCTCCCGACATCGGGATCATTGGCGTCGGCGAAGGTTCAACGCCGCAATTGAAGGCGTTTTTCGATACGCTTGGTCTTACCGAATCCGAATGGATGCCGAAATGCAATGCAACCTATAAGGCCGGGATCAGTTTTCACGGCTGGTCTGAGCGACCGGGGTTTGAGAGCTATTTTCACCCGTTTCACACCAATCTCGACGGTTTTACCGAACCACAATTCGCCTTCCACACCCGCGCGCGTCGGACGGGGCGTGATGTCTATGCCCATCCTGACCGGTTCTTCCTGCCAGCGCGGATTGCCGCCGAACGGCGTGCGCCCATAGCGCCAACTAATTTCCCGTTCCAGATCGGCTATGGCTATCATTTTGATGCTGTTTTGGTTGGCCATGTTTTACGCGAACATGCGACGACCAAGCTTAACGTCGCCTATCTCGAGCGCACAGTGTCCGAGGTCATGCTGGACGAGGAAGGCAGTGTCGCGTCCCTTCACGTCGAGGGCAGCGAAGGGATCTCGGGCGACTTCTTCATTGACTGCAGCGGATTCCGCGGGGCGATTATTCAAAAGGCATTGAAAGTACCTTTCATACCTTTCACCGAAAACCTGTTCAACAACCGTGCAGTCGCGATGCCGACACCCAATGATGAGGGCTATCTGCCGAGCGAAACCCGCGCCACCGCGCTTTCGGCAGGTTGGGCATGGCGCATTCCGCTGACGGGCCGCGCGGGCAATGGCTACGTCTATTCGTCGCATTACATCGATACCCACGCCGCCGAAAACGAACTGCGGCGTCATCTGGGGTTGCTCGACAGCGACGTCGAGGCGCGGCATTTGCAAATGAACGTCGGTCGGGTTGAACGCAGCTGGGTGAAAAACTGCCTCGCAGTCGGCCTGTCACAAGGCTTTATCGAACCGCTGGAGGCAACCGCGCTGCATATCGTGCAGGCAACGGTCGAAGGCTTTATTCAGGCTTTTGAGGATGGCGGGCAGTCCGACAAACACGCGTCTTCTTTCAATAAGAATATCGGGCATCGCTATGATGGAATCCGAGACTATATCGTTGCGCACTACAGGATGAACCAGCGCACTGACAGCGACTATTGGCGAGCCAATGCCGCTAACCAAAACCTGTCGGATAATCTCAAATCGGTGATGACCGCTTGGTTTACCGGTGCTGATCTGTCAGCAGAAATCCATAGTCTCGATATTGGCCGCTATTACAGCTCGCTATCATGGCATTGCCTGTTTGCAGGCTACGGCACGTTTCCGCCTGATGCAAAGCTGTTGGCGTCTACCGAAGGCATGGACTTGGCGGATATGGAACAAATTGACCGTTTCATCGGCGGCTGTGCGCAAAATTTTCCGTCGCACCGCTCCGCATTGGCGAATTTATCTCCGTCGCCCAGCTCGATCATCTCGCCTCGCTTATAGCTTGCCCCATCGACGACGAAATTGCCATTCGGGATGTAGGACCCTGTATGCGGAATATCGATGGCGATAGAATTGGTGCCTGCCGGCAATACCTCACCTGCCAGCCAGAGCGCGCCCCAAACACGAACATAATTACCATGTAGCGCAGCTACGTCAGCAGGAAGCAGTTCTCCGGGTAACATCTCCCCCCGCGAGGCCATGTGATATCGCTTCCTTGTTATTGATAACGATATCAAGCTCCCCCCGCTCGACTGCTTGGGCAACGAGAGGGATGCCACGCGCATTGTAATGCCGCTTAGCGTTGGAGGCATCGCCGCTCGGTTCAGCCTATTTTTACCTCCCACCATTAAAGAGCCTGGGCTTGTCGAAAATCACACCAGGCCGTATTGGCTTAGCAACGCCAGATTTTGAAAAAGAAAGTCCATAATGAAAATCGCTATGATAGGCTCAGGCTATGTGGGCCTCGTTTCCGGTGCGTGCTTTGCCGACTTCGGCCATGACGTAGTCTGCGTCGATAAGGACCCGGGCAAGATTGACCGGCTCAACTCTGGTGTAATGCCGATCTACGAGCCGGGGCTCGAAGCGTTGGTTAAAACCAACGTTGATGCGGGCCGCCTGTCCTTTTCCACCGATCTGGAGGCATCGGTAAGAGGCTGCGAAGCTGTTTTTATCGCCGTCGGAACGCCCTCGCGCCGAGGCGACGGCCATGCCGACCTGAGCTATGTCTATGCAGCGGCAGCGGAACTGGCTGCAGGCATTGAACCCAAAACGGTGGTGGTCACCAAATCCACCGTCCCTGTAGGTACCGGTGATGAGGTCGAACGGATCATTCGCGAAGCCAATCCCGCGCTTGAATTTGCCGTGGTCTCCAACCCCGAATTCTTGCGCGAAGGTGCGGCGATCGGCGATTTCAAGCGCCCTGACCGGATCGTAGTGGGCAGCGATGATGAATGGGCGCGCGATGTTATGCGTGCGGTCTACCGGCCATTATTCCTGAACGAATCACCGATATTGTTCACCAGCCGGCGTTCGTCCGAACTGATCAAATATGCGGCAAATGCGTTTCTGGCGACCAAGATCACATTCATCAACGAAATGGCTGATCTGTGCGAAAAACTGGGCGCTGATGTTCAGGACGTCTCGCGCGGGATTGGTCTCGATAACCGCATTGGCAGCAAATTCCTGCATGCCGGTCCGGGATATGGCGGCAGCTGCTTTCCGAAAGACACGCTGGCGTTGCTCAAGACGGCGCAAGACAATGATACGCCAGTGCGGATCGTTGAAGCTGTGGTACAGGCCAATGACTTACGCAAACGCGCGATGGGCCGCAAAATCGTCAACGCTTTGGGCGGCGACGCGCGCGGCAAGAAAGTCGCGCTGCTTGGACTGACCTTCAAACCAAATACCGATGACATGCGCGACGCGCCATCGATTGCTATTGTCCAAACGCTGATCGACGCAGGCGCGGAAGTGCACGCGCATGACCCAGAGGGTATGGAAGAGGCAGCAAAGCTGTTGCCTGGAATCATTATGAGCGACAGCGCCTATGCGGCGGCGGCCGGCGCACACGCTGTTGCGCTGGTTACCGAATGGGATGCCTATCGCGCGCTCGATCTTGGAAAATTGCGGACAGCAATGTCGGGCAATGCGCTCATTGATTTGCGTAATATCTATCGCGCGAGTGAAGCCGAAGCAGCCGGTTTTGCCTATTCGAGCGTCGGTCGCTAGCCTGCGTCAGCCAAGCAGAAGTTGAAACGTGCCAAGCCTTTGCTTGTTGCGGCTAGCCAAACAGCGCGTAAATAGCAGTGCATGTCAGGCAACTTAACACATCTGCAACGGCTTGAGGCGGAAAGCATCCATATCATGCGCGAGGTGGTCGCAGAGGCCGCCCGCCCGGTGATGCTGTACAGCATTGGCAAGGACAGCGCGGTGATGCTGCATCTGGCAAAAAAGGCCTTTTACCCAGCGCCCCCGCCATTTCCGCTGTTGCATGTCGACACCACGTGGAAGTTCCGCGCGATGTACGAAATGCGCGAAAAATCCGCGAAGGATGCGGGCATGGAATTGCTCGTTTGGCAAAACCCGGAGGCGACCGCGCGCGGCATCAATCCGTTCGATCATGGCGGATTGCACACCGATATGTGGAAGACCGAAGGGCTTAAACAAGCGCTCGATCATTACGGCTTCGACGCGGCCTTTGGCGGAGCGCGGCGTGACGAGGAAAAAAGCCGAGCGAAGGAGCGGGTTTTCAGCTTCCGTTCGTCCAACCACCGCTGGGATCCGAAACAGCAGCGGCCCGAATTATGGAATCTTTACAACGCGAAAAAAGCGGCTGGTGAGAGCATTCGGGTATTCCCGATATCGAACTGGACCGAACTCGACATCTGGCAATATATTCACCTCGAAAATATCCCGATTGTGCCCCTCTATTTCAGCGCGCCTCGGCCGACGGTGGAGCGAGACGGCTTGCTGCTTATGGTTGATGACGCGCGCTTCCGACTGAATGATGACGAAATTCCGGTTGAACGCCGTACGCTCGGCTGCTACCCGTTGACTGGTGCGGTCGAGAGCGAAGCCACGACGCTGCCTCAAATCATTCAGGAAATGCTGCTCACCACGACCTCGGAACGGCAAGGCCGAGCCATCGACCATGACCAAGCGGCGAGCATGGAAAAAAAGAAGCAGGAGGGCTATTTCTGATGTCCTCAGCATATGAAACTGATGCCTTGATTGCGGAGAATATCGACGCCTATCTTGAAACACATCAGCATAAGTCGTTGTTGCGGTTCATCACCTGTGGCTCGGTCGATGATGGAAAATCTACTTTAATCGGTAGGTTACTTTACGACTCTAAGATGATCTTTGAAGATCAACTTGCTGCGCTTGAGGCCGATAGCAAACGGGTTGGGACGCAAGGTCAGGATATCGACTTTGCGCTGCTGGTCGATGGCCTTGCCGCCGAGCGCGAACAGGGCATCACGATTGACGTCGCGTACCGGTTCTTCGCTACTGAAAAACGCAAATTCATCGTGGCCGACACGCCCGGGCATGAGCAATATACCCGCAACATGGTCACCGGCGCGTCTACCGCTGACCTTGCGATTATCCTGATCGATGCGCGCAAGGGAGTGCTGACACAGACGCGGCGGCACAGCTATCTCGCCCATTTGATCGGCATCAAAAATATTTTCCTCGCGGTCAACAAGATGGATTTGGTGGGCTATGACGTTCTGCGATACGATCATATCGTTGAGGATTACCGTTGCTTTGCCCGCGAAATCGGCATCACCGATTTCACCGCAATTCCGATTTCGGGGTTCAAGGGCGATAATATAACCACACTGTCGCCGAATATGTCTTGGTACAAGGGCAAGCCTCTGATCGAACTGCTCGAAAGCGTGGAACTCGATGTCACAGGCGATCAGCAAAAACCATTTAGTCTGCCCGTCCAATGGGTGAACCGTCCTAATCTCGATTTCCGGGGTTTCGCAGGACAAATCGCCAGCGGCGTCGTTAAAAAGGGCGATGCTGTGCGCGTGCTGCCAAGCGGCAAGACGTCATCGGTATCGCGCATCGTGACAATGGATGGCGATCTTGACGAGGCCGTGGCCGGACAATCGGTAACATTGTGCTTCACTGATGAAGTCGATTGTTCACGCGGTGACGTAATCGCGGCTGCCGAAAATCCGCCACAAGCTGCCGATCAGTTCGAAGCCAATCTGGTGTGGATGGCCGACGAAGCTCTAACGCCTGGTCGCGCCTATTGGCTAAAACTGGGCACTCAGATGGTATCTGCAACGGTCCAGCCGCCGAAGTATCAGGTCAATGTCAACACGATGGAGCATCTAGCTGCCAAGACGTTGGAGCTGAATGCCATCGGCGTGGCCGAAGTGACATGCGACAGGCAAATCGTGTTTGAACCTTATGCCGAAAATCGCACACTCGGCGGCTTCATCCTGATCGACAAGATCGACAACACTACTGTCGCGGCAGGTATGATGAACTTCAGTCTGCGCCGCGCGCAAAATGTTCACTGGCAGGCGATCGACATCAGCCGCGAGGCGCATGCTCAGCAAAAGGGGCAATCGCCCAAGTTGCTGTGGTTCACCGGGCTATCGGGATCGGGCAAGTCGACGATTGCCAATTTGGTCGAAAAGAAACTTTTTACGCTTGGACGGCACAGTTTCCTGCTCGACGGCGACAATGTGCGACATGGGCTGAACAAGGATTTGGGCTTTACCGATACCGACCGGATCGAGAATATCCGCCGCGTCGGTGAAGTGGCAAAGCTGATGACCGACGCCGGGTTAATCGTGCTGACCGCGTTCATCTCGCCTTTCCGCGCCGAACGCGAGATGGTGCGTGCCATGCTGCCTGAAGGCGAGTTTCTTGAAATCTTCATCGACACGCCGCTTGAGGAAGCCGAGCTCCGCGACGTAAAAGGCCTGTATAAAAAGGCACGAAGCGGCGCACTCAAGAATTTTACTGGCATCGATAGCCCTTATGAAGCCCCGTCACAGCCGGATATCCGCATCGATACGACAAAGATCACACCCGAAGCGGCGGCCGAGTTGATCGTCCAACGTGTCATCGGCGTCTGGAGCCATGACCTGTGACCGACGGCGAAATTGCGGCGTGGCTTGCGACCGAGGCGGGTAATATGCTGCTCGCTTTACAGAAGACCGGCAGCGGCAAGGCGGTCGGTGATGAAGGCGACCGCATCGCCAACATTTTTCTGTGCTCTGAAATTCGCAAGGCGCGTCCCGACGACGCGTTGCTTTCAGAGGAAGAGATCGACTGCACGTCGCGGTGCTCGGTCAGCCGTGTTTGGATAATCGACCCCTTGGACGGAACGCGCGAATATAGCGAAGGCCGGGGCGACTGGGCAGTCCATGTCGCACTGGCCGTAGATGGCATAGCGACAGTAGGAGCGGTCGCCCTGCCCGCATTGGGCGTGACTTTATGCTCGGAAAAGCCAAATGCCTTGCCGCCGACCAACGACCCGCTGAAAATCGTCGTGAGCCGCACCCGGCCCGCTGCCGAAGCGGTGGCGCTTGCCGAAAAACTCGGCGCGGAACTGCTGCCTATGGGGAGCGCTGGGGCAAAAGCCATGGCGGTCGTTCGCGGTGAGGCCGACATCTACCTCCACACCGGCGGCCAATATGAATGGGACAATTGCGCGCCGGTTGCGGTGGCGCAGGCTGCAGGCCTGCATTGCGTACGCCTCGACGGGTCACCAATGCGCTATAACAATGCCAATCCCTATTTGCCCGACCTGCTTATTTGCAAGCCCGAACTTGTGCCGGGCATCATGGCCGCGCTGGGCACTTAATTCACCTGCCGCTCGCGTCCTTCCCAATAAGGTGCGCGTAAATCTTTGCGCAGGATTTTACCGGTAGCGTTGCGCGGTAGCGCAGCAATGACATCGACTGACTTAGGCACCTTGAAAGCGGCAATCTTGTCCCGCGCCCAGGCAATGACGCTGTCGGAATCAATCGATGCGCCGGGACGAGGTACGCAGATGGCCTTGACCGACTCGCCCCATTTGTCGTCAGGAATGCCGATGACAGCAACCTCCAACACGTCGGGGTGACCGAAGATCGCGCTTTCGACTTCCGCAGGATAGACATTCTCTCCACCAGAGATGATCATGTCCTTCACCCGGTCGTGGATGAATAAATAGCCGTCCTCGTCAAGGAAACCGGCGTCGCCGGTTCTGATCCAGCCGCCATCCGCGACCGTACCTTTTGTTGCATCGGGGAGATTCCAGTAACCAACCATATTGTTGGAAGACCGGGTCCAGATTTCTCCGACTTCACGCGGCGCAAGGTCTTCACCGGCGCCATCGACAATGCGAATCTCCACCCCCGGTAGCGGCTTACCAGCGGATCGCATCCGCGCATTACCGTTGGGATCATGATCCTCCGGCGGTAGCATCGTGATCGTCCCGGTCGTTTCGGTCATTCCGTAGACCTGAATAAACTCAGCGTTGAATACCGTCATGCACTGACGCAGCAATTCAAGCGGCATCGGCGCGGCGCCATACAGGATATATTTTAAACGGCTGTAGTCGACCTGCGTGCAGCGCGGTTGCTGCAGCATGATGTGGAGCGCAGCCGGCACGATGAACAACCGCGTCACGCCGCCTGTTTCGATGGCGTCGAATACGGCATCAGGCGTAAATTCGGCCAATACGAAAGCAGGCAAGCCTGCCGCCACCGCCATGATGCCGAGCCCCGTGCCGCCGATATGCGCGCACGGCATCGCGACCAGAACAACCTCGTCATCATCCCATTTCGTGTAAGCCTGATCCGATCCTTCTGCATGTTTGCGCAGCGCGAAGAGGTTGCGGTTGGATAGCACCGCACCTTTTGGGTTACCCGTGGTTCCTGAGGTATAGAGCTGTAAGACCGCATCATCCGGCCCGGCCGCGGCGAATTCAACCCTAGCAGTTGCATCGATCAGCGCCCGGGCTTCATCTTCACCAATGACTCGCTCGACTTCACCAACCAGCGCGTCACCCGCGCCATCAAACCCTTCGCCGGTGAACAGGATGCGGGTCTCTGCATCTTTGACCATATACACCCACTCTGCAGGTGCAAGCCGCCAGCCGATTGGCACCATGACGATGCCCACGCGCGCGGCACCATAAAACAAACTGAAATATAAATCGCTATTCTTGCCGATCCAGGCAATGCGGTCGCCTTTTTTAAGGCCAGCCGCGAGCAGCATCGACGCTATCCGCGCGGTACGATCTTCAAGCTGGGCATAATTATCGGACCTATCGTCCTGCCGAAGCGCAACACGCTCGGGCCGTTCGTCCGCCCAATGGCGCAAAAAATCTTCAAATGTCAGTATGTCGGTCACCGCCAAGCCCACAGCCATTCTCCTGTTCGTGGCCGCTCGTCCGTGCAAGCGCCATCCAGTTGGTGTTTCTTGCGATTAAGGCGGCGAGTCAATCGCGCGATTAAATTTATGCGGCGCGTCTGAAAACAAGTGAAAGATTGTTTGCCGGCATTGGAATGACTTCAATTAGATCGAAGCCTGCTGTTCGGGCAGCGTTTTCGATGGCCTCTACAGAACGCAAACCCCATTCCGGATTGCGGCTTTTGAGCGATTCGTCGAAATCCAGATTGCTCGCTGCTGTCGGAACGCTGTTCTGGATATAGGGTCCGTATAAATATAGCGGCACGCCTTTTGCCAGGATGCGCGAAGCGTTGCGCAACAACCCCAACGTCGCGGACCATGGGCTGATATGGGCCATGTTAATGCAGATAATTGCGTCGGCGTAGCCGATTTCCCAATCCGCAACCGCGTCAATTTTCAACGGCGCAAGCAAGTTCGGGCTTCGAACATCATTTTGCCACGCGGCGATCGACGCCAAGGCCGCCGGATCGGAATCGCTCGGTTGCCATTTCAAATTCGGAAACATCGCAGCGAAATGGACAATATGTTCGCCGGTACCGCTGGCGATTTCCAGCACTAGACCCGATGACGGCAGAATGCCTTTCAGGACCCTCGCAATGGCATCGCGGTTGCGTTCAGTGGCGGGGGCGAAGCGCTTTGCCTCGCCATCAGATTCAAAGATGAAGGGCTGCTGCCGATCCACATCAAATCCAGCGGCGGACGCGTGATTTATAGATGCGATACTCATCGCCGAACTTTGCCTCCAGATACCGCTCTTCGCGAGCGATGACTTGTGTCTGGATCAGGACAATCGCAACGGGCAATAATAAAATGACGCCCAGACTCGAGAACAGAAAGCCAAGTCCGGCCATAAACAGCGCCATCCCCAAATACATGGGGTTACGGGTGAACGCGTAAACACCCTCGCCTACAATCGCGCTCGTTGTTTTCCACGGCTTCAGTTCGGTTCCAGCTTTGCGAAAGCGTCCCGAAGCGGCGAGAAGAAAAGCCAACGCAGCAGCAATTAACAGCCCTCCGCCAACATAGCGACCAATCACGGTCAATTTGATTGACCAAGGCAAAACATGGTCTAGCGCAAGACCGACCAACGACAAGCCGATGTAAACAAAGGGCGGCGGGAAAGTTACCTTTGCACTGTCAACGTCCACATCCATCGTCGCTCTCCTCCCAACCACCAGAATATAGATGCTGATGGTCGAAATGCACCCGGATTTTTGTAGCTTGGTTTACTCTGCTGCCACAGCCTGTTCGGGTTCTCGCCACACCAATATCGGCTTGCGCGCAGCCTGTGTTTCATCAAGACGGCGGCGCGGCGCGTGGTGTGGTGCTGACTTGAGCAATGGATCGCCTGCCTTCGCCCGCTCTGCCACAGACCGCAACGCGCCGATGAACTGGTCGAGTGTCGCCTTGCTCTCGGTTTCAGTCGGTTCGACCAGCATCGCGCCGTGCACGACCAGCGGGAAATACACCGTCATCGGGTGATAGCCCTCGTCGATCAGGCCCTTGGCTATGTCGAGCGTCGAGAAACCTTCGGCCATACCGTCGTCGCTGAACAATGCCTCGTGCATGCAAGGCCCACTATGCGCAAACGGTGCATCAAGCACATCTTCAAGGCTTCGCAGGATATAATTTGCGTTAAGTACCGCATCTTCGGCAACCTGACGCAAGCCATCCGCCCCGTGCGACATGATGTAGGAAAGCGCACGCGTGAACATGCCCATTTGGCCGTGGAACGCGGTCATTCGGCCAAAACTATGGGGATGGCGTTCGCCAGCCGTCTCCTCTTCGACCAACGAAAAATGCCCATCGGCATGCCGTTCGGTGAAAGGCAGAGGCCCAAAAGGCGACAAAGCTTCAGAAAGCACGACCGGGCCAGAGCCGGGCCCGCCGCCGCCATGCGGGGTGGAGAAGGTCTTGTGCAGATTGATGTGCATGGCATCAATGCCGAGATCCCCTGGCCGCACGCGGCCGACGATGGCGTTGAAATTTGCGCCATCGCAATAAACGTAGCCGCCTGCCGCATGGACGGCGTCTGAAATCGCCTTCATGTCACGTTCGAACAGGCCGCAGGTGTTGGGGTTAGTGATCATGACACCAGCAACATCGGGACCGAGACGTGATTTCAGCGCCGCCAGGTCCACCCGACCTTCTGACGTTGCCGGGATGTTTTCTACCGAGAATCCGGCGAAGGCTGCTGTAGCCGGATTGGTTCCATGGGCGCTTTCCGGCACCAGAATGACGCTGCGCTTGTCACCCCTCGCTTCGAGTGCAGCCTTGATGCACAAAATACCGCATAATTCGCCATGAGCGCCGGCCTTTGGCGTCATAGCCACGCCGTGCATGCCGGTGAGTTCGATCAGCCACACCGCCAACTCATTGATAACCGCCAGCGCGCCTTGCACCGTTTCAATCGGCTGCATCGGGTGAACGTCAGCAAAACCCGCCATCCGTGCGACTTTTTCGTTGAGCCGCGGGTTGTGCTTCATCGTGCAACTGCCAAGCGGGAAGAAACCCAGGTCGATAGCGTAATTCTGCCGGCTGAGGCGAGTGTAGTGTCGGACAGCTTCAGGCTCGGACAGGCCAGGCAGCGCAATGTCACGGTGCCGCTCAAGATTGCCAAGGCGCGAGATGACCTTTGGCGAAACAGCGAGATCCACTCCAGTCGTGCTGTTATTGCCGATTTCGAAAATCAGCGGTTCTTCGAGCATAAGCGCCTTGTTGCCGGTATAGGTTTTGACGTCATGACGGCCTTCGCCGACCATCTCGGGCTTCCATCCACTTTGATTGATTGCGTTCATGCTAAAATCTCCTGCAAGGCAGCGGCGAAAGCTTCGATATCCTCGGCTGTGGCGACTTCGGTTACAGCGACGACCAGACCGTTCTCTAGAGCGTTCACACCCGGATACAGCCGTCCGAGCGACACACCCCCGAGTATCTTCCGGTCGGCAAGTGCCCGAACAACTGGCCTTGCTTCCTTCGGCAGCCGCAATGTGAACTCATTAAAAAAGCTGTCGTTAATTAACTCCACGCCTGGGATTTGCGTCAACCGGTCCGCCGCCCGCACTGCGAGCGCGTGGTTGAGCGACGCCAATCCGCGCAGGCCCTTTTCACCAAGCAATGTCATATGAACACTGAAAGCCAGTGCACAAAGCCCTGAATTTGTGCAAATATTTGATGTCGCCTTTTCACGGCGGATATGCTGTTCGCGTGTCGACAAGGTCAATACGAAGCCACGCTTACCCTCTGCGTCGACAGTTTCACCGCACAGCCGTCCTGGCATTTGCCGAACGAATTTTTCTTTGCAAGCAAACAGACCGACATAAGGCCCGCCAAATTGAAGGCCAACGCCAATTGACTGTCCCTCACCCACAACAATGTCCGCGCCCATTTCGCCGGGTGCTTTGATCGCGCCCAAAGCGACCGGCTCGGTCACCACCGCAATCAGAAGTGCGCTATGTTCATGCGCCTTGGCGGCAATGGCGGATAAATCCTCGATCCGGCCCAATATGTCGGGGTATTGCACGACCACACAGCTGGTTTCACCATCTATCGCAGCCAGTAACCGCGCGCTGTCGGTTTCCGCTGACAGCTCAGGAAACGCGGTATCGAGTGTGTCTCCAGTGTATTTCGCCATTGTTTTAGCAACGCTGACATAATGCGGGTGCAAGCCGGACGACAGAACCGCCTTCGTCCGCTTGGTGATGCGTCCCGCCATGCCAATCGCTTCCCAGCAGGCAGTCGAGCCGTCATACATCGACGCATTGGCGACGTCGCAGCCGAACAACCGTGCAACCTGCGTCTGGAATTCGAACAGCATCTGCAAAGTGCCCTGCGCGATTTCAGGCTGATAAGGCGTGTAAGCGGTCAGAAACTCGCCGCGCTGGATAATATGATCGACCGAGGCAGGCACATGATGCTTGTAAGCGCCGCAACCAAGGAAGAACGGATGGTGCGAAGCAGACATATTCTGCCGCGCAAGGTTTGAGAAGTGCCGTTCAACCGCCATTTCGCTGGCATGATTAGGCAGGCCGTGGATCGGCCCATCCAATTGCGCCTCGGCAGGCACATCAACAAACAGATCATCGATGGATTTCGCCCCAATGAAGCCGAGCATTGCCTGCCGGTCGGTCTGCGTAAGCGGGAGATAGCGCATATTTTTTCCTTAAAGTCCGTCGACAAATGCTTTGTAAGCGGCTGCATCCATCAAGGTGTCGAGTTCGCTTGTGTCGCTCAACGTCAGTTTAAAGAACCAGCCCTCGCCCTCGGGATCGCTGTTGACCAATGCTGGATCGCCTTCCAATGCGTCATTGCCTTCGGTCACGACGCCGCTAACCGGAGCATAAACGTCCGACGCAGCTTTCACCGACTCTACAACCGCCGCGTCACCGCCCTTTTTGAGCGTGGCACCAGTCGCCGGGACTTCGGCGAAAACGATATCGCCCAATTGGCTTTGCGCGTAATCGGTAATTCCGACCGTCGCGGTCTCGCCATCGACGTCGATCCATTCATGATCTTCTGTGTAATAACGGCTCATATGGATTTTCCTCTCCGGTGATAATGATGGGGAACAAAAGGCATCGCCGCGACGGTCAGCGCAACGCGTTTGCCGCGGACTTCAGCTTCAAGCGCGGTGCCGACTGCGATATGTGCACTGGCAACATATCCCATCGCGATCGGCGCGCCAACACTTGGTGCGAACCCGCCTGAAGTTATCATGCCAACCTGTTCATTTTTTGAATAAATCGAGGCGCCTTCGCGAACCGGTATTTTGCCGTCGACGGTGAAGCCTACCAGCTTGCGTGACGGGCCTTCGGCCAGGGCTTTCAATATGCGTTCGGCGCCGTTGAAGCCACCTTCGGCGCGCCGGCGTTTCGAAACAGCAAAGGCGGCGTTGCCCTCGACGGGGTCGACCTCGGGGTTCATGTCATGCCCGTAAAGCGGCAGGCCTGCCTCAAGCCGCAGCGAGTCACGAGCGCCAAGGCCGATTGGCTTCACCTCGGGCTGCGCGCACAGCTCTTCGGCGAGCTTTTGCGCGTGCGTGGCCGGAACCGAAATCTCGAAGCCGTCTTCTCCGGTGTAGCCGGAACGGCTGATCCACAAAGGTTCAGGGTCGGTCTTTGGCCCCCAGAAAAAGGAGCCTGCGTCCATGAAATACAACGCATCGACACCCGGCACGACGCGCAAGAGCGCATCGACGGCCTTCGGTCCCTGCAGCGCCAAAAGCGCGCGATCATCCATATGATTGATCGTAATTTCATCAGGCAAATGCTCGCGCAAATAGCCCATGTCATCCCACTTCACCGCGCCGTTGACTACGACATACAGCCCCATCGGCGCGGCAGTAACCATCAGGTCATCGAGAACCCCGCCATTCTCGGCGAGCAACAGCGAATACCGCATACGGCCTTCTTGGAGCGCACTGATGTCGCCCGGCACCAAAGCCTCAAGCGCCTCCGCAGCGCCGTCGCCGGTCAGCATCAGCTGGCCCATATGGCTGACATCGAACAGCCCTGCATTCTCGCGGGTCCACGAATGCTCGGCCATGATGCCTTCATACTGGATTGGCATATGATAGCCCGCAAACTCGACCATACGGGCACCCCGCGCGCGGTGCCAAGCGTCCAGCGGCATTTCCAATATTTCGATAAGTTCGAGTTCTTCGTCGTCGCTCATACAATTCCGTTCAAGAGTCGCAGCGGCCAGCACCGGCTGGTGCCATACCTGCTACCCCCTCTGTCACGGATACCTGAGAGCTTTACCCCTTCGGCGGCCTATCAAGGCTCTTTCCAGAGTGTCGCAAAAGCCGAAGCGGTCCTTTTGCCTGAGAGATTCCGGGGCGGTTGCTCCTTCGGCGGCCCTAAAAAGGACGCTCTCCCGCTTCGTCAGCGACCTTAGCGCATTGACGCTGCAGCGCAGCAGAGTCAACCGGCCATAGCGTTTATCTCGGCATTCTCGTGGATAAATCTGCCCACGCCGCCGCTAGCAACAAGCACAGCGATTGCCCGCGCCACTTTCGCCGATGGCGTCGATCGGTAACGGCCGAAACTACCAAGCATAAGCAGGTCTGTGAAAGGTGCGAGCAAGATGCCAAGCGATTCGCCGGGGCGGCTATCCAGGCGCCTACCACCGGTGAGCAAACCGGGTCGGATGATGTCCAGCCGTTCAAAGCCCATGCCCGACAATGCGGCCTCGGCTTCGCCCTTGGTCCGTAAATAGAGATTACCGCTTTTTGCCGATGCGCCGACCGACGAAACGCTGATCATATGCCGCACCCCTGCATTGCGGGCAGCAGAGGCGAATGAAAGCATCAGGTCATGGTCGACCGCGCGGAATGCCTCAGGCGAACCGGCAATCCGCATTGTCGTGCCGAGGCAAGATATAGCGACGTCAAGGGACATGCTCGAAATTATAGTAGGCCAATGCGCGATCGGTCCAACGTGCTGTGTGACACTGGGCGGCAATCCGTCCAGTTGCTTCCTTAGCAGCGCATGGACTTCGCCATCCACAGTAAGCAACTCCGCAGCTTGCCTCCCAATCAGCCCACTTGCACCTGCTAACAATATTCGGGTCATGCCCCCGGCCCGAATATTTCGCGGTGGCAGTTTTGCGCATAACGGTCGGTCATGCCCGCCAGAAAGTCAGCGATATGGCGGCTACGTTGCGGTTCAACCGCTGGCGCGCCGGATTGCCAGTCGGCGGGTAGCAGCAACGGATCGCTGGCGTATGCCCGGAACAGATCAGCGATAATCGCCTGCGCGGTGTCGGCGGCCTCTTGCTGCGCAGGATGGTGATAGAGATTGGCGTACATAAATGCTTTTAACTCGCGCTCGCGGGCCGCAAGCTCGTCTGAAAATCCGCCGATTTGCAGACCTGCTTGACGAATGTCATCGGCAGTCGGGATCGCCAGATCATTTAATCGCATCCGCGTCGTGTCGATCACATCGTTGACCATCACGCCGATCTGCGCGCGTACCAGTTCGCGGATAAGCGTTTCACGCCTTGCGCCGGGATATTTCGCTGTTATTCCGTCCCAACGCTCGGCGAGAAACGGCAATTCCAACAGCTGCTCCAAAGTCAGCAATCCGGCACGCAGGCCGTCGTCAATATCGTGATTATCATAAGCAATATCGTCGCTGATCGCTGCGACTTGCGCTTCGAGCGATGGCCAACTTGGCAAGTCGAGATCGAACGCGGCATTGACTTCCGCCAGCGCCCATGTCGGCGCGGTCACCGGGCCATTATGCTTGGCAAGGCCTTCAAGCAGCTCCCAGCTCAGGTTCAAACCCGGCCATGACGGATATGGACTTTCAAGCTGCGTTAACGTGCGTAACGTCTGCGCGTTATGGTCGAACCCGCCATAAGGCTTCAGCGCTTCCTCCAACGCGTCCTCTCCAGCGTGACCAAAAGGCGGGTGACCGATATCGTGGGCGAGGCACAATGCTTCGGTCAGGTCTTCGTTGAGGCCGAGCGCGCGGGCAATCGTCCGGCCGATTTGTGCGACTTCGAGACTGTGCGTCAGGCGGACTCGGTAGTGATCGCCGTCGGGCGCGATGAACACCTGTGTTTTGTGGCGAAGCCGGCGGAATGCAATCGAATGGATAATCCGGTCACGGTCGCGCTGAAAAATGTCGCGCGGCCCTCGCACGTCTTGGGCGGGTTCGGGATAAAGACGGCCGCGACTTTGGTCTGGGCGGCAGGCATAAGGCGCGAGAGATGACATGGCGGCGCTTATGCCGCCGAGCGCGAGCAACGCAAAGCAGCTATTTCGATTTGAGCACGGTTACCACCACGCCGTTTTCGCTTTTCCACATGAAACCGTCGCCGCCCGCTTTTTTGAAATCGCCTTCCCATTTTTTTGCGGTTTTCATGTCAGCAAACGGACCGACAAGCAGACGACTCGTCTTGCCCCAAGCCGAGGTCCATCCGTTCTGTCCCTTGAACAACACAGCGTTCTTCTTAGTCCATTTGCGGTAATCGTAGCCAAGTGCGCTCGCCTCGCCAGTCGCAATCTGCACCCAGAACCGAGCCGGGTTCGAGGCATCCAGCTTGGCTTTGGCGGTGACCTTCGGATCGACCTTTACTGCTTTAATACCAGTATCCACTGCGGCGATCTTTGGCATCGGTGGCCGGATTTTCTTCAAATCCACCGGAACGGCCGACGGCTTTTGCTCGCTTTCCGGAATTTCGATTGCGCTCACGATTGATGCAAGGTCGAAAGCCGGGGTCGCTGCCGGTTGGACAGCGGGTGCAGCATTGATTGGCCCAATGACTGGAGCTGACGTGACCGCAAAAGCACCAGATGAGGTAACCGGCACACCGCTCGGAGTAGGCCCTTGGAGCGCCACTGTCGTTGTTGCCGTGACTTCGGGCCCTCCAGTGGCAGTAACTGTGGGTGCAGACAGCGGCGTCGCAGTTACGGGCGGCGCCGACATTATTGACGTCGTCAGGCCCGGCTTCGCGATCGGCACCCTAACCGATGTTATCGCATTATTGGACGGCAACACCGCCGGTTGTTGGGCAACAGGCTGCTGTTGCGCCGGTGGTGGCACCGCTACGGCGTCTTTTTTTGGCGGCAGAGCAACCGAAACCAGTGGCCGTGCCGACTCGGGTGGCGGCAATCCGCCGGTGCTGATGGTCGACACACGCGCAGCCTGCGCCTCGTCCATTTTGGCGCGTGCGCCATCCGTGCCAAGGCGTGAACGATCGGTTTTGGGCAGCTTAACCGCGTCGGGGATATTGGCGATCGCTACCTTGAGTTCCGCTTGCTCTCGCGCCCTTCGATCGCGCCTGCGTTCTGGTTTTTGTTCATTTTTCGCCGGAGTTTTACTAGCTGTTTTCGGTCCCAACGGGTTACCTGCTGGGATCAGTCTGCTCTCGTTGAGACCTGGCGCCACCGGTGGAATAGTCGAAGCCACCCTACGAAGCTGGTCGCTGTCACGACCAACATATTGGCCGGCTGGAAAATGACCCAGATGGATTGCCGCCGCCTGCTGTGCGCCGGTCAGGTCGGGCATCAACCGGAGATAGCGCTCCATCCGCTGGGCCGAAGCCGCGTCCAAAAACCCTTGCGTTACTTTCGTGGACTCGCGCAGATCGCCGCGCGCAGCCAGCATAAAAGCCCTAGCGCGCCATGCCGCGGCGCTATTTTTTTGCAACAGCGGGACAAGCATAGCATCGGCTTCTGCTTTCTGCCCCGCCAGCGACAGCGAGATAGCTTGCCGGATGAGGAGATCATCGGAAGAGGCCGCTGTTCGTGCGAGCTTATAATCTTGCTGGGCGCGATCAAAATTACCCAACAGATCATAAGCAAGCGCCCGGTCTGTCGCGATAGTTCGGTCGCTGATCCCCAAACGTATGGCATCATCAAACAGCCGAAGTGCTTCAAAAGGGTTTTCCGTTCGTACAGTCGCAGCAGCAAGACCTGCGACAATCCGACCGTTATTTGGACGAACGGTATTAGCCCGGGTGAAAAAGTTCAACGCAGCATTGGCGTCACCGAGCATTAATGATGCATTGCCAGCATCGGCCAACGCATCCGCATCGGTCGAATTGTACGAAATGCGACGCATAGCTGTACGCAGCTCAACTGCGCCGGCTGGCTCGCGAGTGGGCTGGGCTGTAGAAGCGGCGGCTTTGTCAAGTGCGTCGAGCGCGCTTTCATCGACAATCTGCGCCGACGCACTAGCCGCAGTGGCTACAAGCGCCATTGCAACACAACTACGTAATATTGTCACATCCATACCATCTTATTGCCATGCCCACTCCGCGATGCAACGCGCCATCGCACATCACCCCGCCGAGTGGTTTTATAATGAAGACAGGCTGACTTTGCGCTGAACGCGAGAACGATCAATTGTTGTTTTGTCGATCCAGAAAACGCGGGATGTTCAATGCACCAGGCGCTGCACTATCCTTTTCTTCGCCGTCGTCGTCATCTGAGCGCCCTAATCCACGGGACAGGTTCGACATACGCTCGAACAATGTACCACCTGTCGAAATCCGCGGCGCGGCACGATCTGGCGCTGGCGTCACGTCAGCAGGCTGATAAGCGGGCTGCGCTTCAACTTCGTCCGCAACATGTGCATCACCAAGTTCGAGCAAATCGCTTTCTTCGGCAGTTTCTGGCTCAGAGACTTGGGGAACCGAATGATCGACTTCGCTCTCTTCGCCAGCGTCTTCCGTCACAAATTCGCTACCAAGTTCAAGGCTGTCGTCGGCGTCAGGGGTAATTTCTTCAGCTGCTGCCTCCGGTTCGGAATGTCCTAAAAAGGACGAAGCTGGAGCAGGCACGGGTTCGGCAACCGGTTCCGAAGGCCGGCTAAATGCAAAAGGCCGTGTTGCGTGTGCAGTCGGCGACGCAACCGAACCGTCATTGTCGATACCGGTAGCAACCACAGAAACGCGGATTTTGCCGTTGAGGTTTTCATTGAACGCCGAACCCCAAATGATATTAGCATCGGGATCGACCAGTTCACGGATATGGTTTGCTGCTTCATCGACTTCCATCAGGCGCATGTCTTCGCCACCGGTGATCGAGACGATTACGCCCTTTGCACCTTGCATAGACACACCGTCGAGCAATGGATTGGCGATTGCTTTTTCAGCAGCCTCGAGCGCACGACCGTCGCCTTCGGCTTCCCCGGTGCCCATCATCGCTTTACCCATTTCATGCATCACCGAACGGACGTCGGCAAAGTCGAGATTGATGAGGCCAGGCATGACCATCAGGTCGGTGATGCCGCGCACACCTTGTTGCAGCACTTCATCAGCAAGCAAGAATGCTTCCTTAAAAGTTGTATTGGGGTTCGCAACCAAGAACAGGTTCTGATTCGGAATAACGATCAGCGTATCGACATGCTGTTGCAATTCGGTGATGCCCGAGTCCGCCGAACGCATGCGGCGCGAACCTTCGAACAGAAAAGGCTTGGTCACCACGCCGACGGTCAAGATATTCATTTCACGAGCGGCTTTGGCGATAACCGGAGCGGCACCGGTTCCGGTGCCTCCGCCCATGCCCGCTGCGATAAAGCACATATGGCAACCTGCGAGCGCGGCTTTGACCTGCTCGATGGTTTCTTCGGCTGCGGCGCGGCCGACTTCGGGCCGCGAACCGGCACCAAGGCCTTGCGTGATGTCAGGTCCCAACTGAATGCGATATTCGGCGGGCGAGGCGTTCAATGCCTGCGCATCGGTATTGGCGACGACAAAATCAACGCCTTCGACCTTTGCGCCGATCATATTTGCAACCGCGTTGCCGCCAGCGCCACCGACACCGATGACCGCGATTTTAGGCTTCAACTCGTCAACCACTGGTGGACCGATATTGATGCTCATACTATTTCCCCCTAGCCATAAGTGGCTTGTTAGAATTTTTCACGCTTCTTACACAAAAGCAAACACCACACACCCGAAAATTAACCTTTTTGCACAGCTTTCTGTCAGAAATTCTCTCGAATCGCCCGTTTTATGCGTTCAAACAGTCCGGGCGACGCATCAGACATTTGCCCGCTGTGCAAATCATAACCCGCATTCATGTCGACCCGTTCCGACGAAGCATAAAGAATTAGTCCCACCAGCGTGGAAAAGGCGGGGCCCGAATGCGCTTCGGGAATCCCGCTCAACCCCAACGGCTTCCCGATCCGGACGGTCCTGCCGAGTGCCGCCTGCATATGCTCGGCAATTCCTTTCAGTTCCGCCCCGCCGCCGGTCAAAACAACCTGATGGCTGGAGGGGCCGGAAAAACCCAGATCCTTCAGGGCCCGCCCAATGTCTGAAACGATGCTATCGACACGCTGGCAAACGACTGCGTTCAACTGCGCCTTGGTAATACGCGGCGCGTGCAACGCTGCTTCATTGCCATTTTCATCCGGCCCGACTTCAAGGATTTCCTGATGATCGCGCGGGCTGGTCAGCGCCGAACCGTGGAAACATTTGAGCCGCTCGGCCTGCGCCAAGCGAATACCGAATGTCGACGCGATGTCCGCGGTGATATCCGATGCACCATATTTAATCGTCTCGAGCCCAACGAGCATCCCGCCGACAAACACCGACACATTGGTGATCGCTGCTCCAAATTCGACCAGTGCCACGCCCAAATCCCGCTCTTCCGCCGTTAAACAGGCCATGCCGGTAGCGATCGGCGAAACGATCACCGATTCCACATCTAGATGCGCGGCGCGCGCCGTCATGTCGATGTTGCGAACAGTCGACTGGTCCGCGAGCACTACATGGATATCGACGCCAAGCCGGTCGGCATGCAGCCCTAGTGGGTTGGCAACACCGCCGACGCCGTCGAGCGAGTACAGCGTAGGCTGAATATGCAAGGGCATCTTGCCGCCAGTCTGAATATTGGCTCGTCCCGCCTGCAGAAGCTGGTCGATATCATCCTGCGTTATCCGGTCGCCGCCAAGTTCTATTTCGACCGGAGCGAGCAGGCTATCGAGGCCGCCCGACGACATCCCGACCCAGACGCGGTCGATATTGATTCCAGCGATGCGCTCGGCTTGTTCGACGGCATGTCGCACTGATAGTTCAGCCTGTTCGATATCAGCGATCTGGCCCCGGGTGACACCCCTGCTCTCACGCTGGCCGGTGCCGAGCACCAGCAATTCGCCGCTGTCGGTTTGGCCTGCGATCAATGCAGAGACCTTTGACGAACCGATGTCGATGGCCGAAATCAGTTTTTCAACGCGGGCCGCCTTCATACCGCTTCTCCCGATTTTTCGGGCGTGCTCTTGCTTTCAGCATTAGCAGGTTCAGGCTTGGGCGCTTTGCGGAAATAGGCCCGGTCTGGATCGCGCAAATCAAAATGGATGAGATCGCGGCCAAGCAGACGGTGGATGCCGTCCATTCGCGCAAAGTTCAGCAAGGCTTCGGCGGCCGCCTTTTCGCCTTCGGGCAAGGCCAAGGTCTCGCCTGATTTAAAACGCAAATCCCAGCGGCGATTGCCGATCCAACTCGCGCCGATAACCTGCGCCTTTAAGGCTGTGGCATTATCGAGCAGTTCGTTCAGCGCGACTGCGTGACGGTTTGCATCAACGCCATTCAGAACGGGCAATTCGCCAGTTTCTTCCGATTTGATATGCTGGAGTACGATGCCCTCGGCATCGATCAACGAATATTTGCCGTCGCGTTGCCAGACCGCCGACGGTTTGCGCTCGATAATCTCGACAGCAAGTGTATCGGGCAGACGGCGTGACACGCGCGCATCCTTGATCCAGCCATATTTGAGCAAATCAGCGCGCACCTGGTCGATATCGACCAACGGCATTGCCCTATCTTTTTCGGCCAGAACCAACTCGTAGACTTTCAGCTGGTCGACGCGCTCCATCCCGCTGACTTCAACCCGCTGCACCTGAAATCCGGCTTTCGCCGCAAGGCCGGCATATTGCTGGTGAGCGGCGGCGATCATTCCAAAATATTGTGCGGCGGCCAGTACAAGGACCGAGATAGCAGCCACGACAACCCAGGTAATAACGCGTTGAATATCTTCTTCGGAAAATGGCAAAGTCCGCAGCAGCCGGTCGAGCCATGAAATTTGCCGCACTCTTTGGCGCGGCGCCGCTGCCTTTGCCTTCCTCTTCGCCGGAGCTTTGCGCGTTGCAGTCGCCATTATGCTAGCGCCTCTTTGACAATGATGTGTACCAATTGTTCGTAGCTGATGCCGACATATCTGGCTTGTTCCGGCACGAGACTGAGCGGAGTCATGCCTGGCTGGGTATTGGTTTCGAGAACGAAAATGCCGTCGATCCCCTGTTCATCATCCCAACGGTAATCGGTGCGCGACGCGCCTTTACAGCCAAGCAATTGATGCGCTCTAAGTGCGGTTTCGAGCATGAATGCTTCAATATCAGCTGGGATTTCAGCCGGACATATATGTTCGGTAAGGCCGTCAGTATATTTCGCGTCATAATCATAGAAGCCACTTTTAGGTTTTAGCTCGGTCACCGCCAGCGCCTTATCGCTCAAGACCGCTACGGTCAGTTCGCGGCCCTTGATGAAGGGTTCGGCAAGCAAAGTATCAAATTCCTGCCAAGGCCCTTTGGCCTCACGCGAAATCGGGTTGCCATAATTACTGTCGGTCTTGATAATAGCAACGCCGACCGAGCTACCTTCATTTATGGGCTTCAGAACATATGGGCGCGGTAGTGGGTCGGCTGCGAACAGGCTTTTGCTTTCGACAATGGTGCCCTTCGGCATGGGAATGCCAGCAGGCACCAACCGCTGTTTGGTCAACTCCTTGTCGATCGCGATCACCGAAGTCACCATCCCGCTATGTGTATATTTGATACCCATCAGGTCGAGCATGCCCTGCACCGACCCATCTTCGCCGGGTACGCCATGCAACGCATTGAACACCACATCGGGACGCAGTGCAGCCAGAACTTGTGCGACATTGCGATCCATATCGACGCGGCTGACTTTGTAACCGAGCTTTTCCAGCGCATCGGCAACGCCATTGCCGCTCATCAGCGACACCGGTCGTTCGTTAGACCAGCCGCCCATAAGGACGGCTACATGGATTTGCTCGCTCATACAGGCTTCCCCACGCGCTGAATTTCCCAGTGCAGGTCCACGCCGGACTTGACCAATACTCGGCGACGGACTTCTTCGCCCAAGGCTTCGATATCGGCGCTAGTTGCATCGCCTGTATTGATTAGAAAATTGGTGTGCTTTTCCGAAACCTGCGCGCCGCCGATTTGGAAACCGCGGCAACCAGCTTCATCGACTAATTGCCATGCCTTTTGGCCATCGGGGTTTTTAAACGTCGAGCCACCGGTTTTCGAACGTAATGGCTGAGAGGCTTCACGTGAAGCGGCGATCCGGTCCATCTCGGCCTGAATGGACTCAGGTTCTCCGATTTTTCCCCTGAAACGTGCAGCTACGACGATTGCGCCATCGGGAAATTCGGAATGTCGGTAGCTGTAGTGTAGTTCTTCGACTGACAGCGTAACAAGTTCGCCACTGCGCATTACCACATCGCAGTCGACCAGTATGTCCTTGACTTCGCCGCCATAAGCACCCCCGTTCATACGGACAAACCCTCCTACGGTACCGGGTATAGATCGCAGGAATTCCAAACCAGCAATGCCATTGTCGCGCGCAGTCGACGACACCAATATGCCCGAAGCTCCTGCGCCGCAGTCGAGCGTCAATTCGTCCAACTTTTCAACTTTTGCGAAGGCCTTGCCGAGACGGACGACGACACCGGGAACGCCGCCATCGCGGACAATCAAGTTCGACCCCAGGCCAAGCGCCATAACCGGTATGTCTTCGTCCAGACCATGCAAAAATCCCTGAAGGTCGGAGGCATCTTTCGGCTCGAACAAATATTCGGCATGTCCGCCCGACTTGAACCAAACCAACGGCGCGAGCGGCGCGTTGGCGGTGAGTTTGCCCTCAATCTTGGGTAGGGTCGCAACGCTCATGACCGCTTTGCCTTGATCGCATCGGCAAGACCGGCGGCCCATTTGGTTATGTCACCTGCGCCAAGGCAAACGACCATATCATTATCTTTAACGGCCTCGGCCAGTTTAGCCGCAAGATCATCGGCGTCGGCGACGGTAGCCGCCGAACGGTGGCCGCGCGCTTTGATGCCCCTTACCAAAGCCTCAGAGTCGACGCCTTCTATCGGCGCTTCGCCAGCCGCATAGACTGGCGAGATGAAGACTATATCGGCATCGTTAAAGGCCTGCTGGAAATCATCCATATGATCGCGCAATCGCGTGAATCGATGGGGTTGCGCGATGGCAATCACGCGGCCTTGCGCACCCTCGCGGGCTGCCGAAAGGACAGCGCGGATTTCGACGGGATGATGGCCGTAATCGTCGATGATAGTCGCACCATCGACTTCACCTACTTTGGTAAAGCGCCGTTTTACGCCGCCAAACTTGTCGAAGCCATGCGCAACCGACTCGTCGGTCATGCCCATTTCGAGGCCAACTGCGATTGCGGCAAGCGCGTTCTGGACATTGTGCCGACCCGGCATTGGCAGGACTATCCCATCGATCATTCGCTGCGAACCGTCGCGCGACCGAACGACAACATCAAAGCGGTTGCCACCGGGAAATGGCGTTACATTCTCGCCGCGAATATCGGCCTGCGCTGAAAACCCATAAGTAATAATCCGCCGGTCGCGGATCTTTGGCAGGATCGCCTGCACCTCGGGATGATCGAGACACATGATCGCCGCGCCATAAAAAGGCACATTTTCGACGAATTCGACAAATGCCTCCTTGATCGCGTCAAAGTCGCCATAATGGTCCAGATGTTCGGGATCGATGTTGGTAACGACGGCCAATGTACCGTCGAGCCTTAGAAAACTGCCATCGCTTTCGTCGGCTTCGACCACCATCCAGTCGCTGGCCCCCAATCGTGCGTTCGAACCATAGCTATTGATAATACCGCCGTTGATCACTGTCGGGTCGATCCCGCCGTGGTCGAGCATCGCAGCAATCAGCGAAGTAGTCGTGGTCTTGCCATGCGTGCCAGCTACGGCGACAGTGTTCTTTAGGCGCATGAGTTCAGCCAGCATCTCTGCGCGTCTGACCAGCGGAATGCGCCGTTCAAGCGCAGCATCGCGCTCTGGATTCCCCGCCTTGACCGCAGTCGAGGTCACTACCACCGTCGCATCGCCCAGATTATTGGCGTCATGGCCGATCATGACTTTGATGCCGCGTTTGCGCAGGCCGTCGATGACGTAGCTGTCGGCAATATCGCTGCCCTGCACCGTATAGCCCAGATTGTGCATGACCTCGGCAATGCCGGACATGCCGATGCCGCCGATGCCCACGAAATGCACGGTGCCGATATCTGTCGGGACGCCCTTCATGTTATTGCGTCCTTGGCTAGCGCTGGTGATGCGCCGAAGGCTGCGGCGTTTTCGGCTTTAGGTCTAATGGTATGCATGATTGGTGCTTTGCCGAAGGATTCCACCAGGTCCGCCAGGTCGGCGACGGCGTTGGGGCGTCCGCATTTTTTGGCGCAACCAGCGGCATTTTCTAGTGCGCCAGGTTCCAAGGCAATCTTCTGAATCTGCTTGGCAAGCTCGACCGGCGTGAAGCTTGCCTGCGCAATAGCGCGTGCGCCGCCTGCATGAACCATTTCCTTCACATTATAGCTTTGATGATTATCGGTGGCACTCGGCAGCGGTACCAATATTGCAGGGCGTCCTGCGCAGGTCAGTTCGGCGATTGTCGATGCCCCGGCGCGCGAAATCACCAGATGCGCCCAACCAAGGCGCTCGGGCAAATCGGGCAAATAGGTTGCGAGCTCTGCGGGAATATCGTGCTGCGCATAAGCCGCACGAACTTTTTCGATATCTTCGGCACGGCATTGCTGCGTCACCTGCAAGCGTCGGCGCAAATTGAGCGGGAGCCTTGATAGGCCATCGGGAACGACATCAGACAATATCGTTGCGCCCTGGCTGCCGCCTGTTACCAATACTCTGAAGATGCCCTCTTCGGAAAGCGGCGGATAAGGCTGATCGCGCAGAGCTAGCACCTCTTCGCGCACTGGATTCCCGAGCAAGTGTACCTTTTTCTTATACCGCAGCGACAGGCGCAATATATCGGGATAGGCGGTAGCAATAGCGTTTACCTGACGGGCGGTGAAACGGTTAACTCGGCCCAGCACCGCGTTCTGTTCATGGATAATAGTTGGGATGTCCTCGGCGAAAGCCCCCAGCAAAGCAGGAAATGCCGGATAGCCACCAAAGCCAACGACCGCACTTGGACCAAAGCTGCCGTAAAGTCGGCGTGCCATCAACCGGCCTTCGGCAATCGCTTTCACACCAGGCAACCAGCTCTTCGGATTTTTGGTGATGCGTCCGGCAGGCAACATGTGCGTTGCAATCTTTTCCGGACATCCAGGAATTTTCGCCCCGCGCTCATCGGTTATCAGCGCCACATGATGTCCGCGATGGAGCAATTCCTGCCCCAAAGCGAACGCTGGAATCAGATGCCCGCCGGTGCCGCCAGCGGCCAGGACGTAATGCCTCGAAATAGTCATGGCATTTGTCCCTTCACCATATAGGCCGAGCGGTCAAGATAAGGGTTGCGCTTGGTCAGTGCCAGGATGAGACCGCAAGTAATCGACAGCGCCAGTGTCGATGATCCGCCATAGCTGATGAATGGCAGGGTCATACCTTTCGATGGAAAGACGCCCAAGTTCACCGCCATGTTGATCATCGCCTGCCCGCAAAATTGCGCTCCAAGCCCGGTGACGGCCAAGACGACAAACTGGTCTTTTTCGTCCAACAAACGGATAATGATCCGCAACAGGATCGCAAAATAAAGGATTGCAATTACCATGCACGCCAACAGGCCGAATTCTTCGCCAATCACCGAAAAGATGTAATCGGTATGTCCTTCAGGTAGCGAATATTTCTTCGTGCCAAGCCCTGGCCCCACCCCAATGAACCCGCCACTGGTAAGCGTCGCCATCGCCATCTTGTCGTGGGTGAGGCCTTCGGTACCGAATATCCATGCATCAATGCGCTGGGTCGCGACAGGATAAAAGTTATAAGCCAATACAAGCCCGACCGCTCCGCCAATTACCATAGCCCAAAGGCGCGAGGCAGGGACCCCCGACACCATCATCAATGCGAACCAGGTCCCAGCGAACAATATTGTCTGCCCCAAATCGGGCTGTGCCATCAGGAACAGGCACACCAAACCGGTGACGAAGCTACTGATCAGACGGACAGGCAGCGTTGTATCTTTCAATCGCCAGCTAATGATCCACGCCATCGTTACCGCGAAAAATGGCTTAAGGAATTCGGATGGTTGCAAGCCAGCAAAGCCCGCCCCAATCCAGCGCTGCGATCCATTCACCTCGCGGCCGATCAATGGCACCAGCGCCAGCAAAGCGAAGAAAATGCAAAACCCAACCACGGCAAAACGCCGTGCCTGTTCTCTAGGGTACATCGACACGACCAGCATCAGCGGCACACCGACAATGACCCACAACAGTTGCCGGTAGAAAAAATAGAGCGGATTGAGTTGGACAGTAGCCGACGATAGACGCTGCGCCCCGGCCGGCGAACCTGCCGCCACCGCCAACAGACCGATGGCGATAAGCACCAGCATCAAGGCCAGCAATACGCGGTCGAGTTCCCAGAACCATACGCCCAGCGGAGAGCGATCGCCACGGCCGAGGCGGTTGGCAAAACCGATCTTGCCGGTCTTGGCCGCCAGCACCCAGGGCACCTGATTGCGATCGCCGTTCATAACGCTGCGACAATCGCCTTGAACGCATCTCCGCGTGCTTCGAAATCCTTAAACTGGTCGAACGAGGCGCAGGCAGGCGAGAGCATGATGACATCCCCGGGCTTTGCTTGCGATGCCGCAGAATGCACCGCGGCCCCCATCATCTCGCTGCTTTCGACCGGCATATGCGGAGACAGCAACCGGGTGAACAACGGCCCCGCCTCACCAATCGTATACGCTTTGACCACATGCCCGAAATTTGGCACGCATTCGTCGAGGTCATCGCCTTTTGGCAAGCCGCCGACAATCCAGTGCACACGCGGATAAGCTGCTAAAGCGGGCGCCGTCGATGCCGGATTGGTCGCTTTGCTGTCATTGACGAACAACACGCCGTTACGTTCGGCGACGATTTCCATCCGGTGCGCCAGTCCCTTGAAACTGCGCAAGGCCGGACGCCATTGCGCCTCAGTAATTCCCAGTGCTTCGACCAGTTTAATGGCGACAGCAACATTCTGCAAATTATGCGGACCTTGTAACGACGGCCAATCGCTCTGGCCGATAACGAGTGCGGGATCAGCGAGGTGGACAACGGCGGAACCGCGCCTCGCCAGCACATTGCCGTAAATCCCATAGGTATCGTCATCGCCTTTGCCGAATACTGAATGCTGTTTTGCGGTTTGCATATCGAACAGCCGCGCTTTCGAGGCCTTATAGGCATTGTAATCGTCGTACCGGTCGAGATGGTCGGGTGCGAGATTTATTAGCGCCGCAGCCTCGCAAGCAAGACTGTGCGTGATGTCGATCTGGTAACTCGACAATTCGATGACATAGACCCCTCCTGCTGGGAGCGGTGGCTGAGACAATATCGGCATACCAATATTGCCCGCCATTCGCGCCGGTAAAGCCGCGCTTTTTAGAAGGTGATGAACCAACGCCGTCGTCGTCGATTTGCCGTTGGTGCCTGTAATCCCGATCACCCGATGCGGGGGAAGGTCGGCCCGCGCCATTGAGAATAATTCGATATCACCGAGCAGCGGAATGCCTTCCGCCTTGGCTTTATCGGCAATCGGGTGCCGGTTAATCGGCACACCGGGTGAAACGATAATTCCGTCATAGCCCGACAAGTCCGCATCCAGCGGATCGGCGATGGTCGCGATATCGGCCACTTTGGCGCGTGCGCTTTCATCATTGTCCCAGGCCAGCAAATGGGCGCCGCCAGCCGCCAAGGACCGTGCAGAGGACAAGCCCGAGCGCGCCAGACCCAGCAGGGCGAATTTGCGGTTCTTAAAGGCCGGGCTTGTGATCATCTAAGCTTAAGGGTCGATAGACCTGCCAAAGCCAGAACGAACGCAACAATCCAAAACCGGATAACGACGGTTGGCTCAGACCAGCCCAATTGTTCGAAATGATGGTGGATTGGTGCCATACGGAAAATCCGCCTGCCTGTTCGCTTGAACCAGAAAACCTGAATGATCACCGACAACGCCTCGACCACAAACAATCCGCCGATAATCGCGAGTACAAATTCATGATGGGCGACAACAGCAATCGCACCAAGCGTTCCACCTAATGCCAAGCTGCCGGTGTCGCCCATGAACACCGCGGCAGGTGGAGCGTTGAACCAAAGGAAAGCCAAACCTGCGCCAACAATTGCGCCGCACAGCATTGCGAGATCGCCTGCACCCAGATAGAATGGAATACCAAGATATTCAGCATATTTGGCGTTGCCGACCATATAAACAATCAGCATGAACGCTATCGATGCGATGATGACCGGCATTGTCGCGAGGCCATCGAGGCCATCAGTCAGATTGACCGCGTTGCCGAATGACACGATGACGAAAGCGCCAAATGGCACATACCACCAGCCTAGATCGACAACCGGCCCGTTGACGAACGGCAGGTACAGCATACCGCCCGATTGCGACACGATAAGCGATACCGCAACACCGGCGATTGCGAACTCCATAAGCAGTCGGAGTTTGCCCGACACGCCCTTGTGGCTCCGCTTTTTGACCTTGTCATAATCGTCCATGAAACCGACCAAACCAAAGCCGCCCATAACGAGCAGACAGGCCCAGACGTAAATATTAGTAAGGTCCATCCACACCAGCATCGACACCGAAACCGCGATCAGGATCATTAGCCCACCCATTGTCGGCGTACCAACTTTGGCTAGATGCGATTGCGGGCCATCGCTACGGATCGGTTGCCCCTTGCCCTGTCGCACTCGTAACATCCCGATGAATTTGGGGCCGATCAGCAGTCCAATGACCAGCGCCGTTGCAACCGCAGCACCGGACCGGAAGCTTAAATAGCGGATGAGGTTTAACCCGCCCGGAAAACCCAGATACTCCGCCAGTAAATATAGCATCAGGCTTTCCCACCCACCAAGACATCAACGATAGCCGAAAGCCCCATGGAATTGGAGCCCTTGACCAAAATCGTGTCATTTTCACGTAAATTGCTTTTGAGGCGTTCGAGCGCCTCGCTTGCGGTGGCGCAATGGGCGAAATCGGCTGGCCCCTCAACCCCTGCTCTCAACTCTTTGACGAGAATTTGCATCCCTTCGCCGACAAATATCGCATAATCGATTTTAGCCGCCGCCAGCGGAGCGGCAAGACCGAGATGATATTCATCGCTCTTTTGCCCCAATTCCTTCATCGTGCCGAGAACTGCGACCTTCCGCCCAGGAAATTTGCCTAGTTCAGCCAATGTGGCCACCATCGACGCAGGGTTTGCGTTATAGCTTTCGTCGAGCAGCAACGCATTACCGTCACCCACAGCAATCTCATGGCGTGCACCGCGGCCGGCAAGTCCGCCCAGTTCCGCCAGTGCAAGCCCTGCCGAGGCCAAATCGCCTCCGACGGCTTCGACAGCAGCTAAGACAGCAAGCGAATTGGCAATCCAATGCTCGCCCGATTGCGACAGGGTGTAGCATAAAGAGCCGCTGGGCAGCTTTGCCGTAACCAGCGATCCGCCCCCCACCGCGCCAACATGATCAAGAACGCGAACATCGGCGCTGGAGGAAAATCCGAAACTGACGATGTTGTCGGTATATTTTGCAGCAGCATCGCGCAGGCGGCGATAATGGGCGTTATCGGCAGGAATAATGGCTGCTCCACCTGGCAGCAGGCCTTCAAAAATCTCTGCTTTGGCGTCGGCAATCTCGCTTTCGTCGTTGAAAAATTCGATATGTGCGGGGGCAATCGTGGTGATAATGGCAGCGTGCGGGCGAACGAGTTTTGTCAGTTCGCGCAGTTCGCCGGCATGGTTCATACCCATTTCGAACACGCCGAATTGCGTATTGCGGGACATCCGCGCAAGGCTGAGTGGCACGCCGACATGATTGTTATAGCTTTTAACCGACCGATGGGCTTTTCCGCGCGACGATCGATCGAGAGCAGCATAAAGCGCTTCTTTGGTTCCCGTTTTGCCTGCCGATCCGGTAACGCCAATGACCTTGCCCTGCATGCGGTCACGCGAAGCAATGCCAAGCGCGTTCAGCGCAGCAAATGTGTCGTCGACCAATATATGGGGGTGGGCAACAGGTTCGCTAACGATGGCACCGGCGGCACCATTGGCAAAAGCCCTGTTGATAAACAAATGCCCGTCGGTCGTCTCGCCTTTCATGGCGAAGAACAGATCGCCTTTGCCAATTTCGCGCGAGTCGAATGCGACGCCATTTGCGTCAAATTCGCCCATTGCCTGTCCGCCTGTAGCAGCGATTAACTCGGCATGGGTCCACAGCGGGGTCATGCGGCGCATTCCCGAGCGACTTCGACATCATCGAAGGGCAGTACGCGGCCCATGATAATCTGACCTTGTTCATGCCCTTTGCCCGCGATCAGCACGATGTCGTCGGGTTCGGCATGTTCTATGGCAAAGGCAATGGCGTAGCGCCGGTCGCCAATTTCATGGGCGCCGGGGGCGCCTGCCATGACATCGGCGCGGATCAGGGCCGGGTCTTCGCTTCGCGGATTGTCATCCGTGACAATCGCGATGTCGGAGTCGGCAACGGCTATTGCGCCCATTTCGGGCCGTTTGCCTTTGTCGCGGTCACCGCCTGCACCGAAAACCGTAATCAGCCTGCCCTTGGTATGCGGGCGAAGCGCGGCAATAGCGGCTTTCAATCCATCGGGCGTGTGAGCATAATCTACATATACCGGCGCGCCGCTTTTGGTGATGACCGCCCGCTCTAGCCGTCCGCGCACCGGCTGAAGCCGAGCGATATGGCCCAAGACCGCTTCGACGTCGCCGCCGCTTGCCATCACAATTCCGGCAGCGACCAGCACATTTGCCACCTGATATGCACCTATCAGCGGGAGCTTAACTTTATGAATGTCGCCCTGAATGCGAAGCTCGAGAGTTTGACCGAGTTGGGTTGGCTGACGGGAAACGAGTTGGATGTCCCTTCCCTTTTCGCCCACGCTAATCAAACGGATTTCACGCCTTTTAACGCGCTCTATGGCCTTATCTGACCATTCATCGTCAGCCCAGACAACGGCGGTACCGTTATCGTCAACGACTTCGTCGAACAGTCGCATCTTCGCCTCGAAATATTCCTCCATCGATCCGTGATAATCGAGATGGTCGCGACTGAGATTGGTGAAGGCCGCAATCGAAACGGGCACGCCTTCGCTGCGATATTGCGACAGGCCATGGCTCGATGCCTCGAAAATCGCGTGGCTGATGCCTTCGCGTGCAAGACCAGACATGTTCGACAGGAATGTCACGATATCAGGCGTAGTCAGGCCCGTTTTTGCCTGATCCGATGCGGTGGTGATTCCTAAGGTGCCGATCGAAGCCGCGTTGTGTCCTGCCATTCGCCACAGTTGACGTGTGAGCTCGGCCGTTGACGTCTTACCATTGGTGCCGGTGACTGCCGCGATGACTTGGGGAAATGGCCGGAAGAATTTGGCGGCCAGATTGGCAAAAGCGCGGCGCGGATTGCCGTCTTCGATATGAACTGCGCCCGTTACGTTCGCTTGGGGCCGAGCGACGATGGCAATAGCACCAGAGGCAATCGCATCGCCTATGAAATCTTCTCCATTGAAAGCTGCGCCCTGAAATGCCCCAAAAACCGTCCCGGGCGCAATTTTCCTGTGGTCGATGGCAAAGCCGGTTACTGTTTTTTCGGCAGCAGAATCGTCAAGACCGCTTACCAATTGCCCGAGCTTCACTACTATTCTCCCTTAGCCTTCCACAATAGAGGCATCAGTTCGGAAACATCAACATCGCGCTTCATGTCGGGAATAATTCCCAGCAATGGACCGATGCGGGTGACTGTTTTTTGGACGACCGGTGCCGCAGTATAGCCAGCGGTCCGTTGAAAGCTCGAAGCCTCGGTGCCTTTTGGTTCGTCAAGCATCGCGAGCACCACATAGCGTGGATTGTCCATTGGAAAGGCCGCCGCAAAAGTCGCGACAACAAGATTGCGGCTATAACCGCCAACGCCGGGCTTTTCTGCAGATCCCGTTTTGCCACCCACGCGATAACCCTCGGCGTCGGCCTTTTTGCCAGTACCGTCGACGACAATCATCCGCATCAATTGACGCATCCGCGCGCTTGTGGCTGCAGTAAAGACCCGCTTACCGGGCAATTTCGCATCGGGCCTGGTTTTGAACATCGTTGCCGGGCGATATATTCCGCCGTTGACCATGGCGGCATAAGCGCTCGCCAGATGCAAGGGCGTTACAGCGATGCCATGACCAAATCCAACCGTCATGTTGGTCAAACGGCCCCAGGTTTTTGGGTACAGGGGCATCGCCTTTTCGGCGAGTTCGATGTCGGGACGGCTGTTGAAATGCATCGTCCGAAGCATCGCGTCCATTCGCGTTGCGCCGAGATTATCCGCAATCTGCGCGGTCACAACGTTTGAGCTGTGGATAAGGGATTCGGGAGTGTTCAACCAGCGGCCGGCCGGATGGGTATCACTGATTTTGAACCGGCCCACCTGAAGTGGCTTGGTCGCGTCATAGCGGATCGACAGGTCACGGACCGTGCCTGCGTCAAGTGCCGCCGCGACGGTCAAAGGCTTAAACGTTGAACCCAATTCGTAAACGCGATTGGTAACGTTATTCGTTTGGCGAGTAATCGGATAACGACCATCGACGATAGTCTGCCCAAGGTCAGGAATATTGGCGAAGACGGGGCGGTTTGGATTGAAAGACGGTAACGTCGCCATTGCAACAACTTCGCCGGTCTGGACATCAAGGATAACCCCAGCTGCGCCTTTCGCGCCGGTTGCTGTCATGCCGGAAGCAAGCTCGCTTTCCAGCGCTGCCTGCACGCGGACATCAAGCGACAGGTTGAGTGGCTTTCCGCGCCTCGCCGGATCACGCAGATGATCATTCATCACCCGCTCCATCCCCATCGCGCCTTTACCGTCACGGTTGACGAAGCCTAGGACATGCGCTGCCATATCATGTTGCGGATAAAGCCGGGTTGCCTCGCGCGGAAATTCGATAGCGATTTCACCCAGATCGTGCACTTGGCGGACTTGTTCGGGCAGCGCGCGCTTGCGCAGATATCCTGCCTTGTCGGACGTCAGCTTGGCATAAAATTCTGACGCTGGGGTATCTGGGAAAATCATCGCCAACTGGCTCGCCAATTCCTTGCGATTTCCCAACAGAGCAGATGGGTTTACCCAAATGGCGTAGCCGTAAATGCTGCGTGCCAGCGGTACGCCGTTACGGTCGATGATGTCGCCGCGGTCCGGGACATATTCGGTATTGGTCGCGCCATAAGCGCGGGTGCTTTCGAACAACGCCAATGTCGCCAGCCGTCCGATCAACAGCAACACGAAAAGACCAAAAGCCGCCAGCAAAACAAGCATCCGCCAATAACCGTGCGCGGTGAACGGCGGGGTGCCGAGGCCGCTTTTGCGCGTAGTGGTGCGGGCGGCGAGAATGGTCATTAACGCTTGCGTTCTTTGTCAGCTTTTACCGAGATGTCGTGCATCAAGTCATCGGACAGCAATTTTTCATCCATCCGCGCAAGCCGCTCGGTGCGGGTTTGCTCTACGACCGGCGTATCGATTTTGGCGATTGCCACCTTGGTTGGCTTCTGAATTCCATCGTCATTGTCGCTATTGGCCTCAACTGACGTTGTGCTGTTTCGACCGGCGCCGATTAGCCCAGCAGGAGCCGCGCCGTCCGAGAAGGACGCAGCAACCATGACCGGTTTACCTACCGGTGCGTCACCGCCGAGGCCAGCCAAAGCTGCCTCTCCGTTGACAAATTGCTGCGCAGTCGGTGGTTGATAGCCGTAAAGCAACTCATTCCATTCTTCGAGCTGCTGGAGGCTCGCGCGGGTGCGGATTTCCGCTTGGAGGAAGCTGATTTCGCGTTTGGTCTCGAGTATCTCGCGGTCAACCGATACCAAATCGCTGTGCAGGGCCGCCACATTGAGCGACAACGGATAGAGCAGGATCGCAACCATGAACACCAGCGCAAGCCAGCCCAGATTTTTCAGTCGCTTCATGGCAAGGCTCATGCCGCCAGTCCTTTTTCTGCCCAAGCGGGTGCCGATGTGCGCGTTGCCGAGCGCAATGTTGCGGAACGGGCGCGTGGATTGCGATTGATTTCAGCTTCTGACGGGCGAACTGCCTTGTCGGCTTTTTCAAATGTGGGAACGGGACCAGCGTCCGTCACCGTTGGTATATGCCGCGACCCTACCCCTTCGGCACCGCTGCGGCGGCGCAGAAACTGTTTGACGATGCGGTCTTCGAGGCTGTGAAAGGTCACTACTGCCAGACGGCCGCCGGGCTTAAGCATCCGTTCGGCGGCTTCCAGACCATCGGTCAGTTCATCAAGCTCGCGGTTGATATGGATACGGATTGCCTGAAATGCGCGGGTAGCGGGATCTTTTGGTGCGCCAGGTTTGTGGCCCACAGCCTTGCGGACAATAGTAGCCAATTGGGCGGTCGTAGTGATCGGGCGCGCTGCAACAATTTCCCGCGCGATCCGGCGAGAACGATGTTCTTCGCCATAACGGTAAATGATATCGGCAATGTCGGCTTCTTCTGCTTCGTTGACGAAATCTGCCGCGGTCATGCCATCCTGCGCCATGCGCATGTCAAGCGGGCCGTCCTTTTGGAAAGAAAATCCGCGTTCAGCGCGATCAAGCTGCATCGACGAAACACCGATGTCCAATACGACGCCATCAACCTCGGTAATGCCGTCGGCGATCAGAGCCTCGTCCAAATCAGAAAAGCAGGCCGAGTAGAGGCGCAAAGCACCTCCACTGCGGCCTGCAAGGTCTGCACCTTCTGATAGCGCATCGGGATCGCGGTCAAACGCGTAAACGCGCGCACCGCCAGCGAGTATCGCTTCGCTGTATCCTCCTGCACCAAAGGTGCCATCCACAATCTCAGCGCCAGGGGTGATGGCTAGAGCGTGAATCACTTCATCCAGCAGAACTGGAATATGGGGGGCCTGCGCGCTCATTTGCTGCGCTTGGCCGCTTCGGAGAGCCAGTAATTAAGCTCGTCCTTGATTGAGTTGAATGCTGCGGGCGCTTCTTTCAAGAAGACGTCCGGGTTCCACAGCATGAAATGGGTGGTCGCGCCGAAAAAGAAGGCGCGGTCTTCGATACGGCCGAAATGCTTAAGCATCGGCGAAAGCACGAAGCGCCCACTGGCTTCAAAAGCCGTCTCGAAAATGGAAGAGGCGGAAACCCCTGCGAGTTCACGGTCAAATTCGGTCCCGCGAGTAACCGCACTTTGCCATTGCGCCTCGATGTCGGCGCGGAGCTTAAGCCGCTCGGCACCGCCGAAGCCAATCAGGCAGGGAAGGCTGTTATGGCGAGATATGCAAACGCTGTTGGCACCGGAGGATTGCTGTACGCTGTCGCGCAGTTCAGCAGGTATAGTCGTGCGGCCTTTGGCGTCCACACCCGACACCCCCGAACCTGCATAGACCACCAACGCTGACACTGCCGAAACCACCCTCCCGAAAAGGGCGCGGATTGCCAATCACAGCGACGCCTATCGCTGTGCGGACGCTGAAACGGCCGTTAAAATCAGAAATCCACCCCTTGGATGCCTTTGCATAACGAGGGATTATATGGATGAAAAGAGGGATTTTATGGAACTTTCAGTGCTGTTAAGCATAAATATCTGTTTTTATTATCTAATAATATTGAAACTGACACGCGTTGGGATGGACAAAAGATTCATGACAATTGGAATCCGCACAATAACGGTTGATTTTCCCTCATCATTCCAAGAATTCCCGCGAATCGCTGGTCATTTTCCCACGAAATCCCCAAGATTTGCCGACCCCTCGCGCAGTGCTATCAGCAGAGCCTCAACCCACAGCAAATTGTCAAATTCGTCTCCGCCAGTGACCGCGCGGACACCTTGGCCTTCCCAATATACGGCGTCGAGCAGGTCGGCGTCGGCCACGAGCAACGCCCTGCCCTTTCCGACGCTACAATCGGCGAGCAACTTATGGGCGGCGATCTGGCATTGGGCACCCTCACCCCCTGTCTTTGGAAGCCATTCGCCCGGCGTTTGTGTGCGGATGGTCAAGCCGTCGATCTCGCGCAACGATATTTCTGCCGGGTCGGTCATCGGTAGCACCAGCTCCAACCCCCAATGCGAAAATAAAGGTGACAGCAAGGACGTAAATAACGGGCGCCGCTTGTCACCTAGCGGGTAGAGACTGCCCCACTGCAGGGCAGGATCGGCCAACACAAGCAAATGCCCCCCCTCGCGAACCCATCTATCTAGCGCAACCAACTCGGTTGGAGCCAATGCACGGGGTTGCGCGAGTATGAGGAGCGGAATCTTTGATGTCCCGAGTTCATCAAAATTATCTAGAGGCCGGACCTCATATGCTCGCTCCAAGCGCGTGTAGACCGGATGTGGTTGAGCATCGTATGATAGATCCGCCTCAATCCCGCCTTCGCTCCATTGCAGCGGCAATGTCGTCATCAGACCGAGCGATGGCTTCGGTCCTTCCGCTTCCAGCCGCAGATAACGGACGGCCGACAGTAAAAATATCAGCCCCACGACAAGCAGCATTCCGACGAGCAGCCGCTTGCGGATACCCGCATTTTTGAGGTTCAATTGCATAAATGATTTACTGCGAGGGCGTCGACGGCGGGACTTGACGGATATTCTGCGTTGGTGTTTCGAGCGCCTTGGCCGCCTCTTCATCCTTGGCGACCGGCGTAACGCCCAATTCGGCCAGTGGCTCATCGGGCAGCTGCTCGCTCTCCGCCGCCGCAGGCTGCCCATTCTCGGTCGAAGTCATACTGGGCCCGTCACTCACGCGATCAAGGACCATGTTGGCAAGACTAACGAAGAGCAGCACCACCACAAGCCCGACAAGGCCGACTTGAATGCGTTGCATCGCTGACTGTCTATGTTCGGCCATTTGCCGTCCTCCTACCCTCTATATTGGGTGGATTGGCTCAAATGTCCAGTTGCCAGGGCATTGGCGGCAGGTTTTTACCCTTCATCCATTCCGGATTGTAGATGGTGGATAGATAACGAAAGCCAGTGTCGCATAGGATTGTTGCTATCCGTTTGCCCTGCCCCAGTTCTTTTCCAAGCGCTACTGAACCCGCGACGTTGATGCCCGAAGAAAGGCCAAGACAAAGGCCTTCCTCTGCTAACAGGCGGCGAACCCAAATGAGTCCTTCCTCGTCCGATATCCGATATTGCGTATCAATTGGCGCGCCATCGAGATTGGCGGTGATGCGCCCCTGACCGATACCTTCGGCCACAGAACTGCCTTCGGATCGTAGCTCACCGTTCGCGTAATAATTGTACAAAGCCGCACCGTGTGGATCGGACAGGGCGATGGTGACATTCTCGTCTTTGGCCTTCAGACCTAACCCAACGCCAGCGATAGTTCCGCCGGTGCCCGCAGCACAGGTGAAACCGTCGATTTTGCCATCCATCTGAGCCCAGATTTCTTCGGCAGTCGTTTCGATATGTGCACGGCGGTTGGCGATATTGTCGAATTGGTTCGCCCAGACCGCATTTTCGGTTTCTTCGGCCAACCGGCGCGAGGTGTGAACGAAATGTCCTGGGTTTGAATATGGCGCCGCAGGAACAAGAACGAGTTGTGCGCCCAAGGCGCGCAGCGTGTCCTTTTTCTCCTGGCTTTGCGTTTCAGGCATGACAATGATGGTTTTGTATCCGAGCGCACTGGCGACCAGCGCAAGCCCGATGCCCGTATTACCCGCAGTGCCCTCGACGATGGTTCCGCCCGGCTTCAGCGAACCATTTTGTTCAGCATCGCGAACAATATACAGCGCGGCGCGGTCTTTTACAGACGCGCCCGGGTTGGCAAATTCGCATTTGCCATAAATGTCGCAGCCCGCGGCCTCGCTTGGCCCCTTGAGGCGGACAAGCGGGGTATTTCCGATCAGATCGAGCGTTGAACCTAGGGTATTCATGACGCAGACAGCTAGTCGCGTTCATTGGGGTTCGCAAGCAAGTCTATATTTGCGCCATGACAATTCGCCTTGCCCATCCATTGTCGCCTGCCAGCAGCATTTCGTCGAAAATAGCGATTGAGGTATTGTTATACTATAACATTACAGTTATTAGCCACCGACGCCCCCAACCAACTTTAGAGAACCGTTGTAGAATGAAGCCCATCATTTACGCCAAGTTTGCCGTCAGCATTACGGCTGTTTCAATCGCACTGTCTGTACCCGCCGACGCTCAACAGGCTGAAGATAGTTCAGCACGGCAAGCGGCGCAGGATGACGATTTTCATACCGAAAAGGAAATTGTGGTCACCGCGCCCTATATCGAACGGCTCGACATACTGGCTGGCACGTCCGCGGTTTCAGGCGAGATGCTGGCGGAGAAAACCCGTGCCCAGTTGGGCGATATATTGACCAGCCTACCCGGAGTGTCAGCCACCAGTTTCTCTCCCGGGGCTTCACGACCGGTTTTACGCGGATATCAGGGTAACCGGGTCGCTGTCCTAACTGACGGAATCGGCAATATCGACGTATCGAACACGTCGGCTGACCATGCCGTCACCATCGACACTTTAACCGTGGAGCGAATTGAAGTTTTGCGTGGCCCGGCAGTTTTGCTGTTTGGTGGTCAGGCGGTCGGCGGCGCGGTTAACGCAATCGACAAACGCATACCGCGCGCGATCCCGGACGAAGCTATTCATGTCGACATACTGGCGGGCTACGGCAGCGCCGCGGATGATTGGTCGGGCGGTGGCTCTATCGACGTTCCTTTGGCCGATCGAGTCGTTGTTCACTTGGATGGCAGCTATCGTAAGAGCGACGATCTGCGGACTGCCGGTTTTGTGCTGTCACCAAATTTGCGCGCAGAGGCGCTTGAATTTGCCGAGGATGAAGAAGGCGAAGGCAATCTGGAGGAAGCTCAAGAAGCACGTGAACTCGCGGCGCAGCGGGGGCGGATACCCAATAGCGCGGTCAAGACCTGGACTGCAGGCGGCGGCATCGCCTTTATTGATGATGGCGGCAACTTAGGTGTTTCGTATAGCATCTATGACACAAATTACGGCGTCCCCGCCCGTCCCGGTGCTGCGCATCATCATGAGGAGGGCGAAGAAGGCGGAGAAGAAGGCGAGGCCCCTGTCACCATTGGTCTGCGCCAATACCGTCTTGATTTCCGCGGAGAAGTAAATCTCGGTGCCGGGCTGTTCGAAAAATTGCGGCTGCGCGCTGGTTATGCCGACTATACCCATACCGAATTCGAAGGCGACGAAATCGGAACGGTCTTTAACAGCCAGGGCATCGAAGCCCGCGCGGAAATTGTGCAAAATGAACGTAACGGCTGGCGCGGCGCGAGCGGTGTACAATATCAAAGCCGTGATTTCGAAGCCATTGGTGCCGAAGCCTTCGTTCCGCCTAACAAGACACGCGCCTACGGATTGTTCACGCTTCAAGAATTCAAATTCGGCGATCTTGATACCGAAGTGGCGCTGCGCTTTGATACCGCCGAATTGCGGGCAGATACGCTAGGTGTCACCCGCGCGTTCAACAATTTCTCGGCGGCGGCCGGCGTTGGCTACAATATCGGCGACCTTAAAATCGGTGCTAATATTTCGCGTACCGGACGCGCGCCGTCAGTCGAAGAGCTGTTCTCCAACGGTCCGCATATCGCGACACAGGCGTTCGAGATCGGCGACCCAACGCTGAAAAGCGAGCGGGCGTGGAATGGCGAGCTTTACGCTCGCTACGACGGCACCAATGGTGAATTCAGCGCAACGGTTTACACCAACCGCTTCGACAATTTCATCTACGAGGCCGAAACGGGTGCCGAAGAGGACAATCTTCCTGTCTTCCAATATTTTCAGGATGATGCCCGCGTATGGGGTGTGGAGTTTCAGGCCGCGGCTCGGCTCGGCAGCTATGGCGGGTTCGACCTTGGGGTCGATGGCGTCGCCGATTATACACGCGCCAAGATTTCCGGTGGCGGCGGCAATGCTCCCCGAATCCCGCCTTTACGCCTATTAGGCGGCGCTGAATTGACCAGTGGTCATTTCGATCTGCGCGGCGAAGTCGAGTATAGCGATGCCCAGAACCGCATTGCTGCGTTTGAAACGCCGACCGAAGGCTTCACTCTGGTCAATGCATCAGCAACGTGGCGGCCTTTTGGCAGGGACCGCAACATAGCACTCATCGCGTCGGCCAATAATCTGTTCGACGTCACCGCGCGCCGTGCCGCATCCTTTACCAAAGATTTCGTACCCTTGGCCGGACGCGACTTCCGGGTGACCGCGCGCCTGAGTTTCTAGTTGTCAGCGTCTGTTCATGATGGTGGATGCAACGATAGCAGCATCCATCATCCAGGAGGAAATGTCGTGCGTATATTGGCTGCTACCATTCTTATTTCGGCCTCGCTCATCTTGTCTGCATGCAATACGGTCAAGGGATTGGGCGAAGACATCGAGTCAGTCGGCGAGGCAGGTGATCGCGCAATTTAAACTTACGGAACTTCTGACGACATCCGGCGTTTGCGATGTAAGACAATGAAAACTGTCGCAACATCGGAGATTCACATGCGTAAAATTGCTACCATCATCTTGCTATCCGCATCGCTTTTTGCTGCCGCCTGCAACACCGTCAAAGGCGCGGGCCAAGACATTGAATCGGTTGGAGATGCTGCCGACCGCGCAATCTGATGCAGCGTATAGATTATTAATACGGTGGCCGCATGATTTCAACGATCATGCGGCCATTTTTGTTGAAATGCTACCCAACCTATTGATGAACAAAATATCCTACGCAGAATTAAAAGGCGTAATATTTCAGATAGCTGGTTCTTCAGCAACTTCGCCTGTCGACCTACGGCGGCGGGTAAACCAAATCGTTATGATGGCCAGTTCGTAAAGAATACACAGAGGTATCGCGAGCAGTAGTTGCGATACGACGTCGGGAGGTGTGAGCACGGCTGCAATCGCAAACGCACCGACAATGGCATAGCGCCGTGCACCGCGAAGTTGCTCGAGAGTGACAATGCCTGCCCGCTCCAACAGCATCAGCAATACTGGCAGCAAAAATGATATCCCGAAGCCGAAGATGAATTTCATCACAAAATTGAGATAATTGTCGACGCCGGGCAGCGCCTCTTGCTCGACGCCGCCGACATTGCCGCCAAAGCCAAGCAAATAGGTCAGAGCAACGGGTATCGCCATATAATAAGCCATCGCCGCGCCAACCGTAAACAGGATCGGCGTTGCCAGCAGGAATGGCAGAAAGGCACGTTTTTCTTTAGAATAGAGTCCGGGCGCAACGAACCGCCATAGCTGCGTTGCAAATACTGGGAATGAAAAGAAAGCGGCAGCAAAGAAAGCTACCTTAATCTCCACAAAGAAGGCCTCAAAAATCGCAGTATAAATGAGTTTCGTCTGACCCGATGCCAATAATGGCTGCACAAGGAAGCCAAATATCGGACGGGCGAAGTAGATGCTAATGCCAAAGGCAATTGCCAGCGCGAGGAAGCTCCACAACAAGCGCCGTCGCAATTCGATCAGATGGTCGAGCAACGGCATTTTGCTGTCATCAATTTCGCTCATGATTTTGCCGGAGCCTCGACAGTGGGAACGGCGTCAATTGGCAGTTCGGGCTCAGATGGGGGCGCCATGTCACCGACAACGTCCGCGCGCGGATCAGGCTTCTGGTCAGAAGGATGCTCGCGCATGATGCGTTCGTTTTCCGCCTTCCATTTTTTTTCAAGTTCCTGAAGTTCGGATTCGCGGACCATTTCATCGAAGCCCGAACGGAACTGCGCCGCAACGCCGCGCGCCTTGCCGACCCATTTGCCGACCACGCGCAATACTTTGGGCAAGTCTTTTGGACCAATCACCAACAATGCGACCAGCACGACAAGCAAAAATTCGGACGACGCGATGTCAAACATCTTAAGCCCCCGGTATCGAGGGTGAAGGTAGCGCCGCATTCATGTCGGTTTAGCCTTGGGTCTTATCGGTCTGCTTTTCGGCGTCGATTACCGTCGTCGAACCGATTTGTGGCGGGACTTTGGTCGCTTCGTCGTCTTCGCTCATGCCTTTTTTGAAGCTTTTGATGCCCTTGGCGACATCTCCCATCATGTCGGAAAAGCGGCCTTTGCCAAACAAGAGTAGCACCAAAATGCCGACAATTAGCCAATGCCAGATGCTCAATCCACCCATTTCAAACTCCTAACGGGGCGCGACCCCGGTTATCACGGCATATGCCGCACTCTCTAGTCTATAGCATCTAGTCATTGCTATCGCCAATTTCCAGTTCACTGTCGCTTTCTTGCCCGTCAAACTGCATATCTCCCAAAGCCATATCGATTGGGTCGAGCAAGCCAGCGGCTTTCAGATCAGCTATGCCGGGCAAGTCTTTGCGCGAAGCGAGACCAAAATGCGTCAGAAACCCTGGCGTCGTGGCGTATATCAAAGGCCGTCCGGGCACTTCGCGGCGACCAGCAGGGCGGACCCAACCTGCCTCCATCAGCACATCCAAAGTGCCTTTGGAAATCTGCACGCCACGAATAGCTTCGATCTCGGCGCGACTGACAGGTTCGTGATAGGCGATGATCGACAGCGTTTCGACCGCCGCGCGACTAAGCTTGCGGGTTTCTTCGCGCTCGCGGCGGAGCAAATAGGCAAGGTCCGCGGCGGTTTGAAAATGCCATGATTTTCCGCGTTGGACGAGTTCAATCCCGCGTCCATCATAATGTTCGGCGAGCCTGGCCAGCGCTGTGGTCACATCGACGCTGTCACCGACATAGGCGCGGATTTGGTCTACGGTCATCGGATGTTCGGCCGCGAACAGGGCTGCCTCGACGGCGCGGACATCGGGGTCATGTTCGATCATCATGCTTTCATCCTTACCATCAGCGGGGCAAAACTGTATTCCTGCTGCAGGTCTATTGTGCCGCGCTTCGCAAGCTCGAGCGCAGCGACAAAGCTCGATGCCAGCGCCGATTTGCGCAAAGCAGGCTCGGTAAAATCAGGAAGGAATGCCTCTATCGCGGTCCACTCAATTGCCCGGCCAATCATCGCCGAAACCCGCTCCAGTGCTTCCTCCAGCGTCATCACCTGCCGCTTTTTGACAACGTGCAACACCGGCTGGGTCCGCGCTTTGACCTGACCATAAGCGGTAATCAACTCAAAATAGTCACAATCCCAGGCACGCGCTTTGACGACGCGCAGGCCTTCAGGGTTACCACGCAAAAAAATGTCGCGTCCTATGCGATCCCGAGCCATCAATCGTGCACCGCTTTCGCGCATTGCGTTTAGCCGTTCAAGCCGCAATTGCAGACGTAGCGCAAGTTCTTCAGGCGACGGGTCGATTGTCGGATCTTTGGGGAGCAGCAAAGCCGATTTGAGATAAGCGAGCCACGCTGCCATCACCAGATAATCGGCAGCGAGTTCCAGTTTCAACGCCCGCGCTTCATCTATAAACACCAGATATTGCTCGACCAGTGCGAGGATCGAAATCTGCCGCAAATCGACCTTTTGGTTACGCGCCAGCGTCAGCAAGAGGTCAAGTGGGCCTTCCCATCCATCGATGTCAATGGTCAGGACATCAGAATTGCTCTCGACGTCTATGCGTAGTTCGCCATCGTCGAAGAGCATCTCCTTCGTCATGCCGCGCCGGTCGCCCCATGGGTCAGCTTGGTGTCTACATCCGTCAGCGCCAGCAACTGGTCGCGCTTATCGAGCAAATGAGCCAGCCGGTCGGCGTCAAATTTCAGACCCGCACCTGCCATCGCCCGGTCGATCCGTGCTTTCGCTGTGTCGGTAATTGCAGGAAGCCTCTCCGCAATAGCGACCATCTCATCGAAGCGTCCCCAGCAATTGAGCGCGATATCGCATCCCGCCTCGACACAGTCGACGGCCCGCGTCGGGACATCACCCGACAACGCGTTCATATCGAGATCGTCGCTCATCAGCAGGCCGTCAAAACCGATCTTGCCGCGAATGATATCGTCGATAATTACAGGAGACATAGTCGCAGGCCGGTGTGCATCCCACACATCATAAACGACATGCCCGGTCATCCCCATCGCCGCCTTGTTCAGCGCGCGAAATGGCGCGAGATCTTGGTCCAATTCAACTTCGCTGGCGTGCACATGCGGCAGTTCGCGGTGCGTATCGACCACGGCGCGGCCCTGCCCGGGCATATGTTTGACCACGCCAATTACGCCTCCTGCGGCGAGCCCGTCTAGTATTGCACGGCCAAGCGAGGCCACGCGCAATGGGTCGCTGCCCAAGGCGCGGTCCCCTATCGCCGAGTGGGTATCGGGCACGCGGACATCGAGCACGGGCAGGCAATCGACATTTATGCCGACTTCCGCGAGTACAAGCGCGATTGCCTCGGCATTGCTGCGCGCTGCTTCAATTGCGGTCATGGGTGCAAGATCGTAGAGCGCGTCGAACGCGGCTCCTGCGGGAAAATCTGGCCATTCAGGTGCCTTCATGCGCGCGACACGGCCGCCTTCCTGATCGATCAGGATCGGCACATCACCGCGCCCGTGGAGGGCGCGCAAGCTGTCGGTGAGCGCGCGTAATTGCGGTCGATCAGCTACGTTTCGCCCGAATATGATATAACCCGCAGGTTCCACATCGCGGAACAGCCGCTTTTCATCTTCGGTCAAAATGAGGCCGGACAGGCCGAATATAACAGGCTTCATGGCTTAGAAGCTAGAAGCTGCGACCTCCGAACGCAATAAGGCAGGTCGAAAGGGTAAACGCAAAACTGTGCATAACGCCTCGCAAGAAAAAGCCGCAGCAGACTATACTGCTACGGCCTCTCTCCCCCCGGCACGTGCTGAAATTATCTAACGATCAGGCAGTTCTCGCCCGCAGCCTTAAGCTTGGCGCACAATTGCTGCGCTGCGTTGGCGTTTGCAGTGACAGCCTGCAAGCGGAATACCTTGCGGCCGCCTTCAACTGTCGCTTCGGCAATCTTGCGGTTGGTTCCCGACAGGAAGCCAAAGCGTTTGGTGAAAGCGGCCCAGGCCGTATCCGCCTTTGCTGCATCGCCAAAAGCGCCGAGTTGAACCATAACGGCCCCCGCAGGTGTCGGGCCGTTTGCTGCGGGTTTAGCAGCAGGCGCAGCGGCAGTTTTGGTATCGCCAGCTTTGGCTGTCGGCGCAATAACTGCCCCGGTTTTCTTGCCTTCGCTTGCGGCAAATGCCGAGTCGCCCTCGCCTTCGAAAGTTTTGCCGCCAGCTTCGTCGGGCTTGACCTTATAGTCGCCCTCCTGCGCCGCAATCAGCTCGCCATTGCCTGCCGTTCCGCCCGTTTTGTTACGTTGCGCCCAGTAAATACCGCCGACAATTGCGGCGAGTAACGCGAGGCCGGCAAGTACCATGAACGCGACCTTTAGAGGCGATGCACCTTCGTCATATTCATACCCATCGGCGGTTTCGAGCCAAGGCAGGCGATCAGGATCATCAAGGGCAAAACGGTTGGTTACGCCTTCGTTGTTGTCGGTATCGCTCATGCCAAACTCCCAAAATATTTCAGCCAGTCGCTACATGCGATAGGCGGCCTCTACCCCCATCAGACGAAGCCCATTTCTGATAACTTGCCCGATATTGGCCGCCATGAAAAGCCTCGCACCTGTCAAAGAGGGGTCATGTGCCAATATGAAGCGCTTGTCGGGCTGATCATTACCAAGATTCCAATAGGCATGGAAGGCCGCTGCAAGATCGCCGAGATAAAAGGCAATCCGGTGCGGTTCGCCTGACTTTGCTGCCGCTTCGACGATGCGCGGAAAGTTGGCCGCTTCGCGGATCAATGCGATTTCCGCATCACCAAGCAGGTGCAATTGCGCGGGGTCAACGCCAAGGCCTTCACCTTCGGCCTTGCGTAGCGTCGAGGCAATCCGCGCGTGCGCATATTGAAGATGCCTCGACCACCTTGGCAAAATCGAAATCCATCTGGGCGTCGGATTTGCGGGTGAGCATGGTGAAGCGGACTACGTCTTTGCCTACTTCTTCGATGACATCGGCGAGCGTTACAAAGCTGCCCGAACGTTTGGACATCTTCACAGGTTCACCCCCGCGCAGCAGGCGCACCATCTGAACGAGTTTAATGTCGAATTCGACTTCACCACCAGTTAGCGCATTGACCGCAGCCTTGATCCGCTTGACGGTTCCCGCATGGTCGGCACCCCAGATGTCGATCATTGCATCAACATTACGGCTTTTCTGAAAATGATAGGCAAGGTCGGCGCCGAAATAGGTCCAACTTCCGTCCGATTTCTTGATCGGACGGTCCTGGTCGTCGCCGAATTGGGTCGCGCGAAACAGAGGCAGCGTCACCGGTTCCCAATCGTCGATTTCCTTCCCCTTAGGCTTTTCCAGCTCGCCGTCGTAGACCAGACCGCGCGCGCGCAATTCGCGCTCCGCCACTTCAGCTTTGCCTTCAACATGCAATTCGGCTTCGGATGAAAACAGGTCGTGATGAATGCCGAGCAAGGCCAAGTCGGCGCGTATCATGTCCATCATATCGGCAACGGCTGCCTTGCGGAAAAGTACCAGCCATTCGTTTTCGGGCGCGGCCGAATATTGATCGCCATATTGCTGCGCCAACCGCTCACCGACGGGCACCAAATAATCACCCGGATACAGACCCTCGGGAATTTCAATGGTCTCACCAAGCGCTTCGCGGTACCGCATGTGCACTGAGCGCGCGAGCACATCGACCTGCCCGCCGGCATCGTTGATATAATATTCGCGGATGACTTTGTATCCGGCAAACTCAAGCAGTGACGCCAAGGCGTCGCCTACGACTGCGCCCCGACAATGGCCCATATGCATCGGGCCAGTCGGATTGGCGGAAACATATTCGATATTGACGGACTTGCCGGTGCCTAGCGTCAGGCGGCCATAATCTTCCGCCGACTTGCCGATCGCGCGCAACTCGTCGATCCACGCAGATGGATCCAGCCGTAAATTCAAGAAGCCGGGCCCGGCGATTTCGACGGCGGTAACGCCATCAATTTTGGAAAGCTCGACGGACAGAGCCTCGGCCAGCGCGCGCGGATTGGTTCCAGCGGGCTTGGCAAGCACCATTGCGGCATTGGTCGACAAGTCGCCGTGGTTTGAATCGCGCGGCGGCTCGACGGTTATATTGCTGCGGTCAAGTTCAGCAGGCAACGCGCCTGCTGCAACAAGAGCGTCCAGCGCATGACTGACATGCGCTGCGTATTTTTCAAAAAGGGTCATTGTCCCACCCCTGCAAAGCGGCGCTTTTTAGCGCGTGACGTTATAGCGCAGCTGGTCTTCGGTCAGCTGGAACCCGATCAACATTTCAAAGCTTGATCGAACAACCGCCGCGCGGACTTCGGGATCAGCCATCGGGTCGAGCGCCGCGTCTGGGTCACCTGGCTTGCGCTTCTTAGTAATTTTCTGGACGATTTCAGCGGGCAGGCTCGCCGAAGCCTTATCGATGTAACTGGCGGCCTGCGCGCTGGCTGTCGCGCGTTGCTGGCCATCGGCAAATTGCACGGTAACCTGTCCCAAACGCTTGGCCACAACGGCGCTGCCACCTTGCACCACAGTAGTAAAATACGGGAGCGTCACAGTCCTTGATCCACGCGCGTCATTGCGACGTGCTTGCACATCAAAACTGGCTTGCGAGAATATTTTCTCTCCGCCTTCATTGCAATTAGGGCGGATATTGGTGATTGAGGCCACCACGTCGATCGCGGCTGCGTCCTGGCTGCCTGCAGGATTGAACAAAGTGACGTCGCCGGTGCCATCGGGCACAGCAACTACCGGGCAACCCGAGCGAGTTACGCTGATCCCGACGCCGGATGTAAGATCAAGCTCGCCATCCTTTGCGCATCCGGCAAGCGTTGCCATAGTAGTGCCGACAATAAGGACTTTGGCCGCAAATTTCATAAAGGTTCGTCCTTGGAATTTTGTCTATTTTTTCGCTTGTGCGAATATCTGGAAGGTCCTTATCCGCCCGCTGCACGTCACGCAACAGGGGAAAAGGCCTTGGCGGATGCGGCGACTTTACTTAAAGGACATTGCCGATGACTGAACAACCGAACGCCAAACGCCCGCTGAAACTCCTCCTCGCCGCGCCGCGCGGCTTTTGTGCAGGGGTCGACCGCGCCATCCAGATTGTCGAACTCGCGTTGGAGCAACATGGCGCACCTGTCTATGTCCGGCATGAAATAGTTCATAATCGCTATGTCGTTGACAGCCTGAAGGTCAAAGGCGCAATTTTTGTCGAAGAGCTCGACGAAGTCCCCGATGGCGGCCAAGTGGTATTTTCCGCGCACGGCGTTCCGAAATCGGTGCCAGCAGACGCACAACAACGCGGACTCGCCTATTTCGACGCGACATGTCCCCTCGTGTCGAAAGTCCATCGTCAAGCCGAACGGCAAGTCGATGCAGGGCGGCATATCATTTTTGTCGGGCACGCAGGGCATCCCGAAGTCGTAGGGACGTTCGGTCAGGTCCCGGTAGGCGCGATGACTTTGGTCGAAACCGCCGAGGATGCTGAAAACATATTGCCGGTGGACCCTGAAAATCTGGCTTTTCTAACCCAGACAACTTTGTCGGTCGATGACACCGCAGAGATCGTTGCAGTGCTACAGAGGCGGTTCCCGTCGATTGTCGGGCCCAAAGGTGAGGATATTTGTTATGCGACCTCAAACCGGCAGGACGCAGTCAAGGCCATCGCGCATCAATGTGATCTAGTGCTCGTCATAGGTGCACCCAATAGCTCGAACTCGCTCCGTTTGGTTGAGGTCGCTACACGTTCGGGCGCAAAGGCCTATCTGGTCCAGCGCGCCGAGGAGATCAGCATGAACTGGTTTGATGGTGTCAACACGCTGGGGCTAACCGCCGGAGCGTCCGCTCCTGAGATATTGGTACGCGAAATCATTGATGCATTGGCGATGCATTTCGAACTCGATGAGCAGCAAGTAACCACCGCCGAAGAGAGCATTACCTTCAAACTGCCGCGCGAACTGGCCGGCGCGGCAGCCTAAATTGGCGGTATACACTGCATTAGGACCTGAACAGGTTTCGGCGCTGCTGGCGCGATATGACGTCGGCGAGCTGATGGCGCTTAAAGGTATCGCCGAGGGGGTCGAGAACAGCAATTTTTTTGTCGAGACCACCAAATCCAAATATATTCTGACCTTGTACGAAAACCGCGTCGATCCTGCCGACCTTCCCTTTTTTTATTCCTTACTGAAACATTTGCATGACGCGGGGTGCAAAGTGCCGCGTTTTATTGCGGACTGCGACGGCCAGTGGTTGCAGGAAATCGCCGGTCGCCCCGCTTGCCTTATCGAATTCCTGCAAGGCGTTTCGGTAACAACGCCTACGCCTGCTCAAACCAGATCGACCGGAACTGCGCTGGGGCAAATGCACGCGGCACTAACCGGTTTTCGTGAGACGCGGCCAAATAGCCTTGGCGTCACCGCTTGGCGACCGCTGGCGGAAAGCTGCACTGCGGCAGGACTTGAAAGCATTCAATCAGGGCTTGCCGAACGCATCGCGGATGAATGCATTTTTGTTGAAACGCACTGGCCGCATAATTTGCCGCGCTCGGCCATCCATGCCGACCTGTTCCCCGACAATGTCTTGATGCTCGGCAGCAATGTCACCGGCCTTATCGATTTCTATTTCGCCTGCACCGACGCTACCGGATATGATCTCGCGATAGCGCACAGCGCATGGTGTTTCAGCAATGACGGCGGCAGTTTTGACGCCGGACTGAGTGTGGCGCTTCTTGCTGGATATGCGTCAGCTTTCCCGATCGATGTCCCAACGCGGGACGCGTTTGCCACGCTGTTGCGCGGTGCCTGCTTGCGTTTTCTGCTTACACGCTGTTACGACTGGATAAATACGCCAGCCAACGCTCTGGTAACGCGGAAAGATCCGCTTGCCTTTTTGCGGAGGCTCGATTTTTACAGTGATGACGCGAATATCGCGCGCATCATGGGGCAATTACATTGAAGACTGTCGAGATATTCACCGATGGCGCGTGCAAGGGCAACCCCGGCCCCGGCGGCTGGGGCGCTGTCATTCGCTATGGCAAGCATGAAAAGGAAATTTCAGGCGGCGATCCCGACACGACCAACAATCGCATGGAAATGTGGGCGACAATTCAAGCGCTGAATATCCTCATCGAGCCCTGTCAGGTCAAATTGCATACTGACAGCAAATATGTTCTCGATGGCATTACCAAATGGGTGCATGGATGGCAGCGTAACGGCTGGAAAAATGCTTCGAAGCAGCCTGTTCGCAACGCAGACCTATGGCATGACCTTATCGAGGCTGCAGCCAAGCACCAAATCGAATGGATTTGGGTGAAAGGCCACGCTGGTCATGCCGAGAATGAACGCGCAGACAGGCTCGCCAGCGACGCCGCCGAAGCGGCCCGAGCTCTTTAATCCTAATTCAGCATCGCGAAATTCGGCCATTGGCTTAACGGTCGGGTCGATACGCCATGGCATCAACGCCTTTTGGCGAAATCGCTTCATCTACCATTAACGACGCTGCGAGCTTTGCAGCAGCAGGCGCGGTCTGGATACCAAAACCGCCTTGCCCGGCGAGCCAGAAAAACTGCGAATTAGCCCGATCACGACCAATAACCGGCAAGCGATCCGGTGCAAAACTACGCAATCCTGCCCATTTATGTTCGACACGGCGGATTTTCCAATCGACCACATTCTGCAAACGGTCGATTGCAAGCGCGACGTCAATTTCTTCGGGGGCGGTGTCACACGCGGGACTGACTGTCTCATCATGCGGGCTAAGCCACAATGTGCCGCCGCTATCAGGCTTGAAATAGAAGCTGCCGTCGAGACCGATAACTAAAGGCAGATTGGCAGGGGCCTGGGGATCGACCGACAATTGCGCTATTGTGCGGCGGTAGGGTTGGATAGCCAGCGGCGATATTCCAGCGAGGATTGCAACCTCGTCCGCCCATGCGCCCGCGGCGTTGACCAGAATATCTGCAGTGCAGGTGAGGCTTCCAGCAGATAATTGCCACGCCCCCATTCGCCAATCGGCAGATCGCAGGCGGGCGTTGCATTCAAGGTGAGTGCCCTGCCGCTTGGCTTGACGCAAATAAGCACCATGCAAACCGCCGACGTCAATGTCACAGCAATCGGGTTCCCATAAGCCCGTGGTCCATTCGGTTAACAGTCCTGAGACATGCGTCTCGATCCCTGCCCTATCGAGGCGTTCAAAGCGCACCCCGCTATCGGCAAATTCGGAAAGCAAACAGTTCGCTGCTCGCTCTTCGCTGGCGGTTCCTAAATGCAGCGCCCCGCGCGCATGCATCAACGGCCCATCGTGAAAATCGGCTGGCGGGCTGGCAAGATACGGGCCGGAGGCTGTCGTCAGTGGTTGCACACCAGGTCCGCCATAAGCCTCGTCCCAGAAAGCTGCCGAGCGTCCGGTCGAATGATAGCCAGGCTGTGACTCAGCCTCAATCAGGATTACCGACCGATATGCGGATAATTCTGCCGCGAGGCTAGCGCCGGCGATTCCGGCCCCAATAATGGCAATATCAAAATCGCTCATTTTGCTGGCGCGTATTTGTCCATGAAGGCCGTGATGCGCTCAAGGCATTGATCCCGAACGACGTCGGCTTCGCGAAGCAATTCGTGCGCCGCCTCTTTACCGAATATCAGCGTCTCGGCATTCGGCAGGCGCTTGCTGTCTTTCACGATGCGCGGCGTGCTAACCAGTTGATCGGCAGTGGTCGCAAGGAGCAGTATCGGTGTTTGGATTGATTCCAGCCGTCCAGGCTCGTCGAGCATCCGAATCGACGCGATAGCCCGTTCGATCCAGTGCCAGCTTGGCGGGCCTAACTTAACCTCGGGCCGTATACTCCACCACGCCAGTTCGTCGCCGTAGCGTTCATCGTCGTGCGTCAGGATGCGGCCCCGAAGGTTCATCGACGACAAAGGCTTCTCGCTAACTTTCCACGCGGCAACTTCGCCGCGACCGATCATGCACATCAATTTGGCAAATAAGTGGTTGAGGCCCAGCGGCATACCAGCTGTCTGTACGCCGAGCATCGGCGCGCTCATTGCAACCGCGTCGGGGGAAATGGCTTTTTCCACGAGCGCCCGCATCGCCAGATGGCCACCCATACTGTGCGCGAGCACAACGTGCGGACCGGGAGTTTCGGTGGTCCATTTCGTCCAAAAGAAGCGCAGGTCGCTTATCCATGTCGAAAAGTCGTCAATATGGCCAACTTGCGAATCGTCGAGGAAGCGCCCCGATCCACCCTGGCCGCGCCAGTCTACGGCGGTCACCCGCCAGCCAGCGTCGGCATAATATTGCAATGTTTCGAAATATTTTTCGTAATGGTCGCCGCGTCCGGGTAGAAACAACATCGACCCGCGTCTGCTATCGGCGCCATCCCAATCAATGCGCCTTATGGGCCAACCATCCTCCGCGTGCCACATGCTCTCTGTGGCGTCTGCCGGAATAACGCGTCGGTTCATCGTCGGTTTCGAAGCGTGCATGGTTACCTTTTGGCAAGCTTTGATGGTTAATGACTGGCGGATGACCAGTGAGACACTCGCTTACGTGACCCTTGGTGGATTGGCAATTGCGCTGATCTATTCGATTTATACTGATATTAGATATCGGCTTATTTTCAACAAGATAACCGCACCGATTGCGCTTGCAGCGCCCATTTTCTGGTATGCAACAGGCGGCATTTCTCTTAGCGAAATCGGCATTCATCTGCTGACGGCAACGCTGGTGTTTATTTTGTTCGCTATCGCGTTCCGGTTCGGGGCCATGGGTGGCGGAGATGTCAAGCTTTTCGCGGCTCTCGCACTGTGGTGGCCGTGGTTCGACGTCGTGAGGATGGTACTGTACGCGTCGATCCTCGGCGCGATAGTAACCATCGTTTTTGTCATCATTCACAAAGTAAAACAACGCGATGGCCGTGCGCGCATCCCTTATGGTGTCGCAATATGCCTTTCGGGCTTGTGGATAGCCGGTGAACGGATTTTTAACCATTTTACGTGAAATAGCATTCTTCAATCAGGGGACCTTTCAGGGGACAATTTGTCATGGATAGGAAAAAAGTCATACTGCTGGTGGCAGCGCTTCTCATAGCCGCCATTACCGCCTTCATGGCGCGCAGCATGTTCAGTGGGGCATCAGCGCCGCAAGCGGCAGCAAGCATGGTAAAGCCGGTAGAGACAGGTCCCAAGGTCCTTGTTGCCACTCGCGCGCTTCCTGTCGGGACGATTATCACCGCTGACAGCTTCCGCTATCAGCCTTGGCCAAAAGAGCTGATTGAAGAGGCGTATTTTACCGAAGGTGGCGGAGCATCTTCACCTGTTCAGGCTGCGCCGCCTGCACCGGGCGATAAAGCGAAACCGCCTGCTGCCGAGGAAATAGCCATGTCGTCCGACGAGCTTGTCGGCACAGTTGTGCGCAATGCCATTACGGCAGGTCAGCCGATCACACGCGGCTCTTTGGTAAAACCAGGTGACCGCGGCTTCTTGGCAGCGGCACTTGGGCCTGGCATGCGTGCTGTGACCGTCCCTGTATCCGCACTGACCGGCGTTGCTGGCTTCGTCTTCCCTGGCGACCGCGTCGACATCGTGCTTACGCAAAACGTTGCAGGACCCGGCGGCCCGCCTTTGAAGGTTTCTGAAACCATCATGCGTAACCTCCGCGTACTAGCGACCGATCAGCGCTCGACCAACGTGGCCGACGCGGAAGGCAAAACCGAAGTGCGCAAATATAAGCTCGTTACGCTGGAGGCAACGCCAAGCCTCGCAGAACGTATAACGGTGGCGCAATCCATCGGCACGATTAGCCTTTCGCTACGGTCACTCGCCGATAATGCTGCCGAGCTTGAGCAGGCGTTGGCATCTGGCGAAATCAACATTCCCGAAGGTGCAACTGCCGAGCAAGAAGCATCGATCATGCGGTCCGTTGCCCAACGCCCAACCGGCGGGAAAAGCAGCTATACAACCGGGGGCGACGTCTCGCGTTTTCAGCGCAGCACAATCCCTGCGCAGACCCCGGTCGCTATTGCTGCAGAAAATATCCGCATCCAGCGGCAAGTCCAAAAAGTCAGTCGTTCGGCCACTGTCCGCGTATCCCGCGGCGGCGTAGCCACCGACATCGACGTGAGCCGGAGTCAATAAGATGAAAACGATATCCAAAATAAAAACCGGCTTTGCGTCCGCAGCACTTGCTGTTGCCATCGCAGCCTCCGCAACGGTTGTTGTTTCGGCACCCGCTTACGCCCAAAAAGGCAGCGACAAGCAGCTCACGCTGTCGATTGGCGAGGTACACCAGCTCAACCTGAATTCCGCGGTCACCGATGTTGTTGTTGCCGACCCGAGGGTTGCCGATGTCGAGGTCACCTCGAACAAGCGGGTTTATATAATGGCAAAAGGTGCAGGGATCACCGATGTGGTCGCGACCGACGCCGCGGGCCGAACCGTTTATCGCGCCAAAGTGCTGGTTGGTGGCAATCTGAGCTCGCTTGACCAACTGTTGAAAATGGCAATGCCGGATGCCGACATACAGGTCAGCACGATGAACAATATCGTTCTACTGACCGGGACTGTTGCGCAACCTGATGACGCCGCCGAAGCCGAATCGCTGGCCAACGCATTTGTGGCTACGTCAAATGCCGGCAATTCCACTGGTACTACAATTATCAACCGCATCAAAACTGCCACACCGCTGCAGATCAACCTGCAAGTGCGCGTTGCTGAGGTAGCGCGGACGCTTTCAAAAGAAATTTCCGGCAATTTGAGAGGCGTCGACACCGGCACCGACAGTGGCGGCCAGCCTTATTTCTTCGGCCTGGGTCGTGGACGTGACATCACCAACAACAATGCCGTGATTGTTCGGTATCGACGTCGAAGCTGCGCTGGATATGTCCGAGCGTGCGGGTCTCACGTCAACACTTGCCAATCCGAACCTGACCACCGTGTCCGGCGAGACCGCCGAATTTTTGGCAGGGGGCCGTTTCCCAATCGTAACTTCGTCGAACAACGGCGTGTCGGTTCAATACGAAACTTATGGTGTCAACCTCGTCTACACGCCAGTTGTGTTGTCCGATGGCCGTATATCGCTTCGTGTTCGGACCGAGGTTTCCGACATTTCTTCGACGGGCGCAATTCGGCTTAATGGATTGGAAGTGCCGGCGACCACATCGCGCATGGCTGAAACAACCGTCGAGTTGGGTTCGGGCCAAAGCATGATGATTGCCGGATTGCTGAGCAATCAACTTAGCAGCTCGGTCGATAAAATGCCCGGCGCCGCCGACATCCCTGTTCTGGGTGCACTGTTCAAGTCAAACGGATGGCGCCGCAACGAGACCGAGTTGATGATCATCATCACGCCATATCTGGTCAAGCCAGTGTCCGAGAGCCAGATCAAGCTGCCGACGGACGGGATCCATTCGGTAGACGATGCACAGCGGATCATCCTTGGGAAAGTGACTGACAAAAATGCGAGCGCAACCCGGCCAATGCCGTCGATTGCACCCGCCGCATCCAACGGACCTGAAATGGGTTCGGTCAGCGACGCAGCCCCTGCCGTTAATAAATCTGCCAAAGCAACTGCCCAGGCATCGGCATCAGGCCCCGGTTTCAGTTTCGACAATTGATCCCAGTTCAGGAGAATGATTATGCGTAACGTAAAATTCCTGACCCTAGCAGCAGCCAGCATTACGCTGGCATCTTGCGCGGGCGAACTTGGAACAACCAACACGTCGATGTATTCGGTTCACCAGCCGGTGGTCGAGCGCACAAATTTTGCCATCGACCTCGCAAGCGACGGCGGCGGTATTTCGTCAATCGAACAAACGCGGCTTGGCGAATGGTTCGACGCGTTGCAACTGGGATATGGCGACCGCGTTTCGGTCGATTATGGTTCGGGCTATGCCAGCAAGGCAGTGGCGCAATCCATTTACAATAGCGCCGCCGAGCGCGGTGTCTTGCTCGATGAGGTCGCCCCCGTCACCGACGGCCAGGTTGCGCCAGGGATGCTGCGGGTCATTGTAACCCGTTCAAAAGCATCGGTTCCGTCTTGCCCCGATATAAGCACCGATCACGACCGCAACTACAACGCCAGCAACCATAGCAATTTTGGATGCGCAACCAACAGCAATCTTGCTGCGATGGTTGCAGACCCAGAAGACCTGGTTCGTGGACGCGAGAATAAAAAGCTCGACTCCAATACAGGCAGAAACGCGGTGGGAGCCTATCGCACCAAGACCGGAGGCAACTGATGAACGCTCCATGGAAATCCGGCGTCGCCGGAACACGTGATCCAATTAACGCCTACGTTTGCGACGACCTGACGCTCGACGTTATTCGCGGCGTCTGCGAGGAAATGGGCTGGAGCCAGGACAAGGCCTATAAGGGCGGCCTGCGCAACGCCATTCAGTCACTATCGGTATCGGCAAGCCCGCAAATCCTGCTGGTAGACCTGTCGGAATCGGGTGATCCGATCAACGACATCAACAGCCTCGCCGAGGTTTGCGAACCCGGAACGATTGTTATTGCCGTGGGGCAGGTCAACGATGTCCGGCTATATCGCGATTTGTTGATGTCCGGGTTGCAGGACTATCTGCTGAAACCTCTTAGTTCGGACGCTCTGCGCGATTCTTTTGCCAACGCGCAAAATATCCTGAACGCGCCAAAGCATGATGAACATTCCGCCGACCGTCCGCATATTTCAACAGCGATTATAGGCACCCGTGGCGGCGCCGGCGCCTCGACCGTGGCGGCATCTTTGGCGTGGATATTTTCGCATACCCAAGGGCACCAAACCGGATTTTTGGATCTCGATATCCACTTTGGCACCGGCGCACTTGCGATGGATCTGGAACCGGGTCGTGGTCTAACCGATGCGATCGACAATCCGAGCCGTATCGACGGCCTGTTTATCGAACGGGCAATGATCAAGGCGAACGAAAAGCTGTCGATTTTGTCGGCTGAAGCGCCGATGAGTAGCCCTGTTTTGACCGACGGCAGTGCCTTCTTCCAGTTGCAGGAGGAATTTCGTGCCGCGTTTGATAACACCGTTATCGACATGCCACGCAGCATGCTGATTGCCTACCCGCACCTGATGCAAGACGTTAACGTGGCGGTTGTCACGACCGAACTCACTTTGGCATCGGCGCGCGACACTATTCGCGTGTTGGCATGGCTCAAGCAAAATGCTCCACATTGCAAAACGCTTATTGTCGCAAATAACGTGCAGACCGCGTCGCTTGAAATCAGTCGCAAGGATTTCGAAAGTACGATCGAGCGGAAAATCGACCTCATGTTGCCATCCGACCCCAAAAGCATGTCGCAGGCAGCGAAAATTGGCCAACCCGTCGTCGAAGCCGTCAAAGGCAGCAAATTGTCGGCCGGCATCGTCCAGTTGGCCGATCTGATTGCGGGCACAGCGGCCGAGGCGGCAGAAAAATTGCCGGTTGAAGACAAAGCCAAAAAATCAGTCATGGCAGGGTTCAAGGCCCTGATCGCCAAGAAAAAACCGGCCGGTGCGTGATAGCAATTACGTTTCAGCCCTGACTAGCAAAGCATAGAAAATGCAAAATTTGGTACTTGCAGCGGGTTTCATGTTGGTTTTGGTGCTGATCGCGCTTGCCTTCATCGGACCCAATGTCGGCAAGGCAACGTCTCGCCGCCTTGGTGCAGTAAAGATGCGCCATTCGGACAGTGCCGACGCGCGCGTTGAACAGCAAATGCGTAAGGCTGTAGCGGCACGCCGCCCAATGATATTTTCCGATGGGCGCAGTATCAGCCGTATTGACCGTCTCCGCTTGCGGCTCGCGCAAACCGGTAAAAGCTGGACGCTTCAACAATATCTATCGGCATCAGGCAGCATCGCTGCAGTCGTATTTGTCGGGCTATGGATCAAAGGTGCGCCGTTATATCTTTCATTGTTTGGCGGACTGATGCTCGGCGCTGGTATTCCGCACTTTGTTGTCGGTTACCTGATGGCAAAGCGGATCAAGCAATTCACAGCCAACTTCCCTGACGCGATCGAACTGCTGGTCCGTGGTCTGAAGTCAGGGCTTCCGGTTGGTGAAACGCTTACAATGGTAGCCAAAGAAATTCCGGGTCCAGTTGGCCAGGAGTTCAAAATAGTGACTGAGAAAGTCAGGATCGGTAAAACGATGGAAGACGCGTTGCAGGAAACCGCAGACCGTCTTGGAACCGCCGAATTCCAGTTTTTCGTCATCACGCTGGCAATCCAGCGCGAAACAGGGGGCAACCTGGCCGAAACGCTTGCAAACCTTGCGGACGTCCTTCGTAAACGTGCGCAAATGAAGCTTAAGATCCGCGCAATGTCCTCGGAATCCAAGGCATCAGCCTATATCGTGGGATCATTGCCGTTTTTCGTGTTTGGCATGGTTTGGACGGTTAACCCGGCATATCTCGGCGGCTTTTTCTACGAGCCGCGGCTGATGATAGCAGGCATGATCGGCATTGTCTGGATGTCGATTGGCGCCTTCATCATGGCCAAAATGGTCAACTTTGAAATCTGAATTGGGGGCAGGATAAACAGATGACCAATCCGGGCGGACCTCAACTTTTAGGCGTCGATGTACTGTGGGTAGCGACTTTGCTCTCGGCAGTTGCTGCGATGGCAGTTGCCTTTGCGATTTATGCCGCGATCACCGTTCGTGATCCGATGGCGAAGCGCGTCAGGGCGCTAAACGAACGGCGCGAACAGCTGAAGGCCGGGATTACTGCAACGACGTCCAAAAAGCGCGCAAAGCTGGTCCGCAAGACCGAAACCACTGACAAGATGCGGGCTATGCTGTCGAAAATGCAAGTTCTGCAGGACGACCAGATAAAAGTCGTTCAGCAAAAACTGGCACAAGCAGGGATCCGTCGCAAGGAACTTGCCGTTACCGTCATTTTCAGCCGCCTCGTACTTCCTTTGATTTTTGGCGGCGGCGCAGCCTTGTGGATTTATGGCATGGACGGGATGGCCGATTGGAGCACCTTCAAGCGCTTTGCGGCTTTTGCGATCATCACTATTTTAGGGTACAAAGCCGCAGACATCTATCTGAACAACCTGATCGCCAAACGTACCGATTTGATCCGCAAAGGCCTACCCGACGCTCTCGATTTGCTGGTGATCTGCGCTGAGGCCGGTTTGACCGTCGATACATCGTTCAACCGGGTGGCCAAAGAATTGGGTCGTGGTTATCCCGAACTCGGTGACGAATTCGCGCTGACTGCGATCGAACTCGGCTTCCTTACCGAACGCCGGATGGCGTTTGAAAATCTGGCGTATCGCGTGAAGCTCGACTCGATCAAAGGTGTCGTGACCACCATGATCCAGACCGAGAAATATGGTACGCCATTGGCCTCAGCCTTGCGCGTACTGTCCGCTGAATTCCGTAACGAACGCATGATGCGCGCCGAAGAAAAGGCCGCACGCTTGCCCGCGATTATGACGGTGCCACTGATCCTGTTCATTCTGCCAGTGCTGTTCATCGTGATCTTAGGTCCGGCGGCCTGCTCGATCGGCGACGCATTTAAGTAACGCAGTAAATGCGACAATTCGGGGCGGGGCTGCGGCTCCGCCCTTTTTTTATGCCGCGCGAACCGTCTGTTCGATGGCACCGAAGATGCTGTGACCTGCATCGTCGCGCACCTCGATGCGCACGGTATCACCAGGTTTCAGAAAGGGTGTATGCATTTCGCCGGTCTGAATTTTTTCGACCATCCGCACTTCTGCGATGCAGCTATAGCCCAGACCGCCGTCGGCAACCGGTTTGCCCGGACCGCCAGCTGAATCGCGGTTGGAAACGGTGCCTGAACCGATGATCGAGCCTGCTTCCAGATTACGGGTCTTGGCGAGATGTGCGATCAGGACGCCGAAATCGAAGGTGCAATCATCCGAGGCGATGGCTCGGCCAAATGGCGCGCCGTTCAGATCGACCATTAGCGAGCGGTGCAACTTGCCATCCTTCCAGTAGTCACCGAGGCTTTGGGGCGTCACGAACACCGGCGATAGCACGCTGGCAGGCTTGGATTGGACGAAACCAAAGCCTTTTTCGAGTTCTGCGGGAATGAGATTGCGCAAGCTGACATCGTTCACCAGGCCGACCAAACGGATATACGACAATGCGTCTGTGGACGAAACACCGCGCGGCACGTCGCCGGTAACCACGACGATTTCCGCCTCGAGGTCACAACCCCATGCCTCATCAGCCAATGGAATCTCATCGCGCGCACCCAGAAACTCATCCGACCCGCCCTGATACATCAATGGATCATGCCAGAAGCTCTCGGGTAACACCGCTCCCCTCGCCTTTCGAACCAGTTCAACGTGGTTCACATAGGCCGAGCCATCGACCCATTGATAGGCGCGAGGTAATGGCGCAGCGGCATCATGCTCATGAAAACGTTCTTTTGGAATAACGTCATGTTCAAGATCGGTCGCCAGCGCCTGAAGCCGCGGCGCAATCTCATCCCAGTCGTCCAATGCGGCCTGCAAGGACGGCGCAATGTGCACCGCGTCCGCATACCAGGCCAGATCAGTCGACACGACAACCAGATGGCCATCGCGACCCGATTTCAGCGAAGCTAATTTCATAAATATCCTCTCATTATGCCGCGCATGATGCCCGCAGTTTCCGGTTGCGGCAACCGATAGTGTTGGCTTACGCTTTAAACATGAAAAGCGGCGGTGGAGGCAAAAGCGGGAGAATGCGTAAAAGATTGAAAGCGACTACGCTGGCGCTGGTTATGCTGGCGACAAACCCAGCGACCGGACAACCGCAGCAGCAGGGATTCAACCCCATTGAGGCGGCCAAAAACGGTTGGTCGATGGAGCAAGGGCGAAGCGCTGCGTGGCATCTGGCGCAGCATAAACGGCTTGGAACCGCAATCGCTGCGCTCCAGCCGCAACGCAATGGAGTGGTCGACGCTTATGTCGTGTCGGTCGGGCTCGACTCCGATCCCGTCTTTGGCCGCGAGGCTAGTGAAGCAGCCAAGGTTCTGGGCCGTCGCTATGGTGCGATTGGCCGTACAATATTCCTGACAGCGGGCGCCGATGACCAAAGCAACGGCACGCCTCAAGGATCGCCGCCGAACCTCGCCACTGCATTGGCCGCCGTTGCAGGCAAGATGAACCTCAAGGAAGATGTTCTGATCCTGTTTGCGACTGCCCACGGCGACCCGAACAACGGGCTTGCCTATCGCGACGGCGACAAGGGTGTGGGCATGATAGCGCCAATGCGATTAGCCAATTTGCTAGATGATCTGGGATTTGAACGACGGATGATTTTGTTATCAGCATGTTATTCAGGCACCTTTCTGCCCCTTTTGACTAATGAAAACAGCGTCATTATGACCGCTGCCGCATCGAACCGGACATCGTTTGGTTGCGCGCCGGGTAATGACTGGACCTTTTTCGGCGACGCGCTGATCAACAACGGTCTTCGCAAGTCACAACCTTTCAGCAAAGCAACCGAGGAGGCGGCGGGTTTGATCGGTAAATGGGAAGCATCTCAAAATTTGCTGCCATCGCGCCCCCAGACATTTGTCGGCGACAAAGCCGGTGCGTGGCTTGGCGCGCTTGAGGATCGCATGCCCAAAACCGAAACCGCCAAAGTGGGCAAGCCAGCAATCGAGTCGTTCTAACGCGTCACTCGCCACCGGGATCAATGTGGAGCCACGCCGCGTGTTGCGGTGCCTTTTTGGTCTGGCTCCATTCCTCGAGCATATCGGGTGCGACACGCTTTAGCTCGGCATATTGCTCTTCGGTGCCTATGTCGCATGCCAACTCAAGGCGATGGCCATTGGGATCGAAGAAATAGATCGACCGGAAAATACCGTGAAAGGTCGGGCCGAGGACATCGACACCTTGCGCTTCGATATGTTCTTTAGCCGCCTTTAAGGTATCGAAATCGGCAACCTTGAACGCAAGATGCTGCACCCATTCCGGGGTCTGCTCATCGCGGCCCATTTCGGGCTGGTTGGGCAGTTCAAAGAACGCCAGCACATTGCCGCCGCCGCAATCCAGGAAGATATGCATATAAGGATCGTAAGCGCCGGTTGACGGGACATAGTCCTCAGCAAAGGCATTGGTGTAGGTGAAACCAAGCACGCGTTCGTACCAGTCGACCGTCTGCTTCGCGTCTTTGCAGCGATAGGCAACGTGGTGAATCCGCTCGGTGGTGAATGGCAGGCTCATTGCGCCACCTCCAAAACACCACGCTCGATCTGGTCGCGCTCGATGCTCTCGAACAGTGCCTTGAAATTACCTTCGCCAAAGCCTTCGTCGCCACGGCGTTGGATGAATTCGAAGAATACCGGACCGATATTGGGCTGAGCGAAAATCTGCAGCAGCAAGCGCGGCTGGCCGTTTTCGATTGTGCCATCGAGCAGTATGCCTCGCTTTTGAAATTCATCAGCGGGTTGGCCATGACCCGGCAGGCGCTCGTCGAGCATCTTGTAATAGGTTTCGGGCGGCGCGGTCATGAAGGGGACGCCGAGCTTCTGCAGATTGTCCCAGCAAGCGATGAGGTCATCGCAGATCAGCGCGATATGCTGGATACCTTCGCCATTATAAGCACGCAGATATTCCTCGATCTGGCCGCCGCCAGCCTTGCCTTCTTCGTTTAGGGGAATGCGGATTTTGCCATCGGGCGCGGTCATCGCCTTCGATGTCAGGCCGGTATATTCGCCCTTGATGTCAAAAAAGCGGATTTCGCGGAAGTTGAAAATCCGTTCGTACCAGCCTGCCCAATGCGCCATCCGACCGCCGTAGACATTGTGCGTCAGGTGATCAATTTTCTGGAATCCCGCGCCTACAGGATTGCGGGCGACACCGGGCTTGTAAACAAAGTCGATGTCGTAAATCGACAGAGCTTCTGGATTGTTGAGCGTTGCGTAGCGGTCGACCAGATAGATGAACGCCCCGCCAATTCCTCTGATGGCCGGGATGCGGAGTTCCATTACGCCGGTCTTGCTCTCGACGGGTTCCGCGCCGCGTTCCAGCGCCTCGGCATAGGCTTTCGCGGCGTCCTTGACGCGGAATGCCATGCCGCAGGCCGATGGGCCATGTTCGCCGGCAAAGAACGCAGCGGGGCTGCGTGGTTCGTAGTTGGCGATGAGGTTTATCTCACCCTGGCGCCAGAGATGCACATCCTTCGAGCGGTGCGACGCGATGTGGGTGAAGCCCATGCTTTCGAAGACGGGTTCGAGGATGCCTTTTTCAGGGGATGCGAATTCGACGAATTCGAAACCGTCTAGGCCGAGGGGATTTTCAAACAGGTCGGTCATGAAATGCTCCGAAGTTAGCTAAGGTGTCTCGCAAGGGCTTGCAATTTAGTATCAAATGAAACCATTTTTGCCAAGCAGCAATATGGGGTTTCGCCTTAGCCGAGTTCGGCGACCCTAGCGCGTAGCTGGGCCAGCATGTTTTCCAGCGCCTTTGCCTCACCGCTGCCCAGTATCTTTTCCAGCTCGGCCTCAACAGAAAGGGCCAGCGGCACAATCTGGTCGTACAACTCACGGCCCGTCCCGGTTAGCGCCAGATGATGCGAACGGCCGTCTGCGGCGTTCGGAGCGCGGCCGATTAACCCGCGGTCCTCCAACGCCTTGGACGCACGGTTGACGGTGACCTTGTCCATCGCGGTCGCCTCGCACAATTCGCGCTGCGTGGCCGATGCGCGCTCCCCCAGCACCGCCATCAACCGCCATTCGGGCACTTTCAGGGCAAACCGGCCGCGATACGCGCGCGCGATCAGATCGCTGACCGCATTTGACGTGATCGACAACTGATAAGGCAGAAATTCAGCCAAGGTCAGTTTTTGCGCCGTCTTTGCCATCAATATTCTACCGAAATTCTTGCCCAGATCGTGCGCGGTGTCGCCCGTTCGATAACGCCGTCGCTGCCGATTGTAGCTTCGACGCGTGCATCGAACAGATTTTCGCCGCGCAGTTCAAGTCGGAATTTTTCTCCCAAGCGGTAACCGAGCCCGGCATCAACCGTGAACGCGCTCGCGAGACGGCGGCTATTGGTGTCATCCTCAAACTGTCCGCCAAAATAGCGCGCATTCACATTTGCGCTGATTACGTCGCCATCATAGCTCATACCGACATTTGCGAAATGGCGCGGCACTTGCGCAGGTCGTAACCCGTTTAGCGCGATTGCGGCGCCAGACGCCTCAACCTTTGCATCGACATATGCATAACCAGCGCGCAGCGTGAAATCCTGCACCGAATAGGACGCATCGAACTCAACGCCTTTGCTATAGATGGCGTCGAGATTCCGCCGCTGGCGATAAACACCCCCCGCCGCAACGAAGCCAACGCCGGGGAAGTTAGCGGGGCCGACACCAAGTCCTACATTGGCAATAGCGTTGTCGAGCCTATTGGCGAAAGCGGTGGCCCCAAATTTGAGACTGTCGCTTTGTATATCCACCCCGATTTCCGCGCCTTTTAATCGCTCCGGCGCAAGCAATTCATTCGCCGCCGTCGCATCGGCACCAACTCGGAACGGCCTGTATAGTTCGTTCAGTGTTGGCAGTCGCCAGCCCAAATAGGCCGCCCCACGCAGCCTCAGCGCATCATTGGCCTGAAAGGCAAAGCCCGCCCTGCCCGTGCCTTCCCAGCCGGACCGGTCGGCGAAGACATCATCCGACCGCGTTGTGCCGCCGATGTTCACTTCCTTGCGGAAACCATTCGCGATGCTCCAATGATCGGCGCGTGCGCCGGCGGTCAGAGTCAATTGCTCGACTGGTTCGAAACTCGCCTCAACAAAAAGGCCGAACGTATCGCTTTCGCCACCGGCGCGGCGGCTTCGTCCAGGCGTTAGACCGGTGAAGAAGAAATTCTCGTTGGTCTCGCCAATGGTGCGTCGCCAGTCGCCGCCGATGCGCAACTCTGCATTTTCGCCAAGTGGTGGCCGCACTTCAACGCGCGCGCCTAACCCAGTCGACGGCACGGAAAATTGGTCGAGGGTGAGGCCAACCGAATTGCGGCCAGTGCCAATCGCGCCGAAGCGGTTTGCGAAATCGCGGATCTGGACATAGCCCAACGTGCTCCACTGCCAGCCGCCGGGGGTGCGATTGACCAGACGCAGGCTGGCATCGACGCCGCTGTTCTGGTTGTCGGAAAAATCAAAGCCTCGGTCACGTTCGTCAGTGAAAGCGCGCATTCCTGCCTGTAGTTCAGTGTTGTCGGACAAAGGCGCGACTGCGCGAATTGCGATGCCGCCTTGTTCATAAGGCGCAGGTCGGTCGACTGCGCCGCGCTGGCCTTTGATGATCGGAATGAAACCGTCGCCGCGCGCATAGCTGCCCGAAACCGAAATGCTGCCCTCGCCAAGTTTGCGCAATAAGGAGGATTTGGCATCGAGGCTGTTCCGGCTGCCATAAGCCACGCTCGCGTTCAGTTGATTGACATTCTGCTTGCTATCAAGCTCGATGACACCTGCCAGCGCGCCTGCACCGGAAGCGACTTGCCCAGCGCCACGGCGCACCCGAATACTGGCGAGCTTAAGCGCGTCATAGCCGGGCCAGCTGATCCAGCCGCCGAACGGGTCGGCCTGCGGTACATCGTCGAGCACCAGAATTGCGCGCGACGACGCGTTGCCACCCAATCCACGAAGCGTGACGCCTTGGCTGGTAGGGTTTGCCGACCGAGCGTCCGAACGGCGAAATTGTTGTAGGCCGGGAACCTGAGACAAAGCAGATTCGATCCGTCCAGACCCCAACTGAAGATCGTCAATCGCTTCGGTATTTTCCGACTGAGACGTTTGCAGATTTCCTGTGACGACAATCTGGGTGCAACCCAAAGTGATTTCCTCGCCTGGTGATCCGGGAAGAGTGGTGCATTCGGACCGCAGTTCAACTTGTCCCCAAACAGGCGTTGTAATCGCAATCAGCGGCAGGCAGACCAGTCCAGAAAGCCTCATGCGTCGGGGTTCACGGCATCAGGGTGCGCGGCCTTGAACGCGGGCAACTCGGTCAACGCCGCATCGATCCGTAACAGCTTCGCAAATGCCTCCAGCGGCGTATCGAACCGCCGAGCATTGGCCATTTGCGGTACGAGGCAAAGATCGGCGAGGTTGGGTAAATCTCCGCCAAACAGTCCATCTTCGGGCGCCATCGCTTCCAAAGCAGTAAGGCCTTCGACGATCCAGTGGCGATACCAGTCATCAATCGCAGCTTGGTTCTGTCCCAACACATCTTTCAAATATTTCAGGATACGCAGGTTATTGACAGGGTGAATATCCGCGGCAATCACCAACGCCTGAGCGAGTGTCTTGGCGCGGTCGGCAGGGTTGGATGACACCATAGCCGGATCGGGATAATTGGCATCGAGATAATCGATAATCGCAAGGCTCTGAGTAAGATCATGCCCGTCAATCGAGAGCATCGGCACAAAACCTTGCGGATTACGCTCGACATATTCAGTTGCCTTATGGTCGCCTTCCAGCAGGCTGGTCGGAACAGTTTTGTAGGCAACGCCTTTAAGGTTAAGGGCAATGCGCACGCGATAACTCGCCGAGGAGCGCCAGTAATCGTAGAGTATGATTTCTTTCATGTGAGCCGGTTAGCAGGACGTCATAAAAAGGCAAAAAGTTTGCGGCGTAACAATCGCATGCTAATGTCCCAATACCCCATTTCAGGAGCCTTTATGTTGCAAATACGAATTTCCGCCGCATTGGTTGCTGCGACTTTATTATCCGCTTCAGTTCAAGCCGCTGCGCCTGTCACGGGTCGCTGGGTTACGCAAAGCAAAGACGGCGTGGTCGAAATCTACGAATGCGGCGCGACGATTTGCGGCAAGCTCGCCAAATTCCTCGTCCCGCCGCCCAATGGCGTCGGCCAAAAAGACGTCAACAATCCCGACAAGGCGCTGCGCAGCCGCACGTTGCTCGGCATGAACATCCTGACCGGGTTCAAAGCCGCAGGTAATGAGTGGAAGGGCCAGATTTACGATCCTAAATCGGGCAAAACCTATCGCTCGATCGTGTACAGGGGAAAGTCGGGCAATCTGGTAGTCAAGGGCTGCATTGGTCCCTTCTGTCAGGCGCAGACATGGAAGGCGGCGCGCTGAACTCCATCGGACGGCACGCACGGTAAAGCTGCATATAATATTTGAACTGGTCGGGCTGCTCTCGCCAGTATCCGAATTCATATAGTTCAACGAGCGATTGCCGGAGCAATTCGCGCGTTGCCAAAACTTCTGTTGCTGTGCCGGTAGAAAGCTTAGCCGACATTTGTTTTTCGCGATGCCGAAGCCTCGCCAATGCGTTGATCATAGCGTCCCCTTAGGAACAGCTAAACGGCATTAACCTGTGTAATTTTAGGCGCGCAGTTTCCAGCCCGATTTCAAAAGCAAATAGCAGATGGTGCCAAGGGCAATATTGATGCCGAGCAATAGCAGCGCACCGAACATTACCGGACTGTCAGCGCTGCCGATGAAGCCAAAACGGAACCCCGAAATTGCGTAGAAAAACGGGTTGGCGTGGCTGATCGCTTGAAACGCCGGTGATAGACGCTCAACCGAGTAGAAAGTGCCCGACAATAAAGCGGCTGGGGCGACAATGAAATTGCCGATCGCTGCGGCATGGTCAAACTTTTCCGCCCAGATTGATGTCAGCACGCCGATGAGCGCGAGCAGCGTCGATCCCATCAGCCCGAACCACAAGACCGCGCCAAAATGCACGGGCGTGACGTTGACATCAGGCCACAAGGCCATCGCCAGCCAGATCGTACCGCCAACCAGAAAAGCACGCGTCACCGATGCACCGACCAGAGCCGCAAGCAATTCGGCGTTGGACAAGGGCGGCATCAGATAATCGATAATCGTCCCTTGAATCTTGCCGACCAGAAGCGAAAAGCTCGAATTGGCAAAGGCATTTTGCATCATGCCCATAATAATCAGACCCGGCGCTATAAAGTCGGCAAATGGTACCCCGAGAACTGTCGGCTTTACGGTGCCAAGTGCAACGGTGAAGATGATGAGGTACAGCAAGGTCGTGATGGCGGGCGCCCAGATCGTCTGCAATTGCACTTTGATAAAGCGCCGCACTTCTTTCATGTAGAGCGCCCATAGCCCCACCCAGTTGACGTTACGGATCAGCTTTTGCCCGCCCTGAGGTTGAACAAGGGGAGCCAAATCCCTATCTGTGTCAGTGGCGCTTTTTGGGTGGATACTCATCGCGCAATCGACTATCGGCTTGCAGCTTCAACCGCAAGGCGCAATCGCGCCGATGACGCGGCTGCACAAATTGAACTTGGGAAAATATCTATGTCCTGGACCGACCAGCGGATCGACCAACTGAAAACCCTTTGGGAAAAGGGCCTGACCGCCAGCCAGATCGCCGACGAACTGGGCGGCGTGAGCCGCAATGCTGTGATCGGCAAGGCGCATCGTCTGGGTCTGAAGTCGCGGCCGTCGCCGGTTAAGGCAAACGAGCCCGACAAAAAAGCTGCCGCTGCGAAAAAGCCTGCCGCTGCTCCGGCCAAGCCAGTGGCCGCCGCGCCGATACGGCCCCGACCGATGGCACCTGCGGCGCCAGTTGCTGCACCGCGTACTGAAGGCGAGCCGGTCACCGACGCGCCACGGCCATCAACGATGCCGCGTATAGTTTCCATCGGTCCAGGCGGCTTCATGCGCCAGGGTCCGGGCGACCAGCAGGCGCCTATTCCACCTGCTCCGCCGCGCCGCCTTGTGCCCGCAAAGCCAAGCCCCGAAATGGCTGACAAGACATCGCTGCTTGATCTGAACGAGCGCGTTTGCCGCTGGCCGATGGGCCATCCCGGTGAAGCCGATTTCCACTTTTGCGGCGCTCCGGTAAACCCCAGCTTTCCATATTGCGTTGAACATTGTGGCCGCGCCTATCAGGCGCAGTTGCCACGCGGCGTGCGTCGTCCGCCCCCGCCAATGCCTTTTGGCGGGCCACGCGTTCGCTAAAGCTTCTTCATTTCAGAATATGTTAAACGGGCCGGTCAATCCGGCCCGTTTTCGTTTCTCACTTCGCCGCGATAGCTTCGACAAGTCCGGGCGCAAATTCCGCTCCCTGCGGTACTTTTGCCGTCGACTTACGAACGGTGTCACCAATCGGCTCAGCGCGTCCGCCCAAGCATTTCGACAAGAACCCTTCGGTCACCGCATTGAACGCGATGTTGTTGGCGGGCTTCGCAAAGCCATGGCCTTCGTCTGGGAACAGCACATAGGTCACCGGGATGTTCTTGGCTTTCATCGCTGCAACGATCTGGTCCGATTCGGCCTGATTGACGCGCGGGTCGTTGGCACCCTGGCCGATCAGCAATGGCCGGACGATCTTGTCAGCCGAATAAAGCGGTGAACGCTCCTTGAGCAGCGCCAGCCCCTCAGGCGTGTTCGGGTTGCCCATGCGCTTATGGAACTGGTTGACGATCGGTGCCCAGTAAGGCGGGATCGTTTTCAGCAATGTTTCAAGGTTCGACGGGCCGACAATATCGACGCCGCACGCATAAACTTCGGGCGTATATGTAAGACCTGCAAGCGTCGCGTAACCGCCATAGCTGCCGCCCATGATCGCGACCTTGTCCTTCTGCGCAACGCCGGTCTTCACCGCCCATGCGACCGCGTCGGTCAGATCGTCTTGCATCTTGGCGCCCCATTCGAGATCGCCTGCCGAAATGAAATCTTTGCCGAAACCGGTCGAGCCGCGGAAATTGACCGACAGTACGGCATAGCCGCGGTTCGCCATCCACTGGTGATAGCCGTTAAAGCCAAAACCGTCTCGCGCCCACGGGCCGCCATGCACGAACAGCACCATCGGTACGGGTTTGTCGGCCTTGCCATCGGCGTTTGCATCCGCAGATTTGGGCAGGGTAAGATAACTGACAAGGTTCAGGCCATCGCGCGACTTGATCTCGACCGGATACATCGGAACGAGCGGCGCGCCGACCAGTTCGGGGCGACCGACATAAAGCTCTTTCAAGTCTTTGGTATTGCGGTCGAACTGATAGACCACCGACGGCGCGACCAAAGGATCGTTCCAGATCAGCCATTTGTCATCGGCGTCGGTACGCGATTGCACCCCGAATTCGCCGGGCAGCTTGCTGCTGAGCAACTTCCAATCGGCCTTCAGATCGTCGTCGGTTATCGTCCATTCGTTCTTCAGATAATTAGCGCTGTAGCCCTCGACCACGCCCGTCTTAGGGTCGCGCAAGGTTCCGCCGATATCGGCCTTGGCGTTCTCAGCGAGCAACGCGCGCTTGCCGGTTTTCATGTCCTGCGCATAGAGCGCAGCTGTATTACGGTCACGGCTATCGAGCCAGTAGAGCAATGATCCGTCATTGGTAAATCCGGCAGGCGTGGTGGTCAAAGAGTCTTCGAGGCCGGTCGACGCAAATGGTTTTTCCTCGACTTTGCCGCTGACGATATTGAAATAGTCCTGCCCGCCTTGCGGATTAGGTCGCAGCGCCATTCGGAGCGTTAGCGTGTCGTCGGCTACAAAGCCTGCATAAGCGTCGTTACGCATGACCTCGGTGGTCGCACCGGTTTTCAGGTCGAGCAGGTGCACATCATGATATTGCGGGTTGCGGTTGTTCAAGCCGATCAGGAGCTTGTCCTTGTTCTGGTACGACGCGCCGACCAATATGACTCGGGTCTTCTCGAACGGCGTGTAATTCCGCTCCTTGCCGGTGGCGACGTCAACTCCATACAACAGGAAATTCTCATCGCCGCCCTTGTCCTGGATATACAGCACCATCGACGAATCGCCCGACCAGCTGAAATTGCGGATGGGCTGGTCTTTCGAATTCGTCACCACTTTGGCATTTGCCATATTGCCCGTAGGCGCCACGAAAATATTCATCACGCCGTCCAGTGGCGCGCGCCAGCCGATCCATTTGCCATCGGGGCTGAGCGCTGCGCCGGACTTTTGAGGATTGCCGAATAGCTTTTCGCGTTCGATCAGCGGAACCGAACTTGCGTCCTGCGCCAGAGCGACTGGAGCGGACATCAGCATCGACAATGTAAGGACTGAGCTTAAAAGTTTGTTTTTCATGGGGGATCCTCTTCTGGGTGTATTAACCCATTGATACACTTGGCCGGAAATTCGTCAATCCCAAAGATGTCGGCAAAAGCGGGGGATAACACAACGCGGTGCTTGCGCGGGCGACTCGCTGCGCCTTATAGCCTGTCGCTATGAGCGATGATCTGTTTGGAGGGAGCGCAGCAGCCACCGCTGCGTCGAATGATTACACCGCCTCGGCAATCGAGGTGTTGGAGGGTCTTGAACCCGTCCGCCGCCGCCCCGGGATGTATATAGGCGGCATCGACGAACGTGCGCTTCACCATCTGGCGTCGGAAGTTCTCGATAACTCGATGGATGAGGCGGTCGCGGGTCATGCCAACCGGATCGAAGTTTATCTCGCAGCTGGCAACCGGCTGACGATTAGCGATAATGGTCGCGGCATCCCGGTGGATCCGCATCCCAAATTTCCGGACAAATCCGCGCTTGAGGTTATTCTGACCACGCTGCATTCGGGCGGCAAGTTTTCGGACAAGGCCTATGCGACCTCAGGCGGCTTGCACGGCGTCGGTGTGTCGGTGGTCAATGCCCTGTCCGATGACACGGTGGTCGAGGTTGCGCGGAACAAGCAACTCTACCGTCAGCGTTTTTCCAAAGGCCATGCGCTTGGCCCAATGGAGGAATTGGGGCCAACGCAAAACCGGCGCGGTACAACGATAGCGTTTACGCCCGATACTGAAATTTTTGGAAGCGACGCGAAGTTCAAACCGGCGCGGTTGTTCCGTTTGGCGCGGTCCAAGGCGTATCTTTACGCTGGCGTCGAAATCCGCTGGCGTTGCGATCCCGATCTAGCAACGGCTGATGTACCCGCAGAAGCGGTATTTCAGTTTCCCGGCGGTCTCTCCGACCATTTGCGCGAACAACTGGGCGAGCGAGCGTGTGCGACCACTGACTTTTTTGCTGGGACTCAAGACTTTCCGGACGCCCAAGGTCGTGTCGAGTGGGCGATTAGCTGGCCGTTATATTCCGATGGCTCGTACAGTTGGTATTGTAATACCATCCCCACGCCCGACGGCGGCACGCATGAGGCTGGCGTCCGCGCGGCGTTGACGAAGGGGCTTCGCGCGTTCGGCGAACTGATCGGCCAGAAAAAGGCCGCGCAAATTTCGGCTGAGGACATTTTTAACGAGGCCGAACTAATGCTCTCGGTCTTCATCCGTAATCCACAGTTCCAGAGCCAGACCAAAGACCGACTGACTTCCCCCGAAGCCACGCGGCTCGTCGAAAACGCAGTGCGCGACCATTTCGACCATTTCCTTGCTGATAATATGGAGCGCGGCAAGGCGCTGATGGGCTTCATTTTAGAGAAGGTAGACGACCGCCTACGTCGGAAAGCTGAACGCGAGGTCAAACGCAAAACCGCGACCTCGGGCCGCAAGGTCCGCCTCCCCGGCAAGCTGACCGATTGCTCGTCAGATGACCCAGCCGGAACTGAACTCTTCATCGTCGAAGGCGACAGCGCAGGCGGCAGCGCCAAACAGGCACGCGACCGCAAGAAGCAGGCGATCCTGCCGATCCGCGGCAAAATCCTCAATGTCGCATCGGCCACGCTTGAGAAGATCCGTGCCAATAGTGAAATCGCCGACCTACAACTGGCGCTTGGCTGCGGCATCCGTAAGGACTGCAACCCCGACAATCTGCGTTATGAACGCATCATCATCATGACCGACGCCGATGTCGACGGCGCGCATATCGCGACCTTGCTGATGACCTATTTCTTTCAGGAAATGCCCGAAATCGTCCGTGCTGGGCATCTGTTCCTCGCGCGTCCGCCGCTCTACCGACTGACAGTTGGCGCGACGTCGGTATATGCGCAGGACGACGCGCACCGCGCCGAATTGGAAGCGACGGTGTTCAAGGGCAAAAATGTCGATGTCGGCAGGTTCAAGGGCCTTGGTGAAATGAACCCGAACCAGCTGCGCGAAACGACGATGGACCCCAAAACCCGTTCGCTAATCCGCATCACCCTGCCAAATGAATATGAACGCCGTGCGGTAGTAACAGACCTTGTCGACCGGCTGATGGGCAAAAACCCCGAACACCGGTTCAACTTCATTCAGGACAATGCGGCGTCGCTTGACGAGGAAGCCATCGACGCCTGATCGCAAAAGGAGACGGACATGAAGCGGTTTCTGGCTTGCCTAGCTTTGCCATTGCTCGGCGCGTGCGCCACGACTTCGAACGCCGCGACTGCACAGACAGTCGAAACGGCGCACGTGACGCCGCTGGACATGCGATCAAACCAGCTGATCGCTATGCTGAACGGCGCGGTTCCATTGGACGATTATTTCACCGCCAGTTTTCTCACCGCCGTTCCGCCAGCACAAATCAATGCCATCAGCGCCAGCCTGCTGGCGCAATATGGCAAGGCGGTTCAAATACTAAGCATTGACCGCAAAGGTCCAAGCAGCGCGGTGTTGAAGGTCGATTTTGAACGTGCCATCGGTACCGTTGAAATAACCGTCGAGCCATTTTCTCCAAATAAGGTTGCGGGGCTCTTGGCAACTGGCTTCGCTGTAAAGGGCGATGATATTGCCAAGATCAGTGCAGATTTCAAAGCATTGCCGGGCCGCGCTGGTTATCTCATGCAACGCCTTGATGGCACCGCGTCAACCGAACTCAGCGCAAACGAACAATATGCCGTCGGCTCGACCTTCAAGCTTTACGTTCTAGCCGAACTGGCAAGCCAGATCGAGGCCGGACAGCGCAA
>LNFK01000039.1 GCA_001464315.1 Sphingomonadales bacterium Ga0077559 | reverse complement strand
ATCTCAATGAGGTGAACCGAAAGATCGACGACCTGTCGGCGCTCCGCACCGAACTTGATCGCGTGCTTGGGGCCTGTCGCCACGGCACGGTGGGGGAATGCAAGATCGTCGAAACATTGGCACCGCATCGCAAACTATAGCGTAGGGAACCATGAACCAACGGCTGCTTTTGGGACCAGTTTCAGCCCAGCCTAACGTCCGAAAAGTTGTCGTGTCCTGATATTCCGCTTTTGTTGCATAATGTCCGAAAGCTGCCCTTCGTCCAGCCTGTGAACCATTGGCAGCTTGCGAGGGCTTGAGATTGTTGCCGGAATGACGGGAATGTTGGGGACAACGGACTGGCCGCTTTCATTAGATTGAAGCCAATAGCTGCCATTCTTAAGGTTTTGGCGGGGGCTGCTGAGCGCCCAACATTAGTCATTCGGGCAGACGCATGTCTTGCTGATAAGCGGCCGAAAGGTTCCGACAGACGGGAACCTTTAAGTGCTGCCGTTTCGTTACTCAGCTTCACGACCCAGCATGCTGTCGGCTGGATCCCACAGAATACCTAGTGCCGTAGCGGCCACCATGACTGCTCGTTGCGTTGGCAGATCAGTGCCAGGCGCAAAGCGAACGACGGGGCGTCCATTAAGTTCTACTGCCCCTGCAGCAATCCCTGCATTCTCGAACAGATAGCCAACCGGTGTCGCGGTTTCTAACGCTGAACCATCAAGTTGATGGACCGAGCGGATTTGAAGCACGACACCGTCAAAAGCTATTTCTCCGCGACGCGAACGACGCATCAGCATGGCCGATAGTCCACTACGCGCCTCCTGCACTTCAAACCGAGATGGAATCGGGCGACCCTGATGTAAAAAGTCGCAGCTGTAAGCCATTGGTCCGGGATCAAAGCTGACGATCCGAATGGTTATCGTCCGTTCCCGAACTTTGCAGCGCGCCTCGATCGTTCCGTCAATTTCCGGCCCTTGCAGTGCGAAGCTGGTGTTTCCGGCCCGGCGCTCGAAGATTGGATCGAAGAGGGCCAGCCTAGTGTCCGAACGCTGGAAGCTGGCAATATACGGCCCGGCCCGGAAGCTGCCATGCTGACCAGCTCCGATCCCTTCGAACGCAAACCCCTGTTCAACAGCAAGAGAACCGGGAAGCGCCATGCGCGCTGGCGAAATTGCACAACCGGTAAGCGCTAATGCGCTGATCAGTGGAACATATATCATGGGTTTAAATCTATTCATATTCCGTCCTATCCATTTGGTCCCAGATCGTCATAATAACGACTGCCCTGCTGCGTTGCGCGGGCTCTGGGGGCAAGATTGTTGCACCTGCGAGTTTTAGTGCAGCTTTGATGCGTGGCATCATTTCACTTCCAATATGCATCGTAATAGCCCAGCAGGTGCTGGTCACATCGGTAACGCTGACGTTACCATTGTAGTTAACCACCAGCACATCCAAAGCAGCAAGATGGGCTTCCGCCTCGGTCTTTGAGCATTCCAGAACCGCCAGAAACGCGTCCATTGACAATGCATTGTCATCGGTAACTTGGGGAGAGCAAGCATTCGTTTCTGGCGGTTGGTTGGATTTCATCTCTTAAATTCCTCTCTGCATTTGGGGGCTATCCACCCGTCACGAAGATTAGAATTGAACTGAAGCGGTAATTGCGAACCGGTTACGGTCATAGGAATCGCTGTCGCCATAGGTATATTGACCACGCAAGCGCATTTTCTTCGTTACCGCCCATTCGGCCCCTAGACCGACAGTCCACATGTCGTCATTGAACGAAAAATCGTTGCGGCTGACAAGGCAACCATTTGGTGGCGCGCAGACTTGAGCCCGGACGGTACGGACGGCATTGATATCCAATTTTTCGTAGCCACCTTGGCCAAACAGCAGCACGTTATCGCTTACCGCGTAGCCAAGACGGGCACTAACGCCCCAATTATCGTTGATAGAGATATCTTCGGTTTGTAGCAGTCCCGCAGGCGTAGTTGTTGTTTCTGAACCGCTTACACCGTGAATCGTGTAGCGGCCTTCAAGGCCGACCACAAATGCGTTTCCGATTGCAAAATCCCAACCGGCGATAGCCGCTACGGCTTCGCCATCAGCTCCAGAGCCATAGTCTTCATAAGATGCTTCGATGCCTAACCTTGGTCCGTTGAATTCATGGTCTCTTGCCTGACATGGATGTGTCAGGAGGCATGCTGGAATGATTAATGCAAATAGTGTGGTTTTCATAACTGGTTCCTTCGTGTGTTTCGGCATTGTCGGCCGGCAGGTTGTTGCGCGGCCCTAATGGTCCGGAAACGTTTGCGTCATCGTTGGACGAGACGTTGAAATGGCGTTGGAATCAGCGTTGAAATTGATAAGGAAGGACAATGTTTGCTGGATCAATGAACCTTTCTCTTCATCTATTCGGCCCAATGCTCGTCAAGCATGGCACGCGCGAACTGCCGTTGCCTGCATCTCGTAAAACCAGAGCAATTCTTGGGTTTCTGGCACTTTCGCCTCGTCCGGTAACCCGCCAACGGCTCTGCGAGTTATTCTTTGACCTTCCGGATGACCCGCGCGCATCTCTGCGCTGGAGTCTGACGAAGCTTCGTCCGCTGATCGATCACGACAATGGCGCACGACTTGTCAGCGAGCGCGATTCAGTGAGGCTGGACTGCACCGGAATGCATATTGACGCTCTGAAGATACAAGGTTTCGCAGCAACAGTTCACCCCGACGATTGGAATTCCGTAGCCTGCTTGGAGCTGCTCGACCTAATGAGTGGAGAACTGCTGGAAGATTGTGAATTGCCTGAACGGCCCGAATACTCTGCTTGGCTGGCTGCTCAGCGGCAGGATTTCCGGATTACCGCGCTAAGGATGGCGAACTGGCTTGTTGATGCATCCGATGGAGAAGATCGGATAATGCACCTCCAACGCCTTTTGGCGCTGGACCCAGTAGATGAACCCGTTGCCGCGTCATTGGTCGAGGCTCTCTTGCATTCAGGTCGTCGCAATGATGCAGAAACATTAGTTGCCACCACCAATCGTCAACGCAAGGCTGCAGGCCTGGCTGATGATCCGGCTTTGCAACGGCTCTTGCGGCAAAAGTTCTTCAACGAAAAACCAGAACAAATATTCTCTCGAGCTCCGTCATCGCCTCCTCAAGTCGCGTCTGACGATGGGAGGATCAGCGTCGCAATATTGCCGCTGATCGACCACACAAGGGGTACTATTCCATCAGATCTTTTCGAATCACTGCCAGAGTCCGTTTCGCACATGATCTCGCGTTTCCGAGACGTGCGCGTATGCAGTCCTGCGGCGTCCAAGTACTTCGGAGGCAGCATTGCCGATCCAAGCCAAGTTGGCTTTGCTCTTGGAGTTGACCATTTGGTCGTCGGAACGGTGCTTGAACGAAACGGGGAGATCAAGGTTCGCTACACGATCATCGCGACCGCTGATGGTGGTTTACTTTACAGCAACGAAGTCATCTGCAACAATGAAGAACGCATCAGGGCGATGCTAGATGAGATACCCTCGTTGCTAGCGGTTCAGATCACGCGGACATTAGTCGATTTAGCAAGGACGAAAGCAGTCAAAACTCCCGAGGGAGAGCGCAATGCTTGGGACCATTTTCATGCGGGCGTAGTGCTCGGATTGGCGGCCACCCCTGCCAACTATCAGCTTGCTTTGGACTGCTTTGACAAAGCGATCAGCCTGGATGATCGATTTGCTCGAGCTATTGGTGCCGCCGCCTGGGCCAAGGCATGTCTCGGCCATCGGGAAAACCCTGAACAACGCTTGGAGGCGCTAACGCAAGCGCACCGAGCGATCGCTTTGGGGGGCGAGGATGCCGACACGCTTGCGGTGGGTGCATGGGCGGCAGTACATGTTGCACTCGACTTCGATTCCGCGCTTCGTGCTGTCGACCTTGCGGTTCGGGTCAATCCGTTATCGCGGATAGCTTGGAGCACCAGCGGCTGGGTGCGCGCCATGGCCGGGGAATCTGAAGTGCCATTGCAGCATTTTGACCGTGCCGAACAGTGTAATCCTGACGATGCGCATCTCGACAATGTCGATGGCGGCCGCGCTTTTTGCTTCTGGCTCGCCGGCAATTATGATGAGGCAACGGTATATGCCGATCGCTCGCTCCAACGTTTGCCGGGCCATGTTGGCGGGCACGCAACAGCCATAGCATCGGCAATATCGGCTGGCCGGTTGGAGCAGGCCATGAAAGCGGCACGCCGGTTCCTGGCCGTATTTCCAAAGGGCGTGCATACGCCGTCTCTCCAGTCGATACCAATCAGGTCGGATACTCACAAGCAGGCTTTGGTTATGGCAATTGATGAAGCTTGCCAGCTTGTTGCAAGCGACATGTCCGGACTTGATTCGGCACAGATCGAAACGATAGATGAAGTGCAAAAAGGTAGGGCGTCGCCACTGATTGCCATTTTGCCATTTGTGGATCAGAGTTTGGAGCCACTCCCTGGCCATATTCTGGATGGTTTTGTTGAGGGCGTTATTCACGCTATGTCGCGGTTTCGGTCGCTCGATGTGATCGCCGGAGCCTCTACTTCGCCGATGCGCGGGCAGAGTGAGGATCCGGTTCAAACTGCAGAGAGGCTGAAAGCGGACATTCTTCTACTTGGTAGCATTGCACGCGCTCGAGATGGCAGACTACGGCTGCGCTGGAGGGCGGTCGATGGGGTCTCAGGTCAGGTTATTACTTTCGGTGATCTGGAAGGATCATTAGACGATGTGTGGGAATTCCAGGAGACAGCCGCGAGCACGATTGCCGTGGAAGTCGAGCCACGTGCTCAGGCGGAAGCCCATCGTGTGAGGCTGCAACGGCCTACATCGTCATTCGCAGCTTATGATTTGTATCTGCAAGGTTTGTTCACTGGCTTCAGTTTGGAGCAACAAGATTTCCGGGCAGCTCTTGAATTGTTTGAAAAAGCCATTGCAATCGACCCTGACTTTCATCCTGCGCTGGCAATGGCACCGTGGGCAGCTGCATATGCCAATCTGATCCGCGGACCTGCGGATTTGCAACGATATGCGGATATGAGTAGAGCGGCTTTGCGCCTTGGGGCCGGTGATGCAAGAACTCAAGCTACCGCCGGGACCGCGCTATTTTATATGGCCAAAGATTATGCCGCCGCTCGCAACGCTATTCAACGCGCGATCCGCCTAAATCCCAATGAATATACCGCATGGATTTGTGGCGGCTGGATGCACGCTATGAGAGCAGAGGCGTGCGAAGCACACGAAATGTTTGATCGAGCAGAACGCCTCAACCCGCTGGCCTATGGAGCAAGTGGATTGATGTCCGGCAGAGCCATTGCAGACTTTATGATCGGCGATATGGAAAAAGCGGAAACCCACATCAGTCTTGCTCTGGCCACCGATGACGGCCACCCTTCCGCATTGATGACGGGCGTCGCGACTGCAGCCAAATTAGGGCTCAAAGTCGAGTTGGAACAACGAAGGAGCCGCTTTCTTGCGATCTATCCGAAAGGCTTGGGCGATTTTGTCATACAGGCGCTACCTTTCGAGGATCCAGTCTGCCGGGTCCGGTATTTTGATGCGGTGCGGCTCGGAGGCGTCCCGGGATAATTCTGCAGTCTAATGCGTCGAGTGGATCGGCGGCTATCGCACCGCCAACTTTTGCAGTGTCCGTTCTAGCGCTTTCGACGGATTAATGCGTTCGTGCGGTGTTACCCCAGTCCAGTTCCAGTTACTACCGGTGGTGGCGTTGATGGCCTGTCCTTCAGGAATGAACAACGATAGATGATCGCTGACTCGAAATTCGCTGCCTGGATTAGCTCCGCCACCGGTGGGTTCTCCGATCAGTTTCGCACGATTTAGAACTTTTAGATTATAGGCCAGCTCCTCGCCTGCGGAAAAGGTTTTGCGGCTGGTAAGGACGTAAACCGGGGCGTTCGGTGAATAAACTTTAGCCCGATCCAGTTCTGGAATGCGGCTTTCCTGCTCGTGCTTTTGACGCCAAGAGATGGTCGTTAGCAATTTGCCGGTGTCGGGGATAAAATATGCACAAAGCAGCGCGACCATCCGGGGGTCACCCCCGTTCACAGATTCCCTCAAATCGATCACAAGGCCGCGAGTGTGCCGCAATGATTCCATAGCGGACCCTAATGCTTCTCCGGCTACATTCGGTGGCAAGAAACCGTCGATGCGAAGGTAGCCAATGTTGCCGTCGAGCACTTTAACCTCGGTGAGCCCATAGTTTACCCGGCGCGCAAATTCTTCAGCCTTGGCTTTTGTCGCTGCGTCGGGTTCGGTGCTTTGAGCTATCTTTTTTTCAGCAATGGGGCGACGACTATACTCCAGTAAAAGGTGACGATCGCGCAGCAGTTCCGATAGCTTTGGTCCCATTACTCTAGCATAGGATTCATCATCGAGTCCGCTATGGCGCTCTTCGAGAACTCGAATAGCTCCCTCCACCTTGGTGACATCCGCCGGATGCACATAATTCGCTTTAAGCAGCTGCAAAATTGCGTCGCCTCTTGCGGTTTGGGGCGCAACTGCCGTTGATTTGGGCGCCCACTGATCGGCTTTAACCGGGGCTTCGCTATGTGATGCCATCATTATTAGCATGACTAATAAAAGTCCTGACACCGTCATGATGCATTCTCCTCAATTAACAAATTTGTGCGCAATCGCCCGGCAAATGACCCTGACCTGCAATCGACTTCCAAGGCTTCCAACATCGCCAAACCGTCGATGTCGAGTTCGCCCAAAATTTCCGCATAACTCTCCGACATCGCCCTATTCGTCAAAGCGAGGCGCTTGGCTTCATCATGCCCCGCGGGGGTCAACTGCACCATCCGTCGACGTCGATCAGCCTGGTCTTGTGCAGTTGTGACTAACCCCAGATCGACTAATTGCTCGACCATTTTAAGAATCAGCGGATGCGAAAAGCGCAAGATATTCGCAATGACAGTGACCGCCAGGGGGCCATCGCGGTGTAGCAGTTGGACCGTCGATACCGCGCGCGGCGGTGTTACAATTCCCTGTTCCAAAAGCATTTCACCTGCCGCGACAGTGAAGAGCTCCGATACTCTCCGCAACCTATGGGCAAAGAAAGCTAGGCCATGGTTCGAAATAAAATCTTCGTGTGTCATGCTATATATGTAACAAGTTACGTATCATGTTACAAGATTTTTTATGACCGGACGGTTCAGAGCGTCCGCCTTCTCAACTAGCTCAACTGTATCTATCGCTCAACGAGCCGAGATTATTGCGCATTCCGCGTCTTGGCATCGATATGGAGCTGGAAGCAGACAGGTTGGTCTCGGCCGCAAAAAAGCCCTCTGCGTAGATCCATTTGCATGGCAAGTTTTGGGAAACAACCTCGTGATTTGGATGACCTGTTTTGGGTAGAGGTTAGCGGACTTGATGACCCCGGCTCATCAGACGAAGAAACACACTGTCGCACCATACTCCGCCGACGTTCCACGTGCGTGGCGCACGGCCCATCACTTGAAACCCCAAACGCTGTAAGAGTCTTAGTGAAGCTTCGTTTCGTGGGTCAACGTCTGCGTCGACTGAGGGCAGCTGATGTACTGAAAAGGCTCGATCAACCAGGGCTGTCAGAGCTTCTTGCGCATATCCTTTTCCCCACGAATTAGGGTTTAGGATGAACCGGATCTCAGGAAACGTATACAGCCCTGCCTTTCCAATCACTCGACCGTTGCATTCGACCACGAAGTCTTCGCCTTCCCGTGGATCGATGGACATCATCGCTTCCACCCAGGCTTCAGTTTCCGCCAGGTCTATGTGCGGCGGAGTGGACCAATAGGCCATTGCGTCGAGGTTGCTGAAAATGTCGTGGAGGTCCGCTACGTCGTTTCTTGACACAGGTCTCAGCAACAGCCTCGTTGTCTCTATCTTCGCCATGCATTCGTGAATATTTGTAACTGGTTAATCGTTCAACGTCCGATTATTATCCGATTACGAGAGGTGAGCGCAACGGTAGCTTTTAACAGATGCCCCGAACCGAACAAACGGCCGAAAAGTTGTCGTGTCCGGACAGGCGGCTACTAAGGCAGAAACGTTGACAGCCGATATTCAAGATGGCCGCCGCAGCAACGACTTTCCCCGCTAACGAAGCGGACCTCCGCGGCTTCCTATCAGGACGTGAGAACCGGACATTCGTTCAGTTGAAGATACAGCCTTCAATACATAACAAATGTGAGATTTAATATGGTTTTCAAAATGGAGAAATGAGGTCTATTACTGAAGTCGGTCGCGTGAAATTGCAATTTTCCGAGAGGGAGGCAATTATGGCTGACTTTCCAATTCAATCACCCGACATCATTTATCTTACCGAAGGCGGTCAAGAGACCGAGATCATGTATCGCCATGGACACGAGCTTCCGGAATTTGCGATGTATCCACTGCTCGACAGCCCCATGGCCATGGCAGACCTAAAAGCAATGTATTGCCGCGTCCTTGATGTGGCGGCGGCGAATGGTTTCGTGGCTATGATCAGCGGACTTGATTATCGTGCTAGCCCGGATTGGGGGCATAAACTCGGCTATTCTCGCTCTGCCCTGGCTGATGCACTGATGCAATCGATCGAGTTCTTGCTTGACGTCGCAAAGCCATATCAAGCGCTTGGTCACAAAGTTCTGATAGGCGGAATGCTTGGTCCAAGAGGCGATGCCTATTCGCTCAACCGCACGATAACAGCGGACGAATCTGAAGATTATCACAGTTTCCAACTAGAAGTTCTAAAGCGCGCTAATGTCGACTTCGTGAGTGCGATGACGTTTAACAGCGTCCCTGAGGCACTGGGTGTTAGCCGCGCAAGTTCGAGAGCTGAACTACCGTTGAGCATGGGGTTTATGCTCGATAGTAACCACAGGCTCAAATCGGGAATCAGCCTCAAGGAAGCCATAGAGGCCGTGGATAGTGAAGCCGGAAACGCCCGTCCGGACTTTTACGGCATCAATTGCTCACACCCGCTGGAATTTGAACCCGCACTCGAGACTGGCGAATGGATTTTGCGTCTTCGAAGTTTGAGGCCCAATGCGAGCGCCAAAGAAAAAATGGATTTGTGTCAACTCGGTCATCTCGAGGAGGGAGACCCCCTCGACCTCGGCCAACGCATAGGATCACTGGCCCAGCGTTTCCCGCATATAGACATCTTCGGTGGCTGCTGTGGCACATGGGACAAGCATTTGGATGAAATCGCACGCAATGTGCGTCACGCAGAAAGATGAGCGGCGCCATACGCTAACAGAGCCGCCGTTTATTTAGCTAATCGGGCTTCACGAAACCTGGCTTTCGTTCACCTCACAATTGCCTGCTGTCTACGACTGCTTTTGTGGATCAGATCGAGCAGTAGCAATGGCTTGGAAGTTGGGGTTAGCTGCCATTCAAAGCACCTTACGTGATGGGCGGCATAATTCAGTGGGGCGCATCCTGTGCAGCCTCACGCGTTTGAAAATACATTGGTTAAGGGTGTTGATCTTGACATAAGGTAATTCAAAGATTTAGATTTGGGGTCAGATTTTAAAGTGCGATGACGCGTTCTTTCCGAAGCCCGGCCGGCAGATGGTGATCATTTATGAACTCAGAGCAAAACATCGCAATTGTTTTGAAGTACTTCGATGGTTGCAACACAGGAAATGTCGAGGATATGACATCCACGCTTGACGATGATGTCGTTCATTATTTCTTACCTGAGGTTCATCCGCCAATTAGAGGCGCATTACATCTTTCAAAATACTGGCACAAATTTAGCCAAATCTATCACCCGACTTGGCGGATTGACCACGTAATTGCTAGCGGCTTTGAAGTAGTCAGTGAATGGAGTTGTGCTTACACGCTGCCTTCAAGTGGAAACAGGTTAATGTTCCGGGGGACCGAATGGTACGTTGTGAGCGATCAGCGGATCACCGAAGTGCGAGCTTATTATCAATATGATGAAGGCAGAGATTGCCAACTGAATGGTTTCCCTTACGTCGATCGCGGGTATCTCGAAAAGTAGTTTTTATAACCGCCGAGCCTTTAAAGTTCGAGGCTTCTCGCCAAACGTCCGCATTTTTATGTCGCGTAAGTAAATTGCAGAACGACCGAAAAGTTGTCGTGTCCTGATAGGCAGGTTTCAGGGCAAAAGAGCGGAAAGCTGACATTCAAGGCGCCCGCAGCGGCAATGGCTGTCTTTGCTAACATAGCGGTCTTACACGAGGCAAGGCTGCGCTTCTGAAACCGGTCATTCGTTAAGGCCATTATTACGCCGCTGCCTCACGCTGTTCCGCCCACATCACTTGCGAAGTTAAAACCACAATTTTCCCGAAGGTTAATAAAGCAATTCAATGCCCGTGGGTAAATCAAGATCAAACTTGTAAACACGAAACCACAGGCGGCGTGCGACCGTCGTTCGCGACACACTCAAAATAGCCACGCATCGCAAGGAAGCCTTCAGCGGAGAGGCCAATGAAACCGCTCTGTTTGTCCACTTCGTCGTTCTTGCGACTGACTAGGTCCCTATCGACAAGCAGGCCGATCCAGCGCAAGACGGTCGATTCAGGAATAGCTAACGCAATACAAACCGAACTGACCGAGACTGTTCGTCCTTCGGACCCGGCAATGTACAGATAAAGCAGCAGATCCCATGCTGGATCGGCAAACAAGTCGCCCGGCAGGAAGCGTTCTCTGCGCCGTCGCTGTTCATATAAGATTGCTGCAAACCTGCTGAGTAACAGGTCCATGGCCGAATGGTCCAGATGACTAGCCCTAACAGGCAATGATGAGGCGCTCTCAATTGCTTGCCCGGATTCTAAAGTTTCTGAAAGCGACATCAAGTATTCTCCAATAGCGCTTAGTTGGTTGGTGGAATCCACGTTCCTGATTTCATCATGGCGTCCTCGGGTAGAGCGCTGCGGCCTCGATCCATAAGTTGGTCCACCCGCCGAAGGTTTTTAGTGCATCGAAACTTCAGTAGTTTGGGGGCTTGGCTTATTGACAAATTCGGTAACTAAACCTCTATCTAAGGTAATTCAGCGCGAGATACTTTTCAATTTGGGCCACTAACATTCCAACATGAGCCAAATGCAAACCCCGACCGTTCGCGCAGCCATGCTCAAGGGCTTTCCCAACTTGGCGCGGTCTTATGGTTTAGAGCCGACCCGGCTACTCAGACAATGCGATCTTCCCACCGACATTGAGGCCGATCCCGATCGGCGAGTCGCGACGGCAAGCGCTGTCCGCGTGCTGGAACTGGCGGCAATCTCCTCGGGCGCCGACGACTTCGGACTTCGGCTGTCCGAACTACGCGGCTTTTCAAACATGGGTCCACTAAGCCTGCTGGCGCGCGACGAGCCAGACGTGCGTAGCGCGATTATGGCGGTCAATGCCTATCTGCCGCTGCACATCGAAGCGCTGAGTATCTCTTTGGCCGAGCAGGATGGCCTCGCAATTCTCACTTGTTTCGTTGGCATTCCTGGACCCTCCATCCAAGTGACCGACCTCGCCATCGGCGTGATTAGCCGCACCCTCCGGCAATTGCTGCCGGACGAATGGCGTCCCGAAACGGTTTTTTTTGTACGCGCAGAGCCGACCGATCCAGGCTATTTCGAACGCACTTTCGGAACAAGTGTCGCCTTCTTGCAGCAGTTCAACGGAGTTGTTTTGAAATCATCCGATCTCGACCTACCAAACCCGATGGCGGATGCGTCGCTACGCCCGCTTACCGCCGGTTTGCTCCGCTCGATCACCGCGATGCATGGCGCAACCATGACCGAACGCGTCCGCCGAACGCTCGAAAACAACCTGTCGAACCGGCGATGCACTGGCGCCTTTGTTGCCAATCAACTCGGTGTATCCCGCCGAACGCTCAATCGCGCGTTGCTGGCCGAAGAGACCAGTTTCCTTGCCATTCTCAACGAAGTCCGCAAGAACGTCGCCATGCCTCTGATTGGGGAAACCAATAGGAGCCTGACCGAGATCGCCGATCTCCTCGGCTTTGCCAGCCCGCCCAGCTTAACCACCTGGTTTAGCAGCCAGTTTGGGCAGACGCCGTCCGCATGGCGGAAAGGTTCGCGATAATGTTGGAGTTCGAGGTGCGAAATTGCCACTTGGGCGCCTAATGAACTAAGGACCGCTTACCGCCTTCGCCGCCTAATAGGTGACTTTCCGGACTGTCGACTAAGCTGCCGTCACGGAACCGGATGAACGAATGGCCGCTTACCGCGATTGCGTCCTCAATAAGAGACTGTCGGCAGTGTCCAACAATCCTGCAGACTGGTCAGGAATTAACAACGTCTGCTTTTAGCAAATTTTTACAGAGCATCGAATGACAGACATTGGGCGCAAAGCGGCCATACCGCCAAGAAGCTATGGCCAGTAAATCTACAACCCCCGTATTACGAATTCAGAAAGGTTAGTTCCCCGATTCCGGCTGTTCGGTCGCACGCCACAATGCAAGACGAACCTTCTGCAGATCATCGGAGGACAAACTGTCTGCAATAATATCTGGTCTGAGCTTTCTTATTTCCCTTACTCAGAAAACTTCGTGCGGCGATAGCCATCGGGCCGAGGCAAGATCATCGCGAAGTACCTCCCGAATAATTCGTATCTGCAATGGTGTTGCGTTGTTAAGCCCCGGAGGCAAGCTTGTGTCTAATCCGCTTAACAGCGCGTGATGATCAAACACGTGTTGCTCTACCGCGAGCGACACATTGGGATAACGCTGCTTCAGAAACATTTTCATCAACGCGCTTGGGTTGATATCCAAGGCAACTGCAATTTCCTCCGCTCGCTCAACGGGAATAGGTATCCGACCGCTCGCTATATGACTTAAAACTGCGGCCTGTTTGTAATTTAGCGTCTTGGCGATTGTTCGAAGGCTCGTTTTGTTTTTTACTTTGGCATTGTTTATTGCCGACTGCAGAGCAAGGGCGGCATCTGTGTCCGCATAAGGGAAGGGGTTATCTTTGGTTGCGGGTATCACGTCTTTCTCTACCCTAATGTGAATCTCCAAAACGGCATCTCAATAACGCATAGATACCGAATGCACTTGTGTGACGACTAACACATCCCGTATTCTGCAGGGATACCCAGTCAGCTGGGTGGTCGTTTTAATCTCGACGGGCATTGGCCCATGTTGCATGCATGTTGCATGGAGCTGCCGGAAACCAGCGTAAAGGGAGGGAAACCCGCGGAGATGCGTGGTGCTTTCACGCAACACAACAATTGCAGTTTTGCAGTTGTCCTGAAGATAATTATTGCTATAAATCAATCGTTTATGATGGTTCCCCGGTAAGGATTCGAACCTCAATAGACGGAGTCAGAGTCCGTAGTCTTACCGTTAGACGACCGGGGAATATTGGCCGGGCCTATATGCCGCTGGACTCAGGTGGTCAAGCCGCTGAATTGGCGGTTGACAGTGCCGCTTGCAAAAATCTTGATATTTTAACCGCTTCGGCGTAGCACGCTTGCTAGGTACCGGCGGAACATCCGATCCGGATAGAAAATAAGAGTGAGTTACGGCCATGGGCGAGAATGTCGCACCATCGCCGCAAAAGGGACGCGGGCGCAAACGCAAGAAACCGCCCCGTCGCAAGAATGCGGCACCCAAAGCTGCAATAGTGCAGCAGGCTTCGGTCAAAGACGCAGTGCGTGCTGAACAAATTATTACGCCGGTTTTGGCTGAAAATGGTCATTTTCGTCGCAACTGGTTTGATCGAACAGCTTATGCGGCGCTCGACCTTGGCACCAACAATTGCCGTCTCTTGATCGCCAAAGCTGGCGGCGATGACTTTACCGTGGTCGATGCTTTTTCGCGCGTGGTCCGGTTGGGAGAAGGGCTGACCACCACCGGACGGATGAGCGACGAAGCGATGGACCGGGCGGTCGAGGCGCTAACGGTCTGTGCGGAAAAATTGAAAAAGCGCAACGTCGTGCTCGCACGATCAGTAGCGACCGAAGCCTGCCGCCAGGCGGTGAATGGCGCGCAATTCATCGAGCGAGTGAAACGCGAAACCGGTATCCATCTCGACATTATCAGCCCCAAGGAAGAGGCGCGGTTGGCAGTTATGGGCTGTCATGCCTTGTTGGAACAAGGCGAGGGCCCGGCCCTGATATTCGATATTGGCGGCGGTTCGACCGAGCTTGTGCTCGTCTCCACTGATGGGGTCATTCCGGAAATACTCGATTGGGTTAGCGTACCCTGGGGCGTTGTTTCGCTGACCGAAAGCGAGCGGCAAGATGACGATGGCACAGAAGCGCTGCTGTCGACCTATCAAGCGATGCGCGACAAGGTGACGAACAGCTTTGCCGATTTTGCGGCGCGGTTGCCAAAGGATGGCGGTGATCACCGGTTGCTCGGCACATCGGGAACGGTGACAACGCTGGCCAGCGTATATCTCAAACTATCAAGCTATGACCGCCGCGCTGTCGACGGCCTGCATCTGCCAACTGCCGCGATGCGCGAAATCAGCCAGGAACTGGCACGACGTCCGATCAAGGGCAGAGCAGAGTTCCCGACCATTGGCCACGAACGTGCCGACCTGGTCGTTGCAGGCTGCGCTATTCTTGAGTCTATCTTCGATATCTGGCCGGGGCAGAGATTGGGCGTTGCCGACCGCGGCATCCGCGAAGGCATATTGCGCGCGTTAATGGCAAGCGACGCCAAACGTCGAAACAGGCGGAATAACTGATGGCTGATAATCTCTTTGGCGGAAAAGACTCTGGCCGCACGCTGGCGGGCAAGCAAAAGGTGAAAACCGCAAAGCGGCGGACTGCAGGATCGACGCGCTGGCTCGAACGGCAATTGAACGACCCATATGTTAAAAAGGCACATGGTGAGGGCTATCGCAGCCGTGCTGCCTACAAGCTGGTCGAGCTTGATGAGAAGTTCCACATATTGCGCGGCAAGCGGGCGATTGTCGATTTGGGCGTGGCCCCGGGTGGATGGGCGCAGGTTGTTCGGCGGCAGCAGCCAAAAGCGGGCCTTGTCGGCATTGATCTGTTACCGGTCGACCCAATCGAGGGCGTTACGCTGCTCGAGATGGATTTCATGCATGACAGCGCGCCGGATCGGCTGATTGCGGAGCTAGGCGGAGCGCCTGACCTTATATTGTCCGACATGGCCGCCAACACCGTTGGTCACAAACAGACCGACCATCTGCGTACGATGGGCCTTGTTGAGGCTGCGGTCGATTTCGCCGTTCAGGTGCTGAAGCCAGGCGGCGATTTTGTTGCGAAGGTATTTGCCGGCGGGACCGATCCGGCGATGCTTGCCATCCTCAAGACGAACTTCACAACGGTGAAACATGCCAAGCCGCCAGCAAGTCGCAAGGGTTCGGTCGAATGGTATGTGATCGCGCAAGGTAAGAAGGGCTAGGCGTACTATTTCTCGTCATCCTGAACTTGTTTCAGGATAACGAACGGCAGCCTGTTATCCTCAAACAAATTCAGAATGACGATTGATCTAAAGTTTGCGTTCCTTGTCGACGGCGGCTTTCAGCGCGTCGTAGCCTAGCGCGCCTTCGAGTATCTGGTCACCGATAATGAAGGTTGGCGTACCGCCGAAGCCGATTTGCTGCATCATCGCTATGTTGCTCTCCACCTCGGTATTGGCAGTTGACGACGCAGCGAATTTTTCTGCAGCGGCAAGGTCCATACCAGCCTTGGTCGCAGCGGCGCGAATGCTTTGCGCGTCGGGGCGGGCGCCGCTGAACAGCGCATCGTGAAACGCCTTATACTTGCCCTGTTTGGCCGCGGCGAGGGCCCATAATGCGGCATCGCGACTGGTCTGGCTTAATATCGGGACTTCGCGGATAACGACCCTGACATTGGCGTCATTATCGATCAGCTTCTGAACATCGGCAACGCTTGAGCGGCAATAGCCACAATTATAGTCGGTAAACTCGACGACGGTCACATCGCCCTTGGGGTTCCCCAATTCGGCACCGGGAAACGGAGAGATCAACCTGTCGCCCGCCGAAGTCAGACGTTTTGCAGCATCGCGTTTTTGCAATTCAGCAATCGCCTCAGTGATGATCTCCGGATTCTCCAGTATATAGGCGCGTACCAGCGCCTCGGTTGCTTTGCGCTGCTCGGCCGTCATACCCGCCACCGCGACAGCCTTGTCGGCAGCGCCCGATGCAAGCTCAGTAGACGGCGAGGATGGCCCGGGATTTTTGACGAAAAGAAGTGCGCCGACGCCGAGCAACATTAAAGCGCCCACCAGCGCGATGAAGAGGGGGATGCGGTTGCTGCTGCTTGGCTGTGTCATATCACGCGATTAGCGGTCGTCGCCATTGCTGGCCAGCCGCTTTCTTACCGCCGCTTCTTGTTGAGCTTTGACAACTGCGCTTCGGCGACCAGATTGATATCCTGTGCGCGGATCCAGTCGGAAGAATATTCAGGTAGCCCAGCCATCGCGGTCTGGGCATTGGGAAGTGCAAATTGCGGCGCGCCTTCCATCAAATAGCGTTCAGCACTGGCGAGCGCGGCGCGCGCAGTGTCGCCTTGTTGTTCGTAAACCACGCCCAATTGATACCAGGCAAACGGATTTCGGTTATCCTTAGCGACAGCCGCCTTTAGCACGGTTGCCGCTTCCTCAAGGTTGCTTTTATCCTCGGTCGCAACAAGTGCGTGGCCGAAGATCCCGGCGATCAAAGGTTGGTTACCCGTTAACTGCACAGCTCTGCGCAAAGGCGCTACGGCATCCTTGGGATTACCCGACTCAAGCAAAATTTGCCCATGCAGTTCGAGGAAATAAGGATCGTCGGGCGCGCTGGAAACGAGTGCTGATGATTCTGCCAACGCCTTTTGGGGGTACGCCGATTTGTGCCACGCATAGGCGCGGGCATAGCGCGCCGGAACCCCGCTATCGCTTTCAGGATAATCGCGCATCGTTGCTTTGGGTTCGGATAAATATCCGGTCAGCTTCGCCTTGATCCGCTTGAAATCACTCTCCCATTTCTGGTTGAGCGGTTTGGTCCATGCCGGGTCAGCAGAATATGTGTCTTCCAATACCGAAATGCGTTCCCCCGATAGCGGGTGGGTGCGGCCATAGCTATCCTCTTGCGGGATGCCCAAGCGAAACTCGAAATTCTGCAATTTCTTGAAGAAGTTGATCGATCCTTTTCCGGTAATGCCCGCTGCCGAAAGATATCGCGCACCAGACGCATCGGCAGTGCCTTCCTGCGCGCGGCTAAATGCGAGGAATTTGCCCAATGCTGCCTGCTGTCCCGCAGCCATGATCCCCATGCCAGCTTCGCCTGCGCCGGCGGCAATAGCGGCCGCGGCGAGGATTAGCGTTGCGATGCTGATCCTGCCTGCCGCACTGGCGCCGTCGGCATAGCGGATGACATGGCCGCCCTCGACATGGCCAAGTTCGTGCGCGATAACGCCTTGGACTTCGTTGGCCGAGGTTGCAGCGTCAATCAGGCCGCTGTGCAGATATACAATCTGGCCACCCGCGACGAATGCGTTGATCGATTTATCGTTGATTAGGACAATGTCGACATTGTTCGGATCGAGCCCGGCGGCGCGAATTAAGGGTTCGGAAATCTCATCAAAAAAGGCTTCGGTTTCGGCATCTCGCAGGATCGATTGGGCCATGACCGGTTGGATAGAAAGCGCGCATGCAAGGAACACGGCAAAAGCCGCGCGGATTCGGCGGAAGGTAAAAATGGCCATATTGGGTAGATGGCCGCAACCGCCTGAACGCGCAATGAAGAAATTGGGCAAATAAAAACCCCGCCGCTCAGGTGAACGGCGGGGTTTTCAAATTCGTTCAGATAATCGGGTTAACCGAAAGTCCGTTGCCACCAACCGGAGCGGGGAGGGCCGTCATTGCCCTCATCAGCAGGTTCGGCCACTTCAGCCTCCACTTTTGGCGCAGCTTTTTTCCGGCCGGCTTTCGGCTTTGGCTCTTCTATCTTTTCTTCGGCAGGAGCCGCTACTTCTGGGGTCTCGGCTTTGGCCCGCCCACGCTTTTTAGGCGCTGGCTTTTCTTCAGCGATTGGCGCGTCGGCAACTTCTGCCTCGGCTACTGTTTCAGACTTGGCCTTTGCACGACTGCGACGCTTTGGCTTTTCGTCTGCCACAGCTTCGGCTTCGACTGGGGTTTCGGTCTCGGCAGTTACCTCAACCTCAGTCGCGACTGCATCCGCGCTGTTGTCACGGCGGCCACCGCGACGACCACGGCGGGCCTTGGGCTTCGCATCGGTTTCAATCTGGACCTCGGCATCGCCCTGGACGTCGACAGCAGGTTCGCTTTCAGGCGCGTCTGCTTGACTTTCAGATACCTGACCTTCGACTACGCCGTCCTGACCTTCACGATCACGACCCTTGCCGCCGCGACGTCCGCGACGTCGTTTCCGGCGTCGGCCTTCGCCGCCTTCTGCACCCTCTTCGCGCGGTTGCTGGTCACGTGGACTGCTCTCGCGTGATCGTGTTGGCGCGCGGACCTCTTCCTCTTCTTCAGCCTCGAAATCGTCAAATTCGTCTTCAACATCTTCTACGTCGATGTCGACGATCGGCGGCAACATGACAGGTGCTTCCGGACGTGGGCCCGAGCTTGATACTGCAAGCTTGGCTCCTTCGGTTTCGCCATTGGGCACAATCAGAACGCGGACATGATAGCGTTCTTCGATGTCGGCGAGTTCGGCGCGTTTATTGTTGAGGCAGTAAATCGTCGCTTCCTGGCTCGCCTGCAAGACAATCTGGCTGCCTTGACCCTTGGCGGCTTCGTCTTCGACCAAGCGAAGCGCCGACAATGCTGCCGATGACGCCGTGCGGACAAGGCCTGTACCTTCGCAATGCGGGCACTGGCGGGTCGATGCTTCAAGCACCCCGGTGCGAAGCCGCTGGCGGCTCATTTCCATCAGGCCGAAGCTTGAAATACGGCCGACCTGAATACGGGCACGATCGTGTTTCAGAGCGTCCTTCATGGCGCGTTCGACCTTGCGGGCGTTGCCATGATGCTCCATGTCGATGAAGTCGATGACGACTAGGCCGGCCATGTCGCGAAGGCGCAACTGACGCGCAATTTCGCGGGCGGCTTCAAGGTTGGTCGACAAAGCTGTTTGCTCGATGCCGTGTTCTTTGGTTGAACGACCCGAGTTGATGTCGATCGATACCAAAGCTTCGGTCGGGTTGATGACGATATAGCCACCTGACTTCAGTTGGACGATCGGTTGATACATCGCATTCAGCTGATCTTCGACATGATAGCGCTGGAACAGCGGAACCGGATCGGCATAATGCTGCACCTTCTTCGCGTGGCTCGGCATCAGCAGCTTCATGAATTCCTTGGCGGCGCGGTAGCCTTCATCGCCCTCGACAAAAACTTCTTCGATATCCTTGTTATAGATATCGCGGATGGCGCGTTTGATCAGGTCGCTGTCGGTGTGGATCAGCATTGGCGCTGAACCTTTGAGCGTGTTTTCGCGAATTCCGTCCCAAAGCCGGGCGAGATAGTCGAAGTCGCGCTTGATTTCGGGTTTGGTTCGCGCAAGGCCTGCGGTGCGTATGATGCAGCCCATCGTAGCGGGCAGTGTCAGGTCCGACATGATAGACTTCAGGCGCTTGCGATCAGCAGCGCTGTGGATTTTTCGGCTGATGCCGCCGCCGTGTGAGGTGTTTGGCATAAGCACGCAATAACGGCCAGCAAGGCTGAGATAAGTGGTCAGCGCAGCGCCCTTGTTGCCGCGTTCTTCCTTGACGACTTGAACCAACAACACTTGACGGCGGTGGATGACGTCTTGGATTTTGTACCGGCGGCGCAGGTTCATCCGTTTGGCGCGAACCTCATCGCTTGCCTTTGGTGCGCGGCCGTCACCGCCGCCATTACGCCCTCCGCGTCCGCGACGACGGCGATTGTTGCGGTCATTGCCGCCCCGGCCATTTTCTTCCGAGTTCTCTTCGTCGGACTGTTCACTATTTTCGTCGAGGTCAGGCTCTTCGCCTTCGCTCATGTCGATAGTGTCGACGCTGTCGTCGCTTTCGACTTCGATCAGGTCGGTAACTTCATCTTCGCGTTCTTCCGAACCCTGCATGATGTCGGACGGCTCGTCGTAATCATCTTCTTCCTGCTCGCGAAGCGCAGCTTCTTCGGCCGCAGCTTCTGCCTCTTCGGCAAGCAGACGTTCGCGATCTTCGCGTGGGATTTGATAGTAGTCCGGATGGATTTCTGCAAAAGCGAGGAATCCGTGACGGTTGCCGCCATAGTCGATAAACGCCGCCTGCAGCGACGGTTCGACCCGTGTTACTTTTGCCAGATAAATATTGCCCTTGAGCTGTTTGTGCTCGGCAGATTCGAAATCAAGCTCCTCGATCCGGTTCCCGGTGACGACCGCGACCCGGGTTTCTTCCCGGTGCCGCGCGTCGATAAGCATACGCGTTGTCATTGATATTACTCCAGCGGGCGGACCGCTCGGTTGTGAGCCGAAGGCCGCACGCTCTATTGTTGAAGCCATGCCTCATCGGACGCAGAACGTCGGTGTCGGCACAGCAAGATGGTGGATAAGAAAAAAATGCGTCTGCTGCAGTCGCATGGCGGGCGAATATCGCGCGCGCTTGATTTCCAGCCCAAGCGCCGGACCCTGAAAGGGCGGCGGTGGTGGAAATATCATGCCTCATGCAGCGTCAACCTGTTAAAATACCGGATAAAAAATACTTCCGGCCTCGAATATGCGGGCGCGACGTTAAAATGCGCCCACGTGTGATGGTTGCTAGCACCCTGTGGTGATATCGGCAAGGGGAGCAAACGAAATAGGTTCGTATTACGACGGCGCAGCGGATTTATTTAGAGCTAATTCGCTATTAACCTAGTCTGGATACCGCCTTTTACGCCATTATGCCTAATCCGCTGTTCATCAAACAAGTGGAGCATTTGCGTGGTGCAAAGAAAATTCTGGACCCGGCGACCAACAAAAATGCATAATAAGACGATGCTATTTGCCGCCCTCTTCAGCGCCTTGCCATTTACCATGTTGCCAGCTTTTGCCGGAACCATCCGACAGGTCGCGGCGAGCGATGGCGCGGTGGTTATCCAGTTCGACGACGTAGTCAGCAAGGCGACGGTTTTTGCGCTTGCAAGACCCGACCGGATAGCGATCGATGTTTCCGGAGCGACCGCGGGCCTTAATTCTTTGGCGGGCGGTCCGGTGAGTAATGTGCGGCAGGGCCAATTGGACAGCAACACAGCGCGCATTGTGCTCGATCTTGCTCAGCCCGCTGTTGTGACAGGCGGTACATTTTCCGAGGATGGGAAAATCCTGCGGTTAAGCGTGCGAAGCGCTGGAGCGTCGGAGTTTAGCGGTACGCTCGGCCGGGGCAAAACAGAGATTGCCCCTCCGCTAGCCTTTCGCGCCGAGCCGCCTAAACGCCGTTACGAGGTTTCGGCGCCAATTCGAACCGGCGTTGCGAAAGGCCTCCCGACAGTAAGCGGTCCTGCCGACAGCAAATTGCCGTTAGTCGTGATCGACGCAGGCCATGGCGGCCACGATCCCGGCGCGATCAGTCCGCATGGCGGCAAGCGCGAAAAAGACGTTACACTGGCCATTGCAAAGGCGGTCCGCAGCGAAATGTTGAAAACCGGTCGGGTGCGCGTTGCGCTGACCCGCGACACCGACAAGTTCCTCGTGCTCGAAGATCGGTTTGAAATTGCGCGCAAGATGAAGGCCGATCTGTTCATCTCTATCCATGCCGACAGTGCGGAAAATCCTGAGGCCAATGGCGGCACCGTTTATACGCTGTCAGAGGTCGCGTCGGACCGGCAAGCACAAAGGCTGGCGGCGCGCGAAAACAAGGCAAATATCATCAACGGCGTTAATCTGGGCGGCGCGGATGCCAATGTGTCATCGATCCTCATTGACCTGACCCAGCGCGAGACAATGAACGTGTCGGCTGACTTCGCTAAATTGCTTTTGCGCGAAGCAAAGCCCAATATGAGAATACGCACCAATTCGCACCGTTTTGCATCGTTTATCGTGCTGAAAGCGCCCGATACGCCATCGATACTGTTTGAGACAGGCTATCTGAGCAACGCCGATGACGTCGATTTCCTCGCTTCTGTTGAGGGCCAACAGAAAGTAGCGCGTAGCGTCGCCAATGCCATTCAGGTCCATTTTGCCCGGCGGCTGGCGTCGCGCTAGAGCTATGCCCCACGTAAAATTGCGCCGGAGCGCTCATTAAGATTCTGGACCTCGCGGGCAAATCGGCTAGAGAGGGCGGGATATGGACAATGCCACGCCGCCCGCTGAAGAACCGACCAATGTCAGTTACAAACTGAAGCGTGATGTCGACGGGTTTGCGGGTCGTTGGCAGGGTTGGTGGCAGCTGAAACGATTTCGCTGGGTGACCTATGCGATCGGAGCCTTGCTGGTGGCATTGCTTTTATTCTGGGCGCTGTTTGCCCGAAACTTGCCAGATGCCGACGCGCTTATCGAATATGAATCGCCATTACCAACCGTCGTGCGCGATATCGATGGCCAGCCATTCCATAGCTATGCGCGAGAGCGGCGCGTGCAGCTCGAATATGCCGATTTTCCCAAGTTATTGGTTCGCGCCTATCTTGCGGCCGAGGACAAGACGTTTTTTAGCCATGACGGCATCGATTATCCCGGTATCGCGTCCGCGATTTTCGACAATATGTTCAGCAACAAGCGCGCACGGGGTGCCTCGACAATTACCCAACAAGTCGCAAAAAACCTGCTGCTGACCAACGAATATAGCTACACCCGCAAGGTCAAAGAGGCGATCCTTGCCAAACGCATCGAAGGTGCGCTCACCAAGCCGCAGATCCTTTCGCTTTATCTCAATGAAATTGCGCTTGGTCGGCAGTCATTCGGCGTAGAGGCCGCAGCGCAGGCCTATTTCGGCAAAAGCGTCGATCAGCTATTGCTGCACGAAATGGCATTTTTGGCCATTTTGCCCAAGGCACCCGAACGCTATGGCCGCGCCAAAAATGCCGAACTTGCAATATCGCGCCGCAACTGGGTGCTCGGCGAAATGCGGGCGAACGACTGGATCAGCGATGCGCAGCTTGCCGAGGCACGGGCGAAACCGTTGGGCCTGGTTAAACAGCGCGGCACGGGCTATAAAAATGTCGGGGGCTATTTTACCGAGGAAGTCCGCCGCCAACTGATCGAGGGCTTTGGCGAAACCGACAAAGACGGCCCATACAGCGTCTACGCAGGTGGCCTGTGGGTGCGCACGTCGATGAACCCGAAGTATCAGATATTGACGACGCAGGCGCTACGCGATGGTTTGTTGCGATATAATGCAGGCAAGGCGTGGAAAGCGAATATGGGCACGATCGACGTGTCCGATGACCGGTGGGCCTCGCGCTTTGCATCGACGAATGTCGGGATCGACTATGCCAATTGGCGCGCCGGGGTTGCGCTTGGCAAGGACCGTGTCGGCTTCGCCGATGGCAGTGTGGGCATATTGAGCGGTGGTCCGGCAGCGATGAAGGCAGGCGATGTAATTGCCGTCGTTCCCAATGGCGGCAACAGCTTCTCGGTGCGCACCGTGCCCGAGGTCGGCGGCGGCATGGTTGTACAAAGCCCGCTTAATGGTCGGGTTCTTGCAATCCAGGGTGGTTTTGATAACCGGATTTCCAGCTTCAATCGCGCAACCCAGGCACAGCGCCAGCCCGGCTCGACAATCAAGCCGTTCGTTTACGCCACAGCGCTCGACAATGGCATGACACCGACCTCGATTATCGTCGATGGACCTTATTGTGTGTATGACGGCAGCACGCGCAGCCAAAAATGCTTCCGCAATTTCGGCGGCGGCGGCGCAGGACCGCAGACCATGCGCTGGGGCCTCGAGCAATCACGCAACCTGATGACCGTGCGCGCCGCCGCCGACGCCGGTATGGACAATGTAACCGACACGTTCCGGGCGATGGGTATAGGCGATTATAAATCTTATCTGTCGTTTGCGCTGGGGGCAGGCGATACGACCGTTTTGAAGATTACCAACGCCTATGCGATGCTGGTCAATCATGGCCGCGAGTTGAAACCGACGCTGATCGATTATGTCCAGAACCGCAAGGGTAAGGTCATATTGCCTGCAAAGTGGAAGCCGTGCGATGGCTGCCGCGCAAAAGACTGGAATGGCAAGCCAATGCCGCGCTTTGCCGCAGCGGGCAAACAGGTCATGGACCCGATCACCGCCTATCAGGTCGTCCACATGCTCGAAGGCGTGGTTGAACGAGGCACAGCGACGACGCTGCGCGATCTCGACCGGCCGTTGTTCGGCAAAACCGGCACGACCACCGGCCCGACCAATGTCTGGTTTGTCGGCGGCTCTCCGCATGTCGTGGCGGGGGTTTACCTGGGCTATGACCAGCCGCGCAATATGGGCGGCTATGCCCAAGGCGGCTCGCTCGCCGCACCGATATTCAAGCAATTTGCAAGGCAAGCGTTCGTCGGGATGCCGAAAACGCCGTTTGTTGCACCGGCAGGAACACGGCTTGTGCGGATTGACCGCAAGAGCGGCAAACGGGTTTACGGCTCATGGCCCGGTAGCGACCCCAAAAGTGCGGTAATCTGGGAGGCTTTCAAAGCCGAAACCGAACCCAAACGGTCGATCCGTCAAGCCGAACTTGCAGCGCGCGGCGACAAGCCGAAGAAGAAAGCAGCGGTCCGTTCTGATAGTGGCGCAAACAGCAGCTCGACGTCACAGGGGCCAAGCTCAGCTGCCAAACGCGAACAGGAATTTATCCAGGAACAAGGCGGGATTTATTAAAACTTAACCTCGGGCGCCGCGCTGATTGCTGGGCGCTCCTCGGTACCGAGTTCCCAGAATTTTTCTTCACCAAAGCCGAAGGCACCGGCAAATAGCACTGCCGGGAATGCTTGCCGCGCTCCGTTATAGTCGGCTGTGACGGCATTGTACGCGCGGCGGGATGCGGCGAGCTTGTCTTCGACATCGGATAGTTCATGCTGAAGGGTCTGGAAATTCTGGTTTGCTTTAAGGTCGGGGTAATTCTCGGCGAGCGCGAAGAGGTTTTTGAGTGCGCCCGATAGTCCCGCTTCGGCAGTCGCCGCCGACGCAGGATTGGACGCGCCAATTGCTGAGTTTCGCGCGGAAATCACTGCGTCGAGCGTGGTCTTCTCATGCGTCGCGTAACCCTGCACCGTGCTGACAAGGTTTGGAATCAAGTCATGCCGCTGGCGCAACTGTGCGTCGATGTCGGCCCAGCCCTGGCGCACATTCTGGCGCAGGCCCACCAGTCGGTTGTAAATAACGATGGCGATCAGGCCGACGACGACGACGGCGATGATAATCCAAAGGCCCATTTGCTTTACTCCCCCTCAAACGGTCGGTAGCATGGATTATCATGCCTCGGGGGGAATGCAAAACATGATATCGCTGCCCGATGTCGATACGCTGATGGCGGGCGGCCTTGCTGAATGGCTCGACGGCAAGACAGGCGAGCGTGCTGCGGCCAAGAAGAAGATGTTCTCGGTCATCTGGATCGGCGGCGGGATAAGTGTTGCAGCGTTTCTGTTCGGTTTGATGCTTGATCTGGGCGGCGTCGGCTACATGATCGCGGCTGGATGCGGCGCGGTAACGGCCTATCTTGCCAACAAAATCCGCCAGCAAATGGTCGACGTTTTGAAGCAGGAAATGAATGGCGCATTGGCGAAAGCGTTGCAGATCGATTATTCAGTAGCAGCCTTTCCGGGGCAGGAATTCGACCATGCCCGCGAATTCGAATTGCTCCCCGATTATGACGACCGCTATCAGCAGGACCAGTGGCACGGCAGCATCGAAGGCACCGATTTCCTGCTTTATGAGACAAAGCTAACCGAGACGCGTGGGAGCGGCAAAAACCGGCGGACGGTGACGGTATTCGAAGGCGTCGTGCTTCGCTTTCAGTTCGCGCGGCCCTTTCTGGCGACAACATTGGTTCGCCGTGATGGTTTCAAATTTACGCTTTTCGGCGACAGCAAATCCTATGGCGGGCAAGAGCTAGAGCGGATCAAGATGGTTGACCCGCGGTTCGAGGATGCGTTCGACGTCTATGGCACCGATCAGGTCGAGGGCCGCTATCTGGTGCATCCGGCCTATTGCGAGCGGTTGATCGATCTCGAAAAGGAATTCGACGGCGAGAAGCTGGCTGCGCTGTTTCTGGGCGGGGATCTCATCGTTTGCCTGCGCACCGGCAATATGTTCGAAAGCGCGACGCTCGACCCGGCACAGGACCGCGAATTGCTCAGTCGGACAATCGGCCAGTTTGCATCGATCGTGCGGCTGGTGAAATTGCTGAACGAAAGACCGCGCAACTAAAGGTATTGTCATCCTGAACTTGTTTCAGCATGACGCACGGCCGCCGCCTGCTATCCTGAAACAAGTTCAGGATGACGAGAGGTTGAAGTGCTTCCTTTGACTTGAGCCGCTAATCAGCTAAAGGCCGCCAACCAAATTTCATCCCCCTGGAGTAAACCCCATGCGCGCCGACGCAGAAGGCTATGTTGCCCGCATTGATGCCGCCCTTAACCTCGTCAAGATGTCGCTTGATTGGGACCGCGCGCTGCGCCGTCTCGATGAACTGAACGCGAAGGTCGAGGACCCCACTTTATGGGACAGTCCCAAGGCCGCTGAAGAAGTGATGCGAGAACGCCGCCGGCTTGATGCCGCGATCAGCACTGTGCGCGAAATAGACGCCGACAAGTCGGGCACAGTTGAGCTTATCGAGCTTGCCGAAATGGAAGGTGACGCGGCGCTCGGCGACGAAGGCGCAGCCGCGCTCAAGGCTCTTGCCGACCGCGCAGACAAGGACAAGGTCATGGCGCTGCTGTCTGGAGAGGCCGACGGCAACGACACCTTCATCGAAATCCATGCAGGCGCAGGCGGCACCGAAAGCCAGGACTGGGCAGAAATGCTGCAGCGCATGTATTATCGCTGGGCCGAGCAACGCGGCTACAAGGTCGAAATGGTCGATTATCAGGCGGGCGACCAGGCAGGGATCAAATCGGCGACGTTATTGGTAAAGGGCGAGAATGCCTACGGCTATGCCAAGACCGAGAGTGGCGTCCACAGGCTGGTCCGCATTTCGCCTTATGACAGCGCGGCGAAGCGGCACACGAGCTTTTCGAGCGTCTGGGTCTATCCGGTGATCGACGACAATATCGATATCGAGATCAACGAAGGCGATTTGAAAATAGACACCTACCGCGCGTCGGGTGCAGGCGGTCAGCACGTTAACACGACCGACTCAGCCGTGCGTATCACGCACAAACCGTCGGGCATCGTCGTCGCAAGCCAGAACGACCGAAGCCAGCATAAGAACCGAGCGACCGCGATGGGGATGCTGAAGGCGCGACTCTATGAGGCTGAACTCCGCAAGCGCGAGGAAGTGGCATCGGGCGAATATGCGGCGAAAACCGAAATCGGCTGGGGCCACCAAATCCGGTCATATGTTTTGCAACCCTACCAGATGGTCAAGGATCTGCGCACCGGCGTCACTTCGCCGACCCCGTCCGATGTGCTAGACGGCGACCTCGATAATTTCATCGCCGCAGCACTGGCGCAACGCGTGACCGGCGAAGCTGTTGCGGTTGAGGATGTTGACTGAAATAATTTAGTCAAAATTCTGAAACAAACGGAAATCTGCGAAAAACTGCTGCCGTTTCCACAATTTGTTACCAATAATTAACCATGTTCAACCTAGTCACATTTTCGAAGCAACGCACTTCGGGATGGAAAAATGCAGCAGGTCGCGAATTTTAAACGAAGCGATAGCCATACTGGGCTTTCGGTTCGGCTATCCGACTCGTTGCGCGACACGCTGGAAATGTTTCGCAGTAATCGCTCTATGCGCATTTTGGCTGTCGTCGATCAAGAAAACAAACCGTTAGGTGTCATACGCGAAGTCGACGTCCGTGATTTGCTGTTCAACCCGTTCGGGCACGCATTGATGTCCAATCCGGGCTTTGGCAAGGACATCCAAAATCTTGTAAAGCCCTGTGCGGTCGCCGAACAACATCTGGACAGCGCCGAATTGATCGCAATATTTGCAGGTCATGTGGATAGCCCAGGTTTGATTCTAACCGTTGCAGGGCGGTTTCTCGAAACGTTGAGCGACGACCAATTGCTTGAATTGATGACGCAAGGCCGGATAGCCCGTGCCGAAAAAATAACGTCGAACAGCCAGTCGTTTACGCAAGAGATACTCGCGCTTTCGGGCCAATTATGCCAAGCCGCCAACAAAGTGCATGCCCTGTCCGAAGCGTTGGGCGAACAGGCCGATGGCGTGACCGAAGCGGCCCAAAATGTTGCCGCCGGTGCTGCTCAATCTTCGTCAGGATTGAAAGACGTGAACGAGCGAGGGCATAAGCTAGCTGGCGCGATGGAACGGCTTACATTGGTTGCATCTGAAGCAAAGCTGATTCGCGTCCGGACAAAAGACGTTATCGATGCAGCTGAGCCGCAAATGAAAGCACTGGCCAAAAGCGGATCGGAAATCGGCAATATCATCGAAGTGATTCACGGTGTCGGACGCAAAACCAACTTTTTGGCATTGAATGCCCAGATTGAAGCAGTACGCCAAGATGCCAATAGCGCCGGATTTGTTGCGGTTGCCGGAGAAATTAAACAATTGGCGGGCCAAACCAGAGGTGCCGCCGACGAAGTGACCAAAAAAGTCGTTAGCATCGGCAAGGCGGTAGGTGACGTCTTGGAAGGGCATCGCGAAATCGTCGATGCAATGGGCCAGATGAGCGCTATCTCAAACCAGATCGATACCGCAGTTGGTGAACATAGTGCCACCAGTCTTGTTATCGCTGGCTATGTCGAACAGGCAGCCGATGCAACCGCTGACATCAGCGCGCGTGCGCATGATATCGGGATGCGCGCCCATCATGTACAAAGCAGCGCCAAGGATCTGGAACGCGTGTCCGCGATGTTGCTGAAATCGGCGACCGATATTCGAACACGCAGTCAGGAATTCGTCCAGTCGATCCAATATGCGTGAACGGCCGAAATTTCGCTGAAAACGCTCAGTCTCCCGGCGACGCCGAAGAGCCGGCGAGCAACCCACCGTCTAGATGCACTTCGCTGCCTGTCATGTAGGCTGCATCGTCCGACGCGAGCATCAATGCGATCGCCGCGACCTCTTCAACCGTGCCGAAACGTTTGAGGGGCGTATCGGCCACCATCCTGGCCTTGCGCACTTCTTTATCCGGTCCGTCACCGATCAGCGCTTCCCACATTGGCGTGAGGATGGCAGCCGGGTGGATTGAATTGCAGCGGATATTGAGGCCCTGCTGCGCACAATAAAGCGCGACAGATTTTGTATGGTTGCGGATCGCCGCCTTCGACGATGCGTAAGCCGCCGCGCCCGGGATGCCGACTATGCCCGAGCGTGACGAAATATTGATGATCGACCCCGCTCCTTTTGCGCGCATCGCCTTTATGGCATAGCGGCAGCCCAAGAAGGTGCCGTCGAGATTGACCGCATGAACGCGGTGCCATTCTTTGAGGCTGGCATGTTCGGGGTCGTGCGGGCCGGGGCTGTCTTCGAAACCGGTTATGCCTGCGTTGTTGACGACGATGTCGATTGCCGGATGCGCGAGAGCTACCCTTTCCCAGTCAGCCTCGGACGACACATCCAGTTTGAAAAATGCCGCGCCAAGGGTTGATGCGAGCGCCTTGCCCTCTTCCACATCGACGTCGGCGATGATGACAGCGGCACCTTCGGCGACAAACGATTTGGCTATGGCAGCGCCAATTCCGCGCGCGCCTCCGGTGATGAGAGCGGATTTATCTTTTAGTTTAGGCATAGGGCAGGGGCTTAGAGGCAAATCAAGATAGTAGCAAAGGACGAGATTGCAAAAGCCGTAGTTGACGCTTGCGTCAACCATGCTGAACGACTAAACAGCCGCCTTAATCGCGCGGTTAACCGCGCATGCTGCTTTTCCGTAACGGAAGGATGCCATGACTGATTCACCCGCCAAATCCGGACCCCTGCGCGGCATCAAGGTTGTCGAGCTGGCTGGCATCGGACCTGGGCCATATGCAGGGCAATTGCTGGCCGACATGGGAGCGGATGTGGTTGTGATTGATCGTCCAGGCGGCGGATTGCCCAAGGCGATTGACGGTCGTGGCAAGCGATCCATCGTCCTTGATCTCAAAAAGCCCGAAGCAGTTGAGGCGTTGCTAAAGCTGGTCGAGACTGCGGATATTCTCATTGAAGGCCTTCGTCCAGGTGTGACCGAGCGCATGGGTGTTGGGCCCGACGCCTGCCACGTAGTCAATCCAGGCCTGATCTATGGCCGCATGACCGGATGGGGGCAGACTGGGCCTTGGTCTCAGATGGCGGGGCATGACCTCAATTATATCGGTATGACCGGGGTGCTCAACGCGATCGGCAAGGATGGCCAACCGCCGGTTCCGCCGCTCAACATGGTTGGCGATTTTGGTGGCGGGTCGATGTTTCTGGTAACCGGTATCTTGGCTGCGTTGATCGAGAGAGGCCGGACGGGAAAGGGCAATATCGTCGATGCCGCGATTGTCGATGGCACGCATAGCCTGATGAGCTTCGTTCACGGCATGGCGGGGCTCGGCCAGTGGCGGACGGCGCGTGAGGGCAATTTGCTTGATGGTGCCGCTCCATTTTACCGTTGTTACATAACCGCCGACGGCAAGTTCATGGCTGTAGGCTGCATCGAACCGCAATTCTTTGCGGCGATGATGGAGCGGTTGCCAATCGACGCTGAGGCCTATGGAGGCCAGCATGACCGCACTGCGTTCGCCAAGCAGCATGAAATGCTGGAGGATGTGTTCGCCACCAAAACACGCGACGAGTGGGAGGCGATATTCGCCGGCACCGACGCCTGCGTGACGCCCGTGCTCGATTATGTCGAGGCCGCCTCGCACCCTGCAAACGCCGAACGTCATACCGTCGTTGAGGACGGCCGGTGGCTTCATCCGCAAGTCGCGCCGCGTCTCGCAACGCAAGCCCTTGCTACCCATTTCGAAATTGCAATAAAAGGCGGTGATTACGCCGCTATCCTAGCCGAAGTAGGCCTGACCGAATCGGAAATCTCCCAATTGATCGCGGCGGGTGCCGTGGTCGCAAACAAGGACTGAATATGACCGAAGCCTATATTTATGACGCGGTGCGAAGCCCGCGCGGCAAGGGGCGCTCCGACGGCGCACTGCACGAAATCACCCCGCTCGATCTGGCGGCACAGGTGCTCGCCAGCGTGCGCGAGCGTAACGGACTTGCCCCCGATGCGGTTGAGGATATCGCCTTTGGCTGCGTCTCACCCGTTGGCGAACAGGGCGCGGTTATCACGCGTACGGCAGCTTTGCAGGCGGGCTATGCGCACACGACTTCGGGCATTCAGGTCAACCGCTTCTGCGGTTCGGGGCTTGAGGCATCGAACATCGCATCGGCCAAGGTCATGTCAGGCGAATGCGACCTTGCAATAGGCGGCGGCGTCGAATCGATGAGCCGCGTGCCGATGGGTTCGGATGGCGGCGCATGGCCGGTTGACCCGCGCTCGGCGATTGCCAATTATTTCATTCCGCAGGGGATTTCAGCCGATTTGATCGCGACGATCTATGGATATAGCCGCGATGACGTCGACGCATATTCGGTCGAAAGCCAGAAGCGCGCCGCGAAGGCATGGGAAGAGAAGCGTTTTGCCAAGTCGATCCTGCCGATCAGGGATGTGATTGGCGAAGTCCTGCTCGACCATGACGAGCTGATGCGGCCAGAAACCGACATGCAGTCATTGGGCGCGCTACAGCCTGCGTTTCAGATGATGGGCACAATGATGCCCGGCTTCGATGATATCGCGATCATGCGCTATCCCGAGGTCGAGAAGATCAACCACGTCCACCATGCTGGCAACAGCTCGGGCATCGTGGATGGCGCAGCCGCCGTACTGATCGGTAATAAGGAAGCAGGCGAACGTATGGGCCTCAAACCCCGTGCACGGATCGTGTCGATGGCGTCGGTCGGTTCCGAGCCGTCCATCATGCTCACCGGCCCCGAATTCGCCGCGCAAAAGGCCTTGTCGCGTGCTGGCATGGCCAAGGGCGATATCGATGTTTGGGAACTCAACGAGGCGTTCGCCGCCGTTGTCCTGCGCTTCATGGAAGCAATGAACATCGACCATAGCGACATCAACGTGAATGGGGGCGCGATTGCGATGGGGCATCCGTTGGGTGCGACCGGTGCAATGATCCTCGGCACTGTGCTCGACGAGCTCGAACGCTCGGGCAAATCGACCGCGCTGACTACGCTATGCATCGGCGCGGGCATGGGCACCGCAACCATCATTGAACGCGTGAATTGAGGACGACCAGCATGACTTACACAAATTTTTCGGTCGATGTGGACACCGACGGCATTGCTCTTTTGACGATTGACCTTCCCGACGCCTCGATGAACGTTTGGAACGGCGCGTTGATTGCCGAATTCGGCCAGTGGGTCGATGACTTCACGACCAACGACGCCATCAAGGGCGCGGTAATCACCTCCGGCAAGAAGTCCGGTTTTCTTGCAGGCGCTGACCTCACCATGCTCGGCGGCGCGAAAGCGGCGAGCACCAAGGAAGCGTTCGAACAGGCCTTTGCACTCAACGCGTTGCTTCGCAAGATGGAAGCAGGCGGGCAGACCGCTAAGGACCTGAGCAGCGGCAAGGCTTCGGCCAAACCCGTCGCATGCGCGCTCAACGGTCTGGCACTGGGCGGCGGTTTGGAACTAGCACTTGCCTGCCACTACCGCGTCGTTGCCGATAATCCGAAAATCCAGCTAGGTATGCCCGAAGTCATGGTCGGCTTGCTCCCTGGCGGTGGCGGCAGCGATGATGATCATTCAGGGCAAGTCGCTCGATCCGGTGACAGCGAAAGCGCAGGGGCTGGTGCATGAAGTCGTGGCAGCCGATGACCTGATCGCCAATGCTAAGGCATGGATAAAGGCCAATCCCAAGGTCACCGCACCTTGGGACAAGAAGGATTTCAAATTCCCCGGCGGTGCTGGCGCAATGGACCCGCGCTCGGTGCAATTGTTTGTTGGCTTGAACGCGATGGCGCACAAGGAGAGCAAGGGTAATTTCGACGCGGTGAAGGCGATCTTGTCATGTCTGTACGAAGGTTCGATCCTGCCGTTCGACACCGCGCTGCGTGTGGAATCGAAATATTTCACCAAGCTGTTGTCCGGGCCGCAGGCCAAGAACATGATCCGCACCCTGTTCATCAACAAGCAGGCGGCCGAGAAAGGCGCTGGCCGTCCGAAGGATCAACCGCCCGTCGACATCAAAAAAGTCGGCGTCATCGGTGGCGGCTTGATGGGTTCGGGGATCACCCATGTCACCGTCAAGGGCGGCATGGATGTCGTTGTGCTAGACCGCTCGATGGAAGACGCGAACAAGGCGGTCGATTACAGTCGCAAGATCATCGACAAAGCGGTCAGCCGTGGCAAGATGACCAAGGAAGCGGGCGAAGCCTTCATGGCGCGGATCACCCCGACCGATAATTATGACGATCTGAAGGATGTTGACCTGATCATCGAAGCGGTATTTGAGCGGCCCGATGTGAAGGCCGATGTGATCCAAAAAGCCGAGGCAGTCATCCGTCCGGATGTGGTGTTCGCATCAAACACCTCAACCTTGCCGATTTCAGGCCTCGCCAAAAATTCGGTGCGCCCCGAGCTTTTTGTCGGACTGCATTTCTTCTCGCCCGTCGAGAAAATGCCCTTGCTCGAAATCATCCCCGGCGAACTCACTGGCGACCGTGCGATGGCGGCGGCGTTCGATTATAATGCCAAGATCAAGAAGACGCCCATCGTGGTCAAGGACGTGCGAGGGTTTTTCACTAATCGAGTCTTCCCGCCCTATATGGGCGAGGCAATGAAGCTGGTGACCGAGGGCGTAAAGCCAGCGCTTATTGAAAATGCCGCCAAGTCACTTGGCATGCCGATTGGCCCGCTGGCGTTGCTCGATGAAACAACCTTGCAGCTTGGGTATGACGTAATGCAGTCGACAAAGAAGGAATTGGGCGACGCGTACCAACCAAGCGGCACCGAAGATTTCATGGAGTTGATGGTGATTAGGCTCGGCCGCAAGGGTCGCCGTTTCGGATCTGGCTTCTATGACTATGACGAAAAGGGCGAACGCAAGGGGCTTTGGCAAGGAATGGCCGAGCATTATCCGCTCGCCGAGAACCAGCCAACGGTCGAGGAAGTGAAGCAGCGTCTGCTCTACATCCAGTTGATTGCGACGGCACAATGCTTCGAGGAAGAAGTCGTCCGTGACCCGCAAAGCGCGGATCTGGGCGCAATCTTCGGTTGGGGCTTTGCGCCTTATACCGGTGGCCCGATGAGCTATATCGACACTGTCGGTCTAGAAAACTTTGTGCGCACTGCAGACAATCTAGCGCAGCAATTTGGGAGCCGCTTCGCACCGCCTAAGTCGTTCCGCGAAATGGCGGATACTGGCGAGACGCTCTACAAAGCTGCGGCTTAATCAAACCCAATAAGTAGGGGCGGCCTCCACACGGGAAGCCGCCCCTTTTTTGTATTTGACGCGTAAACCTAGAACTTCGCGCGAACGGTCAGGCCGTACATGCGTGGCTCTTCGACAAAGCCGATAAGCGACCGTGTACCGGCCCCCCCGCGAAGCGGCGTATTGGCGGTAATCCCGCGCGTAATCTCATTCGACAGGTTGGTACCCCAAAGTTCAAACGTGAAACGCTCGTCAGGCGTCGTCAGCCCGATGCGTGCGTTCATCTTGAAATAGCTTTCCTGACGCGCAAGCGGGATCAGGATGCCGTTTGTATCCAAATCAATCGTCCGCGTCGTCCGGCTATCCGAATAATTGACACTGCCGTTTACCAGCAAGCCCCAGCCCGAACTGTTAAGTGGCCCGTCATAGGTCAAGCCCATAACACCGGTAAGCTTTGGCGCGTTGGTGAGGTCTTGCCCGCAAAGCCGGACGACCGAACCCAATGCCGAAGCAGCAACGCCTACCGCGCAGTTATTCGGATAGCGGGCATTTGCATAGGTTACGGCCAGATTACCATTCATGTAATTGCCGAAATTACCAAACAATTCGAGCTCTGCTCCGGTCGACCGCGCCGAATTGACGTTGAACGTTAGGAACTGGACACCAGTGAATTCGAGCACCTGGAAGTCGCTCATTTTCATGTCGAACAGGGCAAGATTGGCTTTGATCGGGCCGAATGTTGCTTTAACGCCGAGTTCGATTTGTTTCACCTTTTCCGATTCAAACCTCGGATCAGCATAAATCGGCGCGGCACCGGTGGTCAAAACCGCAGTCGAGTTTGTCAGGTTTGCAGCCGTCGGATCAAGGTTGAACCCACCCGATTTAAACCCACGGCTATATCCTGCATAGATCAACAGATCTTCATTGGCCTTGTAGCCAATTTGACCGGTGTAGGTGATCGCATCGTCCTTAAACGTGTTCGACCAGGCCCGGGGCAATGGCAGTTTTGAACTCGCCAGACCGCCGCCTGCTGCTGCTGGCGCGGTCAGGTTGATCGGAACTGCAAACGGGAAGCAGTTTAGCCCTACCAATCCAGGTGCGAGCGCTCCGGGAACGAGACCGGTTAGAACGCCGTTGACGCTAGCTTGGCACGCCGGATTGCTGGCGCTCAACTGGGTGAATGCCGCGTCTTTCGTTTCTTCGACATAGCGTGCGCCAAGCGTAATGCTCAATTTGTCAGTTACGTTGAAAACGTTGTGAGTGAAGAACGAATAGCTTTTGGCATCTTGTGTAAACAGATTGTTTCCGAACGAATTGTTCGAATTGACCGGCAAGCCTGGCGTCGGAACAGCCGCGGTTCCGCCCGAACCCAAGGCAGTCAAAGCAAATAGCGGGTTAACGCCAGCCACCGGGCCAAAATTGAACGCGCTATTCGCGGCCTGATAGTCGGCACCAAATGACATGGTTTGCTGTGCCGAAATATCCTCGTTTGAATAGAATCCCCCAATCAACCAATCTAAGGAATCGTTGAACGCCGTGCCTTGCAGACGCAATTCCTACGTAAAGGTTTTGATCCGGTCGCCGTTGGGCAGGACGCCCGGGGCCTGGATAGAACCACCGACACCCGTTGTGAAAATTCTCAGGCTGGTAAAATCGGATTCTGCGGTCGAACTCGATTTGAAGTCGCGGTAGGCTCCGATATATGTCAGCTTGGCTCCGCCGAAGTCCCATTTCAGTTCGCCGGACACGCCCCATTGTTCTGCGCCGTTGAAGAAACGCTGGCTGTTCGTCGCCAGATTCTGCAGCGCTGACTGACCGAACTGGTCTACTCCATCATTCGCTAGGCCGTGAAATGCTGCAAATGGCGCAAGCTCGGTTTCGCGGACAATCACCGCATCGCAGCAATGTTCATCGACTTTAGAATAATCAGCCAACAAGCGAATACTGATGTCTGCATTCGGCTCGATATAGATTTGACCTCGGATCATGTACCGATCACGGTCGTTGCTGTCGGCACCCGTCGAGCTTTTAAGATAACCATCGCGTTTGCGATAAGTACCCGCGATACGGAATGCTGCGACATCCTGAACGACGGGGACACTTACTCCGCCTTGGACATTGATAAAATCATAGTTGCCATAAGTTGCATTGGCAAAGCCTTCGACTTGCGAGAGGTTGGCGCGCTTGGTCGAAATATTCAGCGCGCCAGCAGATGTGTTGCGGCCAAATAAGGTTCCTTGCGGGCCACGCAGGATTTCGAGGCGCTCCAGGTCGACCAGGTCGCCGAGCGCAACGCCCGGACGAGATTGGTAAACGCCGTCGATGAACACCCCGACCGAGCTTTCCAAGCCGGTGTTGTTGCCCGTCGTACCCACGCCGCGAATTTTGATTGAGGTACCCTGTGTTTCGGTCTGAGAAGACTGGATGTTAAAGCTTGGGGAAATCGAGGACAAAGTCTTGATGTCCGAGACACCTTCGCGTTCAAGCGCTTCCGGTGCGACTGCGGTCACGGCAAGTGGAATGTCCTGCACGTCCATTGCGCGCAATGTTGCTGTTACGATGATCGGTTCATCGCCGCTATCTTCGTCTTCTTGGGGGGCTTCTTGCGCATAAGCTGCAGGCACTAACATCGCGCTGCACAGGGCAGCCGTAAGTATACGGTTAAATCGGCGCATTTCTCTCTCCTCCTCATCGACCTTCAAACCGCGCGACATTTTCTGTTCGTCTTGGTTGGTTGGCCATTCACAAATTCACTGGATACTAATCCTGGGGAATAAGCTTTCTCTCATCGCCTATCCTATCAACGAATTTTCACAAATCCAGCAATTTAATCGCGCGATTGAAATTGCCAATTAACTGTGGCTTTTGCATCCTGTGACGTTATTCCAACGGCCATTATGTTTGACCGACCAACGATAATCGACGAAGCATTTGTGCGCCGTGTTGCTGTGCATGACTTCCCTCCACCGCGCAGCAATATTGCAGCATTTTCGAGTCCGGCGCACAAGCTTGTCGACATATTCGACAGCCAGATCATGAGCCGCCACCTCGATTTGTGGGCGCGGCGGTCGAAGGGGAAGACTTTCTATTCGATTGGCAGTTCGGGGCACGAGGGGACCGCAGCGATGGCGGCTGCGTCACGCACGACCGACATGGCGTTCCTGCATTATCGTGACGGCGCTTTCCTGATCCAGCGCAAAAAGCAAGCTGGGGGGCTGACGCCCCTATACGATATGGCGCTGTCATTCGCTGCGTCTGCGGACGATCCTATATCGGGTGGACGACACAAGGTACTTGGCTGCGCGAACACTTTTGTGCCGCCCCAGACAAGCACGATTGCATCTCATCTGCCGAAAGCAGTCGGGGCAGCGCATTCGATTGGTATGGCGCATCGGCTGAAGCTGAATGACGCCGTTTTGCCATATGATGGCATCATCTTATGTTCGTTCGGCGATGCTTCTGCAAACCACTCGACATCGCAGGGGGCGTTCAATGCAGCTTGCTGGGCGGCATACCAGCATTTGCCGATGCCGATTGTGTTTATCTGCGAAGACAATGGAATCGGAATATCGGTGCGTACACCCGGCGGCTGGATCGAAGCCAATTTCGCGCACCGTCCGGCGCTGCATTATATCCAGTGCGACGGAGCCGATCTGAACGACGCGTTGCGTGGTTGTGAGCAGGCGGTGAAATATGCGCGTTCGCGCCGTAAACCGGTGTTCCTGCACATGCGAACGGTGCGCCTGATGGGGCATGCTGGGGCTGATGTCGAAGCAAGCTATTCGGCGCTGGCCAGTATCGAAGCCGCAGAGGCGCAGGACCCGCTGTTGCATACTGCGCGCATATTGCATGAACAGGCCGGGATGTCGGGTGAAGAGATTGTCGCGCGGTACGAAGAAATGCGCGCGCGGGTGGACCGGGTGGCGCAGGATGCATTAGCCAAGCCGCGGTTAGAAAATGCTGTCGAGGTCATGGCGTCGATTGTGCCAACTATCGGCGAGAAAAAGTCACCGCCATTGCCTGACGCGACCACCCGCAATGCACTTTTCGCCAAAGATACACGCAATCTCGCCAAGCCGGTGACGCTCGCCAAGAGCATCAATTTTGCGCTTGCCGACCTCATGCTGCAATATCCCAATATCTCGCTATTCGGCGAAGATGTCGCTCGCAAGGGTGGCGTATATGGCGTGACACAAGGGCTGCAGGACAAGTTCGGCGCGGCCCGCGTGTTTGATACTTTGCTCGACGAACAGACGATATTGGGCCTTGCCATTGGCATGGGGCATAATGGTTTTGTGCCGATCCCCGAAATCCAGTTTCTCGCCTATTTACACAATGCCGAGGATCAGATTCGCGGCGAAGCAGCCACATTGTCGTTCTTCTCGAACAAACAATATCGCAACCCGATGGTCGTCCGGATTGCTGGCCTGCCTTATCAAAAAGGTTTCGGCGGGCATTTTCATAATGACAACAGCCTCGCGGTTCTGACTGATATTCCGGGCATCATCGTCGCGTGCCCTACGAACGCTTCCGATGCGCCCGCGATGCTGCGTGAATGCGTACGCCTTGCGCACGAGGATGGGCGGGTGGTCATATTTGTCGAGCCGATAGCGCTTTATCACACTGCGGATTTGGTTTCGCCCGACGATGGGGCATGGACGGCGCATTATACCGTGCCTGACCAAACAGCAACTATCGGTCTGGGTGACATCGGTCAGCATGGCACGGGGACGCAGCTTGCGATTATAACATATGGGAATGGATACTTTCTGTCGCGACAGGCAGAGCCTGAGTTGCGTGCAACAGGGATCGATCTGCGCATTATAGACCTTCGCTGGTTGCACCCGCTTAACGACAAGGCAATAATCGCTGCAGTCGCCGATTGCCCAAACATCCTGATCGTCGACGAGAGCCGTCGTTCGGGCAGCTTGAGCGAAAAGCTTATGACATTATTGACCGAGGCCGAGCGGGGTGATGCTGTTTCGAGAATTACTGCGGAAGACTGTTTTATACCGCTCGGTCCTGCGGCAGAGCTGGTTCTACCGAGCAAAGCTTCAATCATCGATGCAGCTAAGGCGGCGGTGTCATGAAAGAAAAGGCGCTTGTCATATGTCCCGGTCGCGGAACGTACAATGCCTCCGAACTGGGTTATCTGAAAACCCATCACGCCGATCAAACCGACATGGTTGCGATGCTGGATGACCTTCGACGGTCGCAAGGGCAATTGCCGGTTTCCGAGTTGGATAGTGTGGATAAATATGCACCATCGGTGCACATGACAGGGGACAACGCATCGCTGCTGATCTACGCTTGCGCGCTTGCCGATTTCGCCGCGATTGACCGCGACCGGTATGACATAATTGCGGTTACCGGCAATTCGATGGGCTGGTATCTGGCTCTGGCTTGCGCAGGTATATTGGATTTCGAAGCCGGCGCGCGGTTGGTCAACAATATGGGTAGCTTGATGCATCGCCACGGGACCGGCGGTCAGATTGTGTGGCCGATTGTCGGTGCCGATTGGTGTATTGATTTGGAAAAAGCCAATTTGGTGAGTGCCTTGCTTACTCAAGCTAAAGACCTACCGGACATTGCTGTCCATATTTCCATCAGGTTGGGCGGAATGATCGTGTTCGCAGCGGACGAAGCTGGCCTGAAATGGTTGTCCGAACGCCTGCCCAAAGATGACCGTTTTCCACTGCGGCTGATGCATCATGCTGCGTTTCACAGCCCGTTGCTCAATCACATATTGCCGATGGCGCGCGCAGCCAATCCCGAGGACGATTTCGGCAGCGGCGCGGTAACCGCGATTGATGGGCAGGGCAAAATCTGGTCGCCGAAGGCGTTCGATCCCGGAGCGATTTATGACTACACCTTGGGCGCGCAGCTTAACGAAACTTATGATTTTACGCGCGCAGTGCAAGTGGCGGCGGCAGAATTTGCGCCTGACAAAATCATTGTGCTTGGCCCGGGAACGACCCTCGGCGCGCCGACCGCGCAATCGCTGATCGGGTCAGGTTGGCGCGGTTTGTCGGGGAAGGCGCAATTTCAGAACCGCCAAGCAGACAGCCCCGTCATCCTGTCGATGGGAATTCCAGACCAAAGGATGCTTGTCACCGGCTAAGGTGGTGCATACGAATGTTCGCTAGACGCCCGCTAAACGCGCTATAAAGCGGGCCAACCGCTGGAGACCAAGGTAAATGAGCGAGCACAGTTCCACATTATTGCTGTTCGGCGCGACGGGCGATCTTTCTCGTCGGATGCTGCTGCCGTCGCTTTATGCACTCCATGCCGACTCGTTGATCGACCCGGGCTTACGCATTTTCGGCACCGCCCGTAGCGCGTATACCGACGAAGAATTTCGCGAATTTGCGCGCGCAGCTTTATGCGAATTTCTGCCAGATGACCGCAAGGCAGAGGGCATGATGGATGCGTTTTTGCAGCGGCTACACTATCAGGCACTCGATGCTTCAAAGCCCGATGGATTTGCCGCGCTCGCCGATAAGATTGGTGATATTTCCGGCGGCCTGTCGATTTTCCTGTCGACCGCGCCTTCTCTGTTCGAACCGACCATCAAGGGCCTGGAAAATGCAGGGCTTGCGGGCGATAATGTTCGCATCGGTTTGGAAAAACCGCTCGGCAACGACTTGGCGTCTTCGTGCCAGATCAACGATGCGGTCAATGCGGTATTCCCCGAAAAGCGGACCTTCCGCATCGACCATTATCTCGGCAAGGAAACCGTCCAGAATCTGATGGCGTTGCGCTTTGCCAATATGCTGTTCGAGCCGCTATGGAATGCCAATGCCATTGAGCATGTGCAGATTACCGTCAGCGAAACAGTTGGACTTGAGGGTCGTGCAGGCTTTTACGACGACACCGGCGCGATGCGCGACATGGTTCAGAATCATATGCTTCAACTTCTGGCTTTGACCGCGATGGAGCCGCCAGCCAATCTGGACGCGACCGCCATTCGTGATGAAAAGGTGAAGGTCCTGCGCGCGCTCCGGCCTGTGGTCGAGGGCGATGTCGTCACCGGCCAATATGGCGATGGCGCAGTCAAAGGCGAGGCGGTCAAAAGCTATGACATCGATCTCGGCAAGCCGTCGGACACTGAGACTTTCGTCGCGATAAAGGCCTATGTCGACAACTGGCGCTGGCAAGGCGTGCCATTCTTCCTGCGCACAGGCAAACGCTTGCCTGAACGGCGAAGCGAGATTGTCATCCAATTCAAACCAGTGCCGCATAATGTGTTCAAACAGCGCGGCGGGCGATTGGAGGCGAATACGCTGGTGATCCGGTTGCAGCCTGAGGAATATGTGCGGTTGCTTGTCATGGCAAAGGAGCCTGGACTGGATCGTGGCGGCATCACCTTGCAGGAAGTGCCGCTCGATCTTTCGCTTACCACCGCCTTTGCAGGCTCGCGACGGCGGATCGCCTATGAACGGTTGTTGCTTGACCTGATCGAAGGAGACCAGACCCTGTTCGTTCGCCGCGATGAGGTCGAGGCGCAGTGGAAATGGGTCGATGCCATCCGCGAGCTTTGGAAAACGACGGGATTGAAGCCCAAAAATTACGGTGCAGGAAGCTGGGGGCCAAATGCGGCGATTGCGCTCGCCGAACGCGATGGAGTGAGCTGGCATGAGTAAGATGCACGCGGCCCTAGAGGCCGTTACCGCGCGCATTATCGAGCGCTCGAAACCCGGCCGTGCGGCCTATCTCGACCTCATTGCGCGGCAACGCGATGCAGGCGTCAACCGACCGACCTTGAGCTGTGGCAATCTGGCGCATGGTTTTGCGGCGAGCGGCGATGATAAAGCCGCCATTCGCGGTGGCAAGTCGATGAACATCGGCATCGTCAGCGCCTATAACGACATGCTGTCGGCGCATCAGCCGTATGGCCGATATCCCGAGCAAATGAAGATATTCGCCCGCGAGGTGGGTGCGACGGCACAGGTCGCTGGTGCGGTTCCCGCGATGTGCGACGGTGTGACGCAAGGGCAGAGCTCGATGGAACTGTCTTTGTTCAGCCGCGATGTCATCGCTATGGCGACGGCGGTGGGCCTAAGCCACGGGATGTTCGAGAGCGTTGCGATGCTTGGCATTTGCGACAAGATCGTTCCGGGACTGCTAATCGGCGCGCTGCGGTTTGGGCATTTGCCAACGATTTTGGTACCAGCCGGGCCGATGCCGTCCGGCCTTGCCAACAAAGAAAAACAACGGGTCCGCCAGTTGTATGCCGAAGGCAAAGTTGGCCGCGCCGAATTGCTCGAGGCTGAGTCCGCGTCCTATCACGGGGCAGGGACCTGCACCTTTTACGGCACGGCCAATTCGAACCAGATGATGATGGAAGTGATGGGGCTTCATATTCCCGGCGCGGCCTTCATCAACCCAGGCACAAAACTGCGCACCGAACTCACCCGCGCGGCGGTCCACCGGCTCGCCGAAATTGGCTGGGAAGGGGATGATTATCGTCCGCTCGGGCACTGCGTCGATGAAAAGGCGATTGTGAATGCCTGTGTCGGCCTGCTTGCAACCGGCGGCTCGACCAACCATGCACTTCATATCCCGGCAATTGCGCGCGCGGCAGGGATCATCATCGATTGGGAAGATCTCGACCAACTGTCATCGGCGGTGCCGCTGATCACGCGCATTTATCCCAACGGGTCGGGTGACGTGAACCATTTCCACGCGGCTGGCGGCATGGGCTATGTCATTCGCGAATTGCTCGACGCTGGATTGCTCTACCGCGATATCATGACCGTCGCCGCCGACGATCTGACGGCGTACGGACAGGAACCATTGCTCGATGGCGAGGTGCTGACATGGCGCGATGCGCCCGACGTCACCGCGGATGAAACGATGCTCCGTCCGCCCGCTAGTCCGTTCAGCCCCGATGGCGGGATGCGGCTGGTGACTGGCAATCTGGGCCGTGCAACCTTCAAGACGAGCGCGGTCGATCAGTCCAATTGGACCGTTGAAGCGCCGGTGCGCTGCTTTACCGACCAGAATGATGCGCTGGCCGCGTTTAAGGCGGGCGAGTTAGATCGCGATGTCATCGTCGTGATCCGCTTTCAGGGGCCTGCCGCGAACGGCATGCCCGAGTTGCACAAGCTCACGCCGCCGCTTGGCGTATTGCAGGACAAGGGTTTCAAGGTCGCGCTCGTCACCGATGGGCGGATGTCAGGCGCGTCGGGCAAGGTGCCTGCGGCTATCCACCTCAGCCCCGAAGCCGCGCGTGGCGGCGCGATAGCAAAGCTGCAGGACGGTGATGTCGTGCGTTTGTGCGCCAGCCGCGGCGCGCTCGATGTGCTGATTGACGAGGCCGAATGGGCAGCGCGGATGCCAGTGCCGATGCCACAACCGCATGTCGGAACGGGCCGCGAACTGTTCGCTTTGATGCGCACCACGGCAGACGAAGCGGAGAAAGGCGGTTCGGCGATGCTGGCGGCGGCTGGGCTTTGATGCAGATCGTCTCGGTCGATATCGGCGGCACCCATGCGCGCTTTGCGATTGCTGAAGTCGAGGGCGGACGCGTTGTTGATCTCGGCGAAGCGGTCACGCTGAAAACCGCTGAACATGCGAGCTTTCAAACGGCTTGGCAGGATTTCAGGCGAATTACCGGCAAGCCGCTTCCCCGCGCCGCCGCAATTGCGATTGCAGGACCCGTCGATGCCGATGTGATCAAGCTCACCAACAATCCGTGGATCATCCGCCGCTCTTTAGTGTGCGAGAAACTGGATGTTGATAGCTTCGTTATCGTAAATGACTTCGGCGCAGTCGGGCATGCAGTTGCCCAGGCCAGTTCAGAGCATTTTCTTCACCTGACCGGTCCGGACCAGCCGCTGGCTGACTCCGGAACGATCAGTATCATAGGCCCCGGAACCGGCCTTGGCGTAGCCCACGTATGGCGCAAGGGCGACAATTATCATGTGCAGGCAACCGAAGGGGGGCATATCGACTTTGCACCGCTTGATAGCATCGAGGATGCGTTGCTTGACCGCCTGCGCAAGCGATATCGCCGCGTGTCGGTCGAACGCGTGGTGTCCGGCCCCGGGCTGGTTGAAATATATGAGGCGCTTGCCGCACTCGAGGGTCGTGCGGTCCAGCAATTTGATGACAAGCAATTGTGGCAACTGGGCATGTCGGGTGAGGACAGCCTGGCCGCTGCCGCAGTCGACCGTTTCTGTCTTTCGCTCGGCAGCGCAGCGGGTGACATTACGCTCGCTCAGGGCGGCTTTGGGGGCGTCGTTATCGCTGGCGGGCTCGGGCTTCGAATCAAAGACATATTGGTCCGCTCTGGCTTTGCCGAGCGCTTCCGTGCCAAGGGCCGGTTTGAATCGCTCATGGCCGGCATCCCGGTAAAATTGATCACTCATCCGCAGCCCGGCCTGTTCGGTGCAGCGGCAGCTTATGCGCAGGAGCACGCATTATGAAGCCAGTTGAAACCGTCATGCGGACCGCGCCTGTCATTCCTGTGCTCGTTATTGAAGATGTTGCACATGCAAGGCCGATAGCAGAGGCGTTGGTTGCGGGGGGACTCCCAGTACTTGAGGTGACGCTGCGCACCGCCGCAGCACTCGACGTCATCGCCGAGATGAAAAAGGTACCTGGCGCGATTGTGGGGGCAGGGACAATCGTTGACGTTGCAGGCCTAGATAGCGCGATTGCTGCGGGGGCAGAGTTTATCGTGTCGCCTGGCCTGACCGAAAGCCTTGGCAAAGCAGCGGTCGCCAAAGGTATTCCGTTCTTGCCCGGTATCGCCAATGCAGGCGACATCATGCGGGGGCTCGATCTTGGCCTGACGCATTTCAAATTTTTCCCCGCCGAAGCCAATGGCGGATTGCCAGCGCTCAAATCGCTGATCGGTCCGTTCGGTCAGTGCAGATTCTGCCCTACGGGCGGCATCAAACAGGAAACAGCAGCAGACTGGTTGGCGGTGCCTGAAATTTTATGTGTTGGCGGAAGCTGGCTTGTTGGTAAAGGGACGCCGGACGTTGTGGCAATCGAAGCTGCAGCACGCGCCGCTGCGGCGCTCAAGCACTGACGGAGTAAAATATGGCCGAAGAAGTTGAGTGGTGGGATTTCGATGCCGCCGAAGATCTGATCGACGCGGTCGTTGGCGATGTTACCTTCATCATCGAAAGCGCACTCGATGCGCGTGGTCAGGCACTAGTTGCCTTTCCCGGCGGCTCTACGCCGAAACCGATCCTGGAAAAGCTGGCGCAAGCCAATATTCGTTGGAAGAGCGTTACCATCATCCCAACCGACGACCGGCTGGTTGCTGTTGATAATCCGTTGTCTAATGTCGCGATGATTGCGAAGATTTTCATTCCCAAAGGCGCTCGGGTGTTGCCGATTACCAGCGATGCCGCCGATCACAAGCTTGCTGGTAATGCTGCAAACGCAAGGCTTGCCGACCTGCACTGGCCGCCTGATCTCGTCTGGTTGGGCATGGGGGCCGATGGGCATACAGCCTCGATTTTTCCCGGTCCCGATCTCGACGATGCCATGAATGGCGGCAAGGACGTGCGGGCTGTTGGAGTCGCACCCGATCCATTGCCACCCGAAGCGCCGGTCAATCGTGTGACGCTTACAGCCGCGGCTATCGCCTCGGCGCGCACATCGATATTGGTGATTTCGGGAGCGAAAAAGCGCGAAGTGCTTGAAGCGGCTATCGAAGATGGCGCAAAATCGGCTTATCCCATCGGGCGAGTGATCGACAAAATTGTTGTGCCGATTGATATCTACTGCCTTGATGAAGGCTGAGCTTACAAACGGCGAAGCTTGTTGGGCGCTACCGGATTGTTGAGCTTTTTCAGATAGGTTGGGACTTCGTGCTCAGTGGTGCCCAAAGGTTTGCGGGCATCTTTGGGGTTGATCGGATGATCGAACGCGATGCCAAGGCGGCCTTCGGTAACCCATGCGACATGCCCGCTGATCCAGCCGATGCTGCGCAGACGAATTTCGACCGCTTCGCCGCGTGCAACCCGCAAAGGTGCTTCGGCCATCAGCCCGCCGGCCGACAGGTTACGAATACGGACTTCGCCTTCGTCTTTGGTTCTTGGAAAACGCAAAACTGCCTTGAGCAGCAGGCTATCTCGATCAAGCCCACGTTTGACGGACGGCGTTTCTGATTTCAACGGGTCGTTCATATCGCATTACCAAACGGCATGATTGCCATGATTTTATGCGTGATAAGTGGCACCAAAACGTGGCTAAAAGGTTAACATTGGGCTTGAAACAGGTTTTTATCGGCGGCGGATTAACCAAATTATCGAAGGTCTTAATCGTCGCGTGAAACGCGTTCCTGCCGCTCGTGGCGTTCCTGGGCCTCGAGCGTCATCGTCGCGATCGGACGCGCGCGCAGCCGCGCCAGCGAAATAGGTTCGCCTGTCACCTGACAATAACCATATTCGCCCTCTTTGATCCGGCGCATCGCTGATTCAATCTTGGCGATAAGCTTGCGCTGGCGATCACGGGTCCGCAGCTCGATGCTCCAGTCGGTTTCGCTTGATGCGCGGTCGTTAAGATCAGGCTCACGGATCGGGCCATCCTGCAGTTGGTTCAGCGTCCCTTGCGCTTCTGCCAATATGCTGTTTTTCCAGTCATTCAGCTGCTTTTCGAAAAATTTCAGCTGCCGTTCGTTCATAAACGGTTCGTCTTCGCTCGGTACATATAACGGGTCTAAATCATAGTCGAAATTGCTGATTTCGCTGGAACTCTCACGAGGTTCGGCGCTTGCGCCCATTGTAATTCCTCCACCTCTTGCAGTCCCTGCAGAAAGCGGGGAATCTGCTTAGAACCTACTCTCGGGGCGGCCTATAGACTCGGGGGTATAGCCGCACAAGCGCGAAAACGATTTTGGCGCCTATGAACTTCCGAAACCTGTGGAAACGGGAGGTGCGGTAAATGGTTGGTTTGCAAACAGTTCCAGTTCGGGACGATTTGCCAAATGCCGTATCAAATTCGGTAAATTTTCGGCTCGGCGGCTTCCAAACAGGGTTAATGTGTTTGAGCTTCGCGTTCACATCTGCGTTTCTCGGTCCATCAGGAGGCGAGGGAAGCCAGTCCGCAATGGATTGAACCTTTGGCTCCAAGGCTGAAGAAGGTCGAGATTATGTCAGTACGCATGGCTTTAGCGAAACTTTGTGCTTGCACCTGCGGCGGTGCGCTTATTGGCGGCGGCGCTATGCAGGTTGCGGATACTCCGCCCGCGCAAGTCTACAAAGTCAAGAAACACAACCCTAAGGCACGCAAAATTGCGCACCGGACGCCGGTCCGCAAGGTTAAGCGCGTCCGCAAGGTTGTTCGCACGACCACCACATCGACCTGCACACCCACTGTTGTAACGGTCGCAAGCCAGGGCATGCCGCCCATTCCAGTACCTTTCATGCCACCCGCACCATATGACGGCGGCAGCAGCGGTGGAGGCGTTCCGGTTGTCATCGGCGGATCGGGCGGATTTGGTGGCGGTTTCGGCGGTGGTTTCTTTGGCGGCTTCTCAGGCGGCGGCGGTGGCAGCAGCGGAACCGTCGTGATCTCGTCAACGTCGAGCAGCACCGGCGGAATTTCCAGTTCGACCTCCTCAGGCGGCTCAGGCGGTTCGAGCACGTCTAGCACGTCGGGCGGCGTCTCGACTTCGACTGGCGGTGTCTCCACGTCAACTTCAACTGGTGGCGTCAGCACATCGACGGGCGGCGTGAGCACGTCGACTGGCGGCATTTCAACATCCACTGGTGGTGTCAGCACATCAACCGGTGGCGTCTCGACATCTTCGGGCAATGTCAGCACATCGAGCGGTGCGGTAACCAGTTCAGGATCATCGTCGTCGTCGAGTTCATCATCTTCGTCCAGCTCGTCATCGAGCAGCAGTTCTTCATCGGGCGGTGGCGGAAGCTCCGGTAAGCCCGGCGGTTCGGGCGGACATGGTTCGTCGAGTTATGGCGGCAGCTCAGGTAAGCCAGGTGGTTCGTCCAGCTATGGCGGTTCAGGCGGCAGCAACGGTTCGAGCGGATCGTCGGGTAGTTCGGGTTCGAGCGGTTCTTCGGGAAGCTCGGGCTCCAGCGGATCGTCCTCGTCTTCCAGCTCTTCGTCGGGTTCATCATCATCGTCAGGTGGTTCATCGAGCTTTGGCGGGAGCGGTGGCAGCACGTCGTCATCGTTCGGCGGCAGCACCTCTTCGGGCGCTTCATCGAGCAGCAGTTCTTCTTCGTCCTCATCGTCCAGCTCGTCCTCGAGTGGCGGATCCGGTGGTTCGACCGGCGGCACCGACGTTCCCGCACCACCGATGGTATTACTCTTCGGTGCTGCAGCAGCAGGCCTTTTCGCCCGCCGCCGCGTGGCCAAGAAAAACAAGGACAAGATTGCCGCATAAGGGGGCAGCGTCTTGTTCGATTAAAGGGCGGTTCGGGGGAGCCGCCCTTTTTCGTTGCGCAGGGGCCAGCGGCTCGGCATAGCCGGCGGCCATGCACGATCTGAAATATATACGCGAAAATCCCGAAGCTTTTGACGCAGCGCTGAAACGGCGCAGGGTGGATTCGATATCGGCTCAAATATTGGTGCTGGATGAAAAACGCCGAGCTTTGCAAACCGCATGGCAGGCAGGTCAGGCGCGCAGGAACGAAGCATCGAAAGCTATTGGCGTAGCCAAAGGCAAAGGCGACGAAGCAGCCGCAGCAGCTTTGATGAAAGAAGTCGCAGGGTTGAAGGAAGGCTTGCCGCAACTGGAGGAACAGGAGCGTGTGGTTGGTGTTGCATTGGATTCACTGCTCGCGGGGCTTCCCAATCTCCCAGCCGACGCTGCACCAGATGGCGCCGACGAAAACGACAATGTCGAAGTCACCCGTGTTGGCACGCTGCGTAATTTTGATTTCACGCCCAAAGACCACGCTGACATCGGCCCACCCCTCGGGTTAGATTTTGACACCGGCGTCGCGCTGTCTGGTTCGCGCTTTACCTTTATGCGCGGGCAAATGGCGCGGCTCAACCGCGCACTCGGGCAGTTCATGCTCGACCAGCACACTGTTGCGCGCGGCTATGGCGAATGCGCAACGCCTTATCTGGTGAAAGACGAGGCCGCATTCGGAACGGGCCAGCTGCCGAAGTTTTCCGAAGATCTGTTCCAGACCACCACTGGCCATTGGTTAATTCCGACGGCAGAGGTATCGCTCACCAACAGCATTGCAGGGCAAATATTAGACGAGGCCAAACTTCCAATCCGCATGACCGCGCTCACGCCGTGTTTCCGCTCCGAAGCAGGCGCAGCTGGCAAGGACACCAAAGGCCTAATTCGCCAGCACCAGTTTGAAAAGGTCGAATTGGTCTCGATTTCCCGGCCGGAAGACAGCGAGGCCGAGCATGAATATCTGACCGCGTCAGCCGAAGCGATCTTGCAGGCGCTCAAACTGCCCTACCGCAAGATGCTGCTCTGCACCGGCGACATGGGCGCATCGGCGCGCAAAACCTATGATCTCGAAGTGTGGCTGCCGGGGCAGGGGCTCTACCGCGAAATTTCGAGCTGCTCGAACTGCGGCGACTGGCAAGCACGACGGATGAACGCGCGTTATAGGCCTGCTGAGGGCAAGGGAAGTATCTTCGTCCACACGCTCAATGGTTCCGGCCTCGCGGTTGGACGCACGTTAGTTGCAGTGCTCGAAAATTATCAGCAAGCCGATGGCTCTGTCACCGTCCCGACCGCCTTGCTCCCCTACATGGGCGGCATCACCAAATTGGAGCCGATGGGCTGATGCGCATACTCTTGACCAATGACGATGGCGTCAACGCTCCGGGCCTGAAGGTGCTGGAAAGCATCGCGCGGACGATCAGCGACGATATTTGGATCGTGGCCCCCGCCGAGGAAAACTCAGGTGCAGGCCATTCGCTGACGCTCACAAAGCCAGTCCGCATCCGCCAGCATGGCGAGAAACATTATTCGGTCGCTGGCACGCCAACCGATTCCGTCATGCTTGGCCTAGGCGTCATCATGAAGGATGCGAAGCCCGACCTCATCTTGTCGGGCGTCAATCGCGGTGCAAACCTCGGCGATGACATCACTTATTCGGGAACAGTCTCCGCAGCAATGGAGGGTTCGCTCGCAGGCATCCGGTCGATTGCGATGAGTCAGGTGTACAGCAAGGAAGGCATGGCCGACGCCGTGCCATTCTCTGCTGCTGAAGAATGGGGTGAGCGCGTATTGCGGCCGCTGCTGGAAATGCCATTCACACCGCGCACATTGATAAACGTCAATTTCCCGGCCCTGCTGCCCGCAGACGTCAAGGGCATTAAGGTCGCACGGCAAGGATTCCATGACTACAGCCGCGGCTCGATAGTTAAAGGCACCGACCCGCGCGGTTATGATTATTACTGGTTCGGTCTGCACGGCATGGTTCACACGTCGGGGCACGACACTGACCTCGAAGTGATTGAAGACGGCTATATCGCGGTCACACCGTTGCAGCTTGATCTGACGCACCGCGAATCAATGGGGGCGTTGCATACCGCTTACGGCGTATAGGGAAGGCAGTAGGCATGCGGGGGAGATTGTTTGCGCTGGGGTCAACGTTAAGTCTCGCCGCCTGCATTCCGCCGGGCGGCGATGACTACCGGATTGGGCGCAATTCCGATGCCCCGGCGTCCGAAAATTCAGACCCGCAACTTGTACCTGAAAAAGCCTTCGTTGCCGAAACGCCAAGCTGGAGCCCAGCGGTTGTCGAACGCAATGCGCGCCAAGTCGCGACATCGGCTTATATCGTTCAGTCAGGCGATAGCCTGTTTGCCATCGCGACAAAGACCGGAGCAGGCGCGACCGCAATTGCCGATGTCAACAATCTGCGACCGCCTTATCCCCTCCGCGCGGGCGACCAACTTCAAATCCCGGGCGGACTTTATCATAAAGTAGGCAGCGGGGAGACGGGTATAGCGATTGCGCGGGCATATGGTGTTGTGTGGGCCGGCATTGTTATGATGAACGCGCTGCAGCCGCCCTACACGCTGCAAGTCGGGCAAAATTTGCTGTTGCCTTCAACTGCGTCCGATAGCAGCACGCCGACCGAAATAACACCCGAGATGCGCGCAGCGGCCTTCAGTCTCAACATCGATGATATTGTCACCGGCGGACAACCAGCTGGGCGGCCTTCTGTCCTGCCTGCCCCGTCGGCCAATTTCGTTGGTCGTTTTGCATGGCCGCTTCAAGGCGCGGTTATCGGTTCCTTTGGATCGCAGGGCGGCGGCCGCGTGAATGACGGGCTAAACATTTCTGCGCTTGGCGGCACACCGGTACGCGCTGCAGCGCCCGGCACCGTCGTCTATAGCGGCAATGAGATCGGCGTATTTGGCGGGCTGGTGCTGATCGATCATGGCGGCGGGTGGGTGACCGCTTATGGTCATCTCGGCAGCCTCAATGTCACCAAAGGCGAGCTCGTTACAGCCGGTCAGGCGCTCGGCGGAGTCGGTGAAACCGGATATGTCACTCAGCCGCAATTGCATTTCGAAATCCGCAAGGATAGGAAACCAATTAACCCGCAAACCGTTCTACCGGTGCAATATGCGACCGGCTAAGCCTCTTTACCGATTTACGGCCCCGCTAAAGCGGGCGAGCAGGCTGCCGGTTTGGGCCGACGTCCTTTTGCGCTTATCGCTCGCGTTCGCGCTGATCGGATTTGTCATCCTGATTCACTGGTTCGACCGCGAAGGCCTTAAAGACACGCATGACGGTGTTATCAGCTTTCTGGACGTCGTCTATTTTACGATGATTTCGGTCACGACGACCGGTTTTGGCGACATTGCCCCTGTGTCGGACCGCTCGCGCTTTATCGAGGCGATCATCGTGACGCCGGTGCGCATCGCGGTGCTCTTCATTTTCGTCGGTACGGCCTATAATTTCGTCCTTAAACGCAGCTGGGAAAAATGGCGCATGGCACAGATACAGAAGAACCTGACCGGGCATATTGTGGCGCTGGGTTTCGGTACCAGCGGTTCCGAAGCGGTCCGCGAGCTGATCGAACGCGGGACCGAACCTGCCAATATCGTCGTTGTCGACATGAATGAAGACCGGCTCGCGCAAGCTGAAGAATTGGGCTGTAACGTTCTTCACGGCGATGCGACGCGCGATGAGACCCTGAACGATATCCGCATCGCGCAGGCCTCGTCTGTTATCGTGTCGGCAGGCCGCGATGACACGGCGATCTTGATGGTACTCACAGTCCGCCATTTGGCACCGGTCATTCCGATCAGTGTCGTGATCAGGGCGAGCGATAATGAATTGCTCGCGCGGCAGGCGGGCGCGAATACGGTAATCAATCCGGTCAGCTTTACCGGGCTTTTGCTCGCAAGCTCCTGCCACGGCGAACATATTGCCGAGTATCTGACCGACCTTGCATCGATCAGCGGCCAGGTGCTGATGGAAGAACGGCCTATCGCCGATGACGAAATCGGCATGCGCTTACGCGATTTGCCCGGTGGTCTGGGCGTAAGAGTTTATCGAGGTGGGCGTGCCTTTGGTTTCTGGGAAAAAGAGGCTATGGCTCTGCAGGCAGGTGATATGCTGGTACAAATCATTCCTGCTACTGCAAACGGAACGAATTCGTCTTAAGTGCCAAGCATTGCAAACACCGCACCCATCGCGGCGTAGAATACCAGCCAATATCCCGCATCAATCGCAAACAGCTTTCCCGATTTGCGCGAAAACAGATAATTGGTGCCGATGGCTGGCACAATATAACCCAAAGCAATGCCGATCGAGATCATCATCGTCGATCGCGGGCTGGTGTCGAAAAATGCCAGCAAATGGCCCAGAAAAACTGCCGACAGCACGCTAAAAGCAAATGTCAGACCATATATTTTCAGCATATTTGCCTTTTTCAATTCTTCTTCGACAAAGTCATGCTCGACCATCCATGCTTTGCCAAACAGTGGCCCGTACCAGAGCCCGCCGACCAGAAATCCGGCTGCTGCAGCAATCAATATTGCCAGTAAATTCGCATTTGCCATGTCGGCGTCCCCCAAATGTGTGCCGTAATCATGCTCCTGTTCGCGGTTCGTGACAAGCCTGTCCAAACCCGCTATGCGCGCCTCAATCATGGCAACTCAAATTCCTACAGCGCCCAAAGTGGGCATGGTTTCGCTCGGCTGTCCCAAGGCGTTGGTCGACAGTGAACGGATTCTCACCAAATTGCGCGCCGATGGCTACGCGATGTCGGCGGACTATGCCGGTGCCGATGTTGTGCTCGTCAACACCTGCGGATTTCTGGATTCGGCTAAGGAAGAGAGCCTAGAGGCAATTGGCGAGGCTCTCGCCGAAAACGGCCGGGTGATCGTCACCGGATGCCTTGGCAACGAGGCCGAAATGATTCGAGCGCGTTATCCCAAGGTTCTGGCGATCAGCGGCGCGCATCAATATGAAGCAGTGGTTGGCGCTGTGCATGAGGCGGCGCCGATGCCGGTCAACGCGTTCATCAATCTGGTGCCCGAAGGCGCGCTCAAACTCACGCCGCGCCATTACTCCTATCTGAAGATTTCTGAAGGCTGTAACCACCGCTGTGCCTTTTGCATCATTCCCAGCATTCGTGGCGATCTCGTTAGCCGCCGGATCGACGCGGTACTGCGCGAAGCCGAGAAACTGGTGGCGGCGGGGACCAAGGAATTGCTTGTCATTTCGCAGGATACCTCGGCTTACGGCGTCGACACGCGGCATGAACCGCGCGAGTGGAAGGGCCGCGAGGTCCGCGCGCACATGACCGATTTGGCGCGCGAACTTGGCGGCCTGCGGACAGCGGAAGGCACGCCGCCTTGGGTCAGGTTGCATTACGTCTATCCTTACCCGCATGTCGATCAGGTCATCCCGTTGATGGCAGAAGGGTTGATTACGCCCTATCTCGATATTCCGTTCCAGCACGCAGCACCCAATGTGCTCAAAGCCATGAAGCGCCCCGCGAATGAAGCCAAGGTGCTTGAACGGGTCCACAAATGGCGCGATATCTGTCCCGATATCACGATCCGCTCGACCTTCGTTGTTGGTTTTCCTGGCGAGACCGACGCGGACTTCGAATATCTGCTTGAATGGCTGGAAGGAGCGCAACTCGACCGGGTCGGTGCGTTCCGTTTCGAACCGGTCGAGGGGGCTGCTGCCAACCTGCTTCCAAATCCGGTACCCGAAGAGATCAAAGAGGAACGCTTCCAGCGCATCATGGAAAAAACCGCAGCGATTAGCGCAGCCAAACTGGCCGCCAAGGTCGGACGGGTCTTGCCTGTGATCATCGATGAAATCGGTGAAGCCGACGCCTCTGATCCGGATTGCGACGGCAGCATCGGCGCAACCGGCCGCTCACAGGCCGATGCGCCGGAGATCGACGGCAACGTATTCCTGCGAGATGTGTCTCCAACCTTGGCACAAGGCGATATCGTCAACGTCGCGATAGAAGACGCCGACGAGCATGACCTGTTCGGCGTGGTTGCCTAAGATCTTTTTTACACCCGATTATTTGTAGAAATGCAGCTCCAAAACAGCATCTCCGATGATCTGCAAATGATGCGGAACCGTTGGCGGTATTACAATCCGTTGCCCTGTCGCTAGACAGATCGGTTCAACACCAGTCACTTCATCCCAGCAAAACTCGATAGTTCCTGAAACAACCGTCAGTTCGCCCCAACTGCCCGCCTTAAGTTGATGTTGCTTCAGCAGGCCGGCCGGTATCTCGCTGTCGGTCCACGGGCCTAAAATCCGGTAACAGACGACATCGTCAGGAAGTGAATAAGTCGGCACACCGATCATCCGAAGATCATCGAACGGTAAATGGCGATGGCGATGGCGAAGAGTGCAAGACACAAGGGGATCGTCAGTATCTGCCCAGCGACCGACCCTTTGCTCATCGGCCCGGTACTCGTGACCAGCGGTCCGATACCTTTGGCAAATAGTGACGGGTTGGCTGGCTTGTTCTGGGTGAAGAGAACGCTCGCTACTCCGAAGTAAACCACAGCATAGAGAGCACTGATAACGATCATGAACACCGCGCCGGTCTCCCGACCCGTTGCTGCCAAAAGCGCACCGAAAAACACGGCATAGCAAGCAAACATTGTCAGCCAGATACCATTCGGGATTTCGAGATCAGTTTTTTCCGGCTGAACGGGAAACGGGGGCTCTTGTTCAACGGGCAGGACAGATTGCGGTTGTTCGCAAAACTGGGTAACTGCAGCCATATCAATTTCTTGCAGCATGATTTATCCTTTCATTTTCTGGGGATGGCTGATGCCGTCACGGTGAATGCAAATGCCCAAAAGCAGACTTTCGGCAATCATCTCGGCTCGTTTGAAAATGAGGTTTCGAGCAGCTGACACCGCTCCCATTTCGTCGAGCGTTTCGCCAAACAGCTTTAACCAACGCGAAAAATCCGGCTTCGCGATGCGCGGTATCGCGACATGCTTCATCATCGGGTTGCCCGAAAACTCGCCCGATTTGAAAAGGATCGAGCGCCAGAATGTATTCATCCGCTCGAGATGGCTCGGCCAATCTTTTATGCGGTCGTCGAATATCGGACCAAGTTCCGCATCGCTCCTGATCCGAGTGTAAAAGTTCTGGACGAGTGTCGCGATGAAGGCATCGTCAATTCCCAAGCTCAATGCTTCGGTCTGTTTGTGCTCGCGTGCGGCAATTGCATGGGCATTGGTCATCGGCGAAACTCATAAAAGGTATTTCAAATACCTATATAAGTCATTTGCGCCTTAAAGCAATATATAATATACCAGTTATATGAGATTGAACGTCCACACCGACTATGCGCTAAGAATCTTGATGTATCTTTCGGCGAAACAGGCGCAAGCCTCGGTCGATGAAATCGCCACTGCTTATGGTATTTCGCGCAATCACCTGATGAAGGTGTCGCAGAAGCTTACCGAGCTGGGTTATGTGACGACCAAGCGCGGACGGGGAGGGGGGCTGACACTCGCTCAGGCGCCAGAAACCATTATCGTCGGGACAGTCGTTCGTTCGATCGAGCCGGTCGGCGGATTCGTTGAATGTTTCGACCGGGTCAACAACCAGTGTCCGGTTACCGGCGTTTGCGGTCTGCAAGGTGCGCTTGCGACTGCATTGGGCGATTTCATGGCGAGACTGGACCAATATTCGCTTGCCGACCTTACTCCCGCTCCACAGAAATTTGCCGCCAGACTGGCCTGACACGCAGCCAACATCTTGCAAGCTGGCAGCGATTGCCTATCAGGCCGTATCGATTTGAGTTTGTGGGGACTTTGGATGTCAGAAGATACGCTTCCGTTACCAACCGGCTATCAGCTTTCGGCGCTCGATCCGGTGTATCGCGAAACGCCGTGGGAGCCACTGGGCCGGTTACGCGATGCTGATCCAGTGCATCATGACCAGCAACTCAATCGCTATTTCTTTACACGCGGGAGCGAGGTCGAGGCGTTGGTCAAAAACCGGCACCTAGTGGTTGACCCTGCCAAGGCGAATGACGGTACGTTCACCAAGACGCTGTATGGGCAGAATAGCAAGGAATTGTCGTTGCTGATGCTCGATGACCCCGACCATGCGCGGCAACGCAATCTGGTGTTAAAAGCGTTCAACAAGCGTTCGGTCGATGCACTGACGCCGCGCATCCATGAAATCGCGAAGGATTTGGCCGACGATATCGAAGCGGTCGAGGGCGAGTTTGATTTCGTGCAACTGTTCGGCTCGCCGCTGCCGACCACAGTGATGGCCGAGTTGCTAGGGGTGAATGCCGCCGATCGCAAGGATTTCAGGCGCTGGTCCTTGGGCTGCATGCAAGCGCTCAATCCGTTTAGAACGCTCGAGCAGACCGCGTTGTACGAGGAATCGACTACGACATTGGCCGACTATCTGGCGGTCGAGGTTGAAAAGCGCCGCGGCAATACGGACGAGGATTTGATCAGCCGGCTGGCGCGTGCCGAGGAGGAGGGCGATACGCTAACCACCACTGATATCGTGTTGCTAATCCGGCTTTTGTTGATTGCGGGAAACAGCACCACGACCGACATGATCGGCAGCGGGATTGTGCAGTTTCTGAAAAACCCCGACCAGTTGGCCAAGCTGAAGGCTGACCCGTTGCTCATCGACAACGCGCTCGATGAAATATTGCGAGTCGAACCGCCCGTCGCCCAAGCGCTACGTACCGCGCCTGAAGAAATGCACCTTGTTGATAAAGTTGTAAAAAAGGGTGAAACAATCCACCTATCGCTCTTCGGAGCCCATTACGACCCTGCACTCAACCCAGACCCGCAGAAATTCGACATCACTCGCCAAGACATCAAACACTTTGCCTTCGGCGGCGGCGCGCATTATTGTCTGGGGGCTGGCTTGGGCAAAGTGCAGGCGAAGATTGCGCTGCCGATGCTATTCGATCGTTTTCCCAACCTAGCCTTCGCGCCCGAACGCGAGGTTAAACACAAGATTGCGCCGGCATTTAACGGCTACGGCGAAATCTGGCTGGTGAAGTAATCAGCCGTTTTTGGGCGGCCAGGGAAAAAAGCCCGAAGTCCGCGCGACATAAGTGGCATATTCTGGTCGGGTCTTTTTCATGCCATACTCAAGCAACGGCTTACCCGACCATTTAGTCAAAGTGAAAGTCAGGAAAATCGGTCCGATAATGCTGATCCAACCAGGAAGCCCGGTTTCCGCCGCCACGAGCCAGATACCCCACCAGGTACACGCATCGCCAAAATAGTTGGGATGTCGAGTGTAACGCCAGAGCCCTGTGTCGAGCACTTTGCCTTTGTTCGCAGGATTGGCACGGAAAGCGTTGAGCTGCGCATCGCCTAATGTTTCAAACAGTATGCCGATGATGGCAATCAATGCACCGGCGGCACCCAATGGACCAATCACCGTCCGTCCGCCATCGCTTGCCCATATCCCGAGCTGTGCCGGCAAACAGGTTATAAACAGCAGAGGCGCTTGAGTTAGGAATACGGATAGCAAAGACGTTTTGGACCAGCTCCAGCCCTTTTTTTCCATCCTAGTGGCCATGATTTTAGTGTAACGCGGATCTTCGCCGTGCGCTTGCCAACGGGTCCACAAATGCCATGAAAGCCGCAATCCCCATATGGTCGTCAGGCCGAGCAGCAGATGCGAGCGAGCACCCGGTTGTCCCGACTGAGCCCAAGTCGCCCAAGCGAGGAGCACCATGCCGAACGCCCAGAAAGCGTCGATGAACGATACGTCACGAATTCTGACCGAATATGCCCATAAAAGGAAAATGACCGCCAACAACGCGGCGGCATTGATCATCAAAGTTGTCCAGACCAGCGTCATGTTTCTTCCTTTGCAATAACATCGGTCATCCCTTTGGCGGGATGTTTCGGCGTTACCGTAGCATAGATTTCAGCGATTTTTTTCATATCTGCAACATAGTCACCCGTCGGCCAAATTGCCGGACCAAGTCCGCCTGATCGGGATGCATAGTCCATCATCCCCACGACCAATGGCACGCCTGCTCCTATAGCGATGTGATAGAAACCGGTTTTCCAAGCCTTGACCGATCCACGCGTGCCTTCAGGCGCTATCGTCAGCATGAATTCCTTACGGCGATTGAATTCGTCAATCATTTGCTGGACGTAATTCTTGTTGGATGACCGATCGACTGGAACGCCACCCATATCCAGCATGAAATTTGTAAAGGGCCATCGGAATAATGACGTTTTTGCCATAAAATGCGGCTTGATCCCCAGGTCGTCGGTCAGCCCAAGAAAATAGACGAAATCCCAATTGCTAGTATGCGGCGCTGCGATCAGCACAAATTTGCGCGGCTTTGGCACGGCTCCGTGCGCGCGCCACCCGTGCCGCTTATAAATTCCAACCAATGCGCGGCGAAACATGCGCGACAACAGGCTTGGTTTACGCTCTTCCAATGACATATTTGCCCTCTCCCTGTTGCCGTGCTTAGCGAGGTTACATTGCAGTGCAAACGGCTTGTTTCACAGATACGCAGGCGCTAGGCACCAAAATGCAATCCATAACAGATGCGGGAAAAATCATGTCGCAAAGCGGCCAAGCTGCAATACCGGTTATATCCTCAACTGGCCTATTCACACCGCCCGATACCATCAGCAATGAAGAACTGGTTGCGAGCTTTAACGCTTATGCCGACCGGTATAATGCCGCCAATCCCGAGGTGGAGCCGCTGACGCACAGCTCTGTTGAATTTGTCGAAAAGGCCAGCGGCATTAAGTCGCGGCATGTGATGGACAAGGCGGCGATCCTCGATCCCGGCATCATGGAACCGCGCTACCCGGAGCGACCGAATGATCAAATATCCTTGATGGCAGAAATCGGCGTTGCGGCGTGCCGTGATGCTTTGGCGCGCGCCGGCCGTGACATTGCCGAAGTCGATGCGGTGTTATGCGCCGCTTCCAATATGCAGCGCGGTTACCCGGCGATGGCAGTGGAAATACAGCATGAGCTTGGCATGGAGCGCGGCTTCGGGTTTGATATGAACGTGGCGTGCTCGTCTGCAACGTTTGGCATCCAGACCGCCGCCGATTATATCCGCAGCGGCAATGCGAAGTCGGTTTTGGTGGTAAATCCCGAGATCACTTCGGGCCATCTGAACTGGCGCGACCGTGACAGCCATTTTATCTTCGGAGACGTCGCAACTGCCATACTGGTTGAAGCCAAGGACATAGCCCCGGCCAATCATTGGGAAATTCTCGGCACCCGTCTTAAAACGCAATTTTCGAACAATATTCGGAATAATTTTGGATTCCTCAACCGTGCGCATGGCGATGGGCCGATCGATCAAAGCGGCCCGCGCAACGACAAATTGTTCGTTCAAGAAGGCCGCAAAGTCTTCAAAGAAGTCGTGCCGATGGTCGGTCAGATGATCCTCGAACATGCCGAAAGCCTTGGCCTGTCGGGTGCCGATCTGCGGCGGATGTGGCTGCATCAGGCCAATACCGGGATGAACAGGCTTATCGCGCATAAAGTACTCGGCCACGAAGCCTCCGACGATGAAAGCCCGACCGTGCTTGATACCTATGCAAATACGTCGAGCGCTGGATCGATTATCGCATTCCACAAACATAATGAGGATTTGGCGACAGGCGATATCGGCCTGATTTGCTCATTTGGCGCGGGCTATTCCGCAGGCTGCGTTTTTGTCCAAAAACACGCTGGATAATTAACTCACCAGCGTCGGGTGTTGTTTAGCGATATGTTCGAAAATCGATTCGTGCAGCGGGTTAGTAAATTCACAGCCGTAATAGACGATATCCTGCCAGGCGACCCGCGCCTGCAAACTCTGCATGCCAGGCATGCTTAAATACACCTTGCTGCCAACCGGAATGTAATTGCCCGTTTCGATACGGAAACCTGTTCGTGACAAATCATTCACCGAAACTTTAAAACGTGGACCTGAGGAAATGAGCAAATCCGCTTTGATCGTCACGGCATTGCGCAACGACTTGCGTTTATTCTTTGCAAGTTCCCATTCTGGCTCTTCAAACTTGGAAGCCATATATTTTTCCGATGCGACCTTTTTATATGGTCGTATCAAGTCCTCGCGGGGTCGCTATGTTCCACGCATATACGTATTAAGATAGGCCGGACCCCGCCGTTTCTCGCCATTCCGACGGACGAACGAATGTCCCAGCCCAAATGCCCCGCTTTGATGTTTTTGCGCTATCCTCTTCATCTGCATAGTTTCTCACGCCGAAATATTCGTGAGAAACGGCCATACCGGCGTTGACGTGTGCGGCCCCAATATAGGGTATCGCCGAAGTTGAGCACATAGCAATCAACCGACCAAATTGGTCCGCCGCATCGGTCAGGCAGGTAAGTCCGGGTGGTCGGAGCATCTGCTCCAACGAAGCACGCACAGCCTTGCCGCATTCCCAAAGGACGGCCGAACGGTGATTGCAAGACTGGTGATATTTGGGTGCATCTATGCAATCGAGGCGGATTTTTTTCGAACCAAAGGCTAAGCTGTCGCCATCGGCGACAGTGAATTTAGCGTTTGTCGAAGATATCATTCGCGGTGGGTCAGTCCATTCATCTATTAAAAATACCGCCATGGCGGCGATTGCCCAGAACGTCAGCCAGCCCGATAGTCTCAGGAAGCGGCGAACAAATGATCCTGCTGCGGTGGGGTAACGGACATTACTTTCCGGAAAGCGTATCAGAGACGGCCTCTTAACGTTGGGTGCGTACGAATGATATGATCGTAAACCGCTTCGTGAAGTTTCTGCCTGAATTCGCAGCCATAATAGTCGTCCTCATGCCATGCGATCCGGGCTTCGAGCGATTCCAACCCCTGCATGGTCAAGAAGACGGTGCGATCGTCCGGAATCAGGAAAATACAGTGCATGCGAAAGCCTGAACGCGAAAGATCGATAACCGATACTTTCTGCCTGCCGGCTCCTTTTTCGCGGATATCGGCCGGGATGCTTACCGCATCACGCCGGAACTCACGCGAAAAATATTGAGATCCATTGTCGCTCACCACATGCTCCTGCCCTGCAATAACTCTGCCGGCATTTTACAGCAGGAGGCAAGTAAAAAGCTTTGATGCGGATCAATCCAATATCATCGCAAGCAAGATATAAATCAGGATCGGTGAGCCAAAACCAATCAATGTTGCAGCAGCGAAAATCAGACGAACGATCATTGCGTCCATTCCCGACCAATTCGCAAGTCCTGCGCAAACGCCGAGGATTTTCTTGTTGGCTTTATCAAGCGTCAAACGTGCCATGTAAATTACTCCCTAGTTATTCGAACGTGGATGTTGTCCCGCCTTAAGCGACAAGGCCTGCGGCGGGAGCAACTGCGGGTGCTACGCTTATGCCGATCGTGATGAATGCACAGATGATTGCGGCAAAAGCAGAAATGATGTGGTTGCGTGAAGAGACGTTCATGTTGATGTCCTTAGTCATGGATTGGTCTTAAGCGACCAGAGTCGAAAATGGCGTTACAGCAGGGGCGATGCTCATGCCGACGGTGATGAAAGCGCATACAACAGCTGCGAAAACCGATGCGATCTGGTTACGTGAAGAGAGAGTCATTTTTCGTTCCTTTTCAAAGTTACCGGACCATTCCGGCTATGCCAGAGTATTTGCACAGGCCATGCCAGTTTGATAAAAAATAATAAAAACAATAGTATAAGTGATTTCTGACCAACTTGTCAGTATCGTAAAATTTCATATATTGGGAAATTATCCCAATAGTTGGTGTTAGTAATTTACGCGATATCGGGTTGACCCGGGGGTATCGTGCTATAGCAGATGCGGTTCATGGCCCTTTCCCGTCTTACCCTGACCAATTTCCGCAATCACGCGGCACTGACATTGCAGCCCGAGACGCAGTTCGTAGCGTTGCACGGTGCAAATGGTGCGGGAAAGACCAACATACTCGAGGCGGTATCGCTGCTGGTGCCAGGCCGCGGGCTTCGCCGCGCGGCTTTGCCCGATATGGCGCGCAACGGAGGTGGCGGCGGCTTTTCCATTTCAGCAGAACTTGACGGCACGACGATTGGCACCGGTATCGAGGCAGAGCATCCAGAACGCCGCAAGGTCCGGATTAACGGCAGCAATGCCGCGATCAACCATCTTGCTGAATGGCTGGCGGTGATTTGGCTCACGCCCTCGATGGATCGCTTGTTTATTGACGGAGCTGCCGCGCGCCGCCGCTTCTTGGACCGGCTCGTGCTCGCATTGGAACCGAGCCATGCGCGGCATAGCAGTCGTTATGAGAAGGCGGTCCAGCAGCGTAATAAATTGCTCACCGGCAATGTCGCGCCGGACGCGCTGTGGCTCGACGCACTGGAAGCGCAAATGGCGGAGTCGGGTTCAGCCATAACTGAAGCCCGAAACCGGATGGTTCATGAACTCACTGCCGGTTTAGAATTGGCCCCGGCGGGACCGTTTGCAATTCCGGCGGTCCAGCTGACAGAAAAAGAGGGTGTAGCCGTTGAAGCCTTAGCCCACGCGTGGCGACGAGGACGAATACGCGACGCAGCTGCGGGCCGGACGCTTATCGGACCGCACCGGGCGGATCTGATTGTTACTCATATGGCGTCCGGTCAGCCTGCAGAACGATGCTCGACTGGTGAACAGAAAGCATTGCTGCTGTCGCTTATTCTTGCCCACGCTGCCCTGGTTACTGCTCAAAGGCAAGCGCCACCGATCCTGCTACTCGACGAAGTAGCGGCACATCTGGACCCAACACGGCGAGGGGCCTTGTTCGAACGCCTTGTCCAAACTGGCGCACAAGTTTGGATGACGGGAACCGAACCCGAACTCTTTAACGGCATCGGACCGACGGCGCAGCTAATCGCCGTCGGTTCGGACTAATCCGCCTTACTGGCGTTTTTGGAGGGCTTTTTCTTCGGTGCCTTTGGCTTGCTGGCCTTAGGCGGAGCGGGGCTGACCTCAAATACAGGTTCGCTGTCCTTGATATGCACGGCGACCTCGCCGCCGTGGACAAGCTTGCCAAATAGCAATTCCTCGGCGAGCGGCTGCTTGATCTTCTCCTGGATCAGGCGGCCCATTGGACGTGCACCATATAGCTTGTCATAGCCGCGCTCGGTAAGCCATGCGCGCGCCTCGTCGTCGAGTTTGATATGCACATTCTGGTCGGCCAATTGCAATTCGAGTTGCAGGATGAATTTGTCGACCACACGCGCCACCACTTCGGTCGGCAGATAGCCGAACGGCACTGTCGCATCGAGGCGATTGCGGAATTCAGGCGCGAACATCTTCTTAACGGCTTCATCGCCAGCATCTTCCTTGCTGATGTTATTACCGAACCCGATACCTTCCTTGGCCATATCACTGGCGCCTGCATTGGTCGTCATGATCAGGATCACATTGCGGAAATCGACGGTTTTGCCGTGATGGTCGGTCAGGCGGCCATTATCCATCACCTGCAGTAAGATATTGAACAAGTCAGGATGCGCTTTTTCGATTTCGTCGAGCAGCAACACGCTATGCGGACTCTGGTCGACCGCATCGGTCAACAACCCACCTTGGTCAAATCCGACATAGCCTGGAGGCGCGCCGATCAAGCGGCTAACGCTGTGACGCTCCATATATTCCGACATATCGAAGCGCTTGAGCGGGATGCCGAGGATTGATGCCAACTGACGTGCGACTTCGGTTTTACCGACGCCGGTAGGACCGCTGAACAAATAGCTGCCAATCGGCTTTTCAGTATCGCGGAGGCCGGCACGGCTAAGCTTGATCGCGCTTGCCAAAACCTCAATTGCCTTGTCTTGGCCAAACACGACCCGTTTCAGATCGGCCTCAAGCGTTCCGAGCGCAGTCTTGTCGTCGGTCGAGACCTGTTTCGGCGGGATGCGTGCGATGGTCGCGATTACCGCCTCAATCTCGCGTGCGGTAATGAGCTTGCGGCGCTTCGATGGCGCAACCAACATCTGCATCGCTCCAACTTCGTCGATCACGTCGATCGCCTTGTCAGGTTGTTTACGGTCGTTGATGTAGCGTGAGGACAGCTCGACCGCAGCTTTCAGCGCATCGGGCGTGTATTTTACCTTGTGATGCTCTTCGAATGCAGTCCGCAATCCAGCCAAAATCTTGATCGTATCTTCGATGCTTGGTTCGTTGACGTCAATTTTCTGGAACCGGCGGAGCAGTGCACGGTCCTTTTCGAAATGGTTGCGGAATTCCTTGTACGTGGTCGAACCAATGCACCGGATTGTGCCGCCCGACAACGCGGGCTTCAACAAGTTCGAGGCATCCATTGCCCCGCCGCTGGTTGCGCCTGCGCCAATCACTGTATGTATCTCGTCGATGAATAGGATTGCATCGGGAAGCTTTTCCAGCTCCGAAACGACTGCCTTCAACCGCTCCTCGAAATCGCCGCGATACCGCGTTCCAGCCAGCAACGCGCCCATGTCGAGCGAGTAGATGACCGCTGGCAGCAACACTTCGGGAACTTGCTTCTCGACGATTCGGCGCGCCAGGCCTTCGGCAATCGCGGTCTTACCAACGCCAGGCTCACCGACATAAAGAGGATTATTTTTGGAACGGCGGCACAGGATTTGGACGGTCCGGTCAACCTCCGCAGCCCGCCCAATAAGAGGATCAATACGGCCCTGCTTAGCCTTTTCGTTCAAATTGACGGTGAACTGGTCGAGCGCGCCTTCTTTCTTGTCCTTTTTGGACTTAGCGTCTTCAGGCTCTTCACCCTTTTGCTCGCTTCCTGTAACTTGCCGCGGCTCAGCCAGCTTTCCATCCTTGCCAATACCGTGGCTGATATAAGACACGGCGTCCAAGCGGCTCATATCCTGCTGCTGGAGGAAATAGACGGCATAGCTTTCACGCTCGGAGAACAAGGCGACCAAGACGTTGGCTCCGGTCACGACATCTTTGCCGGAACTTTGCACATGCAAGATCGCGCGTTGCACGACACGCTGGAAGCCGCTGGTCGGCGACGGATCAACCTTGCCTTCGACGCGCAAACTCTCAAGCTCGCTGTCGAGATAGGTTATGACTATGTCGGACAATTCGCCCAAATCGACGCCGCAGGCCTGCATGACCTTCGCTGCGTCCGCGTCGTCGATCAACGCGAGCAAAAGATGCTCAAGCGTTGCATATTCATGCGCCCGGTCGCCTGCATGCTTGAGCGCGTTGTGGAGCGTGGCTTCCAACGATTCTGCAAATGATGGCATGGCTCAATTCCTTAAACTGGGTCGCTGGATCTTCTAAAAACTATATCGGCGTTGGCTTTTACGCTTTCAAGCGGTGCACCTGTAGATAACGGACGAAACGCACGATTCATTAGAAGCGGGTGGCCAGACCTCACGTCTTAAACAGTGCATCTGCGACGCTGCGGTGGCGATCGGCAAAAGCGATTTTGCCTTCGCAACGCACAATTTCCGCTTTCAACGCGGTTATGCGTTCTTCAAGTTCGGCGACAGACAAGGGATCAAGGTCCTGCTTGACCAGGTTGGCCAGCGGATCGTTCCTGTGCAGCGGCAGATTTTCGTCGCTATCCATGTACATATTTTGACACCACTACGCTTGCTGTCAATACGAAGCTTGCCTAAAAGGCGCGGCATCCAACAAGGGGGATCAGGGCCAGATGGCTGAATTGCCGCAAACTATGACTGCGATCGAGATTTCGGCGCCGGGCGGGCCCGAAGTGCTACGGTCTTGTCAGCGTCCTATTCCGGCTCCTGGACCCGGCGAAGTGCTGCTGAAAGTCGCATTTGCAGGTGTCAATCGGCCTGATGTGATCCAACGCAAAGGTCTATATCCGCCACCTCCTGGCGCGAGCGATATTCCAGGTCTTGAAGTGTCAGGTACTGTGGTCGCGATGGGGGAGGGGGTCGATGCGCACGAAATGGGCAATCGTTTGTGCGCCTTGGTTTCTGGCGGTGGCTATGCCGAATATGCGCTGGCACGGTTCGAGCATTGCTTGCCTGTTCCTGCCGCGCTGACGATGGCCGAAGCGGCTGCGCTTCCTGAGACATTGTTTACCGTTTGGCACAATGTCTTTGAGCGCGCCTATGCTAGCGATGGCGAGACCATTCTGATCCACGGCGGCACCAGCGGTATTGGCAGCATGGCGATTAAGCTTGGCAAACTGTTCGGGTTGATCGTCATTGTAACCTGCGGATCGGACGAAAAATGCGCGGCGGCGATGGCCTTGGGCGCGGACCACGCGATTAATTATGCATCTACCGACTTTGTTGAGGAAGTTAAAAAAATTACTGGCGGCGCAGGCGTCCATATCGTGCTCGATATGGTCGCGGGCAGCTACGTCGCACGCAATCTACAATGCTTACGCGAAGATGGTCGCCACGTCACCATTGCGGTGCAAGGAGGAATGGTCGCCGAAATCAACATGGCCTATGTCATGAGCCGCCGGTTAACACTCACCGGATCTACGCTGCGCCCGCGTTCCGCCGAGTTCAAAGCGCTGCTGGCGCAGGAAATTTACAACACCGTTTGGCCAATCGTTTCCGATGGCGGACTTCGCCCCGAAATGGACAAAAGCTTCGCGCTGACCGATGCTGCCGCAGCGCACGCTCATATGGAGTCGGGCGCGCATGTCGGGAAGATTGTGCTACAAGTTTAGCTGCTAATCGCCGGTAAAGCGTCGAGCCACGCCTTCACATCCGACGCGCTTCGCTCCGGAATTTCCTCCATCGGGATATGCCCGACTTTGGGATAGATGATCAGCTTCGAACCAGGAACGGCCTCTGCAAACCAGCGGGCCGAACTTACCGGGATGAGTTTATCCTCTTCGCCCCACATGATTATCACTGGCACCTTGATCGTCGCCAACTTATCCTTCGATCCAGAACCCATGCCTCTCGGATCGCTGAAACGCTTCATCGTTGCCTCCCGGTTGCCGGGGTATCGGTTGAGTTCCCAGTAACGATCGATCAGCGCGTCATCGATTTTCGACTGGACGCTCATTGTATTCTTGATGCTTGATTCAAATATACTGCGGGGCGCGATCAGGCGGGCCGCTTCCTTGATGACAGGCATCCGCATCAGCCGAAAGCCGATGGGTAGTTCGTCAGGCTTGGCCTGCGGTTGCCCGCCTGCATCAACGAGCAACAGCGCTTCGGTCTTTTCGGGATGCGCCAGCGCGTACATCCACGATACGGCGCCACCCATTGAGTTGCCGCCAATTACGGCTTTCGTGACACCCAGCTTGGACAGCAACGCATCAACCACGCCTACATAAGATGCATTGTCATAAACCCCAGCCGGATTGACGCCCGTCAGCCCGTGACCGGGCAAATCCATGCTGATGATGCGATAGTCAGCCCTAAGGCGTTTAGCCCAAGGCTCCCACGTATGAAGTGATGCATTTGAACCGTGAATAAGCACTAGCACCCGGCCGTCGCGTTTGCCCTCGTCGCGGTAATGGACATTCAGGCCGGGCCGCAACTCGGCAAATTGCGAGGCTCCGCCGCCATATTTGGCTTTCATCGCTGTGGCATCGGTGTCGGGCGCGTAGCCCCAGATGAATATCGCCGCGACAAGCACCACGACAATAGCCATCAGCCACTTCAAAAACCGCTTCATTCACGCCTCCCATTTGCTGCGCGACGGTTGCACCGAAGCCCGCGCCTGCGCAAGCATCTTTGCGACTTGCCGCCGCGCCAAACTTGGCCTAATACCGCACTCAACAGTTTCAGGCCGCTCCGAAAGGGGCGGCCCTTATTATTGGAGTTTCGAACATGGCTACCCCATTGATGCCGCACGCAACCGCCGCTTGGCTGGTTGATAATACCGCGCTCGGTTTTGCGCAGATTGCCGAATTCTGCGGAATTCACATTCTTGAAGTGCAGGCAATGGCCGATGACATGACCGGTTCGAAATATACCGGTCGTGATCCAGTTCACGCGGGCGAGCTTTCGATGGAAGAAATCGAAAAGGGACAAGCAGACGAGGATTATGTCCTGAAAATGAGCGTCGGTCCCGATCAGGTCCGCCGTACCAAAGGCCCGCGGTATACCCCGGTGTCAAAGCGTCAGGACAAGCCCGACGGCATTGCCTGGCTCATCCGCAATCACCCCGAAATTTCCGACGGCGCGATCTGCAAGTTGATCGGGACGACGCGCAACACCATTGCCGCGATTCGCGAGCGGAGCCACTGGAACATTGCTGAAATTCAGCCGAAGGATCCTGTTACGCTGGGGCTGTGTTCGCAACGCGAACTCGACGCCATTGTTACCCGCATCGCCAAAAAGGCAGGCATCGACAACACCGCCGCTGACGATGCGCGGTTGGGCACCGACCGCGAAGCCCTGATCGAAGAACTCCGGGCCGAACGAACCGAAGCCGCGCGTAAGGCGGAAGCTGCGCTTAACGGCGAAGAGGAAGAAGAAGGCGCGAAGCCTGAATTGACCGCGGATACTTTGTTCAAGAAAAGCGGCGAATAAGCTCGGTCCCTCGCTAACGTCACCATTGCCTTAACCGCGCGGTTAAGGCACGGGTTTGGGTATGGCCACAAAAGCTCCTCCTGCATATGACATGTCGCTTGTCGACCACGGGTTTGAAGCCAAAGAGCTGAAAGGCCTGACCTATCCGCTCGGCGATCATGCGCCGGGCTATGGCGAAATCTATAAGCTTGCGCCAGACCTCGGCTGGACTCGGATGCCGGTGCCGGGGAACCTCAACCATATCAATCTTTGGTTGCTCGACGACGATGCGGCAGAGGGCGAAGGTTATGCCATTGCAGATACCGGCCTGTTCATGCCCGACACGGTCGAGCATTGGAAATCGATGTTTGCAGGCGTGTTGTCGGAGCGTCAGCTGACTCGGATTTTTGTAACTCATTTCCACCCCGATCATGTCGGATGCGCCGGGTGGCTTGCCAACAAGTTCAAGGTGTCCGTGTGGATGAACCGCACCGAATGGCTGCTTGCGCGTTTGATGAGCGCCGATGTGCGGGATCACCCTCCTGAGGAAATCCTGCGCCGCCGCAAATTCTACGGTTATGACGAAGAGCGTGTCGAAAAAATGCGTGTTGGCGGTTGGGGCAATTTCGCCCGCGCGGTATCGCGCTTGCCCACTGGACATCACCGGCTCGACGACAAAGCGGTTGTGCGTGTTGGCAATCGTGAGTGGACCATCATGACCGGCGGCGGGCATACGCCCGAACATGCCTGTATGGTCGACCATCACAACGGCGTGATTATAGCTGGCGATCAGATCTTGCCACGCATTACCTCAAACGTCTCGATTATGGATAGCGAGCCTGAAGCAGATCCCTTGGCCGAATGGCTAGCGTCGATTGCAAAATTCCGCGCCGCATTGCCTGACGACATGCTGGTGCTGCCCGCGCATGGTTTCCCGTTCAAGGGCGTGCATGCCCGGCTCGACAGGCTGGCGTCGGGGCATCACGAGCAGCTCGACCGGCTGGAGGCAGCTCTCCGTACAAAAGAAATGCGTGCCGTTGATACGTTCGGCCTGTTGTTTGGGCGACCGATTGACGACGGTATCTACGGCCTCGCAACGGGGGAAGCGATGGCGCATTTGCGCTATCTAGAACGCGCGGGCCGAGCAAGAATTGAAATCCGCGATGGCGTTGGCTGGTTTCACGCGGCATAGTTGCAAAATGAACTGGACTACCAATTATCTTCATCCCGTCAAATGGGATCAAAAATTCGAGCCATTGGCGCTGCATGACATGTTTTTCCATTCGGCCGAACGGATGGGGAACGCCGCGCTCGCCGACTTCATGGGACGCAAATTTAGCTACACCCAAATGGCCGATATGGTGCGCCGCGTCGCGAGGGGCTTACAGGACAAGGGGATAGGCAAGGGCGATCAGGTCGGCCTTTTCCTGCCTAATGTGCCGCATTATATTGCGGCTTATTACGGGGCGCTGGCCGCTGGAGCGACGGTGGTCAATTTTTCGCCGCTTTATTCGGTTGACGAGCTTGCCCATCAAGTTGCCGATAGCGGGACGTCGATATTATTCACCATGTCGGCGGTGGCGTTGCTACCGACGGCGATCAAGGTTCTTGATAATTCGAGCCTGAAGGAATTAGTCGTGGGCAGCGTGGCCGAGGCGTTGCCGACCGCCAAACGCTGGGCATACCGCCTATTCAGACGAAACGAGATCGCGGCTATCCCGGTCGACAGTCGCATTACGCTTTATACCGACCTTACAAATAATGGTGGTGATTATGCGGTTCAGCCTTGCGATCCGGAAACCACTATCGCGCAACTGCAATATACCGGTGGCACCACCGGCACGCCAAAAGGCGCAATGCTTAGCCATCAAAACATCACCGCCAACGCGCGGCAAATAAATTGCATTGACCCGGAATCGCACTTCAACAAGCCGGACGCGCCTGGCGATGACCGGATATTGGGTGTGCTGCCCTTTTTTCACGTATTTGCCAACGCAACCGTCCTGAACCGCACGATCTGCAATGGCGGCGAGATTGTCATGCTGCCTCGCTTTGAAGCAAAGGCCGCGCTGGCCGCTATCAACCGGACGCACGTAACCTCGCTGCCCGGCGTTCCGACAATGTATCAAGCTTTGCTCGATTGTCCTGATATCGACGCAACCGACTTTTCGTCGCTTCGGGCCTGCATATCCGGCGGCGCGCCATTGCCGGCCGAACTTAAAGCGCGGTTCGAACAGGTTAGCGGCGCGGTTGTCATCGAAGGCTACGGCCTGACCGAAAGCTCAGGCGTGGTCTCTTGTAACCCATATTCGGGCCTTAACAAATTGGGCAGTATCGGTCAGCCGGTCCCGGGAACTGACGTAAAACTGGTGGACAAGGAAGACCCTACAAAAGCCGCGTCTGATGGCGAACCCGGCGAACTTATATTCTCCGGCCCGCAAGTCATGCGAGGCTATTGGAACCGGCCCGACGCCGACGCCGAAGTGTTCATTGGAGAATATCTACGTACCGGCGATGTCGCGACGATCGACGAGGATGGTTTTATCCACATCGTTGACCGTCTTAAGGACATGATCGCGGTCGGCGGATTCAAGGTATTTCCGAGCCAAATCGAAGACATATTGTACAAATATCCGTCGGTGAAGGAGGCGCTAGTGATCGGCGTTCCCGATACGTATCACGGCGAACTACCGCGCGCATTTGTGACACTGCGCGAAGGCGTGCGCGCCGATGGTAGTGACATTGTCGCATGGCTCAACCCTCAGCTTGGCAAACACGAGCGCGTGCAGTCGGTGGTCGTGATGGATGTGCTTCCCAAAACAATGATTGGTAAGCTTGATCGCAAGGCGCTCAGGGCGGCGGTCGGGGTGTGATCGCACGATACCATATCCGTTTGCCTCGAACGTAGACGAGAGGCCCATGTTGGCTGCACGGCGTCTCGTCTTCGCTCGACACGAACGGTAAGAGAAGTTTGTGCCTGACGACGACTCGCCACCTACCCGCAAAATCATCCATGTCGATATGGATGCCTTTTACGCCAGCGTCGAACAGCGCGATAATCCTGATCTGCGCGGAAAGCCGGTGGCCGTCGGCGGCTCCTCAAAACGCGGCGTGGTCGCAGCGGCAAGTTATGAGGCGCGAGCCTTTGGTGTGCGTTCCGCAATGCCGTCGATCACTGCGCAGCGCCAATGCCCGGACCTGATCTTTGTTAAACCCCGGTTCGAGGCCTATAAGGCTGTCTCACGCCAGATCCGCGAGATTTTTTCGCGGCATACCGATCTCATCCAGCCGCTGTCGCTGGACGAGGCCTATCTCGATGTGACGCAAGACAAGACCGGGTTGGGCTCGGCAGTTAAAGTCGCCAAAGTGATCCGCGCTGCCATCCGCGCTGAAACTGGCCTGACAGCAAGTGCCGGCGTCAGTTACAATAAGTTCATCGCAAAACTCGCCAGCGATCAGAACAAGCCAGACGGTTTGTGCGTTATCCTGCCCGAACAAGGTGCGGAGTTTGTCGCCGGGCTTCCCGTCCGCCGTTTCCACGGCGTCGGCCCGCGCACCGCCGAGAAAATGGCAAAGCTCGGCGTGCACACGGGCGCCGACCTTGCGCAGAAGGACGAGGCGTGGTTGGCGCGTTATTTCGGCAGTTGGGGTGGGTATCTGTTTAACGCCGCGCGGGGGATCGACGACCGGCTAGTTAATGCCAACAGCATCCGCAAGTCGCTTGGCGGCGAAACCACATATTTTGATGACAAGAAAAGCGAGGCCGAACTGCGCGATGCGCTGGAAGGCATTATCGAACTCGTATGGGACAGAATCGAGCGTAACCAGGCGCGCGGCAAGACGCTCGTTTTAAAGGCGCGGTATAGCGATTTCCGGACCGTCACGCGTTCGCGAACGGTCGGCCATATCATCGACAGTCGTCTTGAATTTTCGCAACTCGGCCATAGCCTACTCGACCACATTCTGCCCGCCGAAATGGGCATAAGGCTGCTCGGATTGACACTTTCCGGTCTCGTCGGTGAGCAAGGTGGTCAGGACAACGCAATTCCACAAGCCAGTTTTGCATTCGACGCCATTGAAAGCTGAAGATATCATCCATATATCAGAAAACTGACTTAGGTGCCTAATACAGGGAGCGATATATGGCCCGCCCTCAGACCGATATCGAGGCAGGACGGCAAGAATTGCTGGAAGTCGTTGACGACCTGATCCGCAAACGTGGCGCTGTCGATATTTCGATGACCGATCTGGCTTCGGCTGCCGGCATGTCCCCATCCAATCTCTACCGGTTTTTCGAGAGCAAGGACGCATTGCTTGAAGCGGTTGCCGAAAAATTCTTCGCCGTAAAAGTCCGAATCATGGAGGAGGTGACCGCCTCCGACTTGCCGGTTCGCGAAAAAATGTACCAATATTTTGCCCGCCGCTTCGAGGCTATGGTGGTGCAATATGAAGCCGAACCGGACCTCCTAAAAAGCTATATGGAAATCGGCAGCCAGCATTTCGAAGTGGTGCGCGGCTATGTCGATCTTGGCGATCATTATCTCGCACTGATCGTTGCCGAGTCGATGGAGCAGGGCTATTTCGGTGGTCTTTCGATCGATCAGGCGGTGTCGATGATCAACCAGATGGTGCAATGCTACACCAATCCCGAGGCTATTATCTATATCGGCACAGGCAAGCTTAAGGTGGAAAAGCTGGCGATGATCGTCGACGCGATTTTTATCGGTTTGGGCAGCAAGGCATCGGCTGCATTGGCACCAGAGCCGCACATCAAAATCGTCTCCTGACAGCTTGCCAATGCTGCGATGCTCTGCCAAAGGCGCGCTTCTGTCCTAACAGACGGGCGATTAGCTCAGTGGTAGAGCACTCGCTTCACACGCGAGGGGTCACAAGTTCAAACCTTGTATCGCCCACCATTTTGCCGAGGCAACCACCAAGCGGGGCATGGTGGCCGGCAAAAATTAAGAGCGTGAGCGAGGGTAGCCGATGGCTCAATGCACAATCGCTTTTACATTGCCTTCACCCTGATTTAAGCAAGCGATTAAATTGGATGTGGGAGGTTCATCATGCACGTCACAAACGCTGTATTTCCATCGATGGAGCAGGCATCGGCATTTTTTGGTAGTCCCGAGAATGGCCCGTTCGTTATGGTCAATTTGCTCAAGTTCAAGGACACAGCCGAATATGCCGACGGCAGCGACGCAGACCTAAGTGGCGCTGAAGCCTATGCCCGATACGGCAAGGCTGTTCAGTCGTGCCTGGCATCGGTCGGCGGCCGTCAGGTTTACGCTGGTCCCGTTACCGGGTTGATGATCGGCGAAGTTGAAGAGCTTTGGGATATGGTTGCACTCGCCGAATATCCATCGCTGTCGGCGATGCAGGCGATGATTGCCTCTGCGGAATATCAGGCAATCGAACATCACCGCAAAGCTGGCCTTACAGGACAGTTGAACATTCGCACCAGCCCAATCGGACGCTAGCTCATGAAATCGATCGAAAACCGCATCACTGAAATGCTCGGAGTCGAATATCCAATCGTCCAAGCGCCGATGGGCTGGATCGCGCGCGCACAATTGGCATCGGCTGTTTCCAATGCGGGCGGGCTTGGGATAATTGAAACGTCATCTGGCCAGCTCGAAGAAGTCCGCGCCGAGATTGTCAAAATGCGCGAGTTAACCGACAAACCTTTCGGTGTGAATATCGCGCAGGCCTTCGTCCGGGATCCCGGTATCGTCGATTTCGTTGTCGATCAAGGCGTGAAATTCGTCACGACATCTGCCGGTGATCCGAACAAATATTGCGGGCCGTTGAAAGCCGCTGGTCTGACTGTTTTTCACGTCGTCCCGACCTTGGCAGGTGCGCTGAAAGCCATAGATGCGGGCGTTGACGGTCTGGTTGTCGAAGGCGGCGAAGGCGGTGGTTTTAAAAATCCAAAAGACGTCGCCTTGATGGTGCTGTTGCCGTTGATCCGAAGCAAAGTCGATGTCCCAATTATTGCTGCTGGCGGGATGGTGTGTGGACGCACGATGGCGGCGGCGTTCGCATTGGGTGCAGAGGGCATCCAGATGGGGACACGAATGGTCAGCGCCGAGGAATCGCCCGTGCATCACAATTGGAAAGACGCGATCGTCAGCGCAAAGGAAACCGATACCCTGTTCCTGAACCGCCACGGTCCCGGACCGGCGTTGCGCGCGCTGCGGACCGAGCGGACAACCAAGCTCGACCATGAACCGACCGACAACATCATGGCCGAGATGCGCGGCGTGCTCGATCTTTATTTTGGCGGCGATATGGAGGCGGCGATTGCTTTGTCCGGGCAGGTTGCCGGACGGATCGACGAAGTAAAGCCAGCCAAGCAGATCATTGATGAGGTCATCACCGAATTCCATGACATCATGGCGGCGCTGGCCAAAGATTATCTTTAGGAGCAAGATTGGACCCCGTCCTTGAAGACTTCCTGAGCGATCCTGCTGCGGATTTATCCGCACTGCATGACGTTGCACGGATCAAGTCGATGCTTGAACACTGCGCTCGCGAGGGACGGGCGATTAGCTATTCGGAATTGCTACTTAACCTCGGTTTCCGCTTCACCCGGCCCAAGATGCGGCAGCTGTGCAAGACACTCGACAAAATCGACCAAATCACAACGGAGGAAGGCGCGCCTGCGCTTGCAGTTCTGGTCGTGCGCGAGGGCGACGGTTTGCCAGGCCAGGGCTGGTGGACCGGGCGGACTGACTATCAGGGTGAATGGGTCGGACCGCGGGCACGGAAGCATGTCAGGGGATTACAGGAAAGGGCGTTTGCCTATTGGAAGCAACAGACGAAATGAGCGACGAATTCGTCACCGACCTCTTGCACTTTGTCCGCCGCTTGCTGGGCGGAAGGGACGAACCGGAAAACCTGCACCGGCTAACCGGGGGCGCGAATATGGAAAGCTGGTCGTTCGATTATGGCGGTAACGGCTTTGTCCTGCGTCACTCTCCTTCGGCTGAATTGATGGCGGGGCGTGCCTATGGACATGATGTCGAAGCCGCCGTCGTGCGCGCTGCGTTCGCAGCGGGAGTGAAGGCTCCTGAAGTTGTCGGCGAAATCGAACCGCGAGACAATCTGGGCACCGGCTATTTGATGCGCCGCGTCGACGCTGAGGTGAACCCCGCCAAGATTTTGGCCAACCCGCCGCCTGCCTTACTGACCGAATTTGCGCGCGAACTCGCGGCTATACATGCGGTGCCACTTGGCAAATTGCCGACTTTGCCGGAAACCGATGCTGCCAGCTTGCTGGATGAGATGAAAGAACGGTTCTTCGGTTTTGGCGGTGATCGTCCCGTCATGGCGCTGGCGTTCAAATGGCTTGAAAACCATCTGCCAACGCCCAGCGAGCCAGTGCTGCTCCACGGGGACTTCCGGATGGGCAATATCATGGCGGATGCGAGAGGTTTGACCGCAGTGCTGGATTGGGAGTTGGCCCATTTGGGCGACTCGCATCAGGATCTGGCCTTTGGCTGCATCAACAGCTGGCGCTTCGGGCACATCGCCCGGCCCGCTTTTGGTGTCGGGAAATTAGAAGATTATTGGATAGCCTATGCGCGCGAAAGCGGCACGACGGTCGAACCCGATCGTTTCCGTTGGTGGCTGGTATACTCAACATTGTGGTGGGGTGTGTGCTGCCTGCAAATGGCGGATATCTGGCGCAGCGGCCTCGACTCGGGGCTGGAGCGCGCCGTAATCGGGCGTCGCGCATCGGAAACCGAGGTCGATTTGTTGATGCTGCTTGAGGAGGATGCGCCAGCCGATATGCGCGGACCCATCGTCATACCGTTGCAGTCCAAGGCTAGGCGATTAGGCGAGCCCTCGACAACTGAGATGCTGGAGGCTCTCTCAAGCTGGATCGAAACCGATGTGAAGCCTGAAGCACAAGGCCGCGATCGTTTCATGGCGGCGGTGGCCTTAAACGCGTTGGGGATGCTGCAACGTGAAACGGAAAGTCCCGCTGCCATTCATGACAGGGCGCTTTCGGAAGAGCTACTAACAGGACGTCTATCGCTCGCAACGCCGGGCCTGTTGGCGAAGCTGAAAACGCAGTCGCTGGCAAAACTTGCCGCAGACCAGCCCAAATATTCCGCTTTGGCCGTCGCCACACAAAAATGGAGCGCATGATGCTATTCGAAATACCCAAAGATATCACCGACTATCTCGCCGAACTCGACGACTTCATCGAACGCGAGATCAAGCCCATCGAGGCACGCGACGACAATATCCGCTTCTTCGACCATCGCCGCGAGAATGCCCGGACCGATTGGGACAATGACGGGCATCCAACGGCTGACTGGTGGGCGCTGCTTGCCGAAATGCGCAGCGTGGCGGACAAGGCTGGGCACTACCGCTACGCCATTCCCGAGGATTTCGGTGGCAATAACGGCTCGAACCTGGCGATGGCTGTTATCCGGCATCATCTGGCGCACAAGGGGCTTGGCCTCCACAACGACCTGCAGAATGAAAGCAGCATTGTCGGCAATCTCGTGCAGGTCCTGATGCTTCGCGACTTCGGCACGCCACAGCAGAAGGCAGCGTTTATCCCCCCGATGTTGGAAGGTAAGATGGGCTGGAGCTTCGGGCTGACCGAGGAAAATCACGGTTCCGACGCCACCCACATGGATACACGCGCAGTTGCCGAAACCCGCGATGGACTTGCCGGATACCGCATCAACGGCAACAAAATGTGGACCACGGGCCTGCCTTATACCAGCCACGTCATGACCTTCGCGCGCACCAGCGGAGAGGACGGCAAGGCGCGCGGCATCACCTGTTTTGTCGTTCCAACCGACGCTCCGGGGTTCGAGATCGGCGAATATATGTGGACGTTCAACATGCCGACCGATCATCCCAAGGTGAAATATACCGATGTCTGGGTTCCAGAAAGCGCGATACTTGGCGAACTCGACAACGGCCTCGCCGTGGCCCAGCATTTCGTGCATGAAAACCGCATAAGGCAGGCCGCAAGTTCACTTGGCGCGGCGCAATATTGCATTGACGAAGCGGTAACATACGCTCGCGAGCGGAAACCGTTCGGCAAGCCGCTCGCGGTCAATCAGGCGATCCAGTTTCCTCTGGTTGAACTGCAAACCGACGCCGAGATGCTCAGGCTGCTGATTTACAAGACCGCCGATGAAATGGATGGAATGACAAAGCCAGAAGTCGCCATCCGCCTTTCCGACAAGGTTAGCATGTGCAACTACAAAGCCAATCGCCTGGTCTGCAACGCCGCCGATTTTGCTATGCAGGTCCACGGCGGTCTCGGCTATTCGCGGCACAAGCCGTTCGAACATATCTACCGCCACCACCGCCGCTACCGCATTACCGAAGGCGCAGAAGAAATCCAGATGCGCAAGGTGGCAGGACATTTATTTGGATTTATGGGGTAATGGCGATGCAGCAAGCGACCGATTTTCTTGAAGAGAGCAAGGCTCTCCGCTCACTTTTGAGTTCATTGTCCGATGCGGACTTTGAAACGCCCACCCAGTTCAAAAGCTGGACGATCAACAATATCATTCGCCATTTGCATGTATGGAACATCGCGGCTGATCTGGCGCTTTCCGACGAAGCGGCCTTTGGCGAATTTATCGCAAAGATGATGGCTGGCGTTCGCGGCGGACGGCTACCCGATGCTGAGGCGGAGTATTTGGGTGGTTTTTCGGGGCAAGCGCTGGTCGATGCATGGGCCGCCCAATATCGCGATATGACTCCGCGTTTTGCCGCCGCTGATCCAAAGCAGCGGGTCAAATGGGTCGGGCCCGACATGAGCGTCATCAGCTCGATCACTGCGCGACTGATGGAAACATGGTCCCACGCGCAGGCGATTTACGATGTACTCGGTGCCGAGCGCATTGACTCTGACCGGATCGGCAACATCGTCCGTCTGGGCGTCAACACCTATGGATTTACCTGGAAAAATCGCCGTCAGGATCCACCCGGCCCAATGCCCCAATTAAGGCTCACCGCACCGTCAGGCGAAATCTGGGAATATGGTGAGCCTTCAGACAGCGGCGTCATCACTGGCAACGCTTCTGAATTCTGCCAGGTCGTTACGCAATGCCGCAACGTGGCCGACACGTCACTTGATGTATCCGGCGAAGTCGCGCATCAGTGGATGGCGGTGGCGCAATGTTTTGCCGGACCGCCGCAAGACCCGCCAGTGCCGGGCACAAGATTTCGCAAGGGAGTTTGAAATATGAGGAAATTGGCATTTGTTTCGTTGGCCGCAATTGCGCTCGCGAGCTCTCCCTTGGCTGCGCAATCCGCCGATCAGGTTACCGTAATTCATGCGGGCCAGTTGCTTGATAAGCCCGGATCCGCTCCACGCGGGCAATCGACCATTGTCATTCGGGGCGGCAAAATTGCTGAAGTGCTGAATGGCCACCAGCCCGGTCCCGCAGGCGCGACGCTGATTGACCTCAAAGACAGGTTCGTTCTTCCAGGCCTGATTGACAGTCACGTCCATCTCGATAGCGATGCTGGCGGTAATGCAGGGTTGATCGAAGCAGTAACCGACAGTCCAGCACGCGCCGCTTTCCGGGCAGCGGGCAATGCTAAAAAAACGCTGATGGCTGGCTTTACCACCGTGCGTAACTTGGGCGACGGTTCCGGCGCGACGCTGGCCCTTCGCGATGCAGTCGCAGCGGGGGAACTGCCGGGCCCACGTATCATTGACGCTGGCAAATCCATCTCGACCACCAGCGGTCATATGGACGGAACGCTTTCGTTGTCGGAAGACCTACATGCCAGCGTTGGCCAGGAAAATCTGTGCGACGGCGTCGAAAGCTGCCGCCATGCGGTGCGCCTGCAAATTCGAAGAGGCGTCGACGTCATCAAGATCGCAACCACTGGCGGCGTCAACAGCCGCATCGGTGCCGGATTGGGGCGTCAATTGTTTGATGACGAGGTCAAAGCGCTCGTCGACACCGCGCATCTCTATGGCAAGAAAATGGCAGTTCACGCGCATGGCGAAGACGGAGTGAATGCGGCGCTTGCGGCTGGCGCCGACTCCATCGAACATGGCACGATGCTCGATGATGCCAGCATCAAATTGTTCAAATCTTCGGGAGCTTATTATGTCCCGACATTATCGACCGTGAACGGCTATTTGGAACGACTCGCGGCCAACCCCAACGCCTATCCGCCTGACGTGTTGGCGAAGGTCCTGTGGCGGATCGGCGTTACAGGAAAGAGCCTCGCCAAGGCGTATCCAGCCGGCGTCAAGATCGCCTTCGGCACTGACGCTGGTGTCTCTAAACACGGCAAGAATGCCGACGAATTCGAGTTGATGGTCAAGCACGGTATGCCCGCCAGCGCGGCCATTCAGGCGGCGACGATGAATGCCGCGACCTTGCTTGGGGTTGAAAAAGACGTGGGATCGCTTGAATTGGGCAAGTCGGCGGATTTGATTGCGGTTTCAGGCGACCCGACGGCGGATGTGACGGTACTTAAATCGGTAAAGTTTGTCATGAAGGACGGTCGGGTGTTCAAGGCCGAATGACAATCCCGATCTGCGGGTCCGCTTTGCCTTCCAAGGATTCTACAAAAGCTAGAGCCGCCGCGTCTAGACCGTGGCACTCGTTAATGGCGACCACGCTATCGACAGCGCCTAGGAATTTTTTCCAACTTCTGCCGACCGCTTCGCCGAAGCCCTTAGGGCCGAGTTCCTGCACCGTTGCGACAGCATGATCGGGCGCGAAAAACAGGATCGGTTTGGGGCCGGGCATCGCGCTGCCGCCGCCGCCTGCACTGTTCGATCCGCGCGCGTCGACATGAGTGGCGCCGACGAGGCAGCTATATTTTAGCATTTCGCCCAACGCCTCGTGAACGCTGCGTAACAGGCTGCTATTTCCTGCAAAATCGACCGAGACCGTGGGGTATTTTGGAAGGCTATCGACATCGTCATAGGCGATGACTTCGTCATAAAGGCCGGTGTCCTCGACAAAATCGATATTGCCAGTTGATGTCATTCCGATACGCCTGATATCAGGCGACAGGTCCTTGGCAACGCTCGCTAGCCCCATTGAGGTTTTCGACGACGCGCTGGTCATGATGAGGTTCCGCGCGCCGAACCAGCCTTCGCGACGGAACATCGCTTCAATCAGAAAACCGGTTTTGAACAACGGTCCGAACAGCATCCGTTCGGCCTCTTTGGCGGGATCATGCTCTGGGTCGGCGGCGAGGCGGCTGTACTGGTTGTAGATCGGGCTCATTGGTTGCCTGTGGGCTGCCATGTCGGTAAAGCCGCCGGCGGTGACCTTGCCGGGCAGTACATCGATATGTGTGCCCATCGGCAGATAGCCATAGATCCGCTCGCCAACCACGATGTCGGGGTGGTGCGATTCTTCGACCACCGCGTGGCCCCACATCGGCACAATGCCCCAGTCGCCCTCGGCAGGAAAAAAGCTCCAGTAGCCGAACATGTCACCGATCACTGCGTAAGTAACGTTGTTAGCGGTGACCGAGAAGCTTTCGATGCACAACCGGACCTCGCCATCGCCCAGAACGGACAGAGTATCTTCATGGATCCGCGTTTCGGCCAATGCCGATTTTTTCACCCAGACAGTTGATGCCAAATGCTCTCTCCCTACATGTTAATGTGTTTCCATCTTTGACAAACACATTGAAATGTGAAAATGAAGAATCATGAGCATGCAACTTATCACCAAACTCCGTAGCCTCGTCAATGACGGCGGCTTGTCACGTTCAGGCCTTGCCCGCGCGGCGGGGCTTCATGCGAACACTTTACGCGATCTCGACCAGCCCGACTGGAACCCGACTGCAGATACATTGCGCAAACTCGAAAGCTATCTCTTCGCCAATGATGACACGCCATCGTTGGTCCCGATCGAGGAAATCATCGAAGAAGCGCGCAATGGCCGCATGTATATCCTCGTCGATGACGAGGATCGCGAAAATGAGGGCGACCTGATTATCCCGGCGCAGATGGCGACGCCTGACGCGATCAATTTCATGGCGACGCACGGGCGCGGTTTGATCTGCCTGTCGATGACAAAGCAGCGGTGTGAACAATTGGGCCTTGCCCCGATGGCGCGCGAGAACCGCGAAAGCATGCAGACCGCGTTTACCGTCTCGATCGAGGCGCGCGAAGGCGTGACGACCGGCATCAGCGCCGCTGACCGCGCGCGTACTATTTCAGTAGCTGTGGATGCGTCGAAAGGGCCGGACGACATCGTCTCGCCCGGCCATGTCTTCCCGTTGACTGCGCGTGATGGTGGCGTGCTGGTGCGGGCAGGGCACACCGAAGCTGCGGTCGACATCAGCCGTCTCGCGGGACTTAATCCCTCCGGCGTCATTTGTGAAATCATGAAAGACGATGGCAGCATGGCGCGGCTGGACGACCTTGTATCGTTCGCTCGGCTGCACAATCTCAAAATGGGCACCATCCGCGACCTCATCGCCTATCGTCGCAAGCACGACCATCTCGTCGAAAAGCGCGCCGAGATGAAATTCACCAGCAAATGGGGCGGCAATTGGACCGCCATGACTTTCTACAACAAGGCGACCGAAGACGAAACGATGGCGCTGGTGAAGGGCTATATCGACCCAACCAAACCTACATTGGTGCGGATGCACACAATGTCGATGTTTGTCGATGTGTTCGGCGAAGACAATGAGCGTTCGGGTCTATTGTCGCGCTCGATGGAGGCGATTGCCGCAGAAGGCAGCGGCGTCGTGGTGGTCATCAACAAGCCGATGAAAAATATCGTCTCGCGATTCATGCAGTTGCGCGCGGAGGGCAAAAGCGCTGGCGCACCCGAAGTCGAGGAACTGCGCGATTATGGCGGCGGCGCACAAATTCTGACCGAACTGGGTGTGCATGACATGATATTGCTGACCAACACCCACCACACCCTGGTCGGGCTTGAAGGCTATGGCCTTTCCATTGTAGGCGAGCGGCCAATTCCCGGTACCGGAGGCGAATAAAATGGCAAAATTCCTGATAGTTGAAGCACGGTTTTACGATCATTTGAACGACATGCTGGTTGCCGGAGCCAAGGCTGCGCTGAAGGCAAAAGGCCACGAGGTCGAGGTCGTCAGCGTCCCCGGTGCGCTTGAAATTCCCGGTACCATCGCGATGGCGGCCGAGGCTCAGATGTATGATGGTTTTGTCGCCATCGGTGTCGTTATCCGCGGCGAGACCTATCATTTCGAAATCGTCGCAGGCGAAAGTGCGCGCGGGATCATGGCGCTGACGATGGACGGAATAGCGATCGGCAACGGCATACTGACCGTCGAGGATGAGGATCAAGCCACAGTCCGCGCCGACCCCAAGCAAAAGGATAAGGGCGGAGAAGCCGCAAAAGCCGCGATGGCTTTGCTGGCCTTGCGTGACCGTTTTGCATAGATAGCTTTTATATTCCCAAGCGGAAACTGCGCATTATATTGGGGTCATGAACATAACCGCTTCTCCGCGCCAATCCGGCTTCCTCAACGCCTTCGAACGGCTTGGCAACAAATTGCCCGACCCGATCATGATCTTCGTCTGGCTGATATTCTTCCTGATGATCCTGTCGCAAATCGGCGCTTGGGCGGGTTGGTCGGCTTCGCTGCCTTATACCGGCAAGGAGGCGCCGCAATGGGGTGATTTGGAAGACGGCGTGCTGACATTCCGCGCGACCAGCCTGTTCAATGAAGAGAATATTGCACGGCTGCTCACCGAAATGCCCAAGACGATGTCGGGCTTTGCGCCTTTGGGGCTGGTGCTTGTCATCGTGCTGGGCGCATCGGTGGCAGAGAAGGCAGGGCTGTTTTCAGCGCTGATCCGGGGAAGTTTGCGCAACGCGCCGCGCGTGATCATGACGCCGCTGGTGGCGATCATTGGTATGGTCTCGCACCATGCATCGGATGCGGCCTATGTCGTGTTCATTCCGTTGGCTGCGATTCTCTATGCAGCGGTCGGGCGGCATCCACTCGTCGGACTGGCGGCGGCATTTGCGGCAGTTTCGGGTGGCTATGCAGGTAATATCACACCGGGGCAGATCGACGTGCTGCTTTTCGGTTTCACGCAAGAGGCGGCGCGGATTGTCGACCCGGCTTGGACGATGAACCCGGTTGGCAACTGGTGGTTCATCTTGTCCATAGTGGTGATGTTCACGCCGATTATCTGGTTAGTCACCGACCGCATTATCGAGCCCCGGCTGGGTGCTTGGGGGAAGGAACCCGACGAGGAAATCAAGGCCGAGCTCGCCAAGTCGGAGATCACCGATCCGGAGCGTCGCGGGCTGCGCTACGCAGGGCTTGCGGCGCTCGCCATCGTGGCGCTGTTTGCCGCGCTCACGCTCTTACCCGGTTACTCGCCGCTGCTTGATGAAACCAAGGAAGGCACGGCGCAGATGCAGCCTTTTTATTCGGCGCTGATTGCCGGTTTTTTCTTCCTCTTCGTCAGCACGGGCCTTGCATTCGGCATTGGAGCAGGGACCGTTAAATCGAGCAATGATGCGCTGCGCATGATGCAGGATGGTGTCCGAACAATGGCACCTTACATCGTATTCGTATTTTTCGCTGCGCATTTTGTGGCGATGTTCAATTGGTCGCGGCTAGGGCCGATATTGGCGATCGACGGCGCTTCTGTGCTCAAACAATTCGGATTGAGCGCGCCATTCCTGCTGGTCAGCGTGCTGCTACTATCTTCCGTGCTCGATCTGTTCATTGGTTCAGCCAGCGCAAAATGGAGCGCGCTCGCGCCGGTCGTGGTGCCGATGTTCATGCTGCTTGGGATCAGCCCCGAAATGACCACCGCCGCCTATCGCATGGGCGACAGCTACACCAATATCATGACCCCACTAATGAGTTATTTCCCGCTGATTCTGGCGTTTGCGCGGCGGTGGGACAAGGATTTCGGCGTAGGATCGATGCTGGCGCTTATGCTGCCATACGCGCTGTGCTTCATGGTAGCGGGGATTTCGATGACCGTCGCCTGGGTCGCGCTCGATCTGCCTCTGGGGCCTGGTGCGCAGGTGCATTATGTACCGCCGACGGGAGTTTTGCCCATAGCGCCGTAATTTTCCGTTTCGATTGAGGTGGAAGCGGTTATAGCGGGGGCCATGACCGCACCTGTTTTGCCGACGAGCTACAACGCCGAAGACCTATCCACACAGGCGCGTGTTGCGCACAATCGGGCGCTGCGCGACGATTTGTGGGCCAAGGTCGCCGAAACGGCTTTGGGCGGAAACGAGAAATCTCGCGAACGGCATACATCGCGTGGCAAATTGCTCCCCCGCGAACGCGTCGAGCGCCTGCTCGACCCCGGCTCGCCATTCCTGGAAATCGGCCAGCTTGCAGCAAGCGACCTATACGATGGCGAAATTCCCGGCGCTGGTTTGATCACCGGTATTGGCCGTGTCTCGGGCCGCCAGTGCATGATCGTGTGCAACGACGCGACGGTGAAGGGCGGCACTTATTACCCGATGACCGTCAAAAAGCATTTGCGCGCACAAGAGATTGCCGAGGCCAACCGGCTGCCGTGTATCTATCTGGTCGACAGCGGCGGCGCGAACCTGCCGCATCAGGACGAGGTCTTCCCCGACCGCGACCATTTCGGGCGCATCTTCTTTAATCAGGCGAATATGAGCGCCAAGGGCATCCCGCAAATCGCCTGCGTCATGGGCAGTTGTACCGCGGGTGGGGCTTATGTGCCTGCAATGTCCGACGAAAGCGTCATCGTGCGCAACCAGGGTACGATCTTCCTTGCCGGCCCGCCTTTGGTCAAGGCCGCGACGGGAGAGGAAATCAGCGCCGAGGATCTGGGTGGTGGCGACCTGCATGGCCGCAAATCGGGCGTGGTCGACCATGTTGCGGAGAATGACGAACATGCGCTGACCATTGTGCGCGATATCATCAGCCACTTGGGACCAATCCACAAAACCGACATCGACAGACAAGACCCGCGACCGCCCAAATATGACGCGGACGAACTTTACGGTGTCATCCCCGACGACGTCCGCGCGCCTTATGACGTCCACGAAGTCATCGCGCGGATTGTCGACGGCAGCGAGTTCCACGAATTCAAGGCGCTCTACGGCAGCACGCTCGTGTGTGGCTTTGCCCATATCTGGGGGATGCCGGTCGCGATTCTCGCCAACAACGGCGTGCTGTTTAGCGAAAGCGCAGTCAAAGGCGCGCATTTCATCGAACTCGCCTGCCAGCGGCGGATACCGCTCTTGTTCCTCCAGAACATCAGCGGCTTCATGGTCGGCGGAAAATATGAGGCGGAGGGGATCGCCAAGCACGGCGCAAAACTCGTTACCGCAGTTGCCACCGCGAGCGTACCCAAAATCACCGTGCTGATCGGCGGCAGCTTTGGCGCGGGCAATTACGGCATGTGCGGCCGCGCCTATAGCCCACGCTTCCTGTTCACCTGGCCCAATGCGCGGATTTCGGTGATGGGAGGCGAGCAGGCGGCGAGCGTACTTGCCACCGTCCACCGCGACGCCGACAAATGGACGCCCGAAGAGGCCGAAGCTTTCAAGGCCCCGATCCGCCAGAAATATGAAGACGAAGGCAACCCCTATCACGCCACCGCGCGGCTGTGGGACGACGGGATTATCGACCCGGCGCAAACGCGCGATGTGCTGGGGCTGGCCTTCGCAGCGGCATTGAATGCTCCGGTTGAGGAGGCGCCCCGGTTCGGGGTGTTCCGGATGTGAGGAAACTTATTCTGCTCTCTCTCATGCTCCTGTCGACTGTAGCGACGGCGCAAAGACTGCCGCCCGCAATCCCTGTTGTGATCGATGAAACAGATACGACCGCAGTGCTGGTTCCCATCAATGCTGTTCTTGCAGCCTTTAAAGCGGGCGATTCCAAAGCGATGCTGGCCCATGTCTATCCGGACGGGCGTGTCACGGCGACGGGGATACGAGGACCGGGGGCAAGCGGCGTCAGGTCGCAAAGCTGGGCTGAGTTTGCGCAGCGCATCACGCCCGAGGGTGCGTTCGACGAGCGCATCTACCATCCCGTGATCGAAATCGATGGCGACGTGGCGATGGTGTGGGCGCGGTTTGACGTGCGGCGCGGCGGTAAAATGGCCAATTGCGGGTTCGACCATTTCGATCTGGTCCGCGACAACGGCGTCTGGAAAGTGATGAACCTCAGCTTTTCGTCGCAAACCACTGGTTGCGGAAACTGACATGATTCAATCCCTCCTCATCGCCAACCGTGGCGAAATCGCTTGCCGGATCATCCGCACGGCGCGCGCGATGGGTATTCGCACCGTGGCGGTCTATTCGGATGCGGATGCCAAGGCGCTACATGTGCGCCAAGCCGATGAGGCGGTGCATATCGGGGCATCGCCGGCGCGCGAGAGCTACCTGGTGGGCGAGAAGATTATCGCTGCCGCGCTCGCCACCAAAGCGGAGGCGATCCATCCCGGCTATGGCTTCCTGTCCGAAAATGCTGAGTTCGCGCAGGCAGTGATTGATGCAGGGCTGGTCTGGGTCGGCCCGCGACCCGCCAGCATCACCGCGATGGGGCTGAAGGATGCAGCCAAGAAATTGATGGCCGAGGCGGGCGTGCCCGTCACCCCCGG
>LNFK01000038.1 GCA_001464315.1 Sphingomonadales bacterium Ga0077559 | reverse complement strand
CGCAAGGTCGAGGCCGCGGCCGACTTCGCTGACGCGCTCGCCTCTTGCCAGCGCGAGGCCACCGCGTCGTTCGGCAACGCGCATGTGTTAATCGAGAAGTATATCCAGCGCCCACGCCATATCGAGGTGCAGGTGTTCGGCGACAGTCACGGCAATATCGTGCATTTGTTCGAACGCGATTGCTCACTTCAGCGTCGCCACCAGAAGGTGATCGAGGAAGCGCCTGCGCCGGGGATGGACGAAACCACGCGCGAACAGCTTTGCGCCGCCGCAGTAAAGGCCGCCAAGGCTGTCGACTATGTCGGTGCCGGAACGATCGAGTTTATCGCAGACGCATCCGAAGGCCTCCGCGCGGACCGAATCTGGTTCATGGAAATGAACACGCGGTTGCAGGTCGAGCATCCTGTGACCGAGGAGATCACCGGCGTCGATTTGGTCGAATGGCAGTTGCGCGTTGCGAGCGGGGAGGTGTTGCCGCTGCGGCAGGACGAACTAGCTATCCAAGGCTGGGCGATGGAAGCGCGGCTCTATGCAGAAAATCCCGCAACTGGATTTTTACCCTCAATCGGCCCGCTTGATCATCTGGCATTTCCCGACGAACTCCGCATCGATACGGGCGTCGAGCAGGACGGCGAAGTTTCGCCATTCTATGACCCGATGATCGCCAAGTTGATTGCTCGTGGTGATACTCGCGAAGAGGCGATTGCCGCTTTGCGCGATGGCATTGACGGAACCGAAGTCTGGCCGGTAAAAACCAATGCTGGATTTTTGGGACGTCTGCTCGACTTGCCGGAATTTGGCTCAGGCGATATCGACACCGGCTTGATCGCGCGTGAAGTCGACGCTCTCGTCACGCCGCCAGAACCGGAACACGAAGAACTTGCGGAAGCTGCCGCTTTACTATGCGCAAGCGCTGATGAAGGTCCGTTCAGCGCAGCACTCGGTTTCCGGCTAAACGCCCCACCCCGTGCGGAGGCACGGTTATTGGACGATGACGGCCATGTGCATTTGGTGCTCTTTAATGAGATAGAGGCCAACGAGCCCACGGCGGATGTACTGGCCTTTTCCGATGGATTTGCCCGGCGCTATGTTCTGGAGGAACCGCGCGGGTCAGGGCATAGCGCAGCAAGTGACGGTGCTATCCTTTCGCCTATGCCGGGCCGCATTATCGCGGTTGAGGTGGCTGTGGGTGATAGGGTGACCAAAGGGCAGAAGCTCGTGACACTTGAGGCCATGAAGATGGAGCACAGCCTTACCGCGCCGTTTGAAGGCGTGGTAGCGGATTTGAATGCTGAGACAGGGGCGCAGGTGCAAGTTGAGGCGTTGTTAGTGCGGATCGAGGCGGTGGAGTGACTGACAAACGTCTCGTCATCCTGACTTGTTTCACGATAACGCACCACCGTCGCGTGTTGTGCTGAAACAAGTTTAATATGAGGAAATTTGGGGGCACTGATGGCTGGTAAATACTTTAACCAATGGCAGGTTGGCGACACTCTCGTCCACGAAATCCGCCGCACCGTGACCGAGACCGACAATCTGCTGTTCTCGGTTATGACCCACAACCCGCAGCCGCTGCATATCGACGCGGAAGCAGCCAAGGCCAGCGAGTTCGGGCAGATCCTCGTCAACGGCACTTTCACCTTTGCCCTGATGGTCGGGCTTTCGGTGGGCGACACTACGCTCGGCACATTGGTGGCGAACCTTGGTTACGACAAGCTGGTGATGCCCAAGCCGGTGTTCCTCGGCGACACGCTCCGCGCCGAAACAGAAGTCATTGCGCTGAAAGAAAGCAAGTCGCGGCCCGATGCTGGAGTCGTGACCTTCCTCCACCGCTGCCTCAACCAGCGCGACGAAGTGGTATGCAGTTGCGAGCGGGCGGCGTTGCTGAAGAAGGCCTAGATTGCCAACGTAAGCAGTGGGGCGCATAAGGTGCGTATGAAACTCCGCTCCCTCCTGTTCGTCCCCGGCGACCGGCCTGACCGCTTTGCCAAGGCATCGGCCAGCGGTGCTGATGCCATCATTATCGATCTCGAAGACTCGGTCGCACTTGGTCGCAAGGTTGCGGCGCGCGAAGCTGCGGCGGAATATCTGTCGGGTGACCGGCCCGTGCCTGTCTTCATCCGCGTCAATCCCGACGGCAGCCATCTGACGCATGACGATCTGGCCTCGGTGTTGCCTTATATGCCCGATGGAATAGTGCTTCCAAAGGCCGAAGGGTCACGGTCGGTCAACTGGCTGCGCGCTCAGGCAGCGGCGGTTGCGGACAATCCCGATGGCGAAGCGCCGCCAATATTGGCGATCGCGACCGAAACGCCGGGGGCGGTGTTCGACCTTGGCACTTTGCGCGAGGTTTCTCATTGGCTTGCAGGGGTGACTTGGGGCGCCGAGGATTTGCCTGCTGCGGTTGGAGCGGCGACTTCGCGTGAGGCTGACGGCAGTTACACTGCGCCTTATGAAATGGTGCGCTCGCTGACTTTGTTTGCCGCACATGCCGCCGGGGTTTCGGCGATTGACACCGTGTTTCCAAACATCAGCGACGAAACGGCGTTGGCGGCGTATGTCGCGCGGGCGGCACGTGACGGCTTTACCGGAATGCTCGCAATCCATCCGTCGCAGGTGGCGGCCATTAACGCTGGATTTACGCCTTCTTCAGAGCAACTTGCTTACTCTCAGGCGGTGGTAGACACCTTCGCCGCCAACCCCGGAGCAGGCGTGCTTCAATTGGAAGGTAAAATGATCGACGCGCCGCATTTGAAGGCGGCGCTGTCGATTCTCGCCAGAGTGTAACAGGCGGCTTAAGCCGCCAGCTTCCTCAGCACATAATGCAGGATACCGCCGTTCATGAAATACTCGACCTCATTCGCGGTGTCGATGCGGCACAGCGTGTCGAAGTTGAAGGTGCTGCCATCCTTGCGCGTGACCATCACGGTCACCGTCTGGCGCGGCTGGAGCATTCCGACGCTAGTGATTGTGAAGCTGTCGTCTGCGGTCAGGCCAAGCGTATTGCGGCTTTCGCCTTCCATGAACTGCAACGGCAATACGCCCATGCCGACGAGGTTCGAGCGGTGAATGCGCTCGAAGCTTTCGACGATAACAGCGCGGACGCCGAGCAGATTGGTGCCCTTCGCCGCCCAGTCGCGACTTGATCCTGTGCCATATTCCTTGCCTGCGATGACCACCAAAGGGGTGCCGTCGGCCTTGTGCTTCATGGCCGCGTCGTAAATTGGCATGGTTTCGCCGTTATAGCTGGACATGCCGCCTTCGATGCCCGGGACCATTTCGTTTTTGATGCGGATGTTGGCGAAGGTGCCGCGCATCATGACTTCGTGATGGCCGCGGCGGGCGCCGTAGCTGTTGAAGTCAGCCTTGCTAACTTGATGTTCCATAAGGAATTTTCCGGCTGGCGAGTCGGCTTTGATGCTTCCGGCGGGCGAAATATGGTCGGTGGTGATTGAGTCGCCCAGGATCGCCAGCGGCTTGGCCTCGATAATGTCCATCACGGGTTCCGGCGTCATGCTCATCCCCTCAAAATAGGGCGGATTTGCGACATAGGTTGACCCGGCGCGCCATTGATAGGTGTCCGATCCTTCGACCTGGATCTTCTGCCAGTGCGCATCGCCTTCATAAACATGGGCGTAGCGCGCGGTGAACATCGAACGGTCGATGTTTGCGGTCATAACGTCGTGAATCTCTTGGTTCGTCGGCCAGATGTCCTTCAGATACACGTCCGTCCCATCGGTCGCCTGACCGATCGGCGTGGTGGTGAAGTCCTCGGTCACCGTGCCCTTGAGCGCATAGGCAACCACCAAAGGCGGCGAGGCCAGGAAGTTCGCGCGCACGTCGGGCGACACGCGGCCTTCAAAGTTGCGGTTGCCCGAAATCACCGACGCGGCGACGATGTCATTGCCGTTAATCGCCTTCGAAATCGGCTCGGCCAGTGGGCCCGAGTTGCCGATGCAGGTCGTGCAGCCATAGCCGACAAGATTGAACCCGATGGCGTCGAGATCGGTGGTCAAACCGGCGCGGTCGAGATAATCGGTCACGACCTGCGACCCCGGCGCGAGCGATGTCTTCACCCAAGGCTTGGGCTTCAAACCGAACGCATTGGCTTTACGCGCCACCAATCCAGCGGCGACCAGAACGCTCGGGTTCGACGTATTTGTACACGACGTAATCGCCGCAATCACCACATCGCCGTCGCCGATATCGTGGGTTTTGCCCTCGACGGGAACGCGCTTGGCACCATCATGCTTATAAACCGACGCAAGATCATCGTTGAAGACATTGTCGACCTCGGTCAGGATGACCTTGTCCTGCGGGCGCTTCGGCCCCGCAAGCGACGGCACCACGGTCGCCATGTCGAGCGACAGCGTGTCAGTGAAAATCGGGTCGGCCATGTCGGCATAGGCCCACAGACCCTGCTCCTTGGCATATGCTTCGACCAAAGCAATCTGGTCCTCGTTACGGCCCGTCAGGCGCAGATAATCGAGCGTCTTTTCATCGATACCAAAGAAACCACACGTCGCGCCATATTCAGGCGCCATGTTAGCAAGCGTCGCACGGTCGGCGAGGCTCAGCGAGCCAAGCCCCGGCCCGTAATATTCAACGAAACGCCCGACCACGCCCTTGGCGCGCAGCATCTGCGTGGCGGTCAGCACAAGGTCAGTCGCGGTCACACCCTCGGCCAATGCGCCGGTGAGCTTGAACCCTACAACTTCGGGAATGAGCATCGACACCGGCTGCCCCAGCATCGCAGCCTCGGCCTCAATCCCGCCAACGCCCCAGCCAAGCACACCAAGGCCGTTGATCATCGTCGTGTGGCTGTCGGTGCCAACGCAGGTGTCGGGGTACGCGATGGTCGTGCCATCTTCGGCTTGGCTGGTCCAAACCGCCTGCGCGATATGCTCCAGATTGACCTGATGGCAGATGCCGGTTCCGGGAGGGACTGCCTTGAAGTTATTGAGCGATTTCGAACCCCATTTCAGGAAGTCATAACGCTCGGCATTGCGCTGATATTCGATTTCGACATTCTGCTCGGCGGCCTTGGGGTGGCCGAATTCATCGACCATCACCGAGTGATCGATGACCAGATGGACGGGCACGAGCGGATTGATTTTCGACGGGTCCGCCTTCAACGCGGTCATCGCATCGCGCATTGCGGCGAGATCGACAACGCACGGCACGCCGGTGAAATCCTGCAGCAATACGCGGGCAGGGCGATACTGGATTTCGCGAGTCGATTTGGCGTCCTTCTGCCAGTCGACCATTGCCTGGATATCCTGAACCGAAACGGTAAAGCCGCCATCTTCAAACCGAAGCAGGTTTTCGAGCAAAACCTTCATCGAAAACGGCAACCGCGACACATCGCCCAGTTTCTCCGACAATTTGCGGATCGAGAAAAAGTCAACTGACTGGCTTCCGACCTTTAGTGTTGTCCGGGTCTGCAGGCTGTCTAATCCGATTGCGGTCATTGGTAATTGTCCCTTATTTTTCGGGCTTCGAACCGGTTGGGGAAGGCCACTCCCGCTGCCTTCGACCATCGCGGGTCCAAGGTTACATGACAGGCGTCAACGGGCAGCCGAACCGGCGGTAAAGCAGGAGATTCGTTTGCTGGCCGCGCCTTAGCTTAGCAGGGGAGCCGGTGCAAGGTGGGGCACCGCAAAAAACCCGTGTCTTTTGATTGAAAACTACGGAGGCACCGTCGGTATATATTCCGGAAATGTCTATCGCCTATCTGGACCGAACCGCGCTCTCGCCAAAGACTACATTTATGCCGGGCCTGCGAGTTCGGCATGATGGATGGACCGATAAGAGGACCAGCTGGCTTTTCGATGCGCTGGCCTATACCGGCTGTGTCCGCGATGCGACCCGAGTGGCGGGGGTTTCCAATGTGGCGGCGTACCGGATGACGCGGCGCTTTCCACTATTTGCTGCGGCGTAGGACGAGGCGCTGTCGCGCGCCGGACAGGGGTTGATGGCGATTGTCTATAAACGTGCAGTGGAGGGGCGGTGGACGGTTATTATTCGAAAGGGTGGGAAATATAAACGGTGAATTACGCCGCCGGATGCGATCCTTAGTCTGTTGCTGAAACGCGGGGATGTGGCCGGTTGCGGGCTGGTGGGCGGACGGACCCCTGAAGATATTTTGAGCTATGACGAATGGCGGCAGCATAGGCGCTTTGACGATTATGGACACAAGATCGAGATTGAAGATCCGGCGGAAACTTCCGCGAAATTTATCGCCAAAATGTCGCAGATCAGGCAGCGGCTCAGATATTATGCTGAACAGGGCGGTGCGTGTCCGACCTGCAAGCAGGCTTTGCCTGCGGATTGGCGGTACCAGTTGATGCCGGAGCCGGTCGTGTCAGGGCTGCTCGACCCGGATCTTCACGCCGATCAGTCGGCAAACTCCAGCGCGCCGTGCGTGGTGACGGCGGCGACCTGGATGAAGCGCGGTTTGCTTTTTGGTCCGTCGCCCTCGTGCGCGCCGACGCTGGCCAGAACATAAGGCGAGACGCGGTGGCGGGTGCACAGGCCGCCGGCACCGTCGCTGACCAACGGGGTTTCGAATTCGACCGCGATCATCGCGTCCTGAACGCGGGTGACGGTGCAGATGGCGAGCTGTCCACCTGAAAGGTCGAGCACAAGTCCGGTGCCTTCGGGGACGCCGAGCAGGCCGTCGATCAGCGCGCCGGTCTTTGACAGGTTGCGCATTAGCGCGTCATAGCGGTGGTCGTCGTGGATCACACCGATGCGGCGGAAGACCGAGCGGCGTTCGGGGCGGTGGCGTTCTGGTCCGTCGGGTTCGATGCGCAGGTCGCCGCTTTCCATGCGCTTTAAGACGGTTTCCTGGGTAAGCGCTTTCGAATAGATCCAGCCCTGAATGAAGCGCGCGTTCATGCCGCGGACGACTTCAAGCTGGTCGAACGCTTCGACGCCCTCGACCGTGGTTTCCATGCCGAGCGCTTCGGACAGGCCGATGATCGCGGCGATGATCTTGGCGCTATTCTGGTCCTTCTGCGTGCAGCTGTCGACGAAGGTGCGGTCGACCTTGATCTTGTCGAACGGGGCCGAGCGAAGATAGCTGAGCGAGGAATAGCCGGTGCCGAAATCATCAAGCGCGAGGCGGACTCCGAGGACCTTGAGCGCGCGGAAGATGTCGTCAATAGTCTCGCCATCGCCCATGAACACGCTTTCGGTGAGCTCCAGTTCAAGCCGGCCGGGTTCGAGGCCGGAAGTTTCCAGCGCGTGGGTGACGGTGTCAATGAGGTCGGAATGCGCGAATTGCGCGGCCGAGACGTTCACCGCCACGCGCACCGATTTGGGCCAAGCCATCGCGTCGGCGCACGCGCGATTCAGCGCCCATGCGCCGATCTGGTTGATGAGGTCGGAATCCTCGGCAATCGGTACGAATACGGCGGGACTGATGAAGCCGCGTTCGGGGTGATTCCAGCGCATCAGGGCTTCGAACGTGACGACCATATTGTCGGCGATGCGGACGACTGGTTGATAATGCAGCTCAAGCGCTTCGTTGGCGAGTGCTTCGCGCAGGCCTTGTTCAAGCAGGCTGCGCTCGGCGGCCTCGTCTTTCAGGTCGGCGGAGTAAAAGCGGAATTGCCCGCGACCGCCATTTTTGGCGGCGTAAAGCGCGAGGTCGGCATTGTCGACAAGGTCAAGCTTGTCGATGCCATCATAAGGCGAGATCGCGATGCCGACCGAGGTGCCGATGGTCGCGCGCTTGTCGTCGATAGTGTAGGGTTGCGAGATAATCTGGATGAGCTTGTTCGACAATTCGCCCAGTTTGCCGCGGTCATCGAGGTCGGGCAGGATGATCTGAAATTCATCGCCGCCCAGACGGCCGATTTCCCCCCTGCTGCCGACCACGCGTTCGAGGCGGCGGGAAACTTGGCGCAACAGTTCGTCTCCGGCGGGGTGGCCGAGCGTATCGTTGACATGCTTGAACCGGTCGAGATCGAGCATGATGAGCGTGCAGCTGCGCTTTGCGGCCTTGTAAGCTGCAAGAATACCTTCGAGCTTCTTGTCCATCCGGTGGCGGTTGGCAAGGCCGGTGAGCGAGTCAAACTCCGCGAGCCGCGAGTCGACGAGTTTGCGTTCATATTCGACTGTGATGTCCTTCGCGCTACCGCGATAACCCTGAAATTTGCCCGCTTTGTCGAACTTGGGATGGCCCGATATCGACCACCAAGTCTGGCGGCCATCGCCTTGCGTCGGCGCAAGCGCAAAGCGGACGGTCTGGTCCAATATCTTGTTACGCGCGGTCAGCTGAAAATTGAGCGGGCGGTCCGATCGTTCGCCGGGATGACTCGCATCGGTCTCGAACAATGTAATCAGCGGCTGCCCGAGCAGCAAATCAATCGGCTGGTTCAGCTTCTCGGCGGCATTTTCGGAAATATAAATGAGACGCGCCTCGTCATCGGTGGCCCACAGCCAGCCAATACCGGCATGTTCGAAATCGTCGAGCACTTCCAAACGGCGAGCGCTATCCTGCGGCCTGATGACCGCGACCGAGCCCGGCGGACTGTCCGCCTCTGACGTGCCCGCAAAGCTTTTAAACAGACGCGAAACAGCCATTTGCTACCGCGCGCCAGAGAAGGAAAAGAACGAATTCCGGTTCATGGGAAACACGATCTAAATCATTCTGGTTTAGATATCGCTAACGACTGTACCAACTGTTGGGCTTAACCTCACCCCTCGCGCAGTATCTCCGTCACGTCCTCCAACGTTCCGCGCACGCGCAGCAGCTGGTCTTTGCCGAAAACGATCAGGCATTCATTATCCGAATTGTCGGCCATTCGTACGAACTGGACGATTTCCGGATTGACTGAGATTTTCTGGCCGCGTGTGTCGGTCATGGTGACGAATGGGTTCATATGCGGTCCTTTGGTTGCGCGTTTCGGCTCCAGTGCCACGCCGCGGCACAACTTGCCATGCCGCGTTGATGGCGGACGCAATTTTACGCCAAATCGGCGCATCCTTTACCTTTCGTTTACCATCCTTGCGCGATAATATGACCGAAACCCGTACACGGGATGACTAGGACCAGATATCATGAAGAATTTGACCATATTTGCGGCTTTCGCCCTGACGCTATCGGCAGTTGCCGGTGACACGTTTGCGCAAACAACGCCCGCTGCGGCACCTTCGCCGGTGACACTGACCAGCGATGTAAAGATCGAGCGGACCGAAGTAGACGCGGCGGGCAAGGAAAAAGTCTCGCTCTATGCGCCAAAGCAAGTCGTCGTTGTGCCCGGCGACAAGGTTTTGTTCACGCTCGAGGTCACCAATACCGGCGCGCTGCCTGCCGCAGGGTTCAAGGCGACCAACCCGATGCCTGGCCCGGTGCAGTTCGTTTCAGTTGCCGAAGACTGGGCCGAGGTCTCGGTCGATGGCGGCAATGTTTGGGGCAAGCTGGCCGCGCTCAAGGTCAAGACTGCGCCTACAGATGGCACCGCAGTAATTGAACGCGCCGCCGATATCGCCGATGTCACGCATGTCCGCTGGGTCTTTCCCGACGCGATTGCGCCTGGTGCAAAGCGCTCGATCAGCTATCGCGGCGTTATCAAATAAGCCGATATGTTAAGCTTCGGCGCGGCGATGTCCCGCGCTGGCACATGAGACACGAAGTGACAGGGTAAATGCGGCTCTGGCGCGCGATTAACCACCTTTAGGGCTGGATTTTCCAAACACGCCGCCGCAGCGTTGGGACATGAAGTTCACAGGAGTCCATTTCATGCGCCGCTTTCCGCGCCTTACTCTGCCGCTGATCCTTGGCCTTGCGCTCGCCTTGCCGCTCGCGGCGTGCGGGGGTGCAGCGAGCGACGAGGCGGCTGTGGCCGACCTTGATAACAAGCTGGTCGGCAAGGGCAGCGATCCCGAAATCAATGCGGCGCTAAACGACCGCATCCTGGTCGATCCCGACCTGACCGACAACGCCAATGTCAACACCGTCAAAGTCGCGGACAAGCCATTGTCGGGCGCGGTGCCTGCAGACAGCGGCTATGACGGCGACACCTCGATCGAGGCACTCGATAGCGCAAAGCTGATGCGTGCGCCAAAGCCGGTGGTTGTGGCGGCAGAAGATTGCAAGGACTGCGGCGAACAACGCGCAGTAACGTTGGGCGCGCTTGCGGCTGACCAAGGTGTGACGCGCGGTAAGGGCACCTGCGATGCCAAGCTGCAATATGGCGCAGGCTGGGCGATGCGGATGCCGCCCGAATTCCCCGTTTACCCGCGCGGCCGCGTCAAGGAAGCAGGTGGCGTCGATGGCGGCATCTGCGATATCCGCGTTGCGACCTTTACGACTTCGGCAGCGATGCAGGATGTCATCGATTATTATTACACCCGCGCTCGCAAGTCCGGATATAGCGCCGAGCATCAGCTACGCGCTGGAGAGCATGTTCTTGGCGGAACCCGCGACAATGACAGCGGCGCCTATTTCATCACCTTCAACCGCGCGCCCAGCGGCGGCACCAGCGTCGATATCGTAGCCAATAACGGCCGCTAAGCAGTTTCACGAACCGAAGCGACTGGGGCGGCAGAAATGCCGCCCTTTCTTTTTGCGCTTTGGAATTAGCACGTTAAACACAGGAATCACCGATTTCTCCTTGGGGGATACATGCTTTTCCGTTTCGTGGTCGCAGCCTCGCTTTTCGTTTCTCCAACCTTTGCCCAGAAAGCCGCAACCCCGGCTGAACCAGCCTCAGTCGTTGCGCCGCCAACACTCGAAGCTTTTGCCAGTCTGCCGTTTGTCGAGCGCGCGCATCTGTCGCCCGACGGCAACCATATTGCTGGGATTTTCGGTTTACGCGGCGAACAGAGTATCGCGATCATGCCGCTCGCCAATGGCGCAGCCAACCCGATCGTCCTTTCGGTACCCGAAGGGACGCAGCCCGGTCGCGTTCGATGGGTGAATAATGATAATATCGTCGTGTCGCTCACCGGACTTCTGCCCGTTGAGACAAGCCGGTGGTATGTAACACGCCTGCTCGCCGTCAACCGGCTAAGCGGCAAATTTACCAGGCTGCTATGGGATTTGAATGGGCAGAATACTGGCGATGTGCTATGGGTGCCAAGCGATGGCAGCAACCAGATACTGGTCGCAGCGCAAGGTTCGATTTACACCAATCTTGCCCAATTCTGGCCGACGGTCTACCGCGTCGATGTCACAAACGGCAAAAAGCGCAACGAGGTGGTTGGCCGCAACAGTGTGCTCGACTGGGGTGCCGATCATCTCGGGCAGGTGCGCATCGGTCTTGGTTATAGCGACAGCAGCCTGACCTCGCGGTTGATCTATCGCCGGTCGGGCGAGGGAGCATTCAAACAAGTCGATAAGGTCAGCCATAAACGCGAAGAGGTGCTGACCGTCCCGTTCCTGTTTTTACCCGGCGGCGACAATGCGCTGGTGATGCGCGACAATGACGACGGCCGCACGTCGGTATTTGAAGTCGATCTGGCGACGCAGCAGACGGTCAAAAAGATATTCGAACCGGAAAATGGCGAGGTTGAAGGCGCGGTGACATCCGATGACGGCAAATTGCTCGGTGTCTATACGACCGATAAGAAAACGCCTGTTGTGTGGCTCGATCCGGCCTTGGCCGAAGTGCAAGCGAACTTTAACAAAGCCGTTCCGAATTCGCGGGTGAACATCGAGAGTATGAGTGCGGATCAAAGTAAAATGCTAGTGCGCGTTGACTCTGCAGATTCCCCCGGAACCCTCTACTTCTTTGATACCAGTGTCGGCGTCTTACAAAAAGTCGCATCGGTGAATGAGAAACTTGGTAGCAAAAAATTATCACCCGTAAAGCTGGTGAAATATAAAGCACGAGACGGGCTGGAAATCGAAGCAGTACTGACTATGCCCAAGGCCAAGAACGCCAAAAACCTGCCGTTCATCGTCATGCCGCATGGCGGGCCGTGGGCGCATGACGGGCTGAATTATGATTATTGGGCACAGTTTCTTGCCAGCCGCGGCTATGTCGTGCTGCAACCCAATTTTCGCGGATCGACGGGGTACGGCACCGAATTCATCGAAAAGGGCAAGGGCCAGATGGGCTTTGCGATGCAGGATGATATCACCGACGGTGTCAAATGGGCGGTCGACCAGGGCATTGCTGACGCAAAACGCGTGTGTATCGTCGGCGCGTCCTATGGCGGCTATGCGGCGATGTGGGGAATTGCAAAGGATCCCGACTTGTACCGCTGTGCAATTTCGATTTCGGGTGTTGCGGCGTTGCGGCGCGAGGTCAATGATTTCGGCGATTCGATCCGCGGCAATCTGTACAAGAAACAATGGCAGGAAATGACGCCGGATTTCAACGCGGTGTCGCCGATTAATGCCATCGCGAAAATCAAGACGCCGCTGATGCTGATCCACGGCAAGCGCGATGTTACCGTCGACCATGTGCAATCGGTCAAGATGCACAATGCGATGAATAAGGCAGGCAAGACGGTCGAGTTCGTATCGATGCCGCTAGCCGACCATTATTTCACGCGCCAAGCCGATCGGGTGACCCTGCTGAACGCGATGGAAGAGTTTTTGGCGAAGCATAATCCGGCGGACTGAACCGCGCTGCCTTCCCTTATCGCGCATCTCCCGCTAAAGCGCCACAATGAACCCCGTCATCCTAGTCATGTCAGGCGGCGCAATCGGCGCTGGGTTGCGCTATGGTCTCGCGCGGGCATTGCCTGTAGCGAACGGCGGGTGGCCGTGGCCCACTTTTGCGGCGAACGTGCTTGGCGGGCTGGCGATGGGCTTGTTGGCGGCATGGCTGCTGCGCGGTGAAACTGCGGCGGAACCTTTGCGGCTGTTTCTGGGTGTGGGTGTGCTCGGCGGGTTTACGACCTTTAGCGCGTTCAGTCTGGAAATGATCCAAATGATCGAGCGCGGGCAGGGGATGATGGCGGCGTTATATGCCGTTATTTCGGTAATTTTTGCATTGGGTGCGGTTTTTGCCGGGTTGATGCTGGCAAGGACAATCTGGGCATGAGCAAGCAAGACGAAAGTGGGGTCCGTGCATTCACGGTCGAGGCCGATGATGACGGCATCCGGCTCGATCGCTGGTTCAAGCGGCATTTGCCCGATGCGTCGTTCAACATCGTGTCTCGCTGGGCGCGCACGGGGCAGCTACGCGTCGATGGAAAGCGCGCGACACCGGGCGACCGGCTGGAGGCTGGTCAGCAGTTGCGCGTTCCGCCAGCCGATGCAGCGGCAGCGGCGAGCGCGCGTCCGGCGCGCAAACGCCGCGAATTGACCGACGACGAGATGGAATTTGCGCTGAGCCTGGTCATCCATCGCGACGATGCGGCGATTGTGCTGAACAAACCGCCGGGGCTGGCGACGCAGGGCGGGACCAAGACCGAGAACCATGTCGACGGGCTGCTTGATGCGCTTTGCTTTGGCCTCGATAACCGGCCCAAGCTGGTCCACCGCCTCGACAAGGACACATCGGGCGCGCTGCTGGTAGCGCGGACATCGCGGGCGGCGGGGCATTTTGCCAAGGCATTTTCGTCGCGGACCGCGCGCAAGGTTTACTGGGCGTTGGTGGTCGGCGTGCCTGACATTGCCGATGGTTTTATCGACCTACCTATAGGCAAACAGCCCGGCAGCGGCGGCGAGAAAATGCACGTCGACGAAAAGGACGGCGCGTCGGCGCGCACCCGCTATCGCATCGTCGAGCGCGCGGGCAACACCTGTGCCTGGGTTGAATTGCAGCCATATACCGGCCGCACCCATCAGCTTCGCGTGCATATGGCGGCGATTGGTCATCCGATCGTCGGCGACGGCAAATATGGCGGCAAGGAAGCGTTTCTGACGGGGACGATCAGCCGCAAGATGCACCTGCACGCGCGGCGAATCCGCATCGACCATCCCAAGGGCGAGCAGATTGACGTGCGCGCCGACTTGCCGCCGCATATGAAGGACAGCTTTGCCGATTTGGGCTTCGAGATTGAGCTGGGCGATGCTTTGGTGCTGGACGCTCCCAAATTCAGCGAAACGGCGGAGGGCAAGAAACGGGTTGCAGCAAACATTGCCAAATCGGCGCGCAAGGAACGCAAGGGCGAGCGACGCTCGCGCGGTGCGGTGACTGACAAGCCCAAGGACAAGAAACGCGCGCCGACCAAAGTCGGCCAGATGGCGGCGGGCAAAAAGATTGCTGCGAAAAAGCCGGTCATTCGTAAGGCCGCGCCCAAGAAGAAGTCTTAATGCACCCGAACGGTGCATTCCGTTGGGAAGACCGCTGCGCGATGCGCGCCTTTGCGGCGGAAATCGGCTTTGGCATGTTGTTCCTGACCACGCCCGACGGGCCGCGCGTGGCGCATGTGCCCTGTGTCTTTCTCGACGATGACCGGATCGCGTTTCACTTGGCGCGCGGCAATGCAATCACGAAACATTTGGACGGTGCCGAGGCTTTGTTCGTGATTAACGGCCCCGATGGATATATCAGTCCCGATTGGTACTGCATTCCCGATCAGGTGCCGACGTGGAATTATGTTGCGCTGGAACTGCAAGGGGTAGCGCGCAAGATGGATGAGGCGGCGCTGATTGCGCAGGCCGATGCGCTGTCCGCGAACAACGAAGAACGGCTGGCGCCTAAGCCGGTCTGGACGCGGGACAAGATGCCCGATGGCTTGTTCTACAAGATGCTGCGTGGCATCACCGGGTTCGAGGTCGAAATAACGGCTTGGCGCAGTACCGTGAAGCTGGGCCAGAACAAGAGCGTAGAGGTGCGGATGGCAGCAGCTGACGGTGCCGAAGCGGCGGGCAATCGGGCGATTGCCCATCTGATGCGGAATGTGCCCGAATGACCAAGCTCGCCATTTTTGATTGTGATGGAACGCTGGTCGATAGTCAGGCAAATATCTGCCTCGCGATGGAACATGCCTTTGACGAAGCTGGACTGACCCCACCCTCGCGCCACGCGACGCGGCGGATTGTGGGGCTCTCGCTAGTCGAGGCGATGAGGGTGTTGCTACCCGATGCAGAGGCGCAAATGCACACTGATATGGCCGAGCGCTACAAGGAGTCGTACCTTGTCTTGCGCAACAACGGGCTTGAGCATGAACCGCTTTATGACGGCATTGCGGGCCTGCTGTCGTCAATGGACGAGAGCGGCTGGCTGCTCGGGGTAGCGACGGGCAAATCGGATCGGGGCCTTGAACGCTGCCTCGACCATCACGGGATAAAGGGACTGTTCGTGACGTTGCAAACCGCCGATCGCCACCCGTCCAAACCGCATCCGTCTATGGTTTATCAGGCGTTGGCCGACGCGGGCACGGAAACGGCGAACGCTGTGGTGATCGGCGACACCGTCTACGACATCCACATGGGGAAAGCGGCTGGCACGCGCACAATAGGCGTCAATTGGGGCTATCATCTGGTCGATGAACTGCGCGGGGCAGGGGCTGATGCCATTGCCGAAAGCATGGACGAACTGGAAGCCTTGCTGCGAGATTTCAAATGACCCAAGACGACGAAACCAAAGCCCAATATCGCTTCCTCATCATCAACATCTGCCGGATAACCGGCGCGGTAATGCTAGTGCTTGGCCTCGCCGTTATCGCCCGCGAGGCCTTTGGATTGCCCAAGGCTGCTGGCTATGTCCTGTTCCTTGTCGGGATGGCCGACTTTCTGCTCGTGCCCGTGTTCCTGTCAAAACGTTGGAAGAGCCAACCGCCGCAATGAGAAGGTTCTGGAAGGAAGTTAGTCTGGAGCCGAGCACTTTCGGCCACGCGGTGCGGCTCGACGGGCGTGCGGTGAACACGCCGACGCGCAATGAGTTGGCATTGCCGACGAAACGGTTGGCGGACGCGGTGATCGCCGAATGGGAAGCAGTCGAGAAGACAATCGACCCGATGCTGATGCCGATGACGGGTTTCGCTAACGCTGCCATCGACCATATCGGAGCCGACCGCGATGGCTTTGTGACCGCAATTGCCGCTTATGGCGAGAATGACCTATTATGTTACCGCGCCGCGGCGGACGAACCGCTGGGTACGCGGCAAGCGGCGGTTTGGGACCCTTGGCTCGACTGCGCGCGCGCGCGATACGATGTGAGCTTCGTCATCGTCGAAGGCATCATGCACCAGCCTCAGCCTGAGGCGACGCTTGCTAAGTTACGCGCAGCGGTAGCGGCGCGCGGGACGTTCGAACTGGCGGCAATGGCTAAGCTCGCACATTTATCCGGTTCGCTTGTGTTGACGCTCGCGTTGGTTGAGCGAGCAGGGGAGGCCGACGAAGTCTGGAACGCGGCGTGCCTCGACGAGATTTGGCAGGAAGAATTATGGGGTGCCGACCATTGGGCCGACAAAAACCGTGCTGATCGTCGGGCCGAGTTCATGGCGGCGGTGCGGTTCTTGGAATTACTTAGCACCTCTACATAGGTAAAAGCCTAGGTCGCTCGGGAAGGACGGCAAGGCTAGGGTCTGCCAATGGCTATCTACCCAATATCCCCAATTCCCAAAGCCGCATTTCTTGCAGGCTATGCGGGCTTACTGCCGCAACTAGTTGCTGCAGCTCTGGTGTTTTCGGGCAGCGAATATCGTTGGACCGGATTGGCCGCAGCTTATGGCTACGCCGCGTTTATTTTCAGCTTCCTCGGCGGCATCTGGTGGGGTTTTGGCGTGATTGCGCGCAAAGACGGCATTAACGCAGCGCCAATATTTATGCTTGCCGTTGCCCCAACTCTGATTGCCTTTGCCAGCTATCTGCCGTGGATTTGGGGATGGGACTGGCCCGGACCGTCGCTGGCGTGGATCGGATTTTTCCTGATGCTGTCGCCCTTAGCCGACCGCTGGTTGACGCAGAGGTGCGATTTACCGGACGGCTGGATGAAGCTGCGCTGGCAATTGTCGCTTGGCCTTGGCGGATTGACGTTTTTGTTGGCCGCTGTGGCCTGATTTTCAGGTCGCGGCCAAATCCCGCACAAAGCCGATCAGCCCCTTTTGCCGACGTCGTTTCATGCGTTCGGCGGTCAATATCTGTTGGACCTTGGCAAAGCAGCCTTCAACATTGTCGTTGATCAAGACATAGTCATAGCCATCCCAATGTCCAATTTCAGACTTTGCCCGGCTCATCCGGTCGGCGATGACTTCGTCGCTGTCCTGCGCGCGGGTGTGGAGGCGGCGTTCGAGTTCTTCGATGGAGGGTGGCAGGATGAACACGCGGACGACGTCGGGGCCCGCCTCTTGATAAAGCTGCTGTGCGCCCTGCCAGTCGATATCGAACAGCACGTCACAACCATCGGCCAAAGCCGCCTCGACAGGGGCTTTCGGCGTGCCATAACGATGCCCGAAGACGTGCGCCCATTCGAGGAATTCGCCATCTGCGGCCATTTTCTTGAACGTCGCGGTATCGGTAAAATGATAATGTTCGCCATCGACCTCGCCCGGACGCGGCGGACGCGTGGTGTAGGACACCGACAGCGAAATATTGTCGTCGGCATCGAGCAGCATTTTCGACAATGTCGATTTGCCTGCGCCTGATGGCGACGACAGCACAAACAGCAGTCCCCGGCGTTCCAATTCATGCTTTTCATTGTGACGGTTGGGCATAGCCGCTACTGCGCGAAAGGTAACAGTTGCGTCAAGTGCTTTGGCAGGGGAAAAGCAGATGGATTGGCCGCTTCGGGTTAGCAAGTTCAGCGCGGCTATTGCATTGCTGCTGTCACTCGCCTTCATCGCGATATTGTTTGCGATGGATCGCCCGCCGATTTGCGCCTGCGGCGAAATAAAGCTTTGGCACGGTATCGTGCAGAGTTCCGAAAACAGCCAGCATATCGCCGACTGGTATACGCCGAGCCATATAATTCACGGATTCATCTTTTTCGGGCTGGGGCGGCTGTTTTTGAAGCGTTGGCCGCTGGGACTGGCTTTGTGCGCGGCGATATTGGTCGAGAGCGCGTGGGAAATCCTCGAAAACTCGCCCGTCATTATCGACCGTTATCGCGAGGTCACGATTTCTTATGGCTATGCGGGCGACAGCATCATCAACAGCGCATTCGATCTTGTGTGGATGATCCTTGGCTTTTTCATGGCGTCACGCCTTCCGTGGAAAGTGACGCTTGGCCTCGCACTGCTGTTCGAAATATTTACGGCCTATATGATCCGCGATAACCTCGCTCTCAACGTTCTGATGCTGGTTTCGCCAATCGAGAGCGTGAAGGAGTGGCAGGCGGCAGGGACGGGGTATTGGCTGACGGGGAAATAGCCTTCCGTTCTTTGCGCATGTCGTAAATCGTCTTGGCTGCGATTGCGCCACCGACAAGTAAAAGCCCCGGAACTGATCGCGTCGCAATGCGCGTAGCGACCAAGCCGATGCCTGCGCCCAGAAGGCCATTGCCGCGTTTGCGCCCGATGACTTCGCCGACAACGGCACCTGCGATGGATCTCAGCATTTTGAAACTCCTAAACCATGTCTTCCGGTCTGACATGGGTATCGAAAGTTGCTTCGTCAACCAGTCCGGAGGCTAAAGCCGCTTCGCGCAATGTGGTTCCGTCTTTGTGCGCCTGCTTGGCGATTTTCGCGGCGTTATCATAGCCGATGACAGGCGCCAGCGCGGTGACGAGCATCAGCGAGCGGTCAAGCAGTTGTGCAATGCGCTTGCGGTTGGGCTCAAGGCCTTCGACGCAGTTTTTGGCGAAGGTCTCCATGCCGATGCTTAATAGTTCGATCGAGCGCAGCACATTGGCGCCGATCAGCGGTTTGAAGACGTTGAGTTCGAGATGGCCCTGCATCCCGCCGACAGTCACCGCCTGATGGTTACCGATGACTTGCGCCGCGACCATCGTCAGCATCTCGCACTGGGTGGGATTGACCTTGCCGGGCATGATCGAGCTGCCGGGTTCGTTTTCGGGAAGGAGCAGTTCGCCAAAGCCAGAGCGCGGGCCGGAACCGAGCAGGCGGATGTCGTTGGCGATTTTTGTGAGACTTACGGCGAGAGTGTTGAGCGTGCCTGACATTTGCACAAGGCCGTCATTGCTAGCCAGTGCCTCAAACTTGTTGCGCGCCGGTTCGAATAATATGCCGGTCGCGGAGGAGATTTCTTTTGCGATGGCTATGTCGAAATCATCGGGTGCATTTAGACCGGTCCCGACCGCGGTCCCGCCTTGCGCCAATTTTTGGACATTGTGTTGAACTGTGCCTTCAATCCGCGCGCGGTTGGTGATCAACTGTGCGACATAGCCCGAGAACTCTTGCCCCAACGTCAGCGGTGTTGCGTCTTGCAAATGGGTGCGGCCGATCTTGATGATGTCGTTCCATGCAGTTGATTTTGCGGCAAGCGCATCGGTCAGGCGTATAAGCGCCGGTAACAAGTCGCCATGCACCGTTTGGGAAACAGCAACATGGATTGCGGTAGGGAAGCTATCGTTCGAAGACTGGCCCTTGTTGACGTGATCATTGGGATGCACCGGTGACGTTCCGCCACGTGTTCCCGCCATCGCCTCGTTGGCGATGCCAGCAATCACCTCATTGACGTTCATGTTTGATTGCGTGCCGCTGCCCGTTTGCCAGATGACCAACGGGAATTCGGCGTCATGCTTGCCCGTCAATATTTGATCGGCGGCGGCGATGATGGCGTCGGCAACGTCTCCTGCTAGCGCGCCCGAAGCTTTGTGTGTCAAAGCTGCGGCGCGCTTTACGTGTGCAAGGCCGTGGATGATCCCGAAGGGCATCCGCTCATGCGGCGGGAAAGGAAAGTTGGCGATGCTCCGCTGCGTCTGCGCGCCCCAATAAGCGGAGGCCGGAACTTCGAGAGGGCCAAAACTGTCGTATTCGGTGCGGGTCTCGCCGCTCACTTTTTGCGACCGAAGTCCACGCTTACGACGTTGGAGCCATCCTCTACAACGACCGTAGGTTCGTCATTGCCTGCCACTTCATGCGGTTCGGGGCCGATTTCACCGGCATCGACATGAAATTGCAGCGCGAAATCGACCGCGGGGTCAACAAACGCTGTTATTGCAGCGTAGGGCACGACCAAGTGCGATGGGATCTGGCTGAAAGACAGGCCAATCTCGAAATGCTGCGCTTCGACCTTCAGATCCCAATATTTATGCTGAAGCACGATGGTCATTTCGTCGGGGAAACGTTCGTGTAGATGCGCGGGGATTACCACGCCCGGAGCCTGCGTCTTGAAGGTGATGTAGAAATGATGGTCGCCGGGCAGGCCGTTCATCGCGACATCGCCGAGCACGCGACCTACAACTGCGCGCAGTGCCTCTTGCACGACATCGTCATAGGGAATCAGGCTATCGGGACGCTCATCACTCATGCGCGCTTGGTGGACTGAGAAGCGGGTGAAATCAAGATGCTTGTTATTGCCAAATGCGCGCGCGTGGCTATAGCGGCGGCAATGCGCACAGGAACTATCAGCCGCAAGACGAACGAAACGTCGATTGATGTCGAGGTCAATCTTGACGGCACCGGCGTTTATGAAGTTTCGACGGGCATAGGTTTTCTCGATCATATGCTCGAACAGCTGTCGCGGCATTCGCTGATCGACCTGAAGGTCATGGCGGTTGGCGACCTGCATATCGACCAGCACCATACGACCGAAGACACAGGCATCGCGATTGGCGAGGCGGTATTGCAGGCATTGGGCGATAAGCGCGGGATTACGCGTTATGGAAGCGCTTATGCACCGATGGACGAGACGCTGACGCGTTGCGCACTCGATATTTCAGGGCGGCCTTATTTCGTGTGGAACGTCGCGCTATCGATGCCGCGTTTGGGCGAGTGGGACACCGAGTTGATAGAGCACTGGTTTCACAGTTTCGCGACATCTGCCGGCATAACGCTGCACGTTGAAAATCTCTACGGTTCGAACAACCATCATATTGTCGAAAGCTGCTTCAAGGCTCTCGCCCGCGCGCTGCGGCAAGCGGTCGAGATTGATCCGCGCAAGGCAGACGCGATTCCCTCCACCAAGGGGACGCTCTAGGCCGTGACCCTTGCGCTGATTGATTATGGCGCTGGCAATCTGCATTCGGTGCTTAATGCTTTGAAAGCGGCGGGTGCGGCGGATGTTGGCGTTACTGCTGATCCGGAGATTGTCGCCAAGGCCGAACGAATTGTGTTGCCAGGCGTTGGGGCATTCGCGCATTGTTTTGAGGCTCTGTCGGGCATCGACGGGATGATTGCCGCGATGGAGCGCCGGGTGCGTACCGAGGGCATTCCGTTCTTGGGCATTTGTGTCGGGATGCAGCTTTTGGCCGATGCGGGTGTTGAGCATGGCACAACTAAAGGGCTTGGCTGGATCGGCGGAACGGTCCGCGCAATTGCGCCGTCTCCCGATATTAAAATTCCGCATATGGGCTGGAATGACGTTGTGCCAGTAGACGGCTCGCCGTTAATCGAAAAAGGCGAGGTGTATTTTCTGCATGGCTATCATTTCGATGCAGCCGACAAAGCTGATGTGCTGGCGACTACCGACCATGGCGGGCCTTTGGTGGCAGCAGTCGGCCGCGACAACATAATCGGGGTCCAATTCCACCCCGAAAAAAGCCAGGCCTATGGCATCAATTTCCTCAAACGCTTTCTGGAGTGGCGACCTTGATCGTTTTTCCCGCAATTGACCTTAAAGGTGGTGAGGTTGTTCGCTTGGCCGAGGGCGATATGGACCGCGCGACGGTCTATGCCGACGATCCGGCGGCGCAGGCGCTGGTCTTTGCGGAGCAGGGGGCAGAGTTCCTGCATGTGGTGGATTTGGATGGCGCGTTCGCAGGTCGGCCTGAAAATGCCGAGGCGGTCGAAGGCATTATCGAGAATTTCCCCGGTTACATCCAGCTCGGTGGTGGCATCCGCAATCCGCAAACCGTTGAACGCTGGTTCGATATGGGCGTGGCGCGGCTGGTGATTGGCACAGCGGCGCTAAAAGACCCGCAATTCGTCAAGGACATGGCACGCGAGTTCGAGGACGGCATCGTCGTCGCGGTTGATGCGCGCGATGGATTTGTTGCAACAGAGGGCTGGGCGGAGAAATCGGACATGCCGGTGATCGATCTGGCAAGGCGGTTCGAGGATGCCGGAGTTGCCTCGATCCTTTTCACCGATGTTGGCCGCGACGGGATGCTGACGGGATGCAACATCGACGCAACCGTCGATCTGGCGCGGCGGGTGAATATCCCGGTGATCGCGAGCGGCGGGGTGAAGGGGATTGATGATATCCACCTGCTGTCGCTGCATGCGAAGGACGGTATAGAGGGCGTGATTACTGGGCGCGCGATTTATGACGGGCGGCTCGATCTGGCGACGGCGATTGCGATGGCCAGCCGCGCGTGACCGTCCGCATCCGCGTCATTCCCTGCCTCGACGTATCCAATGGTCGTGTGGTCAAGGGCGTCAATTTTGTCGACCTGCGCGATGCGGGAGATCCAGTGGAGCAGGCGCAGGCTTATGATGCGGCAGGGGCCGACGAGCTTTGTTTTCTTGATATTGGCGCGTCGCACGAAGGACGCGGGACAATCATCGACGTCGTCCGCCGCACGGCTGAGGTGTGCTTCATGCCGCTGACCGTCGGCGGCGGAGTGCGGAGTGCGGAGGACGCGCGTGCTTTGTTGCTGGCAGGAGCGGACAAGGTCGCGGTCAATAGCGCGGCGGTGGCGCGGCCCGAGGTTGTGGCGGACATCGCCGAGCGCTTTGGCAGCCAGTGCGTTGTGGCGTCGGTCGATGCTAGGCGGACAGGCGGTCATTGGGAAATCTTCACCCACGGCGGGCGTAACCCGACAGGTATCGACGCGCTCGAACATGCGGTGAAGCTCGCCGGGCTGGGCGCAGGCGAATTGCTCGTCACAAGCATGGACCGCGACGGCACGCGCGACGGCTATGACCTTGCATTGACTCGCGCCATTGCCGATGCGGTCAATGTGCCGGTCGTTGCGAGCGGCGGTGTTGGTAAACTGGACCATCTGGTCGAGGGTGTGACTCAAGGCCATGCCAGCGCTGTGTTGGCGGCGTCCATCTTCCATTTCGGTCAGTACAGCATCGCTGAAGCTCATGCCGCATTGCGCGCGGCAGGGCTGCCTGCGCGCATCTGATTTACCAACGGATCAGGCGCGGTACGACCAAGCGGCCGATTATCGCACAGCCCCCCACGGCCAGCGTATACCACAGCCCGATATAGACGACATTGTTGAACGGGCAGTGCAGGTTATAGGCAAAGGCGCCCAATCCGCCCGCCGCAATTCCGGTCAACCAACCTGCGCGCGAAGGCGAGGTTGGCGCTCCGCGGCGCAAGGCGAGGACCATCGGCACCGCCGTGGCGAGGCCGCCGATTGCGCTATACATCATGCACCGCATTCCCGATTGTATCGCGGACATAGCCGGGCCTATATCGCCGGTCGTCGCAACGATCAGCGCGGACAATGGAAACACCACGGCCGCGGCCAGCGCGATTTGCCAGCCATTATTGCTCTTGCCGACCGACGGGCTGGCCATGGAGGTTACGGCATGGGCAGTCGCACCGCCCAGCACCAGCAATATGCCGGCGCGGATCAGGAACATCTCGTCGGGATGCCCCGCCATGACGTCGGCGCGGATGCCCTGTACGCCTACGATCACGGCGATCATCGCGGCCAAAGTCGCTGCCGCGATCATCAACGGACGGCGCGGGTTGAGCGCCGTTACCGGCTCCAGATCATCGACCAACGCGGCGATATCGAATTTGTTCGTCATTTCATTCACTCTCAATAAGCGCGGCCAAGCGTTTGAGGCCGCGATGTATATTTACTTTGACCAGTGGTTCGGACTGGCCACATTTGGTGCAGGCCTCGGCAATGCTCAGGCCGTCGATTTTGACGAGCCGGATGGCAATCGCCTGACCCTCGGGCAATTGGTGGAGTAGCCGGTCGATGCTGATTTTCGCGCCGACGACATCTTCGTGGCTGCCTTCGCTATGCTGGTCCTGCAATTCGTCGGCGGCGTGGCGGTAAGTCTGGCGCAGCCGGTCGACCCAGCGGTAGCGCGCAATGGCGGCAAGCCACGGCAGGAAGGGTCGGGCAGGGTCATAACTGGCGCGCTTGCGGTGGAGCGAAATGAGCGTGTCTTGCACCAGATCGTCAACCGCGTCGGGCGAAATTTTCTGCGCAAAAAACCGGGTCAGCCAGCGGCCAACCTGTTCGAGCAAAACCGCATACGCCTGCTTGTCGCCGCCTTGCGCGCGAGTCATCAGGTCGCGCAGGGTTTCCTCGCGTGCGATCATTTTTTGCGAGTCAGTAGCTGGTCAAGCGAGAGACTACCCCCGCCGCGAAGTATGAGGACGAGTGCCAGCGCGACCCAGATAATATGCACCGACCACCAAGCTTCAGGATAAACGAATATCTGGATCACCATCGTCATGCCGAGCAACGCCAGCGCCGAGAGCCGCGTGAACAGGCCGACGACCAGCAAAATCGGAAACAAATGCTCGGCATAGGTCGCCATATAGGCGGCGAACTCGGGGGGCAGGGGAACGCCTTTATATTCCTCTTCGAACAGGAAGATCGCGGTGTCGCTGACTGACAGCCAACTATCTTCATCGACTTTTGTCCTACCCGAGCGCCAGAATATGCCTGCCAGCGAGATGCGGATGAACAGCAAAGTGAGAGCTTCCAAAAATGGCATCGAAAGCATTGCGACTGCACGATTATAGGAGGCAGTAATGGCGTTCATAACTTATCCGGCTTTGGTCAGCGCGCCTGCGCCGATGAGGTGAAGGATTGGCTCTAACGGAGCCTGTTCACCTGCCTGTTCGAGTGCGACAGTCAGAAGGTTACCGAGTGACGCGCTTTTTTGGGCGGATGCAGCAAAGACTGCAAGTTGGATGGCGTCGAGTGGGACGAGGCGGACTTCGGCGTCGGGGCGCACGCATAATATTGCAGCTGGTTGCTGGCCGGACAATTCCTGAAGAGCCGAAACTATTGGCGCGGAGACCGTTACCGTCCGCGCCGAAGGATGCTGCGCGATAGGCAGCGCCAACAACGCTGCTTCATCCAACGAAGCCAAATCGCCGAGCGTCAAGGGTGCCGCTTCGGCGGCGTGGTAGCTTTCGAGCCATGCCCATTCGATTTGGGTGAGTTCTTTCGTGGCAGGATCGCTCATACAAACCGGAAAGCCCAAACCGATGCGGTTGGCATCGCTGGCTCTAGCGGCGTCCGTCTCGACGAACTCGCGGGCCAGTGCGTTGAACGCGGCATCACCCAAATGCTGGCGAGTGAGGGGGAATGTCTCTTCCAGCGCCACTATCCGCGCATGGCTGATGGTGTTGGCGTGCGCCTTTAAGCCGAGCAATATCCGGTAAGGTGGTCCTGCGAACGATGCTGGGTCGAGGCGGTCAGGGCCGTCTTTAATGGTATCTATAAAGTTGGTTTGAGCATTAGCGAACGAGGGCATGACAAGCCTCGTCTATAACCATCTGCGCCTTGCCCACCTCCGCCATCAAAACCGCGTAATCTGGAATGTCAGTGTCCCATTCGATCAGCGTCGGCTTGGCACCCGCGCGGTCGATGAAACGGCGATAGAGCCTCCAGGTGGCCTCTGTGACGTGGCTGCCGTGGTCGTCGATCAGCAGCGGCCCGCTGTCATGATGTTCGACCGCGTGGCCTGCCAGATGGAGTTCGCCCACCCAATCGGGGTCGATGGCATCGACATAGGCCTGTGCGGAAAAACCGAGATTGGTTGCCGATACTTCGACATTGTTGATGTCAAACAACAGGCCGCATCCGCTTTTGCTGATGAGGCGTTCGATAAACTCTACTTCGCTCATCTCGTCGCCTTGATAGGCTAGATAGCGAGAGGGGTTCTCTACGAGGATATGGCGTTTCAGGCGGCCCTGCACTTTATCAATTTCGGCTGCGAAATGATCGAGCGATGCCTGTGTGTATGGGACGGGCAACAGGTCGGCGAAACGGTTATGCGCATTCCCCGAAAAGCTGAGATGGTCCGAAACCGATGCCGCCTGATACCGCTCGCACAATAGGGCGAGCCTATCCAGATCATGCCCATTCAACCCGTCGGCAGACCCCAATGACAGGCCGACCGAATGAAAGCTGAGCGGATAAAGTTCGGAGATGGCGGTCAGCCAGCGGTGCGGCGGACCACCATCTCCGAAATAGTTCTGCGGATGGACTTCGACCCATGCCGGTTTACCCGAAGGGCTATCGGGGTCGAGCAACGCCTCATAATGTTGCGGCTTCAAACCCATTCCGACCGAGGGAGGGAGAGCGGTCGGGCGGTTGCGCTGCAAAAGGTTCGGCGTCATGTCCATCCGCAAATCGTATCAGGCTTAGCCCTTCATCGGAACAGGCTTGGCATTGCCCTTCTTTTCGGCAAGCGATCCGCCCATCTTTTCGCACGTACCGGCCTTGACATATTTCCAGGCATTGCCCTGATAATCGACATTCGAGGTGCCAGCGCAGCTTGTACCAGGACCAGCGGCGCAATCATTCTTGGCCTTCAGCGAAACGCCATAGCAACGCTCTTTGCCTTCAGCGGCAGCAACAGGTGCAGCGGCCAAAGTGGCGGCTGCGGAAAGCGCGGCAGCGGCGCCAGCGAGTTTCAACATCATATTGCTCATCAATCTTCTCCAGATAAGGTCAGGCCCGTTGGCCTGTGGGGGGGTGGGACCAGCAAAGTTGCGGTCCTGCCACTGGTTCGCGGAGGGCTCGCGCCCAGTTACAATGGGCGTAAAAAATCTATGGGCTTGTCCTTGACCCGTCACAAAAACTCCCTATCTGGGCTCCGTTAGCACTCACCTTAAATGAGTGCCAACGCACATTCATTGCCGTCCTCCGCTTCCTTGGCGGCAGTGGCGGGATGGCGAAACTATAAAAGGAAGGCATCAAACATGGCATTTCGTCCGTTGCATGACCGCGTACTCGTTCGCCGGGTAGAGGCAGAAGCAAAAACCGCTGGCGGGATCATCATCCCCGATACAGCCCAGGAAAAACCGCAGGAAGGCGAAGTCGTCTCCGTTGGCACCGGTTCGCGCGCCGAAGATGGCACCGTGACCCCATTGGACGTCAAGGCTGGCGACAAGATCCTGTTCGGCAAATGGTCGGGCACTGAAGTCAAGATCGACGGTGAAGACCTGCTGATCATGAAGGAATCGGACATTCTCGGAATCGTCTCGTAATTCTTCTCCCCATTATTTTTAAATAAGGAAATATATCATGGCTGCTAAAGACGTGAAATTCGGCCGCGATGCGCGTGAACGCATCCTGCGCGGCGTAGACATCCTCGCCGATGCGGTGAAGGTAACCTTGGGTCCAAAGGGCCGCAACGTTGTCATCGACAAAAGCTATGGCGCACCGCGCATCACCAAGGACGGCGTTACCGTCGCCAAGGAAATCGA
>LNFK01000037.1 GCA_001464315.1 Sphingomonadales bacterium Ga0077559 | reverse complement strand
GCATGCGAAGCGCAAATGGTTGGCCCGACGCACAAGATCAGGACGAAGAATGATCGCTACAACCCCGGCGGCGGCGGGATAAACGTCGCGCGGGTGGTGCAGCGGCTGGGTGGCAAGGCGCTCGCGGTCTATTTGGCTGGCGGGGCAACCGGAGGGGTTATGGACAGCCTTCTGGACCATCATCAAATCGACCGGCGACGGATCGATATCTCAGGCCACACGCGGATCAGCCTCAACGTGCATGAACAGGAAAGCGGTCTGGAATATCGTTTCGTCCCCGAAGGGCCGGAAGTCAGCACGGCGGAAATTCAAGCGTGCATTGATGCCGTAGACTGCATCAAATGCGACTATCTGGTCATCAGCGGTTCCTTGCCGCGCGGTGCCCCCATTGACCTATATGCCATACTCGCGGCTGCGGCGGCAAAGCGCGGTGCGCGGGTCGTGCTCGATACGTCGGGTCCGGCGCTAGGCGCGGTGCTGAAGGGCGGGGATATCTTCCTCGTCAAACCCAGTCGCGGCGAGATGGAGAAGCTGGTTGGCAGGCCGCTGCCCACCATCAGCGACATTGAAAATGCGGCCCGCACGCTGATCAAAGTCGGACAATATCAAAATGTCGCGGTGACCATGGGCCATGAAGGGGCGCTGCTTGTGCACAAAGACGGCGCATTCGGCCTGCCCGCTTTGCCGGTCAAGGCCAGCAGCGCAGTGGGTGCCGGGGACAGTTTTGTCGGCGGCATGGTGTTCGCACTGGCATCGGGCAGCAGCATCGAAGAAGCCTTCCGGCTCGGCCTTGCCGCCGCAACCGCCACCGTCCTGTCGCCAGGTACCGATTTGTGTCAGAAGTCTGATGTTGATCGCCTACTGCAACAGGTGCCGCCCGCGCCTACATTGATGCCAGCAGGTCCTTGATCGACAGGAACGCAAAAGCTACCGAGCTATCGGCCACGCCATAGGGCAGGAACAGGTCGTCGCCCACGCGCATGCCGCCGCACGAATAGACGACATTGGGAACATAGCCCTCGCGATCCTCGTCGACAGTGGACAATATCGGCTGGCTCGTCCGGCCCAGCACTTTAGACGGATCATCCTTGTCGAGCAGCACTGCGCCTATTGAATATTTCCGGATAGCCCCAACACCGTGGGTCAGCAGCAGCCACCCCTCGTCAATTTCGATCGGTGCCCCGCAATTGCCGATCTGAACAAATTCCCATGGATATTTCGGTTCGAGCAACAATTTGCCGTTGCCCCAATTGCCGAGATCTTCCGATTCGATCAGATAGAGGTTCTTGCCGTCATGGCGACCGATCATCAGAAAGCGTCCGTCAAACATGCGCGGGAACAACGCCAGCCCCTTATTCGCCGCAGCCACACCTTCCAGCGGCATCAGATCGAAGCGCGTAAAGTCTGACGTCCGCAAAAGTTCGGACCTGATTTCGCGGCCCGAATAGGCTGTGTAGGTTCCAATCCATTCGATCGAGCCGTCGCTGTGCTCAAACCGGGTTAGCCGCAAATCTTCAAGCCCGTTGCGCTGCACGTCGGTAACCGGGAAAATCACTGTTCCGGATATTGAGCTACCGGGATTGCGGAATACCGAGACATAGTTTTCGCCGCTGCCATTGGACTCGGCAACGGTGTTGGCAGCCATCGCACAGCGTGGCTGGGGCACCAGTTCGAACTTGCGATCGGTCGTAACCACGCCCTCGCGAAAGGCAATCGAAGAAATATGTCCTTCGCCAACCGCTCGCAACGACACCAGTACCCTGAGAAATCCCTCGGAAAGCTCCCCCTGATCGGGATGCAGCGTGATGCTGGGGTTCATCAGCGCGGCCGCTGCATAGCTATATTCGTGGCAGAAATAGGCCCCGATCAGCAGCTTTTTTTCTTCCCTGAAACGGCGCCCGTCAAGTTGCAGATCTGCCTCAAGCTCCTCATATCGCTTCATCAGGATATCCTGCGTCTGCAAATGCCGCGATTCAAAGTCATGAAAAACCAGCGCCAATTCCGATCGCGCCGTACGCATATCGAGGGCCTTTACCTGCTCCACCAATTGCCGCATCCGGTCTTTTGTGGCCTGAGCGTTCCATGCGAGGTGAAACGGACGCAATACGACGCGCGAAGGATCGGCGCGCAAACGCAATGGAGATTGGTGCAGATGGAGCATCGCCAGGTTATCCCTTCTGAAAATCCGCCCCCATTTCCCTTTCTCTGTGCGTAAAGCGACCGCAGTCCAATCCGGGAATATACTATGCTGCCATCAGACTAGAGCAGTGATGCCAGTAAACTCACAACACCGTTCCGGCCAAGCGTTCGATTAGCGCCGTCAATGCCATGGCAGCTGCACCCCAGAATGTGACCCGGATCGTTGCGGGTAACATCGTGGCACCCCCGGACCGCGCCCCGACTGCACCGAGCATGGCCAGAAAGATCAGCGATGCCGCGGAAACGGTGATCATTATCATCGACATGGGCGTGAGAAATGTCGCTAGCAGCGGCAGCGCTGCGCCCACCGAAAATGTCGCCGCCGACGTCACCGCCGCCTGTACGGGCCGTGCCGATACAATCTCCGAAATACCAAGCTCGTCAAGCATATGGGTGCCTAGCTGATCCTTCGCCGCGAGCTGCCTTGCCACTTGTTCGGCGGTTTCGGCGTCAAGGCCGCGATCCAGATCAATTCGCACCAACTCCTAATGTTCGGCGGCCGGGTCCGCTTCCCGTTCGGCCCGCTCGCGCGCCATGTCGGCCTTTTCGGTGCCTGATTGCTAACTGACCGAAACATATTCGCCCGCAGCCATCGACATTTCTCCCGCCACCAAACCGGCGGTTCCTGCAATCAATATCTCGCTCTTGTCGGCTGCCGCCGCCGCAACGCCTGTGATCAGGCTGGCGGTCAAGACAATCCCGTCGTTTGCGCCCAGCACTGCTGCGCGCAGCCAGCCGATGCGGGCAACCAGATGGCTTTCGCGGTGAATATGGAGCCGCGTCATTGACCCAACGGCGGTGTCGTAACCGGAACTGGCGCATTCTCTTCGCCGCTTTCTTCAGCGGTAAAAGCGATACGCAACGCTTCGGAAAGGCTACGCACGCGCAGCTTTTCCATCATATTAGCGCGGTAGATCTCCACCGTGCGCGGCGAGATGCCAAGGTCATAGGCGATGGTTTTGTTGGGATAGCCTGCCACAAGTCCATTCAAAACGTCCCGCTCGCGCCCGGTCAAGCTAGCCAGTCTGATCTTGGCTTCATCCGATTTCATCTCCCGGTCGTGCGAGCGGTCAAGCCGTGTATAGGCTTCCTCTATAGCCCGCAGCAATTCTTCCTTCTCATACGGCTTTTCAATGAAGTTGACGGCGCCGCCGCGCATGGCTTTCACGGCAACCGTAATGTCGCCATGTCCGGTCAGGATAACTACCGGCATATCAATGCCGCACGCAGCCATTTCCTGCTGCACCGCAAGCCCGTCCATTTCGGGCATCCGCACATCGAGCAGCACACAGCCGCGTTCTGCTGATTTGGCTTCCTTCAAAAATGCGACGCCTGACACATGGCTTTCGACACGGTAACCGGCGTGCTTCAGCATGAATGCAGCCGACCTGCGCACGCTGTCGTCGTCGTCAACGATATGGACAAGTTTCTCAACTGGCATTGTCGTTCTCCCGTGAAGCGCGCGGCAAGGTGAATGTGAAAATCGTTCCCCCGTCTATATCAGACTCAACCGACAAATGCCCGCCATGCGCCTCTACGATGGTTCGGCAGATTGACAGCCCCAAACCCATACCCTGTGCCTTCGTGCTGATGAACGGCTGAAACAGCTGACTGATAAGATCGTCGGGAACACCGTGACCTGTATCGGCCACCGATATCTCGACAAATTCGGTGCCCAACGGACGGGCACGGATGGCCAGATGCTTGGTGTTGGAGCGTTCCATCGCCTCGATGGCGTTGCGCATCAGATTCACCATGACCTGCTGAATTTGTACGCGGTCAGCAAGGACATTATCGATATCCGGCTCGATCTCGATCGACCAGGACACGCCTTTCTCACGCGCACCCACCAGCCCCAGCGTAGTCGCGTCGTTGATAAGCTTGCTAAGCGGCAATATTTGCGTGTCGATTTCACCTTTTGAAACAAAATCCCTTAGCCGCCTTACAATCTGGCCGGCGCGCAACGCTTCCTTGCCCGATTCATCGAGCGCCTCCCGCAGCATAGCCGCCGTCTCGGGCTTGAGATTATCGACTAGGTCGCGGCTGGCAGACATATAGTTGGCAATTGCAGTTAGCGGCTGGTTTAGTTCATGCGCCAGAGCCGACGCCAATGTGCCGACGGCGCTCAACCGCGACGTATGGACAAGCTCGGCCTGAAGCTCCTGCATCCGCGCTTCTGCCTCAAATTTCTCCGAAAGATCGCGGACGAAGCCGGTGAACGTCGGATGGTTGCCCGTTTTTGCCTCGCCCACCGATAATTCCATCGGAAAAAGACTACCGTCCTTTTTCAATCCCTCCACCACGCGGCCAATGCCGATTATCCGCTTTTCGCCGGTTTCAAGGTAGTGCCGCATATAGCCACCATGGGCGTTGCGATGCGGTGCAGGCATCAGCATTTCGACGTTGCGGCCCAGCACCTCCTGTTCCGAATATCCGAAAAGCGTCTCGGCCGTAGCGCTAAATGAGGTGATCAGCCCATGGTCGTCGGCGACGATCATGGGATCCGGTACGGTGGCCAGTATGGCAGAAAGCAGCGACGCACTCTCCGTAATTGTGCGCAGATTGTGTTCGCGTTCACTCATATTTCGGGCGGTCACAACCACACCGGCCAATCTGCCGTCGCCATCCCTAAGCGGGGCCATGCGGCACTCGACTGATCGGCGTTCGCCGTCCAACGCATTGACGTCGATAAGGAGCGGCTCGCCTAGTTCGTCCGGCTGGTCTGAAACTGCCTTGCCGAATTGGGTCTTGAAGCGCGGGATGTGCCTGCGCTCGATAAGCGACAGCGGCGCGTCTTCGGGGATCTGGTCTAGCGACCCGACACCGAGCAAGGCAAGTCCCGCAGGATTGAGTTCCGTTAGGCGATGATCCAGCCGGATGATCGCCACGGCCTCGGGCAAGGTCGCAAGGATCGTGTCCAAAAACCGCATCCGGTCAAATTCGGCGCTGCTGACACTATTGTCCAAGGGAATCGACCTCCTGAAAGCAACCTAAGCCATTTTACAATCGATAGCCAATTCGCGTTGGCGGATGTGTAGGGGTCACGCAATGCGGGCTACTACGTAGTTGCGCGTAGGGGACT
>LNFK01000036.1 GCA_001464315.1 Sphingomonadales bacterium Ga0077559 | reverse complement strand
CCAATGCCGTAAAGGAAGATGCAATGACTCAACTTGAAGAAAGCTCGACTCGCGTTCCGGTCAAGCAGAGTGCAGAAAATTACTGGGAACCGCTGACCCGCGTGCGCAGCGAATTCGACCATCTGCTCAACGATTTTTGGACACGTCCCATGGGCCTCAATCTGACCCGGCGGATACAGGCGCTGTCTGGCCCGGCGATGGACCTCAAGGACAAGGGTACCGGGTTTGAACTGGTCGCCGAAATTCCTGGCATGACGGCCGAGGACGTCGAATTAAAAGTATCCGATGGCATTCTGCGCCTGAGCGGCGAAAAGCGCGAAGAGCACGAGGAAAAGGAGGAAGCATTCCTTTTTTCCGAGCGCCGTTATGGCCGGTTCGAACGCGCGATCGAATTGCCGCAGGGTATCGATCATGAGAAAATAAGCGCCACGATGCGTGACGGCATTCTTTCGGTGCACATGCCTAAAAGCGCAGCAGCGATAGAGCAGGCGCGCAAGATACCGATCAACAACTAGGTATCGATCCGTAAACCGGTGCCGAATATCCAAGGCGGCAGACTTCATTTCACCCCGCTCCCCGAAGTGGTTCTGCCGCCGAATTTTTTCACAAGGGATGGCATGATTCAAAATCGCCGAGACTTTATCGTCGGTTCGGCAGCGACTGCCGCGATGCTGCCCCTTGCCGCTTGCGGCAAAGCCGACATGGCCGAATATGATGCCGCCGCCGCCAAGCTGCGAGAAACGCTGGCGCGCGATCCCGGCATGCTGGATTTGGTACGCTATGCGACGCTCGCCCCCAATGGCCACAACAGCCAGCCTTGGCAGTTTTCGATCAACGGCGGCTTTGCCAGCATCCTTCCCGACCTGTCGCGCAGAACGCCTGTTGTCGACCCCGACGATCACCATCTGTTTGTCAGCCTGGGCTGCGCCGCTGAAAATCTCCTGATCGCCGGAGCCGCGCACGGGCGGCCGGGTCAGATGCTTTTTCTGAACAATGACGGTGGGCGCATCGACCTCGGCCTCGATCGCGGCAAAGCGGACTCGACCGCCCTATATGATGCAATCCCCAAGCGGCAATCGACACGGTCGGCTTATGATGGACGTGCGATGCCCGTCGAAAATCTAAAACTGCTCGAAGCGGCATCAAAGGTCGACCGCGTTTCGGTTCTGCTCATCACCGACAAGCCGCGCCGCGAGGCTGTGCTCGAGCAAGTCATCGCGGCCAACACCAGGCAGATGGACGACCCAGCCTTTGTCCAGGAATTGAAACAATGGGTCAGGTTCAATCCCGCGCAAGCGCTGGCCAAAGGAGACGGGTTGTTTGGTCCGACTTCAGGAAATACGACCGTCCCGACATTTATTGGGCAGACTTTGTTTTCACAGTTTCTCGATGCCGACGCGGAGAACAAGAAATATGCCGAGCACATCCGCTCCTCACCGGGCATTGCGGTCTTTATCGGTGACAAGGCGGACAAGGATCATTGGGTCAAGGTCGGCCGCAGTTTTCAGCGCTTCGCCCTGCAGGCAACCGCGCTTGGGTTGCGGCATGCGCATATCAACCAGCCCATCGAAGTCCCGGAAGCCCGCACCCAGTTTGCCGGATGGCTCGGCATGCCGGGCGTACGGCCCGATCTGGTCATTCGCTTCGGCTATGCACCCGCGCTTCCGATGTCGCTTCGCCGTAACGTCACCGACGTCCTTATTCCATGGGAAATCAGCAGCTAATATGATGAAATCAATCTTCGTCCCGCTCGCCGTTCTCCTGCTGGCTCCGGCAAGCTGGGCGCAGGTCGATTCGCCGCCTCATTGGACATCGGCTCAGCTTGCCCAGCTGGCTTCGTGGAGACACAATGCGCCTGCGGAAGCGCTTAGCTTGCCGCGCAATGACATATGGGCAGCTGCGCTTCAATCACACGACATTGCGGCTCGCGACAAAGCAGCCACAGATGCGGCGCTTGAACTTGCGCGCGCCTATTTGTTTGGATGCACGCAATTACGCCAGCGCGCAGGGTGGCAGATAGAAAGCGACGATGCCGATATCGACCTTACGGCATGGCTCAAAGACGCTTTGGAGAGCAACCAGCTTGATAAATTCTACCAATTGCTTCGCCCGCGCCATCAAGATTATGAATCGTTGCGGCAGGCATTTGGGGTGGAACCCGATTTCGCGCGCCGCGCGACGCTCGCGCGTAATATGGAAAGATGGCGCTGGATGCCGCTTGAACTCGGCAACCGATATCTTCTGGTGAATACCGCTGCGTTCGAAGTCGGCCTGTGGGAAAATGACAAACTCGTGCAGACATGGCCAGTCATTGTTGGCAAGGCCAGAACCCCCACACCCGTTTTTGCGGCGCGGGTGACAGGTGTGACCTATAATCCATGGTGGGATGTTCCAAAAAGCATCGTCGCGGAAAGCGTCAGCGCGTTAACGCGCAACAACCCAACCGAAGCAAGGCGACGTGGTTACGTATGGGGGAACGGATCCTATCGACAAAGACCCGGACCGACCAACGCGCTGGGCAGAATGAAATTGGTGATGCCCAATCCCTTCAGCGTGTATCTGCACGATACGCCGAATAAGGCATTGTTTGAAAAGCGGGCCCGATCCTTCAGCCACGGCTGCATCCGCGTCGGTGACGCGCTCAATTTTGCCGCCACGTTGCTGGCAGGTGATACGGAGCAAGTGCGCATTAAAACCATCCTTGCCGGAAACGCGACAACGCTTGTGCCGCTCACACGTTCATTTCCAGTCTATGTTACCTATTTCACCGCGGGTGTTTCGGAAAGCGGTTCGATCATCTTCTACGATGATCATTATGGCCGGGATAAGGTCATGGGAGATGCGAAAAACCCCGTGCCAATTTGCCCTGCCTGACGGCGCAACCTGTCACCCAAATAAGAGCGGGCCTTGATTTCAATTGAAACAAGGCCCGCCCAGTCTGCCCCCCCGGGTCGCAATCAAGGGGGAAACCTGGTCATCAAATCACCATGATATTGTCTTCAACTCGGTTGACGCCGGGGGCTGCCCATGCAGCGCGCTCCGCAATCCGGCGTTCATAGCCCGAATGCACCTTGCCGGAGAGTTTGACGGTATCGCCGTCAGCGACCACGGTGATGGTACTGGCATCCAAGTCCGCAGACCGCTTGAACGCGTCCATAATCCGTTGGCGAATATCGAGCGGAGACGGTGTTTTCTTGATCTCAATTAGATTGGTCACGCCTTTGACACCGGTGATGCGTGATGCCAGATCACGCGCGGCTTGGCGGTGGTAATGATAGCCCACATCGCCGCTCAGCGTTACCCAGCCATGCTCTACCTTAACGTTGATCTTCCCTTTGGGAATTGTCACGCTCCAGTCGAACATGTCAGCAATGCGCTTGGCAATTTCGGGGTCGGCGGTCTTCGCATCGCTCGGGAAACGCACTTCAATTTCCTCGGCTAGCCCGCGCACACCCTTGACCCTGCGTGTGGCCTTTTCGGCGGCGAGCTTGGACGCATAGCTGCTGACAAAGCCTGATAATGTAACAATGCCGTCCTTCGCAGTGACGCCGATATTGGCATGATCGACGCGCGGTTCCCACTCGAGTTCAGCCATGACGTCCTTTTGCAATTGGCTGTCGGTTTTCATCGGAATTCTCCTCAATCTGCAAGATACCAGTGTCCCCTGCGCGCGATATTGATGAAGCAGCCATGCCACGCAAATCGGGAATGCCACCTAAGTAGTTTCCCTGATGCCCTCGGCGCGTTCGAGCGTGCGGGTGAGCGACGCCAATGCGCGTTCTCGTGCCGCGTCGGATGGCAGCGCGCGCAAGCGGTCGGCAAGGCCGGATTCAAGCGCAGCAAGGCTCGCGGTCCAGTCGCGCGGCTTTATGCGCGCGTGCAAATCGCTGCGTGGCTCGCCAATGCGTTTAGATGCATGCTTCGCCGTTGCCGCCCACGTCTCGCCGAGCATCGGAACAACGACACCTTTCGCAATGCCGGCATTGCGTATGTCTTCGGCCAGCACCGACAGCGAATGCTCTTCGCCGTGGACGAGAAACACCGAACCCGAAACCGGACCATGCATCTTGATCCAGTCGAGCAGCGCACGACGATCCGCATGGGTCGAATAGGAATCGAGCGTCTTGACGTCGGCCCTGACTGGCACATCATGACCCGAAATGCGGACATGATGCGCGCCGTCGCGAAGCACCGAGCCAAGCGTCCCTGCCACCTGATAGCCGACAAGCAGAACGCGGGCACGCGGGTGCGGCAGATTGTGCAGCAGATGATGGCGGATACGTCCGCCCTGGCACATGCCCGACCCTGCGATAATGATCACGCCCGTCATGCTGTTGATCTGCTTCGATTCCTCGACATCATGTGTGAAACGGATGTTGGCGACCGACAGCAGATCATAACCGGCATGCCGATGGCGCTGGGTCGCGCGGGTCACGCGCTCGGCCAGCGGCGAATCGACGAAGACGTTATATGGCCTGAGCCTCTTGCTTTCGAACAAGGCGACCAGATCTTCGAGCACGATCTGCGTCCGTTCGACGGCAAATGCCGGGATCAGCAAATTGCCATTCTTGCTGAGCGTCTGCTCAACATACACGGCCAGCTGTTCGCGACGTTCGCTGATCAGCACCGGCTCCCGCGCTCGATCGCCATAGGTCGCCTCGCAAATGATATGATCATATCCGCCAAGTTCGGCGTCGGTGCAGTGAATCGCCGAGCCACCGCCAATGTCGCCCGAAAAGAGGATGCGTTGTCCAGCCAGCTTTAGCTCGGCCGATGCTGACCCAACGATGTGGCGCGCATCCCACAGCCGGAATCCGTCGCCATCGCCCAAATCATTCCATGCGCAATAATGCGTTTCGCGTATCTGTCCGATGCATGAGGTGACATCATCCCCGGTGTAGAGCGGAATGAAAGGCGGCAGCGCCATGCGGTCGGGTCTGCGGTTGCGCCGTGTCGCATCGGCGGTCTGAAGCTTGGCGGAATCGAGCAGAAGCGGCTCGATAATATCTGCAGTTGGCGCAGTCATCCAGATCGGTGCGCGGCAACCGCTGGCGACCAGATAAGGCAGCCGCCCGCTATGATCGAGATGCGCGTGGGTCAGGATAACGGCGTCGATGGTTTGCACGTCAAACGGCAGCTTTTCATGATTTAGCGCCTCCAGCGACCGCGTGCCCTGAAACATGCCGCAGTCGACAAGGATTGATTTGCCGTTACCTCTGATTTCAAAGCATGATCCGGTCACAGTTCCGGCTGCGCCGTGGAATATGATCTCGACTGGTTCCACTTCCATTTGCCCCTATCTAAGAAAATAATGCCAGCGCACATGCGCCAGCCAAAGTTGCTGCTCCTGCCGACAAGGCGATGATCGCGCTCCGCCCGCGTTTGAAACCGGCGTAAATGATGACGACGCCGATCTTGACCAGCATATTGGCGAGAACCGCGCCGCTGAGCGCCAACCCGGCGAGGTTGCGGTCAACACTATCGGGGGCAAGCCCGCCGAGCGTGATGATCGCCGCATCGACATCGAACACACCGATTGCAGTAATCAGCGCCAGTGCGCCGCCGCCGCCAAATCTGGCTTCCGACCAGCGGGCGGCGACTGCCATGATCGCGACCAGCACCAGAAAGCCGAGTGCGGGAACGATCGCTATCGGATTTTCCAATCGGGCCGGCTCCTGCTTCGCAACCGGTGCGCGGTCGCGAAGCAGGAACAATCCGGCGACAACCCCGACCAGCACCGCAGGACCCGCCAGTCGCAAAACGGGCATGAAGGCAAAGTCGGCAATGATCGCGGTCAGCAGCAGCACCCGGACAAACATGATCGATGTTGCCAGCGCAATTCCCGCTGACAATGTGCCATGTCCAACTTCGTCACTACGCAACCGGTGCGACAGCAATGCCGTGACCGCTGTGGAAGAATAGGCACCGCCAATGGCCGCTGTCGCCAATATGCCTTTCTCCGCGCCGAAAATCCGGCTCGCGACGTAGCTGGCAAAGGATAGCCCCGTGACGAATACGACCACCAGCCAGAGCTGCTGCGGGTTCCACGCGTCATAGGGTCCATAGCGCTGATTGGGCAGAAACGGCCAGATTGCGCCTGCAATGATAGCAAAGCGCGCCAGCGCGATCACGTCCGCTTCGCCCACTTTCTGGATCAGGCCGTGCAAGGCGCTACGCAAGGCCAATATCATCGTGACAATGGCAGCGGCGGCCATAGCCAGTGCCGGATTTCCCGAGGTTGCAAGCATACCAAAACAGAGTGTCAGCAGCGCCGCAATCAGGCTGGTGATGCTGACATCCGTCGGCCCGGCCATCGAGCGCGCGTAACCGATGATCAGCATGATGACCGCAGCGCCCAGCAATATTGACGGTAAGACGATGCCAAATTCCCGCGCCAACAGACCGACCATTCCACCCAGTCCGCCAAGCAGCGCAAACGTCCTGACCCCGGCAACGCGACCGCCAGTTGTAACATCACGCTGTCGCCAACCGCGTTCGATCCCGACAAGAAGCCCGGCAGCGAGCGCAACCGCCAAATCACGATAGGCGAGATCGCTAATCGTCACGGCGCTTTAGCGTCCCATGATCAGCGGAATTGGGCACTCCTTCAAAAGTGTGCGGGTCACCCCGCCAAACAGGAATTCCCGCGCGCGGCTGTGGCCATAGCCGCCCATGACGATATAGCCTGCGCCCATCACTTGTGCTGTCGACTTAATGGCCTCTTCAACCGGAGTGTCCGAAACCGGACGCGCATGCAGCTCGGATGCGATGCCATGCCGCGACAAATAGGTCGACGCGGCTAGCGACGGCAGCATATGTTCCTTCGGCTCTTCCACAGTCACGATATGAACCGCCGACGCCATTTTCAGCAATGGTAGGGCGGCGCGCAGGGCATTCGCCGCTTCAAAACTGCCATTCCATCCGACCACCGCCGGACCAAAGACATCAAAACTGTTCAGCTCCTGCGGCTGCACCAGAAGCGGCGCGCGTGTACTTTGCAGGACATCGCCAATCAGTGTGATTGGTGTGTAGCGGGTTTCTCGGTGGTGGTAGCGGCCCATGACAATCAGGTCGGCGAGCGAAGACCGGCTAACAAGTTCCTGCGCAGCGTGGCCATCGACATGTTCATAGTACCAAGACACATCTTCGTTCTTAAGGTGCGCCTCGATGCGCGCGCGCATCTTTGCCTCCATCTCGTCGAGCGCCTTAGCAAAATTTGGCATCATGTAGGCGCCGGTGATACCGTCGGATGCAATGTAGAGGCTGATCGGCGTCACATGCAAACAATTGATATGGCCGCTAGTCGCGCGGGCTATGGAAAGTGCTGCCTGCAGGCGGGCTTCCATGCCGGGATCGTCTTGGACGTGGAGCAATAGGGATTTCATAATGGTTTCTCCTTAAGACCATGCCGCAAACGGTGCCGTTGTTCATTCCATGGTCCAGACTGTAATCAGCGATGGCGGCGCGCCATATCAGGGAAAATACGGATGCGGCGGGGGTCGCTGCCGTGCCAGATGGTCTTATCGATAAGGCAAATTCAAACCATCAGTATCCCACCGCGCAACGCAAAAAATCCGGTCGGGAAAGGATACGTACCGCGTTTGGCAAATTGGGCCCCGGCCTTGTCACCGGAACTGCGGATGATGACCCCAGCGGCGTCGCAACCTACAGTCAGGTTGGCGCGAAATTTGCAATGGAATGGGCTGGGCGATCCTGTTCAGCTATCCGTTGCTCGCCTCGATCCAGGCGATTAGCGCCGAAATTGGATCGGTGACCGGTGCAGGTGTCGCACAAAATCTGAGACGTCATTATCCGCGCTGGTTGCTACAAATCGTGGTCAATCTGTTGCTCATTGCAGATATCATCAATCTAGGCGCCGATCTGGGCGCGATGGGCGCTGCGCTCGGCCTGCTGATTGGCGGCCCAGTTATAATCTATGCCGGCGTGTTTGCGATCATCTGTGTGCTTCTGGAAATATTCATGAGCTACGCGCGCTATTCCCGTATCCTCAAATGGAGCACACTTGCTCTGTTATCTTATGTTGCCGTCGTGTTCGTCGCTGGCGTCGATTGGATCAAGGCAGCTTACGGCACCTTCGTGCCGAATTTCACATTCGACAGCGCGCACGCGATGGCGTTGGTGGCAATATTGGGCACAACCATCAGCCCATACCTGTTTTTCTGGCAGGCAGGTCAGGAGGTTGAGGAACAACATCGCCGCCATGTCAAACCACTTTAGGTTTCGCCACGCCGCGCCGGGGCGGAACTAAAGCGTATCCGGATGGATACGCTGTTGGGGATGGGATTCTCCCATCTGACCGCGCTTTTCATCGTTATTGCGACAGCTGCGACACTTAACGCGCATGGCATAACCAACGTCGAATCCTCCGCCCAAGCCGCCGAAGCGTTACGCCCGATTGCAGGTGATTTTGCATTTGCTCTGTTTTCGCTCGGGATCATTGGCACGGGAATGCTGGCCGTTCCAATTTTGGCTGGATCGGCTGCCTATCCGGTCAGCGAAAGTTTTGGTTGGGTCGAAGGACTCGACCGCAAGCCGCGTGAAGCCAAGGCGTTTTATGCAACGATCGCTGTGGCGACCATTGCCGGTCTGACCCTAAATTATGTCGGTATCGATCCGATCAAGGCGCTTTACTGGGCGGCGGTCGTGAACGGCATATTGGCGGCGCCGTTGATGGTGGTCATGATGCTGATATCAACCAACAGCAAGATCGTGGGCAAGCTGGCAGTGTCGGGCCGGTTGGCTATCTGTGGCTGGCTCGCAACCGGCATGATGGGGGTTGTGGCAATCGGCTTTTTTGTGATTTGACCTTTAATCGCCTGCCGCGCCATATTCCTTCATGCGCGTGAGCCACCGTTCCCGATGCTTTGCACTGCCTTCGACATTGCCGATCAGCGATGTCGTGACCGGGTCAATGCCTACCAACTCCAATATGTTACGCTTGAAACTGCGGACGCTGTGCGCACCGTAATAGGCGCGGTAGAAAAAGGCGGGCATACCCATGGTGACCACCAGCCGGGCCGATTTGCCTTTCATCAGCTTTTCGGGTGCCGGGCTGTCGCCATATTGCAGTGCCACACCGGGCCGCAACGCCTGTTCGAGGAAAGCTTTGAGCAAGGCCGGCATATCGCCTAGCCAGAGCGGGTAGAGAAAGACAATATGGTCGGCCCATAACATCGCCTCCTGCCCCTCCTTCACATCTTCGGGCGTGTCCTCGTGCATCCAGGTTTCGCGGCTGTGCAGGATCGGCATATTGATATCGCCGAGCATGATGTGCCGCACCTCGTGCCCCGCCTCGCGCGCGCCTTCGCAATAGGCATCGGCCAGCGCATGAAGATAGCGTGCGGGATCGGGGTCGGGATGGGCATCGAGTATGGCGATTTTCTTTGGTTTTTTTGTCATGGCATCAAATCCTGTCATTGCGGGCGAGAAAGCGGCCGTTGAAGAACATGGCGACGGGTTTTCCCGAAAAAGGTGCCTGCGCCGTGCCGGGGGTTTGTGCATGGATATGGAGATGTGGCTCGTCGCTCATCCCCGAATTGCCAACGGCGGCGAGAGCTTGGCCCGTGGTCACCTGCTCCCCAATGCGTACCTTGAGGCTGCCCCGTTTCAGATGTGCCAACACCACCTCGACGTCGCCGCAGCGCAGGCGAATGTGGTTGCCTACCATGACCTTCGGGTCGACCTTGGGGATTTCGAGATCGGGTCGCCCGTCAGTGATTGCAATGACGCGTCCTGCGCACGGTGCACGAACCGCCCGCCCGAAAATCGCATAGCGTGCGGGATCCGTCGGCCTGAACCCGTCTGATGTAATGCCGATCGGCGTAAGGGCGACCAGATCGACACCGTAGCTTTGACCATGCCAAAGCCGGTGGCGCGGGACCGACAAATCAAGCGTATCCTGATGCGCGTTCAGGAGAAGCTTGGAGCCGCCATTGGCAACGACAGCATCGTTTCGATCAAGCGGCGATGCGAGCCGGATGGAAGCAATCGAAGGCGGTTGGTGCGCGCGCCAGGCCTCGGCGATTGCGAAGCCGCCGACCATCAACAAAGCGAGGCTGACGAATGTTTGCACCCACATCAGTGCGCCGAAAGGCGACGACGGGCGGCGCGCGCCTCTGACGGCAGCGACCAGCGTGAAAAATGCAATGACGGCCAGGCTCCATCGGGGAACCAGTGTCCAGATGCCTGCCGTCGATAAAGCGATCATAACCGCGACAATGGAGGCGAATTGCAGCGTCAGCACGAAACCATTGCGGCTTGGCCAGAACCACAGCCAAGCGGTTAGCAGCACAGGCACACCCAACTGGATGACAGCGAGCAGCATCAGCCGAACTTCCCATGCATCTGCTTGCGCCCGACGAACAAGGGCATCAGCATGAACAAGGTAAGCCCGACGATATTGGCGATGGCGGCGAGCAGCTCAAAGTCCGCCCACAGCGTGAAAATGGAAATGCCGCGCAGGATGCGCGCCATGGCCTCCGCCGCAATCAGCAACAGGATGAAAGCGGTGCAGCTTATGAACAGGCGGTCGCCGGGGGTCTTGGCTTCAGGCGTGCGGTCCAGGACAAAGCGCGCTGCAAAAAAAGAAACCACCGCCATGATAGGTATTTCGATCAATAATGCATTGGTCAGGCCGACCGCGGGGGTGACCAGAAATTCCCGCACGATGCCGAGCGCAAAGCCTGCCAGACAGACCAGAAAGAAATAGAGGAAAGGGACCTTCAGACGCGTCACTCCTTGTCTCCCAAAGCTACGCGCGACAGCTCACGACCTTGAACGGTAGGCGCTCGCCGTCGGGCTCGGTGATTGTCAGATATTCGCCGAGCTTGATCGGATGATGTTCGAGGTGGAATATCCCCTCATCATCGGCATCGCCGACTTCATAGGAAAATGCCCAGCCTGCGCGTTGGCTGATTAGCACGCCGACCCGGTCGTGTTCATTGGGCCAGATGCGGTGGACGACCGGGCTTTCGCTCGGATGCTTCATGGCGGCGTGCTCAATAAAGCCATTATCGTTGATCGGCAGTCGCAAGACGTAGGCGTGAGCGGCCGACCCTTCCGGGAATTCGGGTGTGCGGGCGAGTTCAAGGCGAATGGTTTTCCAGGTCATTGCAGCATTTTGGCGATCAATTCATGCCGGCGGGATACGCAATGTTGCGTAGGGCGTTCAGGCCTTCGACAGGCGCTGCATCACGCCTAATACGCTGTCGGGATTGAGGCTGATGCTGTCGATATGGCGGTCGATCAGCCATTTTGCAAAGCCCGGCCGATCTGACGGAGCCTGACCGCAAATACCGCAATGACGACCGCTCCGGTGCGCGCCCGCAATGGCTTGCCCTATCAGCTCCAGCACCGCCGGGTCTTCCTCGTCAAAACTGTCTGCCAATATGTCGGCATCGCGGTCTATGCCCAATGTCAGTTGGGTGAGATCGTTTGAGCCGATAGAAAAGCCGTCGAACAATTTGGCAAATTCATCAACCAGAATGACATTGCTGGGGATTTCGCACATAACATAGACTTGAAGCCCATTCTCGCCGCGGTTGAGGCCGCATCGTGCAATGATATTAAGCACCTCATTTGCCTCTTTCAGGCTGCGGCAAAAGGGGATCATGACAATCAGGTTGGTCAGCCCCATATCATCGCGAACGCGCTTTATGGCCGCGCATTCCAGCTCAAATGCTGGCTGGAAGAATGGGTGCATATAACGCGACGCACCGCGAAAACCGAGCATCGGATTGTTTTCCGCCATCTCGAAATCCGCACCGCCCAAAAGCGAGGCATATTCGTTCGATTTGAAATCCGATGTGCGCACGATGACGGGTCGCGGATAGAATGCCGCCGTGATTACGCCGATCCCTTCGGCAAGGCGCGAAGTGTAATAGTCTGCGCCGTCGCGATAACCTTTGGTCAAGGCTGCAAGCGCGCGCTTGGTTTTCTCGTTGGTGACGCGCTCAGGGAACAGCAATGCCATCGGATGCGCGCCTATGGCATCGGCGATGATGAACTCGATCCGAGCCAAACCGACGCCCGCGACCGGCAAAGCTGCTGTTCGGAATGCAATGTCAGGATTGCCGATATTGACCATGATTTCGACGCCGACGGGCTGCATATTTCCGATATCTACGGTATCAATGGCAAATGGCACATGGCCGCCGCGCACCTTGCCGCGTTCGCCCTCGGCGCAGGATATCGTGATCTCTTGACCGGCCTTCAGCAATGTCCGCGCGCCGGTTGCGCCAACAATCGCCGGAATCCCAAGCTCGCGTGCGACGATTGCCGCGTGGCAGGTTCGCCCGCCATGTTCGGTGACAATGGCCGCAGCGCGCTTCATTGCCGATTCCCAGTCGGGTGCCGTCGTTTCGGCAACCAGCACATCACCTTCGTTCAGCTCAGCCAAGTCCTCCTTGTTTTTGACGAAGCGAACGACACCGGTGGCGATCCCCTGCCCCACGGCCTGGCCTGACAATATGACCGGCGCATTGCCGGTCAGCCGGTAGAGCTTCAACGCCGCCTCTCCGGTTGAGGCGTGTACAGTCTCGGGCCGAGCCTGAATGATGTACAGTTCACCGTCGGGTCCATCCTTGGCCCATTCGATATCCATCGGGGTCGGGACGCCGTAATGTTTGGTGTAATGCTCCTCGATCAACACCGCTTGCCGCGCCAGATCGAGAATTTCGGGGTCTGATATACAGGCCGCTTCCTGCATTTTTCGTGGCACTGGCTGCCATTTGGTACGTCCGGAATCGCTGCGCTTTGCATAGACTAGCTTCACGGCCTTCGCGCCAATCCGCCGCCGCAGTACATAATTTCGTCCAAGCCTCAGCGTCGGTTTATGCACCAGAAACTCGTCGGGATCGGCAATGCCCTGCACGATAGACTCGCCCAGTCCCCAAACGCCGCTGACCAGCACCACATCGCGACTGCCGCTTTCAGTGTCGAGTGTGAAGATCACGCCGGACGACGCACGATCCGCGCGGATCATCCGCTGCACTCCAACGGACAGCGCCACACTGTGATGGGCAAAGCCCTTGTCGATCCGGTAGGAGATTGCCCGTTCGCTAAACAACGAGGCGAAGCATTCGCGCACCGCGCTAACCAAAGCCTTGGCACTTCGCACATTGAGGTAGCTTTCATGCACCCCGGCAAAGGATGCGGAAGGAGAGTCCTCCGCTGTTGCACTGCTGCGCACCGCCATTGCGACCCCGCGCCCGAACTTGCGTTCTAGGCGGCGATAGGCAATTTGGATATCGGTGGCGAGACCATCGGGCAACGGCGCATCCAAGATCAGTTTGCGCAGTTTGGCCGAAGCCGGTCCGGTAGCCTTTGGGTCTTTCCAGTTGGTCTGGTCGAGGATCAACATCATCCGCTGCCAAAGGCCGCCAGCGTCGACCAATCGCCGATAGGCGTCGGCGGTGATCGCAAAGCCTTCCGGCACTTTAAGTGTATCGCCCAAAGCTGTAACCAGTTCGCCCAGTGACGCATTTTTGCCACCGACCAGTTCAAGGTCATCAAGGCCTATCTCGTCAAACCAACGGACGAAGCGGACATAATGCTGCTGCGGTTTCAATATGCAATCTCCCGCTAACAGAGCGAAAAGCGACTTTGCCAATGATGTAGTGCAGCGCGGCAAATACGTAACTCAGTAAGCCTACGTATGGCCGCCCGATACGCAATCAACCGGATGTCGCGACCCAATCAAAAGCAGTATGAATGAGGGTCATTGATGTTGCCAGGAGCCAGTCATGGACAAGATTTCATTGCAGGAGCGGCCAAAACGTGTAGCCTCTGACCGGCTGATCGAAGCCCTGCGCCAATATGCCGAGCCATTGCCGCCGCCCGAGCAGCAGGATGCGTTCGGCCAGTTTTTCGACCGTTTTGGCGATGCGCAGATCGTGTTGCTGGGCGAGGCAACGCACGGCACATCCGAATTCTACAATGCGCGGGCGGCTATAACCCGGCGGCTGATCGAACATCATGGTTTTACTGTGGTCGCAGTTGAGGCCGATTGGCCCGATGCGGCGCGGATTGACGGCTATGTCCGCCACCATGAAAAACGACCCCGGCGCGGCGAAGGCTTTGTCCGGTTTCCGACATGGATGTGGCGTAATGTCGAGCTGCTCGCCTTCGCCGACTGGATGCGGCGCTATAACGAAAATCGACCCGACCGCGAGAAGGCGTCGTTTCACGGCCTCGATGTCTACAGCCTCAGCGAGTCGATTCATTCGGTGCTGACCTATCTCGACAAGGTCGATCCAGAGGAAGCCATAATGGCGCGCTGGCGCTATGGCTGCCTGACGCCATGGCAGGATGAACCAGCGAAATATGGCCGCGCTGTCGTGAGCGGCGAGCGACCCGGCTGCGAACAGAAAGCGGTCGAGCAGCTCCACACGCTTCTCGACAAGCGTCTGGGCTATCTGGCCGAAGATGGCGAAGCCTGGTTCGATGCCGCGCAAAACGCCCGGATCGTCCGCGAGGCCGAACGCTATTATCGCGCCATCTATCAGGGTGGGGCCACATCGTGGAATTTGCGCGACCGGCATATGTTCAGCACATTACAGTCGGTTGTCGCGCATCGCGGCGTTGGCACCAAGGCGGTGGTCTGGGCGCATAATTCGCATATCGGCGATGCCTCGGCTACCGCGATGGGCTGGAACGGCGAGTTCAATATCGGCCAGCTGTGCCGTGTGGCCTATGGCGACGACGCGGTGCTGATCGGCTTTGGCACCGACACCGGGACGGTTGCCGCCGCCAGCGACTGGGGCGCGGATATGCAGGTCAAGACCGTCCGCCCGGCGCGACCCGATAGCTACGAACACGCCTTCCGCCAGACCGGCCTTGCCCGCACGCTGACCGACTGGCGTGGGCGCACGCGGCAGTCGCTGGCGCATATCCTGCGCGAGCCGCTGCTCGAACGGGCGATCGGCGTCGTCTATCGCCCCGAGACCGAGCTGCTCAGCCATTATTTCGAGGCTGTAATGGCCGACCAGTTCGATGCCTATGTCTGGTTTGAACGCACCAAGGCAGTGACGCCATTGGGCCATGAAAAGCCGCATGGTGCCCCCGAAACCTATCCGTTCGGACTTTGACGCGATGGCAACACAGACAGACATTGCACCAAGAGAGGTTCTGGTCGGGCCTCACCAGTTGCAGGCGCTGCTCAGCGTGCCGCACGATGCGGCCGGGCTCGTGATCTTCGCCCATGGCAGCGGCAGCGGGCGGCTCAGTCCGCGCAACAACCATGTCGCCCAAGCCCTGCAGGCGTACGGGCAGGCAACCTTATTGCTTGATCTACTGACACCGGCGGAGGAGCAGGATCGCGGAAATGTATTTGATATCAATTTGCTCGCCAGCCGCCTGAAATCTGCCGCGACGTGGGCACGGGAAGAGCCGGAATTGCGTGATCTTCCAATCGGTTATTTCGGCGCGAGCACCGGTGCGGCGGCGGCGCTGGTTGCTGCTTCCAACGACGCCAATATCGCGGCTATCGTCTCGCGGGGCGGTAGGCCCGATCTGGCGCGAGAAGCGCTGCGCCTGGTGAGCGCGCCGACATTGCTGCTGGTCGGCAGTCTCGATGGGCCGGTAATTACACTCAATCAAGCGGCATTCATGGCTCTGACCTGCCCGAAAAAAATCCTGATCGTACCGGGTGCAGGTCATTTGTTCGAGGAACCCGGAACGCTTGATCAGGTGATCGGGCATGCCAGAAAATGGTTCGCAATCCATTTCGCGCAACATGCAGCAAGGGAGGAATAACCATGTTCGACCGGGATTATCCGTTTGAAGACCGCCGCGACGCTGGCCAAAAACTGGCCAGCCGTCTTTCCCGATTTGCAACCGAACATCCAGTCATCCTCGCCTTGCCGCGCGGCGGGGTTCCCGTCGCGTTCGAGGTGGCGAAGGTACTCGATGCAGCGCTCGACCTGCTATTCGTGCGCAAGATCGGTGCGCCCGGATATGAAGAGCTGGGCATAGGCGCGGTGGTCGACGGCGCGAGCCCGCAACTTGTCCTCAATGAGGAAATTATCCGCAACCTTGCGCCCAGCCCCGATTACATCCGCAAGGAAATGCGCCGCCAGCTTGTGGAGATTGAGCGGCGACGCAAAGTCTATTGCGGCGACCGTCCACCAGCCGCGATCCGCGGCCGCACGGTAATTGTCGTCGACGACGGCATCGCCACCGGCGGCACGATGAAGGCAGCTTTACGCGGTGCGAACAAGAATGATCCGGCATGGCTGGTACTCGCTGTCCCCGTTGCACCGCCGTCAGTGGTGGCTGACCTTGGTTCCGAATGCGACGAGGTGATCTGCCTCGAAACCTATGAACCCTTTGGCGCGGTCGGCACTTTTTACCGTGATTTTACCCAGACCAGCGATGCCGAAGTCATATCGCTGCTGACCGAAGCGCATGGCTTCGGTTTGCGCACCGCCAGGCCGGCGTCAGCCTGAACCTAGATTTGCCTCATCAGACTGCAAAAGTCCGAACGTCAGGCCACCCGGTGCGGAACATGTCACATGTTGGCCGACCCCAGGTATCGGCAGAACTGGTCCCACTATCGCACCGCCGCATGCGTTAACCTTTGCGATCATTTCTTGGAGGTTTGCCACCGGTAGGGTGAGCGACACGGCCTGGTCAAAGGGCGATCCAGCCTCCGCTGTAATCTGCCCGATACCCCCGTCGATTCCTGCCTCGTCGAGTGGACCGGCGGTGATCCGGTAATACTCAAACGGCATCGGAAAGCGTTCAAATTTCCAGCCAAATGCCCGTTCGAAGAATTTGCGGGCAGCGGGCAGATCTTTGACCGACAAGTCGAAATATATAGGTTTCATCATCGCTCCCTGGGCCGTTCAATCGATGGCCCCAAATCGTCCATTACTCGGCGCGCGTCGAACACGGTCTTGTCTTTCAGCACCGCACCGCGGCCCATGACGATTTCGGCATGGGCCTCATACTCCTCGACGGTCCGGACATCGATATCGTCCGCCCAAAACGGGTCACGGCCATAAGGATACCAGTCGCTCCAACCATATCGCGGCCGGTAGTAGCGCCAATAGGGCCGCCAATAATCATAACCATACCAGGGTCGGTAATAGGGCGACGGCTCGACATAAGTACGCCGGTCGCGTTCGGTTTCGCGATCGACGATTCGGAACCAGTCATAACCATTTTGGACTGTCAACTCAGCTGCCCGGTACAGCAGATATCCCTCGACCCGCTCACGTGATGTCAGTGTGTTGCCGTCAAAGGTGACCCGGTAGCGGTTGTCGCCGAGCTGTTCTTCGGAATAGCCGCCATGGATACGCTGGCCTCTGACTTCGGGCTGATAAGGCGTGGGGGTCATGCAAGACGAAAGAAGCATCGCTGCAGAGAGCGACGCTGCGAATGACAGCGCATGCCGGCGGGACAGATTGTGGTTCATGACAGATACTCCATCTACGTTTTCGAAACCCCAATCTGCTCTGACCCGTGGGCCGCCGCACTCCGTAATGTCGCGGAGCGATTCAGTGCGCCACCACAGCCTCCGACAGATTGGCTGACGTCTTCCCGTTAGGATGCGGGGCAGCTGCACTGACGCGCTCGCTCAGGAAGTCGGCAATCACTTCGCGAACCTCTTGGCCCTTAGAAATCAGCAGGTGGCCGCCGGTCTTGAAGACCTTGAGTTCGGCATCCGGAATATGCTCGGCAGTGAAGCGCGCGCCGGGAAGCGTGTGGTACAGATCATCCTCAGCCGAAATGATCAGCGTCGGGGCGACGATATCCTCAAGATCGGATTTGACGAGATTATTGCTGGTATCGACCAGGATGCCATCGACGCGTGCAGACAATGGCAGCATATCGGCGATTAGCCCGGTAATCTTTTCGCGCTCTTGCGGTTCCGCGTTAGCTTCCAATTCGGGATTAACACCAAAGAACCGGACCAGCGTCTTGCGCCCTATTTTGGTCGCCGTCCAATAGGGAAAATCGGCCGAGTTTTCGAACAGTCGGATCACAGTCTTGTTCTGCGGCGTCTGTTCAACGCCGACCCGGTTGGCCGGATCATAAGTGCGAGGGACGACCAGAATCAGCGCTGTCGTTCGTTCGGGAAAGCGGATTGCAAACTCAATCGCGCTCGGCGCGCCAGCGGAAACACCTATGATCATCGCCTCCTTTACGCCCAGTTTATCGAGCAAAGCCGCATGAGCATCTGCTTGCGCCGTGTGCGAGATGTCTTGCGGGACAGGCGTGCGCAAATAGCCAAAGCGCGACGGCGCGATGACGTCAAAGCTTCCGCCCAACATTTCATGCGCGAGGTAAAGCCCCTGATCATAGCCGCCACCCGCGCCGTGAATGACCAGCGCGGCGGGACCGCTGCCTTCGCGGGCATATTCGATCTCGCCTTTCTCGGTTCGCGCGATGCTGCTGTTTTCCTCGAGCGCCTTTGTCCGGTCGCTCATGTCGTGGCGATACCGCCAATAGGTTCCACCCGCGATAGCCGCTGCGCCAACCGCCGATGCGATGCCGATCCAGTTCTTGCTTTGCATGGGAGTTCTCCTGTCCAAAGACCGAAGCCTAGCGGAGTCGCCGTCCCAGTTCGTTCCGTAATGAACCGGAGGGCGCGAAGGCGGAACAACGCAATCGGGTTACCGAGACATTCTCGGCTCCTCGGCATCACTATGGCTATTGGTTCCGGCGAGCACATCGGTCTTCAATATCATTCGTGTTCGCTCGGGGTCTTCGAAAACAGGACTGTGTGCGGAGTCCTCGAAGGTGTAGAAAGCCTTCAGGGGCGCTTGCAGTTTTTCGAAATAGGGTTTCATGAGCGCGTAGGAAGTTGTGTAGTCGAACTTACCGTGGAGGAAATAGACCGGGATTTCGAGTCTCGGGACCACGGCCGTAATGTCTGTTCTCAAAACCTCATTCCAAAGCTGCGATGAACAAACCGACCATTTACCTCGCCAGATGTTGAGTTTTTCTCGCAGCGTATATTCCCCATTTAGCCATGTCGGCACGAACATGCCGCTGATCACGGAACGCATATCCCGCGTAGTGCCGACGCCGAGCCTGTGCATGGCTGCGTCACGGACTGCCATATATGATGGCGGCAGCGGAATGGTCGCCTCGAACCGAGCTGCCTCCAGTTTGCGCACCATGGCGGCGTTCCCCCGCGCCCGGTATTCGTCCAGCATATAGGCATAGGCCAATTGCTCGGATGTAAGCTGGTTGGTAAGCTGTCCGACACCGATATAAGCGTGGAATCGATCCGGAGCCTTGGCCGCTGCCTGGATGCCGATGAAACTGCCCCATGAATGGCCCATGAGGTAGATTTTGCTTTTGCCAAAGCGGGTGCGCAAATAGTCTGCCAATGCGACCGTGTCGTCGATGTTCTGCTCTACCGTCATCGTCTCAGGCGGGATGTCGGAACTGAAGGAAAGGCCAGCGCCTCGCTGTTCCCACCAAATGACCGTGAAATCCTGTTCCAGACCTGTCGGGTATCGCTTTTCGAGTGAATAGGTTGGCATCGCTGGTCCGCCGTGAAGGAAGAGAAGAACCGGATGCGCGGCATCGGTGCTTCGCACGAACATTCCTTGTCGAATGCCGTTGATGTTCACCCAGATTTTTTCCGCGATGCTGTTGGGAAGTGGATTGCCACGCGCATCCCGAACCGGCCTTATCTTTCCAGAGCTACCGAGAAGCAGCAGACCGACAGCAGTCACCGATACAGCGATGAGAAAGGTCAGGATTATTACCATTTCCGCAGACTCCTCCAGCTAATGCTTGGCAATGTGTCATGCGGCCACGCGGCTCTACACCCGTAACAATACCTATCGCGCCCCCATCGGCCACCACCCTACTCTTGTCCTTGGTTCTGGACAGGCGACGAGGAGGAAGATCAGATGGCATCTGCCCCGCCGCTTTACCGGATTGAGGGCTTGACCAAAATCTACGGCGAAGGTGACACCGCCATTGCAGCACTGCGCGGGGTCAATCTCGATGTGCCGAAATCGGCGATGGTCGTTCTCTTGGGGCCGAGCGGGTCGGGCAAATCCACTTTCCTTAATATCGTCGGCGGGCTCGACCAGGCTACCAGCGGGCATGTCCATTTCGAGGATGTCGAGCTGACAAACCTCGATGACAACGGCCTCACCGAATATCGCCGCCATCACGTCGGGTTCGTGTTTCAATTCTATAATCTCGTCGCGTCGCTGACCGCGCGCGAGAATGTTGCGCTGATTACAGAGATCGCCGATGAGCCCATGGAACCCGCCGAAGCGCTGGCACTGGTTGGCCTCGAAAGCCGGCTCGACCATTTCCCGACCCAGCTATCGGGTGGCGAGCAGCAGCGTGTTGCCATTGCCCGCGCCATCGCCAAGCGGCCCAAGGTGCTGCTGTGCGACGAACCCACCGGCGCGCTCGACAGCCAGACCGGGGTGCGCGTGCTCGAGGCGCTTGATCAGGTCAATCGCGAACTGGGTACGACTACATTGCTGATCACCCACAATGCCGTGATCGCCGAAATGGCCGACCATGTTCTGCGCTTCGCCGATGGCCAGCTTGCCGACAGCCGCCCAAATCCAAAACGCCGCAGGCCGGGTGACATGAAATGGTGATGTCACTCTCTCCGCTCGACCGCAAGGTGCTGCGCGATCTGTGGCGGATGCGGAGCCAGGCCTTTGCGATTGCGCTGGTGATCGCGGCGGGGGTCGGGATGGTGGTGATGTCGCTCGGCATGATGCGCTCGCTCGATGCCACGCGCGACGCCTATTATGACCGCTACCGCTTTGCCGATATATTCGCGCCCGCCAAACGAGCGCGCAAGAGCCTGCTTGCCGAAATGGGCGACATACCAGGCGTGAGCCAGATCGAAGGGCGGATTACCGCAGGCGCGACACTCGACGTCGCCGGAATATCCGAGCCGATCACCACCCGCATCCATTCGATCCCGGCAAGCGGTGAGCCGCGCATCAATGCTTTGGTGCTGCGCAGCGGGCGCTGGCCCGATCCAAACCGGCCCGAAGAAGTGCTGGCCAGCGAGAAATTCGCTACCGCCGCGCGAATCAGCCTAGGCGATAGTGTCGACGCGCTGCTCTATGGCAAGCGCCAGCAGCTCCGTGTGGTCGGCACTGCGCTGTCGCCCGAATATGTTTACGCCATCGGGCCCGGTCAGCTCTTCCCCGACAATCGCCGTTTCGGTGTTCTTTGGATGGGTGAAGAGCATTTGGCGGCAGCGCTGGACCTCACCGATAGCTTTAACGAAGCGCTGATCCGACTCGACCGTGCGGCGGTTCCCGACGATGTGATCGCCAAGCTCGACAATATGTTGGCGCGCTATGGCGGCGTCAGCGCCTATCCGCGAGCCGAACAGATATCCGACCGTTTCGTGACCAACGAACTCGCGCAACTGCGGACGATGACGGGCATATTGCCGCCGATCTTCCTCGGCGTCGCTGCCTTTCTGATCAACATGGTGCTGTCGCGGCTGATCGATGCCGAACATGATGTGATCGGCCTGCTGATGGCCTTTGGCTATCGGGGCAAAGCGATCATGCTCCATTATGCCAAGATCGCGGTCGCGCTGTCGATCCCCGGGCTTGCGCTTGGCATTGCGCTCGGTTCTTGGATGGGGCGCGGGCTTGCAGGCATGTATCAGGAATTTTTCGTCTTCCCCTTTCTGACCTACCGTGCGGGTGCCGATATCTACGCGCTGGCCAGCCTCGCCACACTGTTCGTCGTGCTATTCGGCGTTTTCCAGTCGGTGCGGCGGGTACGGCGGATGACCCCGGTGGAAGCGATGCGCCCGCCGCTGCCACCCAATTATGCGGGCGGTGTCGCAAAGCTGATCAGCCGCCTGCGTTGGCTTGACGAGCCAACGCGGATCATCTTGCGCGGAATCCTGCGCCGCCCGTTTCGTTCGGCGCTCGGCTCTTTGGGCGTCGCCGCAGCACTCGGCCTCTACATTACTTCCGCAGGATCGAGCGACAATGTCGCGCAGATGATCGACATATTGTTTGACCAGGCAAACCGCGCCGATGTCATGGTAACCTTTGCCGAGCCGCGCGACGAACGCGCCTTGTTTGCATTGGCCCGTGCACCCGGCGTCTGGCGGGTCGAGCCGATGCGGGCGGTGGGCGCGAAATTGAGCGGGGCGCGCAAATCAAAGTCCGACGGGCTGACAGGCGCGACCGCCGGCAGCGACCTCAACCGGCTTGTCGGCATCGACGGCGCAATCATCGAACCACCGGCGCGCGGTGTGCTGGTGTCCTATGGACTTGCCAACGAACTCGACCTGTCGGCAGGCGACCCTATCGATGTTCAGATTACCGAAGGCCGCCGCGGACGTTTCGAGCTGCCAGTGGCTGGTGTAATAAAAAGCGCAGTCGGCAGCCCGGCCTATGTCGATATGGCCATGATTGCGCGCAGGATGAACGAAGCGCCATTGGCATCGGGCGCCTATCTCGGCGTCGACCCTGCGCGCATCGACGATCTGTTTCGCTATCTCAAAGCCACGCCGATTATCGCGGGCGTCTTTCTTCGCTCGGCATCGCGCACGGGCCTCGAGGAAACCATTGGCGAGACGATGGGCATCGTCACTTTGTTCAACACCGGCTTTTCGGCGCTGATCGTGTTCGGCGTGATCTACAATAATGCGCGGATCAGCCTTGCCGAACGGGCCCGCGATCTCGCCTCGCTCAGGGTGCTTGGATATCGCCGCTCCGAAGTATCCTACATATTGCTGGGTGAACTCGCGATCCTGACACTGGCCGGACTGCCTTTTGGCATCATTTTCGGCTATTATCTCTCGCAATGGCTGAGCGCCAGCCTAGGCGGGGACCTGTTTATCATTCCCTTCGGCCTTTCGGCCAGCACCGTCGCCTGGGCAGTTCTGATTGTCCTGCTTGCGGCCCTGCTCACCGCACTGTTCGTCCGCCGCCGCCTCGACAGCCTCGATCTCGTCGCGGTGCTAAAGACATGGGATTAGCCGCATGACCAAAAGCAAATATCTCCGCCCTGGCCCCATGGCGATCGGAATTCTGATCGCGGTCGTTGTACTCGGCGCGCTCTATCTGGCCATTCGCAAGCCGCCTTATCCGGTCGATCTAGCAGAGGTCACGCGTGGCCCTATGACCGTGACCATCAATGATGAGGGTGAAACCCGCGTCCATGATCTCTATGTGGTGGCGGCGCCTATTAACGGGCGGCTGACGCGCATCGAGCTGGAGGCAGGCGATCCGGTCATCGCTGGCCGCACGGTGGTTGCGAGGATCACCCCGCTCGACCCCGATTTTCTCGACCGGCGTAGCGAAACCCGCGTCCGTGCGCAGATCCAGGCGCTTGATGCCATGATCGCGTCGTCGTCGATGCGGATCAAGCAGGCACGCGCTGCGCGTGATCTGGCAATGCAGGAACAGGGCCGTTTGGAAACGCTATTCAACCGCGGCTTTGCCACCCGCGCCGCATTGGACCGCGCAAATGCGTCGGTGTCGGCAAACAGCGCCGCCTTTACCGAGGCGGTTCGGGCAACCGAGGCGGCAAGGTTCGACCGCGATGCCGCCCGTGCCAATCTGGTGACACCCGACAGCCAGCGGAGCGGCAGACGAACGCTCGAAGTCCGCTCGCCTGTCAGCGGCGCGGTGATGCGCCTACCGCGCGAGAGCGAGTCGGCGGTGGCCGCGGGAACGCCGCTGATCGAAATCGGCGACCCGCGCGATCTGGAGATTGTGACCGACCTTCTGTCCGCTGACGCGGTGCGGCTAAAGCCGGGAACCCCTGTGCTCATCGAAAACTGGGGCGGAGAGAAACCCCTTAATGGCCGCATCCGCCGCATCGAACCTTATGGCTTCACAAAGATTTCGGCGCTTGGCGTGGAGGAGCAGCGCGTCAATGTGATCATCGACATAACCGACCCGTCCGCGCTCTGGGCCAAGCTCGGTCATGGCTACCGCGTGATTATCCGTGCGGTCGAATGGGAAAGCCGGGATACCATGCAACTGCCTGTCAGCGCGCTGTTCCGCGACAAGGGAAAATGGGCGGTTTTCGTGGTTGAAGCGGGACGGGCGCGTTTGGTCCCGGTCAAAATCGGCAGGATGAACGACGAACGCGCAGAACTGCTTGGCGGCCTCAAACCCAAAGCCATCGTCATCCTGCACCCCAGCGAAAAAATCACCGACGACGCGCGCGTTGAGGCGCGCTGATCAGCATGCCTCAAGGTCAACGGTGGTTCAGCGGCTCTTGGGGTTCGGGTTCCGGATCTATTGATGGCTGCTCGTCGGGCGGACGGTCCGGATAACGATCAGGTTCTATCAGCGGCTGCTCGGTCGGGGATTGATCCGGGCGCTCACTCGGATGACGAAATGGATATTCTACCGGAGCCGGGGGGCTGTCCGGATGTTCGTCGGGGCGTTGCTGTGCTTGAAGATCAGCTTCCAATAGCATCAGCGTCGCGTCGCCCGGATAGCTTCCGGCCTTGAACCCGATTTCGCGTTCCAGCGCGATTGCATCCTTATGCCCACGGTCTTCGATGGACTGGAGCTTCTTGATGCCCCTGGCTTTGGCCACCTGTATCACATGCTGCAACAACGTCCAACTGATGCCTTTGTGCTTGTAATCACGATCCATCGCCAAAGCGACTTCAGCCGTTTCGCCGCCGGGCGATGCAGCAAGCATCGCATTTGCGATAAGCCGCCCATTTGCAGTATTGAAGCCCAGAAAATCTTCGGATTGTTTATGATCAACATGCGTCATCAGCGCCAGAACGTCCGGCCCGACCCGCTTTACTGGCGACAAGAAGCGATAGCGTAAATCATCGGGCGTCAAATGCGAGAACAAGCCATCCAAAGCGGCTTGATCTTCCGGAGACGCCGGACGAACTGTGAATTCGAATCCGGTGCGAGTCGTCAAACCGGTTCGATCATTAGCCGTTCGAGACTGCGGTCCAGTTTGCGTCACGAACAAATCTTTGATCTCCGCCGCTGAACTGGGGTGTAAAGTGGGCATGGTTTGGCCTTTCCTGAATTCCATCGACAATTACGCGAGAGTAGGATTGATCATTGGTCGCCAAGCAATTTTTCCGAAATCCGTAAAGCAACGTAGCGTTACGTTAGTCAGCGCATAGGTTGATTGGCCAGCAACAGCCTCGGCTGGCAATGAAAAGGCCGGGGCTGCAGTCGATGTTGCTTCAAACTTCTGACGTGAATGAATGGCAGCAATCAAGATTCGCAAATCTACCGGTAGAAACTCGGATATGTTAGCAATTGCGGAAACGAAGCAGCAGCGGAAAGAAACGCGATGCAATTAGGATGAGGGCGACGGGTTAGTTACGCTACTCACTTCTCAGGAGGCTCGCATGACCCATCCGAATGGCAATCACCTGACCTATTTCGCCAAGCGGCCCGAGGTCCAATAGGTGTTTTTACGGATTTGCGCCACGGTGGGAGGTCTGCTCAGTGGAGATGCGACCCGAGGGCTCAAATATGAGTCCTCTTCTTGACCCGGCCTTGCAAAAAGGTCGGGTCTTTTCTTTTTCGATCATTTGGCGTCAGGGGCGGATCGCGACTTTCAGCACACCATCCCTCTGGTTAGCAAATAGCTCATATGCGCTTTCAATATCGTCCAGCCCAAAATGATGCGTCACCAGCGCCGATGTGTCGACGCGGCCCGATGCCACGACATCCATCAGGCGGCGCATCCGTTCTTTTCCGCCGGGGCACAGGGTTGTGACAATGTGATGGTCACCCAGGCCTGCGGCGAAAGCATCGAGCGGAATCTTCAAGTCCTCGGAATATACACCAAGCGACGACAATGTCCCGCCGGGACGCAGAACCCGAAGTGCAGATTCAAAAGTCAAAGACTTGCCAAGAGCCTCTATCGCGACATCCACGCCCCGCCCGCCGGTATATTTCATGATCTCGGCCACGGGATCGCACTTGGAGTAATCCACGACATAATCCGCGCCAAGGCGCTTCGCCATCTCCAGCCGTTCAGCAACGCGGTCAACGGCGATGATTGTGGTTGCGCCCATCAGTCTGGCACCCGCCGTTGCGCATAATCCTATCGGTCCCTGCGCAAAAATTGCGACGGTGTCGCCTATTCTGATCTTACCTGACTCTGCGCCACCGATGCCGGTTGACATGATGTCAGGACACATCAGTACCTGTTCATCGGTTAACCCGTCAGGAATTATGGCCAGGTTCGCCATGGCATCCGGCACAAGCAGATAGTCGGCTTGGGCCCCATCAATGGTATTGCCGAAACGCCAACCACCAATCGCAGCCCAGCCATGTCCTTGAGCACCGCCGCACTGCGAATGAAAGCCGCTGAGCGATGCGTTTGAGGTTCCTGAAGGGGTGATTGCTCCTGCAATGACGCGCTGACCAACTTTGAAACCCTCCACCGCCGACCCCAGCTTTTCGATTACGCCGACGGGTTCATGCCCGATTGTCAACCCTGACTGCACGGGGTATTCGCCCTTGAGGATATGTACGTCAGTCCCGCAGATGGTCGTCATGGTGATCCTGATCAAAGCATCAAGCGGACCTGGCTTTGGAACCGGCTTTTCACCCAACACAATCCGTCCCGGCTCGATAAATATCGCGGCGCGCATCTTGATCGGCATGGTTGCTTTTCCTTTTGACGTTTCGCTGACGAGTCCAGCGAAGCAGACTGGTGCTGAGATAGCTGGTATAACCCGGCTAGCGCGATAAGTATTGCTACGGAACGAGGCTGGTGCTTCGCCCGCAGGCTTCGCTGAGCGATCAGAACATGCAATTCAGGAGGGTTCAGGATCTAGGTACACTCACGGATGTTGAGTGCTGGCAGGCGCGAATAGGTTCGCATCCCTTCCCGATTGCAGGCGAATTGCGAAACACGTCAACATCCCGAAACCCCGGCAGCAGATTGGCGCGTACGCACCAGTCGGCAGCGCCCTCTTGGTTTTGCGGACATTGATGAAGGTCGCATTCTGCTTGATGGCCGCGATCTGACGAACCTGCGGCGGGACCACTGAGCCCGGTTAGGCTTGGGCTATCTGCCCGAAGAACACTCGATCTTTCACGGGATGACCGTAGCCCAAAATGTTGAAGCAGTCCTAGGCTTGAATCAGGACTTAACGAACTAACGTTAGTTGTTAACTTGTTTCGATAATGCCTTAAATTTTGGCAGTCGGCAGTGGCCCGGTGTAATGCAGAAAATCGGTTCTAGTGGAATATACCGTCCGTATAATTGCGTATTGGCGTTCCCGGGCCATGGGTTCAATTTCTCCTTAGTCGAAAAAGAGGAGAAGCTTCAATGCGTACCAGAACAGCGGTATTGGTTGGGGCAATTCTCCTTGGCGGATGTGCCACGGACAGCAGCTATGATCGGCCTGAAAGGCAGTGGCGGAACTATGATCACAACCGCCCGGACCCTTCGTATGGCGGTTACGACGCCAGCCGGTATTATCGCGAAACGCCCAGGCAGCGCGAACGCCGATTGTCTGAAAGGGACCGCATCTACCGCGGCCAGGATGGACGCTATTACTGCCGTCGTTCAGACGGCTCGACGGGGCTGATTGTTGGCGCAATCGCTGGCGGCGTTCTCGGCAACATGATTGCACCGGGCGGATCGGAGAGGCTCGGAACCGTTCTTGGCGCCATCGCTGGCGGAGTGGTCGGGCGCGAAATTGATCGCGGTGATGTAAAGTGCCGTTAGAGCTGTCCGACCAGTCAATGAAAATCCAAGGCTATCGGTAATCAAGCGAGTAAAAATGTCTCTGATCAAAGGAAAGCGAATATGTCACTTGGCCTTATTCTAGCCGTCATCCTCGTGATTTTTCTGCTTGGCGGCTTTAGCGGGCGGTTTGGCGGCTATGGTTATGGTTTTGGTCACGGCGGCGTCGGCATCATTGGTGTCATTTTGATTGTCGTCTTGGTTCTGTTGTTCATGGGACGCCTGTAGCCGCGGCGATTTTTTGACGCTGGCATCCACAGGAGACAAAACAACACAGCGCAGGACTGATTTCCTGCATGCATCGCGCAATGTCTGGGGCGAATTTATAGACAAGGCAAAGGGCGCGGCCAATGAGGCTATCGGCAAGGCCAAGGTCACTGCTGGCCAAAAAACCGACAATCCAGACATGATTATCAAAGGCGCAGAGCAGCAGAGCAAGGGCAAGTCGCAATAAGTGGTCGGCGCGGTCAAGGGCATGCTCGGCGACAAAGTATAAGTATCGCATTTTTATCCACGCATCGCAGAACGTCACGAGGAATTATTTATGTCTAATTCTATATCCAACGAGATCGCGGCAAATGTCGAGGATACTCTTGATGTTGTTGCGCGATCGTTACGCGAAGCCTCTGAACGCACGCAGGATCTCTCAGAGGAGGCAAGTGAAGTCTTGTCTAATGCTGCCGAAGATGTGGTTCGCGTCGCCGAAAAGCTAAGTAAGCACGCGCTCGATGCAGCTAAGGATGTTGCTCGGCAGGCTACCCATGAGGTTCAGCAGCATCCGATCATGTCGCTCGCTGCCGCCCTTACTGCGGTTGCGGCTTTGGTGGGCCTGATTGCCGCTACCCGGAGCAGCAAAGACGCGCTAAAGTGAGCGCTTCATACTGATGTCAGCGATGAAGGGACATGCAATCACGATGCTTTGCAAGACAACCGCACAGGTTTTCAAGCGCGAATGGAGGCTGCGTGCAAAGACGAAGTCGCCTGCATGGACGACGCGAATTGATGAGGTGCCCGTAGCCCGGGCCATCTGAGTCAAATTCTCCGCAGGCGCCTTCATCACGTGCCAGTGCCGACGCCTACGATGGTCATTACTACTAAACGACGTCTATTTGACTGTGTCACAATTGTGTCCTGAAGTGTGCCATTCACTGTGGCTTGCGCATCGTGCAAACCTGCGAATACTCAGTGAAAACAACCGATTTCTGGGGCTTTCAATGTTTAGGTGAACCCTGATTTGTTTGGTTGGGAATCCTGTCGTCCCGACCAATTTTACAGAATCAACATACCAATAAATATCGTGACATTTGCGTCGCCTAAAAAGTTTGTTATGGGTGACAAACGGGCGATGCGGACGCCCGTTCAGACGATGCTGTCCAAGTTCCGCTCCATGGCCCGCATTTGCGGTTGGAGCGACCTATGACGAATGATATTGCAGAACAGCAACCGCCGCATATCAGCCTTCCATCCCTGTTTTTGAAATTTCTCCGGTTCGGATGTCTTGCATTCGGCGGACCCGTCGCGCAGATCGCCATGGTCAGGCAGGCTCTGGTTGACGAGGAAAAATGGATTAGCTCGGCGCGTTTCAACCGCCTGCTTGCAGTAATGCAGATTTTACCGGGGCCTGAGGCGCATGAGTTGTGTGTCCATCTCGGCATAACGGCTCGCGGCAGGATCGGCGGGTTGCTGGCGGGGTTGGGATTCATGTTGCCAGGCCTGATTTTAATGTTGGCGGCGGGTTGGGCCTATGAAAGATTCGTAATGGGGCGAGCAGGCTTTGGCGGGATATTGCTTGGCATTCAGATCGCGGTGCTGGCAATCATCTTGCGCGCTATCCAGCGGATCGGCAGCCATATATTGGAAGATCGGCTGCTATGGGCACTTGCCATTGCAAGTATTGGCGCGACCTTGGCAGGCGTTCCGTTCTGGATTCCGCTTGGTGCCGCCGGTTTGATCTATGCCTTTCACCAAAGGCTGTGGATGATCACGGCGATTGTTGCGAGCGCGGCGCTATTGGCTTGGCTGACGTCCCAAGCGACCGCCGATATGACGCCACAAACGCAGAATGTCGCATCGGTGACCACGCTTGCGCTGTTTATTGCTGGCCTGAAAGGCGGATTGCTGACCTTCGGCGGAGCATATACCGCGATACCCTATGTGCGGCAGGACACAGTGGCGAAAGGATGGATATCCGATGCGACTTTCCTCGATGGCGTTGCGTTGGCCGGCATTTTGCCTGCGCCGTTGGTAATTTTTGCCACATTTACCGGCTATATCGCCGGAGGCTGGCTTGGCGCGCTGGCGATAACCGCTGGCATGTTTTTGCCGGCATTTGCGTTTTCGATTATATTTTACGAACGGTTGGAAGCGGTCGTCGAAAATCCCGCACTGCACAAGTTTTTAGGCGGCGTCGCTTCGGCGGTCGTCGGCGTCATTGTCGCGACATTGGTGCAGTTAGCGTTGTCAGTGGGCGGGCGTGTCACAAGCTATGCTGCGGCAATCGGCATTTTTCTTCTCTGCTTGGTCGCTGTCTGGCAGATCAAAGGGAAATGGGTGATGCCCACGATAATATTAGCGGCAGGCACCGCAGGTTGGTTGCTTAACCCTTAGCCTATCAACGCAGGAAATTTAGGATTGGTCAATTATCACTTTCCTAAAACAATCCATATTGGTTATTCTGATTCGCGAAAGGCAGGCTTGCGATGACGAATGCAGATATTGACCGGTTGATTGAGGGTGTGATCGAGCGCGAGGGGGATTATGTCGACCATCCTGCTGACCGGGGCGGGCCGACGCGGTGGGGAATTTCGCAAGCCGTGGCGCTCCAGCAGGGTTATATGGATGATATGCGCCGTCTGCCGCAAAGCAATTTGGCGGCGATCTACAAGCGGCTATACTCTCTTGTTCCCGCCTTTGACAAGGTCGCAGAACTTGCCCCGAAGCTTACAGCAGAGCTGTTTGATACCGGCATCAATGTGGGCACCGGAACCGCGACGGGATTTCTGCAACGCGCGCTCAATACGCTTAACCGTAACGGTAGCGACTATGGCGACATTGTGGTTGATCGACGCATCGGCCCGGGGACCTTGCTCGCACTCTACGCCTTGCTTCGCAAACGCGGCAACGCATTATGCCCGGCTCGCCGAAACGCGGCCATCACAGGAGGCATCTTTACATGAATGGATTGCCAACCGTATTGGTTATTTTTTTCGGCGCTCCAGGTACCAACTTAGTGCCAACTTCCGATCTTGATTGAGACAGAAATGCCATTTATTGGTGCATTAATTGGCCCGATCACCAACCTGATCGACAAGATCATCCCAGATCCCAAAGCCCGCGATGGGGCGAAGCTTGAGCTGGTCAAATTGCAGGGCGGGCAGCAAATGGAGGCATTGCGCACGCAATTGTCGGCGATCCTGGCCGAAGCCCAGTCGGCGGGCCCGTGGACCAGCCGCGCGCGGCCAAGCTTTCTATATGTCATGTATGCAATCATCCTGTGGGCGATCCCGATATGTCGGTTTTCTGCCGTCCGCCCTGAGGCTGCCACCAATATCGCAAGCGGAATGAATGCCTATCTCAACGGGCTGCCCGAACGGCTCTACGCATTATTCGGAACAGGCTATCTTGGCTACACCGCCGCGCGGCAATGGAGGTAAGGTTCGGGGCGTCGAAAAATAGTTGCACAAGGCGGCCTTGTTCCTTTAGGCGTTGCGCTCCCGCTAGGGGTTAATGGGATTTAGGAGAATATCATGAAGAAATTTGTCGCAACCGTCGCCGCCCTCGCATTCACCGTATCGCTTGCCGCATGCGGCCAAGAAGGCGAAAAGGCAGCTGAAGAAACCGCAGAAGCAGCCGACGCAACCGGTGATGCCGTTGAAGCTGGCGCAGAAAACGCAATGACCGAAGCCGAAGGCGCAGCCGATGCAACCGCCGAAGCCGCTGGTGAAGCAGCCGACGCAACCGCTGATGCCGCCAAGGACGCAACCGCAGCCACTGGCGCAGCGGTTGAAGAAGCTGGCAAGGACATGCAAGAAGCTGCAAAGTAACTCGCAAGCCATCGTATTAAGCGGCCCGCCCTGCTTCGGCAGCGGCGGGCCTTTTATTTAGTGCACCCGAACTGATAAAGATGGGCACTCAAATCATTGGGAAATTTCGGTACCGATGCCTGTTTGAACGTCGGGCGAGGATGTGGGACACTCCCGACAGTCTCCTTCTGACGTCGCAAGGGCGTTAGCGGTCATTCGTTCATCAACCGCTGGAGCAACAAACTTGTCGAGTCGCCAGATGAGCAATGTCATGCGTTACCGCCTTACAGCGTTGTGCGAAAAAACCGATTAAGCAAGGCTGCCGAAATCGATTGAAGAAGGCACCATAGCGCGGAAAACAATCCAATTTCGATCACCGTTATCGTTGCAGATCAAGTCAGATATCTGCATTCATAGACCTCTTGGTGTCAGACCCCGACGCCCGCTCCGCTCAATGCGACCGGGCGGGACGACATCGAATTCGAGTGGTTTAGATTTGCTGCGGCCAGCGACCGGGAGCGTTTGATCAGGTTTGTTGCCTTTGCCGCTGTTCATCCTGAAATCGACTTCTCGCGGAGCTTGCCGTCTTGCGCGATATGCGAATGGAAATCGCCCCACAAGGTGCAGTTCGGGTCCAAGAAACACTGTGGTCGACGCAGGTCGATCAATCCGTCTATAACGGTGCTTCGGTAAGCGCGCGAGGGAAAAGAATGAAGATAAAGCGGATCGCCATCGATACTCACCCCGAAAACACGGCCTTCCTTTCGCGCGGTGGGAACGGTTACTCGCCCGAACAATTTCAGGCGCTGCGCAAGATCGAGATCGGCAACGGGACCGTCTCGATCCTCGCAACGCTGGCAATCATCGACGATGCGGCCCTGCTCGAGCCGGATATGATAGGACTTGGCGAACAGGCGTTTCGCCGGCTTGGCCTGCCAGAGGGCGCGGAGGTCAGCTTCCGCCAGGCGCCAGTCCCGCACAGCTTGGAACACGTTCGCCGCAAGATCGACGGCGACACGCTCGATGACGCCGACATCCACGAGATCATCCAGGACATATCCGCCTACCGCTATTCGCCAATGGAGATCGGCGCCTTTCTGGTGGCTTGCGCCGGTTTCATGACGACCCAGGAAACCCTGGCCCTCACCCGCGCCATGGCTGACGCAGGCCGACGCATGCGCTGGCCCGCGGAGATCGTCGTCGACAAGCACTGCATCGGAGGAATACCCGGCAATCGCACATCGATGATCGTGGTGCCGATCATTGCCGCGCACGGCCTGACGATGCCGAAGACGTCCTCACGCGCGATCACTTCACCATCGGGAACTGCGGATACGATGGAAGTCCTCGCTGCGGTGGACCTCATTGAGGAGAAGCTTGTTGCTGTAGTCGAGCAGGAACACGCGGTGCTCGCCTGGGGCGGGCGCATGAACTTGTCCCCTGCCGACGACATACTGATCACTGTCGAGCGCCCGCTGCGTATCGACACATTCGAACAGATGGTGGCGTCGATCATGTCGAAGAAGCTGGCGGCGGGATCCACCCACCTGTTGGTCGATATTCCGATCGGACCCAGCGCCAAGGTACGTTCGCAACGCGAAGCCATCCGGCTTCGCAAGCTCTTCGAATATGTCGGGCACAAGCTTGGCCTTGTTCTCGATGTGGTCTTCACCGACGGTTCGCAGCCGATTGGCCGGGGTGTCGGTCCGGTTCTGGAAGCGCGTGACGTGATGGCCGTGCTGCGCAATGAGGACGATGCGCCTGCTGACCTGCGCGAGCGGGCGCTAATGCTCGCCGGACGGGTGCTCGAATTCGATCCGGCGCTCGAGGGTGGGCGCGGCTATGCGCGGGCGATGGAACTGCTGGGTTCGGGCGAGGCGTTGGCTGCCATGGAGCGGTTGATCGACGCCCAGGGACGACGCAAAGAAGTGCTCGAGCCTGGGCGTCATCACCATGAAATCTGCGCTCCGAGCGATGGTACGATCACAGCAATCGATTGCCACCTGATCGCGCGCATTGCCCGTCTGGCGGGGGCGCCGATGGACAAGGGTGCCGGTATCGACCTGCTGCACAAGGTCGGCAAGGAGGTCCGCAGAGGCGAGGCCCTTTACCGAATCCACGCGCATTCGGAGACAGGGCTCATTTTTGCCCGCGAACTGGCTACGGCGGCGTCCGGCTATACGGTGACTCCGTGACAACAGCGCTGTTCACCTTTACCGACGGTGCCCGGCAAGCAGCCGGGCTGGCGAGCGAATGCGGAATCCCGGTCAATCAGATCGATGTGCACCGCTTCCCCGATGGCGAAAGCCTCGTCCGTGTCCATGGGGCGGCGGAAACGGCTCTGCTCTTTCGCTCCCTGGACGATCCCAATGCCAAGCTGGTCGAAGTGCTTCTGGCCGCTTCGGCCTTGCGCGATTGCGGCGCAGAAAAGGTGATCCTGGTTGCTCCCTATCTTGCCTACATGCGCCAAGACGTGCCGTTCCATGAAGGCGAGGCCGTAAGCCAGCGGGTGATCGGCAAGCTCCTGGCTGTCTGGTTTGATGGCCTCCTCACCGTGGATCCGCATCTCCATCGTATCGCGAGCCTGGATGCAATCATGAGCGGGATACCCGCTTTGGCGGTATCGGCAGCGCCTGCCCTCGTGCAAGTCATCGCCATTGATCTCGATCCTCGCACCATCATGGTGGGGCCTGATAGCGAATCCCGTCCCTGGGTAGAGAGCATCGCCCGTCCGCTCGGTCTTGATGTTCTGGTAGGAGAGAAAATCCGCAAAGGGGATCGCGAGGTCATGCTTACGGTGCCGGACATCGACAGAGCGAGCGGAAGACCTGTCATACTTGTCGATGATCTCATCTCCAGCGGCACGACCCTGATGGCCTGCGCAAGCCTGCTGCACGAAGTGGGTGCGACCAGGGTGGAGGCAGTAGCAACGCATTCGCTCGCTTCGGGCACCGATCTGGAGAGGCTGGCCAACACGGGTATCTCCCGCCTGAGGGCAACGGACTCAACTTCAAGCCAGATTGCCTCGATCCCACTGTCAGGAGTGTTGGCCAATGCAATCCGTGGTCAGGGATGGCTTGATTAGACGGAGGCAAGTGATTTCGTCATTTACGCGAAGACAAACTTCGTCACGCTACCGTTTTGTTCGTTCTGGCCTTCTGCCAGTTTGACGAACACCGAGATAAGGTGGTTTATCGAACTGGACGAACAGCAACAGATCGATCGCCTCTTGGTCGCGTTTGAAGCGGCGCTGATCGGCATGGCCGTCCCTGCCCTAGTCCGGAATGGTGACAGGATCGCCGAATTGACAGGCCTGTCGCGCTCCTGGATCGGTCTCATCCTGCTCGCAACAGCTACATCCCTGCCCGAACTCTTCACCAGGGTGAGCGCCTCAAATCCATGCTGCCCATCTGCCTTGGCTATGTGGCCCCTGGCGGGCTGCTGCTGGTTTTAGCCTGATGCTGTTGCTTCGGCACCAGCAATCACCGAAGAGGTCTTTACGAAACTGTCCGGATTGAGCGAAATGGAATCTATCCCCTCGCGGACCAGAAATTCCGCAAAGTCCCCATAATTGCTGGGCGCCTGCCCGCAGATACCGATTTTGATTCCAGCCGCATGCGCCTTGCGGATAGCCTTGGACGGGTCGATACATCGGCTTTGGTGACGCACCACTTCAGGCTTGATGACATTGAGAGCGCTTATGAGCTGTTCGCCAACCAGCGCGACGGCGTGTTGAAGGTCGCTATCCGCCCGTAGTTCAACGCGGGAGTTGGGAGGCGAGACGGCCCTCAAGATAGGCCGCACCGCCACCGAGTGTCACCAACTTTGGAACATCCGCATCGGGGATATTGATGTGGAGCCGCTGGCTCAACGCAACGACGACGTTGAAGATGTCCATGGAATCAAGATCAAGCGCCTCCCGCAGATCCTCATCATCGCCGATCACAGCCGCGTCGGTTTCGGGCGCGATATTGCTAATTTCTTCGACAATGATCGCGCGCAGTTCAGCTTGTGTCATTGCAAAGCCTCCGGTGTGTTGAGGAGTTCATCAATCCGCTTGAGCAAGAGTGCGCCGCGATGGCCGTCGCTCACACGGTGGTCGGCGGCGAGCGAGGCCGTCATGATCGACCTCGTCTCGATGCGCCCATTGACCGACCATGGCTTCGGCAACGGCGTGCCAAAGCCCAGTATCGCAACCTGTGGTGGATAGATGACGGGAAGCAAGGCTTCGACGCCCCGTTCGCCAAGGCTGGAAATGGTCACCGTCGGATCGCTGATCTCTGACGACCGAAAGCCGCCGCGCCGTACGCGACCTATCAGGTCACGCATCTTTGCCATCAGCGCCGGCAAGCCAAGCTTGTCGCTGTCATGGATGGCAGGGGCCGCCAAGCCCCCGCCGCGTATGGCGATGGCGAGGCCGACATGGATGGCTGCACTTGGCGCAAAATTTCCTTCTTCATGGAAACCATTGAATTCCGGATAGTCGCGCAGTGCGAGCGCAGACGCCTTGATCAGCAGCACGGCGAACAGCAGCCTGTCTGCCGATTCGCGCTCCATGTTGTAGCGATTAATCCAGTTTTGCGCCTTTTCAACATCGATGCTGTGCGACAGATAATAATGCGGGATTTCGCGCTTTGACCGGCTCATCGCAGCGGCGATTGCGCGCCGCATCGGCTCAAGATCCGGCAGGGTTTTCGTACTCACTGGCTTGGCTTCGATTGCCAGGTCGGCCACGACAATTGCGCCGTCCGGGCCAGAACCGCGAACCGTGGCAAGATCAATATTGCCCTGTTCCGCGAGCCTTCGTGCGGCAGGAGAAACGCGTTGACGCGTGCCCGCGGTTGGCATGATCTCGGTCGGCATTGGCCGCACCGGTTCGGCCGCAAGTTGGGGAGCGATTTCCGGTTTTGGCTCTTCAATAGTTGGGGTTTCACCGCCGACTAGCGTCGCCAGAACCGTTCCCACCGGCACCTTGGTCCCCGGCGCGACGATCAGCTTGTCAAGCTGGCCATCCTCGAAAATCTCGATTTCAATCGCGCCCTTTTCGGTTTCGACAACGGCGACGATATCGCCGCGATGGACTTGATCCCCGGGCTTTTTGAGCCACTCGACAAGTGTTCCGTCCTCCATGTCGGAGCCAAGTGAGGGCATTTTGAAACTGCCCATGTTGCTTAGCGCCCCATGACGGCGCGTGCGGCACTCACGATCCGCTCAATGCTGGGTAAGGCCGCAAGCTCGAGATGCCGGGCATAGGGGATGGGTACTTCCGCACTGCAGACCCGCGCAGGCGGGGCATCAAGCTCCCAAAAAGCCCCTTCAACAATGCGCGCGATAATCTCGCCCGCAATCCCGCCCGAACGCCAGCCCTCGTCAATCACCACCGCGCGCCTTGTCTTGGCAACCGATTTGAGGATGGTCGCTTCATCTAGGGGTCGCAAAACCCGCAGGTCGATCACCTCTGCTTCAATGCCGTCTTTTTCGAGCTTGCCTGCGGCTTCCATTGTTTTGCCCAGCGAACCGCCATAAGTGATAAGGCTGACATGATTAGCTTCACGGCGAACCGCGGCATGATCGATATCCACGCTCACGGGCTCAACGATCTCCGCGGTCTGGTTATACAGCAGCGCATTTTCAAAGATCAGGACCGGATCTGGGTCGTCGAGTGCTTTTCCCAACATGCCCCTTGCATCTTCAACCGTCGCGGGTGCGAGGACCCGAATTCCCGGAATATGGGCGTACCAACCTTCCAGACTGTGCGAATGTTGGGCCGCCAATTGCCGCCCGCCGCCGGTGGCCATGCGGATGACGAGCGGTACGTTGAATTGCCCGCCCGACATGTGGCGAAGCGTGGCAGCGTTGTTCATGATCTGGTCGAGCGCGAGCAGCGAGAAATTGCAGGTCATCAGCTCCACAATCGGTCGCATACCGCCCAACGCCGCGCCGATCCCTGCACCCGTAAAAGCCGATTCCGACAGCGGTGTATCGCGGATGCGTTCGGGGCCGAACTCTTCAAGCAAGCCCTTGCTGACGGCATAGCAGCCGCCATAATGGCCGACATCTTCACCCATCAGGAACACGCGCGGATCCGCGATCATCGCCTCACGGATGGCAGCGCCCATGGCATCACGGTAGCTGATCTCGGTCATATCCGAAGCTCCGCACCGACATGCTGGAGCAATTGCTCGACGGGTTCCAATGTGCCTGCTTCCGCAAAGGAAATGGCCGCCTCGACCTCGACTGCAACCTCTGCTTCCAGGTTCACAATGTCCGTGTCGTGGATCAGCCCTGCGGCAAGAGCCCAATCATCGAAGCGTTTGATTGGACATTTCTCCGTCCAGGCTTCGACTTCGGCTTTTTCGCGATACAGCTGCGGATCATACATTGAATGGGCGCGAAATCGGTATGTACGGCATTCGAGGAAATAGGGCCCGCCGCCTGAATGTATTGCTGCTGTTGCGTGGCGGGCAGCACCTTCCACGTCGACGACATTCATGCCGTCGACGGCTTCGGAAGGCAGATTGTAACTCGCGGCCTTCAAATGAATGTCGGTCTGGGATTCGGAGAGCTTAAGCGCTGTACCCATGGCGTAGAGATTATTCTCGCACACGAACAACAGCGGCACCTGCCACAGGGCCGCCAGATTGAGCGTCTCGTGGAACTCTCCCTCTGCAACCGCGCCTTCGCCAAAGAAGCAGACGGTGACCCGTGACTTTCCCTGCATCTTGTCTGCCAGGGCAAGGCCAAGCGCAATCGGCAAGCCGCCGCCGACTATGGCATTGCCCCCGTAGAAGCGCGTCGCGGCATCGAACAAGTGCATGGAGCCGCCACGGCCGCGGCTGCATCCTTCCTGCTTGCCATACATTTCGGCCATGATCGTATTGGCAGAAACGCCGTGCATGAGGGCGTGACCATGCTCGCGGTAAGTGGCAACGACAGCGTCGTCGGGTTGAAGGGCTTGCATGATGCCGACAGCGACCGCTTCTTCTCCGACATAGAGGTGAAGAAATCCGCGAATCTTCTCCTGTTGGTAAAGTTCGCCGCATTTTTCCTCGAACCGTCGGATCCGGATCATCTGTTTCAAGAGATGCAGGCTGTGGGTGCGGTCCAGATGAACCTTTTCGGTGGCGGCCATGGTCATGCGGCCTGCTCGAGTGTCGAAAGATCGCCCTCAGGCAGTCCGAGTTCGCGCGCCTTGAGCAGTCTGCGCATGATCTTGCCCGAACGCGTCCGCGGCAAATCGGTACGAATTTCGATCTGCCGCGGGGCGATCGCCGCGCCAAGTCGCTTGCGGGCGTGCCCAAGCAATTCCTTGCGCAATGCCTCTGATGGCTCTTGCCCCTGTTTCAGCGTCACATAGGCTTTGACGATTTCGCCCGCGCGCTCGTCGGGCAGGCCAATCACCGCGGCTTCGGCGACCGCGGGATGTTCCATCAGGGCGCTTTCGACTTCGAACGGCCCAATGAGATGCCCCGCCGACTTGATCACATCATCAGCGCGCCCGACAAACCAGAAATATCCATCTTCGTCGCGCATCGCGAGGTCACCGGTCAAATACCAGCCATCCCGGAAACAGGCGGCATAACGTGCATCTTCGTGCAGATAGCCGCGAAACATCGATGGCCAGCCCGCCTTCAGTGCGAGATGGCCCACCTTCATGGGCGCTTCTATTGGAACAATGTGGTCGCAGCTTGTGTCGACGATGGCCGCTTCGACACCAGGAAGCGGTTTGCCCATCGAACCGGGCTTCACATCCATGGCCGCTGTGTTGGCAATCATGATCCCGCCGGTCTCGGTTTGCCACCAATTGTCATGGAAAGGCTTGCCGAAAACACGCGCGCTCCAAATCACTGCTTCGGCATTCAGCGGCTCACCGACACTTGCCATGAACCGAAGGCGCGAAAGATCGTGACGGCGCGCCAGATCATCGCCCGCTTTCATCAGCAACCGGATCGCGGTGGGCGCAGTGTACCAGACCGATACCTTCTCGCGCGCGAGCGTCGCGTACCAGCGTTCGGCGTCGAACTCCGCCTCATCGACGATCATCGTCACCCCATTGGTGAGCGGGGCTATGATCCCGTAGGATGTGCCAGTAACCCAACCCGGGTCGGCAGTGCACCAGAACACGTCATCCGGTTGCAGATCGAGCACCAATCGCCCGGTGGCGTTGTGCGCGACAACAGCTTCGTGGACATGCATTGCGCCTTTGGGTTTGCCTGTAGTGCCACTGGTGAAGTGCAGCAATGCCATATCGTCAGGTTTGGTACGAACGATCTTGAAATCACCACTGACATCAGCGCAGGCTTTGGCGAAATCCAGCGTTTCGGAAATATCTGGCGGCGGTAAATCAACCAGAATGACATGGCGCAAGCTGGGTATCTCTGCGCGCCACGGCTGAACCTTTTTCGCATAGTCGGCAGCGGTGGTCACAAGCACGTTGGCGGCACCGATTTCCATACGCGCTCGAACAGGTTCGGGTCCAAAAGCCGAGTAAAGCGGGCAGAACATGCCACCTGCCTTCAATGTCCCCAGCGCGGTAATGTAAAGCTCGGGCGTCCGGCCCAATAAAGTGAACACGTGCACGCCCTTGGTGTGGCCAAGCTTTTCCAGAAGAGATGCGAAACGGTCGGTTGCTTCCTTGAGATTGGCGTAGCTGAAACTCCGCACCGTGCCGTTCTTGCCAATCCAGCGGATGGCTTCACGGTTGCCATGGCCGTGTACGACGTGCCTGTCCACCGCCTCATAGCCAATGTTGAGTCCACCACCTGTCAAACCGTCGAGCCAGCTTCGCGCAACATCCCACCCCAACCTGTGGCGTTCAGCACTATCATCTGGAAGATTGGCGCGCACCTTGGTCGCATCGGGCTTGCGGATCGGTTTGACTTCCATTGCATCGGCCTCTCGGTACGCGGTAAATATACCGGCTTGCCCCGTTCGCGAGATAGGTATTCCTCCTTATCAAGCTTTGCCCTGTAAAGTTGTAGGGGCTGGTCTGTTGAAGGCGATCGGAAAACGCCAATGGACCCTAATCAAGACCAGACGATTGCTTTTTTGCTGGAAGCCGGCAGCTTTGGTGAGACCGGAACTGTCGACCGTATCGACACACATTGCGCGGTCGTCTTCCTGATCGGTGAGCGAGCCTACAAACTCAAACGCGCGGTGAAGTTTCTGTATCTTGACTACAGCACAACTGAGCTTCGCCAACAGGCCTGCGCGTCAGAACTGCGGCTTAACCGGCGCACGGCGCCTGAAATTTATCTGGAGATTCGCTCGATCAACAGATTGCCCGATGGCAATTTGACGTTCGAATCTGGGGGTGAACCCGTCGACTGGTTAGTGGTGATGCGCCGGTTTTCGCAGGATGATCTTTTCGATACGATGGCTCTACATCAACGGCTTACGCCAAATATTCTCCGCGACCTGACCGATCATGTGGCGCAATTTCACGCAGAAGCTGAAGTCACGCCGGACTTTGGCGGCGCGCAAGCCATGCGCGCCGTGATCGACGGAAATCTGCAGAACATGGCGTTGAGCCAGACGATCCTGTCGGAGGATATGGCAAACCGACTCACCGTGATCAGTCTTGCTACACTGGATCGGGTAGGACCAATTCTGGACGCGCGGCGAAGCTCGGGGCAGGTGCGGCGCTGTCACGGCGATCTGCATCTGGGGAATATCTGCCTTTACAAGGGCGAGCCGACATTGTTCGACTGCATAGAATTTAGCGACGAGATTGCCTGTACAGACGTCCTCTATGATCTGGCGTTTCTCGTCATGGACCTGTGGCGGCGCGAGTTGAAGGCCGAAGCAAATCTGGTTTTCAACCGCTATCTCGACATGGCGGGAGACAGTCTAGGTATAGCGGCCTTTCCTCTGCTCCTATCGACCCGGGCGGCATTGCGTGCGCATGTCAGCGCGGCGGCATCGACAATCCAGCCTTCGGCCGACGAGCGGCTGCGCAAGGAAGCTGATGCGCGGAACTATTTGCTACATGCGATCGGTTTCTTGTCTGCTGGCGAACCTCGTTTGATCGCCGTCGGTGGACTGAGTGGCACCGGCAAATCGACGCTGGCAATGGCGCTTGCGCCAGAACTTGGGGTTGCGCCGGGTGCGCGCGTATTGCGGAGTGACATTATCCGCAAGAGAATCAGAGATGTGACGCCGGAATCCCGCCTTCCAGAAAGTGTCTACACCAAGGAAGAGCGCGAGCGGATCTACCGCGGGCTCGGGCACCGCGCGGTTGCTGCTCTGGCATCAGGATATGCCGTTGTGGTGGATGCCGTCTTCACCGACCCCGAAGAACGCCACGCAATCGCTGAGGTTGCGCTGAATGCCGGTGTGAAATTTCTTGGCCTTTGGCTAACAGCACCAATCCCTGTGCTGGAAGCGCGGCTGGAGCAGCGACACAATGACGCGTCAGACGCAACGGTTGCCATTCTTCGCCAGCAATTGGATTATCAGATCGGATCGCTTGCAGATTGGTCCGCAATAGACGCTGGTGGAGATGCGGCGCGCACGCTGGCACGCGCCCGCTTGGCAATTAAGGCCTAGGCCAGATGACTGGTCACTATCTGGCGATGCAGTGCGACGGCCCAGGGCAGCCGCTGCGCGTCGTCCATCGCGCAATGCCCGTTCCAGGTCCGAAAGAAATGCTGATCGAGGTTGCCGCCTGCGGAGTCTGCCGAACCGATCTGCACGTCATAGACGGCGATATTCCTGCGCATTATCCAATCGTTCCCGGTCACGAGATTGTAGGCCATATCCGGCAGTTGGGCAGCAAAGTTGAAGGCTTCGAGCTTGGCGAGCGCATTGGCGTCCCGTGGCTCGGCCATACATGCGGGGAATGCGACTACTGCCGGTCAGGAAGGGAAAATCTCTGCGATGTCCCGGAGTTTACAGGCTGCACACGCGATGGCGGCTATGCGGAATTTGTCGTGGCGGACTCGCGATACTGCTTTTCACTGCCCTATCGCTTCTCTGACGCGGAAGCGGCACCTTTGCTGTGTGCGGGACTGATTGGCTGGCGAGCCTTTCGGCTAGCCGGAGAGGGTGATCGCGTTGGTCTCTACGGTTTTGGTGCGGCAGCGCATATATTGGCGCAGATTGCTGTCTGGCAGGGCCGCTACGTTTACGCCTTCACCAAGCCGGGCGACGTTGCAGGACAGGCATTTGCCCGCAAGCTCGGCTGTGTTTGGGCAGGCGGATCAGATGTGCCGCCTCCTCAACCACTGGACGGTGCAATTTTGTTCGCACCAGTCGGTTCACTAGTTCCATCGGCACTCAAGGCGGTAAGAAAAGGTGGGCGCGTGGTTTGCGCTGGAATTCACATGAGCGATATCCCCGCTTTTCACTATGCCGATTTGTGGGGTGAGCGCAGCATCTGTTCGGTCGCGAACCTGACAAGGGAGGATGGCTTGGAGTTCCTCACCGCAGCCGACAAGTCCGGAATCAGCCCAAGCGTCGAGACAATGCCACTGGCACAGGCCAATGATGCGCTTACTCGACTTCGCAATGGATTGGTGCAGGGTGCGGCGGTGCTTATGCCCTGAGTTTCAATTTTGATGCGAACTCCCAAGGGGGGGGTGTGGAAGAAGGCCTCAACGTCCCGGCCGCTCTAGGTGCAGCCATGGTTGATGGGATATGCTTGTGGCGAGTGTAGCGGTGAACGGCAGCTATTCGAACCGAGTTTCTAAGACCTGACAGTCCGCATACAACCCTTTGCAGTCCTTCGCTGACCATTAAGGTATGCCACCATCAGGCTTCGGGAATGACCGCTCAGCTAGCGCGGCAAGCCATTCCGGATTTCAGAAAATTTAGATGAACGTCGGCTTTGTCGTCGACAGCGGTCATCAGTAGCGCGACTCGGGCAATGGCGGCTTTCCCCCTTTCGCTCTCCAAAACCTGCCTGTCAGGACACGACAACAAAGCAGACATTCCCGGTCGCGCTAATACCGAACTATGAAAGAAGATGGATTTGATGCTCTAATGCACGATGCCTGCGTCGTTTGGGGCTTCTGCGGTTGTATCAAGCATGGTAAGCAGCTTCACGTAGCTCAATTTGTACCCTCCGAAAGCCCCGTTCATGCGGCCCAACTTGTCGAGTGGCTTTTGTTGGCAGACGACGTCAATCCCAACTTGGCGAAGTATAAGCGCCACAAAACGGCTCTTAGTGTCTCTTTCACAAACCACATGGGTGGCGACGTAGTGGAGCCGAAATTTGCATGGCCCTTTTCGCTAACGGAAAAGTGGGGCTTGACTAGTCGCGTCGCAGCAGGGGGCGATCGATCAGTACGGCGAGGAGCAGGGCCGGGCCGTTATGCGCTTCCCATGCGTGGTTGGTGCCGCGCTGGATGACGACCTGGCCGGGCTTTATCCGCGTTTCGCTGCCTTCGAGGATGAGCGACACCTCCCCCTGCAACAGGCAGATGATGTCGAGCGAATGGGTCTCGTGCATCCCCGAATGGCGCGTCTGGTCGATGATGTGCCCTTCTCCGCCAACCGTGGCAAAGGCGGCGCGGGTGGCGGCGTCGAGCGCGGGTTTGGCCACGCCGGGTGGGGTCGGTTGCATGACAAACCAGCGGACCTGAACATTACCGGGGCGCGGGCCGAGGACCGCAGTGCTATTGCCGCGGTCGCTGTTGTCCTTTGGGTCGAGCGGGCCGGAAGCGATATCTTCCCATATCTCGAACAGCCCGCCTACATCCGGATCACCCGCGCTGGCGGAAGGGCCACCGTCGAGGATGATGACCGACTGCCCATCGGCATCGTCTCCGGTGATGATGCGGCGCATCACGGCTTTGAAATCGGCCATGGCTTCTCTCTCTGTTATTGTGGCTCATGCTCACCCCCACGCGAGTAGTTGTTGTGTCGACACTTTACTAGCACTTACATAAGCGAGAAAAGTTAGTCGGAGCGTTGTCTTGAGAATGTCCGCTTTGACCCGCTGGGTTCAACATTCCAGCCGAACAGGCTGGTGTGCGACAGCCCTGAAACCGGTCATTCATGGGTTCCGCAAAACAGCTGAACGAACGACCGGTTTTGACAACGAAGTTTGGAGCAGTGAACAGCAGCAATGTTAGCGTTTGCCGAAGATACAACCCTACCGCCCCTCGCGCTAACGTTCTGGGCATTAAAGGGACTTCAGCGCCCAGCCCAAACCCGCTATACCCCCATCTATGGCCGAGCCTCCGCTCTACACCCGCCACCAATCAGGTCGACGCCCGCTGACCGTCGTTGCCGGGCTTTTCTGCGCAGCCATGGTGTGGTTCGGGCTGTGGAAGGAAGCGCCATGGTATGCGATGCTGCCGATGTGGGCGGCCCTGATCATGATGGGCTGGCTGCTGATCAGTAACCCGCAATCGGGCTCGGTGCTGACGCGCGCGGCCCTGCGCTTTTATCATGGGAAGCAGGATCGCACGATTGCCCTGGCCAATATCGCCGCGGTCAAAAAGCACATCTGGAGCGAAGGGCCGGACGAGATCATTCTGGAGCTGCACAGCGGCGAGAAGGTCTGCCTGCCTTCGCAAAGCATTGACCGCCGCTTTATCGAAGTGTTGCAGCAGGCGGGTGTCCGGCGGGCCTAGCTTTGGTCGATGCCATCGTCCGGATAGAGCCGGTCGGACACCGTCTCATTGCCGTCGCCGAAGACGATAAAGACCGGACCCATGAATGCCTTGCGCAGCGCGACCGCCTCGCTGACCTTGCGACTTAGCTCCGTGCCGCCCTTGCCGCGCCAGAAAAGCACATCACCGCGCCAACGAATACCCGTGCGACGGACTTGCCCATATTGGAAGATCGTGATCAGCGTGCCGCCGCCAAAGGCGATGATCAGCCAGAAAAGGATGCGCATCTGGCTCTCGGCATCGGGCCGGTTCGACCCTACAAACAGCCACATATAGGCAAGGAAAAGCGTGAATAGCAGGCCGCCGATGATTGCGACGGCGTAAGTTCCGCCGGGCCTTATGCTGCGCCAACCCTGCTTTTCGGGCGAACCTTTGCTGCCCCATGTCGTCAGCGTAAATACTGCCACCGTCGATATCAATGCTATCACGATGTGCCTGGTCCAGTCGATGTCCATTGCCTGTCTCCAAAACCCATCTAGACAATATCAACTATTGGTAAATCGCCGGTTGATGCAACTAAAGGCTTATTCAACGTTCAGTCTATGGGATGACGGTCTGAGACCGGACGGTCTTGGCAACACATCGAAAGCTGCCGCGCTGTCGCTGCTGAATGAAAGGCAGGTTTCGACGAATTCACGTGGCGCAGGGAACGACAGGAATGTTGGCGGATGCAGGCGTGAGTGGAGCCTACTGTCATGTGACCGATTCCGACAATGTTGCAGTCGTTCGCGTGCCCAGCTAGCGACAGTATATGCAGACCATTAGGCCAGCCACAAAAAATGACGCGATGGATTTGCCT
>LNFK01000035.1 GCA_001464315.1 Sphingomonadales bacterium Ga0077559 | reverse complement strand
GCCTCGGCTTTCCGCGCCGCTTTCAGCTGCATGTCTAACGAATCGAGCCGAGCGTCACTTTTGCCGTTTTTATCCTGCCCGGGGTCGTTCGAAACCATGCGATCCATCCTTTTTCAAAAGGGAAACCGCCACGAAATCGGGGCAACCCCGCCTAGGCATCGGCGCTTTAGGAGAGCCCCTGCCGCAAGTCAACAGCGCGCGACCGAGAATGTTGCAATGCAATAGAAAAGGGCCAGAACATCGCGGCCCGGCCCCTTGGAATTATCGCAAACTAACTTACGGACAGCGCGGATCCAGTTCGGGCGTGTCGCCATCTCGGGTTTTCCATTGGCCCGATGGGGTCTGGTATTTCTCGCCAGCCACAGTGCGCTCGGCAATCAAGCGACAGCCGCTGCGCAGCGCCATTTCTTCAACGGTTGCGCCATTGGCCAGGGCTTCCTTCGAATAAGCCGCCTTGCGCTTTATGTTGATGTCATCGACCAACGCCTTGATCGCCGGCGATGGCGATGAGACAAAACCCAGATAGCCATCTGATTTTTCGCCCACCAACCCGCTTTGACGCGCGCTTTGGTAAGCGGGATCGCGTCCAGCCTGATAAGCCACAGCGCCCGATGCAGTCGCACCAAGCAGCACGGCAGCGATTAACATTTCTACGGAATTTTTCATCAAAATATCTCCGGATTCTCTTCAATCACCTTCTCGGACGCCGCAGCCAGCTTGTACAAAATTTCCTGCCGGATTGCGATGTTAAGGTTGATCACGATCGGCTTGTCCGGCGCAGTAACCTGCACACACCCCGACAAGGTCGCGATTATGATCGGTGCTAAAACGAGTATCACTTTCCCCATGTTGCGGCGAATCGCACTATCCATGCGGTTCGTCAATTGCTGATGCTTATGCCTCATCGCCGCTTTCCCCTTGCTGAATGGTTCATTCATCACTCCGTTCATCTTTTTTTGGCGGTAAATCCTCGGGTGCGGTCGGCGCGACACCATTTTGTTGTTCGATCAGATATTGCAGGTCGCGCTGTGCCGCATAGTCGGCGTCGTACAGGCCCCGGATCGAGCCAATGAGCTGCAGAAACTCTGCAGTCACACTGACGTTGAATTTGATGGGGATGCGCGCCAGTTGCTTGGTGATGAAATTGCGTTTGGCCCCAGTCCCCTGCTGCAAGCCGGTGAAGCTGATGTCGGTGACGATTTCGCCGTCGAGGTCGCCGCCCACCCCAATGGTCAGCGAAGTGTATCGGATCGAGCGCAGCGCTTCGAACGCAAAATTAGCGAAAGTGCCCATATCTTCATAGGCAAGCTCACCCAGATAACTCACTTCACCGCCACCGGGGCGCGATATGAGTGCGCCGCCGACGATCCGCCCTCCATCCTGGTTGAACACCATCGGCAAGGTGCCGTCGAAAACGCCGGTGACTCGCAAATTCTGGAAATCATATCCAGCGAGAAGCTTTTCGGCATCGACACCAATAACGCGGAAGGTCAGGCGGCGCTCGCTCTCGACGCCAAAATCAAGCACAGTGGGCTCCAGGATCAATTCGCCGCCGGCAAAGGGCCAGCGCCCGTTTTCGATGGCCACTCGCTGATCAGGCAAAAGTTGATACCGTATTTGACCGCCCAGCGCAGGGATGCCCGGATTGACTGATGCTATGGTCGCCAATTGGGCCGGACCGGTTTCAAGCCCGAGAAGGTCAGTGAAAGCCATTTCGGTGGCCAAGCCCTCCACCGGACCGAATGCTGCCGCGAGGTTCATTCCCGTTGTCGAAACGCTTCCGTTGCTTTTCACACCTTCGCTGTTCCAATCGATTCGTCCATCGCCCGATACCGTGCCGTCGACATTGGCGATCACGCCAACCACCAGTGGCGTGATCAATTCGGGCTGGAAGCGGTCATTAAAGCGCAGACCATCGACCGCCAATAAAGCGCGGCCAGTGGTGTCGCGCAAGTCATGGCGGATATCGACATCGGCAACGCGCGTTCCTGTAGTCGGCTCGACCAGATGGCCAATGGCGGTAATAATATTGTTTTCGAGCGTCAGCATCATATCCGGCACATTGATGGGCTTGAAGCGATCCACCTGTTCGGCATCGAGCACCTTCAGGCTGCTGTCGAAGGTCAATATGCTGTTCAGATAACGCCAGTTGCCCGCGGCTTCGTCGATCAACAAAGGTACATTGCCGATTTTACCCGATCCGCCTGCCAGCGTACCACTGATCGCATCGCTTGCAAACGTGCCCGCAAGCATCGCAACGGCAAAGTCGGTGCGGCCTTCGGCGTTACCGAGAACAACTTTGACGTCGCGCGCGACAAAGCCGTCATCGAGGCTGAACCGGACATTGGCGCTTCGCGCGGCGAGATCGGTCGTGCCCAGCTTACCTCCGACCGCAAAATCGGCGACATTGGTGGCGAAGCGGGTCCCGGCAGTTCCGGCAGTCAGCATAGACCGCCCTCCATCGGGGCACAGCCTCAACGATTGACCGCGCAGTGCCAGATTTGCGATACGCAGCGCATCGAAGCGCACATTCTGGCAGCTATCGTAAAGCGACAACAGGCCCGCACTATAGCGCCCTGTTATGGGCAAATTGAGACCTCTAACCATTCCCCCCGGGAGCGGCCCTGACAGCCTCGCCTGACCATTAAAGCTCCATGCACCTCCCGGTCGCCCGTTAAATGCCAGGCTGGGCACAACGAGGCTTGCGCCGCCGCTGGCATAAGGTGCGATTATGAGATTGCCTGCCCATGCGTCGCCGGATGATTGTCTTAGAGAAAGCGTGGCGTTCGGCAAATCGCGGCCACTCAACGCTAGCTCAGCGGCTGATGCCAGGCGCCAGCCATTGTTCGCCCTTTGGATGATCAACGGGCCATTTTGCCGCACACGCGCTCCCGAAGCGCTGTTGAACGCCAGCGCACCGATCGTCGCACCCATACGGCCCTGAAAATCGCTGAACGCGTCGAAGTCGAAACTGCCGCTAAAGCTGTCACCCGCCCTTTCGAGTACCGGCGCCATTCGGGCAAGCAATGGTCCAACCGGCGTATCGCGGCTCTGCGCCGCTATGCCGCGCAGGCTGCCCAGCGTTCCCCGGTCCAGCCGGCCCCCCGTTACATTGATGCCGCCCCGCGCCGATGCGGCAAATTTGTCGTTGTTCAACCCGGCATAGCCTTTGGCGTCAATTGCGAGCCGCTGCACCGTCAACGGAGCCGCTCGCAGCCCTCCCTCATTCAGCGCAAGCGCAAAGTTGGTCCGGCTGATCCCGCCATCGACCGATATGGATCCCTTCGGCTGGTTCAATGCGATTGCGGCATAATCGAGCTTGCGTGCCGTGAAACCCACATCGCCGACCCATTTGTCAAAACGCTCCGACAATTTGACATCGGCGTCGAGCACTGGGGCGACGACCGCCAAACCCATGTCCTTGCAATTCACTCCGGTCGCCGCAATCGGCCCAACCAACCGAGGCTGCCGCCATTCGAGCAATAATTTTCCATCGAATTTGGCGGCAGGAACCAAGCAACCGCCGCCTGCCAAACCCGGAGAACGCAGAGACAGATTGGCGGCAAACTGGTTCCGCAACAGACCTTTACCGTTCAATCCCGCGCCGATAACGCCCCAAGGCGTGTCGATCCGCGCCTGCGCATTTTTGACTACCAGCCCGATGTCGGGCCATTCGAACGGCTCTTTGGACGTGGGGTCCGCAAATTTATCGAGTTCGCCAAATGACAGTTTGCCGTCCACATAGCGCCCGCGAATTTTGACGCCGTCTGCCCGGACATCGCGAAGATTGGCACCGGAAAAGTTCAGCGCGACATCAACTTCGACCAGCTTTGCGGTAAGGTCGGGATTGGCCGGGTCGCCGATTACAAGGTCACGAATCCGCTGCGTGCGAAACCCGACTTGATCGATTTTATAGTTGGCCTTTACTCCCCGGCTTTCCAGTTCGTTCTGTACAAAACGGTCTGCGATGCTGTTCCGTTGCCACCAAGCGAGCAGGAGCAAAGCCACGAATAACAAAGCCACAGCAGCAAAAATACGCCGCTTCCAACGCCGCCCGCGAAATGGTTCGGGGTCTTGCTCCACCATCAAATCTGCGTCGGCAGCATTCTGCATCTGCTCCAAATGCGGGAAAGGCCGATAGGTTGCAACGCCATTCGCGCGGAGTCACTTGCGAGAGTCACAAAAATCGCTGAAAAGACCATCTATCGCAAAAGGATAGCGTAGATGGCAGGCGGCGCGGACAAGGCAGAGCATCATGGTACCGGCCATCGTTCGCGACTGCGCGCGCGTTTGCTCGAGCAAGGCGGCGAAACGCTGCATGATCATGAATTGATCGAATATCTGCTGGCCTTGGCAATCCCGCGCAAAGACACCAAGCCGCTCGCAAAGCAATTGCTTGCCCATTATTGCAGACTGTCAACATTGCTCACCGCTGATGCTAAAAATATCGCGCAGCAACCTGAAATAGGCGAAACCAGCACGGTAGCAATAAAATTGTTCAGGCTGCGGCGCTGAGATTGCTCAGCGAACCTGCGCGCGAACAACCCGTGCTCGCGTCATGGCAATCGTTACTCGATTAATTACGCGCCGACATGGCGCATCTGACCATCGAGCGCGGGCGCACTTTGTATCTCAACAGCAAAAACATGCTAATCTGCGACGAGGTGGAAAGCGAGGGTTCAGTCGATCAGGCAGCGATCTGCACGTGTGAAGTGGTGCGACGGGCAATGGATTTGGGAGCCGCCGCGATCATCCTTGTCCACAATCACCCAAGCGGCGACAGCTCGCCCAGCCGTCAGGACATCGCCATGACCCGCGACATCATCAACGCTGTCAAAGGCTTTAACATCCCGGTGCACGACCATATGATCATCGGCAAGGAAGGCTTTTCCAGCATGCGGAGCGCCGGACTGATTTAACCATTTAGCGGGTGGCTTAATTTGTGCAGGTGCAACATAATAAGGCCATGCACTCCCCCCTCCCCTCAAAAAAGTCGATTGGCGACCGCGAACTGATCGTCATGATGGCGTCGTTGATGGCGCTTAACGCGCTGGCAATCGACGCAATGCTGCCCGCATTTCCCGCAATGATCAGCGGGCTTGGAATCGTCGATGCTAACCAGATCCAATATGTCATTTCGGTCTTTCTGGCAGGAACGGGTATCGGCGCGCTGATTTACGGGCCGATGTCCGACCGCTTTGGCCGCAAGCCGATCCTATTGGTTGCGACGGTCGGGGCAGCGGTGTTTTCGCTTGCCTGTTCAATAGCGCCAACATTCGAAATGATGCTTTGGATGCGGTTCGCGCACGGCTTGATGGCAGCGGCGATGGGCGTGCTCGTGGTCTCGGTCATCCGTGACCAGTTCGAAGGCGACGCGATGGCACGACGGATGTCGACCATATTTCTGATCTTTATGATCGTGCCGATTATCGCGCCAACCGTCGGTCAGATGGTTTTACTCTTCGCCGGTTGGCGGACTATATTCGACCTGATGGCGTTCATGGCAGTCGCCGCGGCGATATGGGTCTATTACCGTTTGCCTGAAACGCTTCATCCTGAAAATGTCATCCCGATCGAACCGCATGCACTTGCCAAGGCCTGGCGCAAGGTCGTCGTACATCGCAATGCGGCCGGCTATATGCTTGGCGCTGGCATCGTTCAGGGTGCGTTATTCGGCTATCTCAACAGTTCGCAACAGACTTTTGACAAGGTGTTCGGCGCAGCTGATTTCTTCACCATCGGCTTTGCGATCATCGCCATCGGCATCGCTGTGTCCAACTTCACCAATTCTCGGATCGTCGAACGGTTCGGCGCGCGGCGCGTGTCGCAAACCGCGCTGCTGACTTTTATCGTGCTGGGTGCGCTGCAACTGGCCGCAGCGGAATTCGCGCCAACATCGCTGACCTTGTTTCTAATATTGCTGACCGCTAATATGGCGATGATTGGCTTTATCGGATCGAACTTCTCGTCAATCGCGATGACCCCGTTTGGCGATGTTGCAGGTGCCGCGTCATCGTTTCAAACATTTGTCCGCACCGGATTAGCAGCCTCGATCGGTGCCATTATTGGTCAGCAGTTCGACGGCAGCGTCACGCCAGTTGCTTTCGGCTTCCTGCTTTGCGGACTAACGGCTCTGGCGCTGGTATTATGGTGCGAAAAGGGAAAGCTCTTTACCCGCCCTGGAACCACCCAGCCGCTACCCGTCGATCCACGCAGCTAGGCCAAAAGAAAAGGGACGCCGAAGCGCCCCTTTTCGAATATTTCACTATAGATATTATACAACAGGTCCGCCCTCAACCGGCCGATGCGGCGCATCCGAGTCGAGATCATGCACCTCAACAATGCCCTGTCCAACATGGCTCTTTTTGTAGCCATATAGATAATAGATAACGATCCCGATTGCAGCCCAGACTGGCAATACGATCATTGCCTCAAACGGCAGGTTGAGGAACAGGAAGATACATCCGGCAATTGTCAGAGGCCCAACCAACCAGAGTGCAGGCGTTCTGAACGACCGCACACGGTTCGGTTCGGACTTGCGCAGCATCATCACTGCAATCGCCACCATCATGAACGCGTACAGCGTTCCTGCATTGGCAATATCGGCCAACTGGCCGACGGGCAAGAATGCAGCGGCAAAGGCCACGACAGCACCGGTGATCGCAGTGACGACATAAGGCGTTTTCCACTTTGGATGGATTTTCGACAGACCTTCTGGCAGCAAACCGTCACGCGACATCACAAAGAAGATGCGGGTCTGACCGAAAAGCAGGATCAGGATTACCGATGGAAGCGCAACAAACGCGGCGATTCCGAGCATGTTGCCGATCGTACCAAAACCGATTTGACGCAGCACATGGGCCAGCGCCTCATTCGAGCACACCAGCATGTCGCTATATTGCGGCAATGCGCACTGGACAGCCAATGCTTCGGAACCGGCAGGGAACGGAATGCCATTTGGTCCCATAATTGGCTGACCGCCAATGGTACCAACAGCACCTGCCGCAACGAGGATGTAGAATACGGTACAAAATCCAAGCGACCCGATCAGCCCGATGGGCACGTTGCGCTGCGGATTTTTGGTTTCTTCGGCAGCGGTCGAAACCGCGTCAAAGCCGACATACGCGAAGAAGATAGTTGCCGCCGCACCAACTGCGCCGACGCCCGAACCAAAACCGCCGAAAACACCGGCTGGCAGGAATGGGTTGAAATTCGCCATTTCCGCTTTTGGCAATGTCAAAACGATAAACGCTGTCAGCGCCGTGACCTTGATCGCGACCAGAATTGCGTTGAATTTCGCGGATTCGTTGGTGCCGATCATCAACAACCATGTCATCAGCAACGCAATAATAACCGCAGGCAGGTTGATAATCCCGCCTTCAGCGCCACCGAGTGCAAGCGGGCCAGCGGCCAATGCTGCGGGTAACTGTATCCCGAAAAACTCGTTTAATATCGTGCCACTAAAATAGCCGGACCACCCGACCGACACCGCGCTCGCCGCGACCGCATATTCGAGCACAAGCGCCCAGCCGACCGTCCAGGCAAGAAGCTCGCCCATAACTGTGTAGGTGTAAGTATAAGCCGACCCCGCAACCGGCAGCATCGAAGCAATTTCAGCATAGCAAAGTGCGGCAACGATGCAGATTGCGCCTGCAATTGCGAAAGCTAGCATCAGGCCCGGTCCGGCCTTTTGCGCGCCAGCAGCGGTCAGAACAAATATGCCTGTGCCGATGACACAGCCGATTCCGAACAATGTTAACTGAAACGCGCCTAGCGTCCGGTGGAGAGCCTTTTTCTCCGCCGTCGCCAATATGGCGTCGATTGATTTCGTACGACCAAATATCATTATTTCACCCCTCACGGATAATTGATTGTTTCCGAACCTAGCCTCTAACGCGCGTCGCGCAACTTAATTTCACCGCGCAAGCATCGGTCCAAGCGGTTTTCCACCAAAAAGATGGACGTGAAGGTGGGGAACCTCTTGATGCGAGTCGATACCGATGTTGGCAAGCAGACGGTAGCCGGACTCGACAAGATCCAAATCGCGAGCAACTTTACCAACCGCGCGGACGAAACCAGCAATCTCGCTGTCGCTTCCGTTGGCGCTAAAATCATCCCAGCTGACATACGCGCCCCTGGGAATTACCAGCACATGCACCGGCGCTTGTGGGTTAATGTCACGAAAAGCCAGCGCCCATTCGTCTTCATAGACCGTATTGTTCGGAATTTCCCCTCGCAAGATTTTGGCGAAGATATTCTGGTCATCATAGGGCAAGGTGGCGTCAATAGGCATGTTTCACTCCTGTCTAGCGGCCTTTTCGGCAATACCTGAAACTCCATCACGCCGGTCGAGCTCGGCAAGCACCTCGTCGATTCCGACATCGCCATCCGCTAACAAAACCAACAGATGAAACAATAGGTCCGCCGCTTCCGATGTCAGTTTCGCCGGGTCACCCGACAAGGCGGCGATCACAGTCTCGGTGGCTTCCTCGCCGACCTTCTGTGCGATTTTCTCGCGGCCTTTGGCGAACAGCGAGGCGACATAGCTGCTGTCCGATGACGCAGTGCGCCGTTCGGCTATCACCGCTTCCAACCTATCAAGCGTACCGCGCATCACATATCCTTTTGCAGTGCCGCGACCATGACACGATCATTCGGCGGTATCAGTCCTTCGAGCACGCGCCAGAATCCGGTTACCGATTCCTGCCCTGCCGCCGCATAAGCCGCCGCTAGGCTGGTTCGCAGCGCGTCGAACAATCGGGCCTCAAACGCTACCCCGTCGGGCGTTAAGCGTAACAGCTTCTGCCGACGGTCAGTCACACCAGCGCGGGTCTCGACCAACCCTTGCGCGCCAAGATCGGTCAGAACCCGCCCCAACGACTGTTTGGTAATCGCCAATATCTTGAGCAGCTCGCTAATTGTCAGATCAGGCTGGCGCGCTATGAAGTACAGCGCCCGGTGGTGCGCCCTGCCCAGCCCATGCTCGGCCAACCCTTCATCAATTGAACGCGTCAGCCGAGTGTAACCAAAAAACAGCAACTCAACGCCGCGCCTGACCTCATGTTCGCGCAGGAAAAGCGGCGACGCAGCAGGGGTCACCGGAGAAGAAGATGGGACAGCCATATTGACGTATCTTGGCGCAGCCCATAGGACAGTGCAATACCCTAATAGACGAGAACGCAGATGACGGCTGGTGCATTTCCATTTGAGGCGAACCCGAACCCGGTCGATCACGCCCGCCGCACCGAGCTGCTTGCCGACCCGGGTTTTGGCCGCGTTTTCACCGATCATATGGTCACCATCCGCTACACCGAAGGCAAAGGCTGGCATAATGCGAAGGTTGGCCCCCGCGCGCCGCTGACGCTCGATCCGGCGACAGCGGTGTTGCATTATGCGCAAGAGATTTTCGAAGGATTGAAAGCCTACCGGCTTGCCGACGGCAGCATGGCGTTGTTCCGGCCGGAGCAAAATGCACGCCGGTTTCAGCGGTCTGCCAAGCGGCTGGCGATGCCCGAATTGCCCGAAGACCTCTTCCTGCAATCGTGCAAACAACTGGTCGAGGTCGACAAGGCCTGGTTCCCACCGGTTGACGGCGGTTCAATCTACCTCCGCCCGTTCATGATCGCGAGCGAGGTTTTTCTGGGCGTCAAACCTTCGGCCGAATATCTCTACATGGTCATTGCATCAGCCGCCGGAAACTATTTCAAAAGCGGCGCGCCTGCGATTTCGATCTGGGTTTCGCAGGACTATACCCGCGCTGCCCCCGGGGGCACCGGCGCAGCCAAATGTGGCGGGAATTACGCCGCAAGCCTTGTTGCGCAGTCTGAAGCCATAGCGCATGGTTGCGACCAGGTCGTGTTTCTCGATGCCGCCGAACATCGCTGGATCGAGGAACTCGGTGGAATGAACCTGTTTTTCCTGTTCGACGACGGCACGCTAATAACGCCGCCAACCGACGGCACGATCCTCGAAGGAATCACACGCGAATCGATCCTCACTTTGGCGCGCGAACAAGGCCTCACGGTGCGTGAAGAACGCTATGCCATCGACCAATGGCGCGCCGATGCAACCTCGGGCAAGCTTGTCGAAGCCTTTGCTTGCGGGACCGCTGCGGTGGTGACGCCGGTCGGTAGCGTGCACAGTGATTGCGGCAGTTTCACGATTGGTGCGGGCGGGCCAGGTCAGATTACCCAGCAATTGCGCGCCAAACTGGTCGATATCCAGCGCGGCGTTGCGCCGGACACGCACGGCTGGGTTCAGCGGATCGACTGATCGAAATTTCGCGCTTTTCGGCGATTGCCATTGCCGAAACTCGCGCTATAAGGCCGCCGCAGCAGACGAGATGCAAACGTCTTTCTGCGCAAAACATGCCAAGATGATGGGGCGTCGCCAAGCGGTAAGGCACCGGCTTTTGATGCCGGCATTCGCAGGTTCGATCCCTGCCGCCCCAGCCATCCTTTGCTGCGTTACACCGCTTCACACTCTGGCAAGTTTTGTAAATGGTTGTAACAATGCCGCACAGAGTCTGGCGTGCACTGTCTTTTCGTCATATCCGCCAAATTGAGGGACGCCATTTTACACGTGGCGTGGTTGGGTAGGGTTATATTATGCGCGTTGTAATCGCTGACGACGAAGCGGATGTCGTCGTATTTCTGAAAACAATTGTCGAAGAACTTGGCCATGTCGCAGTCAGTTATTCTGACGGGAATATGCTGACACAGGCGCTCGTTCGCGAAACCTTTGATTTATTAATCCTCGACTGGAACATGCCCGGCAAAGACGGCATCGCGATTTTGCAATGGATGCAGTCGTCCTTGCCCGAACGCCCGGCGGTTATCATGATGACCAACCGGTCGGCTAAACGCGACATCAGCGATGCATTGAATGCCGGTGCCGATGATTATATAACCAAGCCGGAAGATCGCGCCGTCGTCGCCGCGCGGATCAATGCGATGCTGCGAAGGAACGCCGGAAGTGGCGCGTTCGACGCTGAAGCGGTTTATGGCAAATATCATCTTAACCGGATCGAACAGACTGTTTCGGTCAATGGCAAGACTATTACCATGACTTCGAAGGAATTCGAGCTGGCCGATTTGTTTTTTCGCAATGCCGACCGAACATTGTCGCGCAATTATATTATGGAAACGATTTGGCGCACGACCGCGGCTCTCGCGACGCGAACGCTCGACATGCATATATCGCGCGTGCGGGCGAAACTCGATCTGCAGCCCGAAAACGGGTTTCGGATTTTCACCGTATTCGGCTATGGTTACCGCCTGGAGACGATCGCACCATCAAAGTGACGGGAATGCATATGCCGCCTGAATTTAAAAGGTTCGCTTCAGTATTTCTGGCATTGCTGGCAGGTTTCGGGACCGTTCCGACTGTGCGGGCTACCGACGATAACGCACCCGTAAAATATGTCGTACGCAAAGGCGATAATCTGATCTCGCTGGGCGAACGCTATTTGACGTCGCCGCGAAGCTATAAAATCGTCCAGCAACAAAATCGTATCGCCGATCCGCACGCGATTCCCGTCGGCAAGGTCCTGAACATCCCGCGGAGCCTGTTGAAATACCGGCCGGTCAGTGCAAAATTGATTTCAGTCCGCGGCCAAGTGTTGGCCGATAATGCGGCTGCATCAACCGGGCACGTTTTGCGTGAAGGGACAGCCGTTAGCACCGGGCCATCGTCTTTTGCGACGATGTTGCTCGATGATGGCTCTCGCGTGTCTCTGCCGTCGAACAGCAATGTGCGCATCAGGATGCTCCGCAAATATGTGCTGGGTGACAGTCTCGATTATGATTTCGACATCGGGAAAGGCGGCGCGCGGTCGGCTGTTACCAAGCTTAAATCTTCAGATGACCGCTATCGGATGCGCACACCCAAGGCGGTGTCGGCGGTTCGTGGCACCGATTTTCAGTCGCGGTTCGATCCCGACAACAATCGCGATTTTGCCGAGGTGGTCGAGGGCGCTCTCGCAGTCGATGCTGGCCGCACTGTGGCTCGGCCAGTTGGCGCGGGCAACGGACTAGCGGTTAAGGCAGATGGCGGCGTGATCGCTGAGGCGCTGCTGAGCGCGCCAGCTTTACAGGAACCCGGCAAGACGCAAGCCGACAAGTTTGTCCGTTTTGCCGCCCAAGACAGTCGCGATACGCGTTTTACCATTGGCAAAGATGCAAGCTTTATCGATCAGGTCGCGGATGTCATTGCGGCTGACGGCAAAGCAGAATTTAGCGATATTCCAAACGGCAATTACTTCATCCGGGCCCGCGCTGTTTCGGACAATGGCATTCAAGGAATTCCCGCAACCTTCGCCTTCAAACGGCGCTTGAACGGCGTCAGTGCCAGCGCTGGCCAAGGCGAGGAAGGCTATGTTTTTCGCTGGATTGGTGAAGGCGAAGGCACACAACGTTTCCATTTTCAGCTGTTCCGCAATGCAACTGACCAGCTTCCGATGGTCGATGAGGCGGGGCTTTTAGCTGACCGCGTGACGCTTTCCGATTTGCCACCAGGCGAATATTTTTGGCGCGTCGGCATTGTGCAATATCTCGACGGAGAGGTGGCGATTAACTGGACGCCGCCGGAGAAACTAACGGTATCCGGCACCTGACGGTTCCGCTTGATATTTCGGCTATCGCACCCGAATAAGCATTATGAATTTGCGGCTTCGCCTTGCGATAGAATGGCTGGCCATTGGCTTGCTCGCAACCGGCGTTGTAGTCGCCGCGTTGTTTTGGCGGGGTACATCGTCATTCGATAATCTGATTTACGACCATTTAGGTGACGTGGGTCGCCCGGATGCTGACCGCCAGATATTGTTGGTAACAATTGATGACCCAAGCCTTGCTGCCTTGGGCAAATGGCCTTGGGACCGAAAGCTGCACGCGCAGCTTATTGAAAAGCTGCAGGCAGGACAGCCGCGATCAATAGCTTTCGACATCCTGTTAAGCGAAGCGGGTGACGCCGACTCAGACACAAAACTTGCGGCGGCGATGGCTGCCGGACCGGCTCCTGTTTTCATGCCATTGCATTTCAATACACCCGGTAGCGATGGCCGTGCCTACGACACTGTGATGCCAGCACGGCTTTTTGCAACGACGGCGAACGGCATCGGTCATGTGAATATTCTGTTCGACGATGACGGCATCGTAAGGCGCAGTGCGTTATGTTTCAGGCCTGAAACGTTGAGCGAAAATTGGCCGCATCTCATGGAGTTGGTCTATCGCGGCAGGACCGGTGGTCCCTCGACCGCTGCCCTGCGGGATACAGAATGCAGTACCGAATTACTTATCCCGTTCGCGCATGCTGGCGAATATGCCGAGATTTCCTACTCAGACTTGCTTTCGGGCAAAACGCCCGATCAGATGATTAAAGGCAAGGACATCATCATCGGCGCGACCGCTGCCGGGATGGGTGACAATTTCCCGACGCCTAATGGCGAAGGCGGTTTGCTCTCGGGCGTTGAAATCATGGCCAATATGCTTGGCGCGATCCGGCACGATAATTTTATCAAACCACTGCCGATGGCATGGGTGGCTTCGCTATCGTTATTGCCGCTTTGGTTGCTCCTGATCGGTTTCCTGCGATGGCGGCCAAGGGTCGTATTGCTAATGTCGCTGGCGACGCTTGGGATGATACTAATATTAAGCACGGGGCTATTGTGGCGACATGTCTGGTTTCCACCCGGCGCCGCTTTGCTCGGGCTGCTGCTGGTCTATCCATTATGGGGCTGGCGCCGTTTGCAGGCGATGAGCGATTTCATGAGCGCCGAGTTGCGGGCGCTGGAACAGGAAGGCGAAGTCAGCCCGATCCCGGTGCCTCAAAGCCAAGCGACCGATCTGGTAGGGCGGCAAAGCGAAGCCCTCGCCGGAGCGATCGACCATATGCGCGACCTGCGCCGATTTGTCGCCGACACGCTAGCCGACCTGCCCGACCCGATGTTCGTGACCGACCCCGATGGCAAGGTTACGTTGACCAATGATCTTTTCAACCAACGGCTCGGGCGCGACATCACCGACATGCCAAGGTCCACCGCGCTTGACCTCATGGTCGCAGACGAACAGCGCGCATTGGTTGATCGCTATCTTGAACAGGCGCACGACGCCGGAAACCCGCCGGAATTTGTGCGCTTCGTTTCGCGGCAGGACCGGACATTCGTGATGCGTCGGTCCGAGGTGCGCGGTGATACCGGCGTGCTCCACGGGCATATCCATTATCTTACCGACATTAGCGATCTTGCCCGCGCCGAGGCGGAGCGTGAAGAGATATTGCAGCTTTTGTCGCACGATATGCGCGCGCCGCAGTCGACGATCATTGCCCTGCTCAATGGCGAGATCGACGCAGACACCAAAAAGCGCATTGAACAAAATGCCCGCCGCACCATGCAGCTTGCGCAGGATTTCGTCGAAATGGCGCGCATGGGCGAGACCGAATTTGCAGGCGAGGATGTTCTGCTCGCCGATCTTGTCCGCGAGGCAGCAGACAGCCTGTGGCCGCTGGCGCACGAGCGCGGCATTAAATTTGCTTTCTACGACCGCAGTGACGGGGGTTTTGTGCTCGCCGAGCCCGACAGCCTGCAACGCGCGATATGCAATCTGGTCGACAACGCGATCAAATTCAGTCCTGACCAAGGGACAATCAGCATTTCAATCGTGAGATCCGAGAGCGAACCGGCAATCATCGTCACAATCGCCGATCAAGGGCGTGGAATTGCAGAAAACATCCTGCCGCAACTGTTCACCCGCTTTGCAAGCGATGGCGAACAAAGAGGCCGAGCAAAGGGCACTGGCTTAGGGCTGACGTTCGTGCAAGCAGTGATCGAACGGCACAAGGGATCGATTATAGCGGACAATAACCCGGACGGCGGGGCAAGATTTACCTTTGAATTACCCGAGGCACCAGAAGCCTAATCCCGCGCTTGGCGTTTCACGACATAGCTGCCACGCGGCTGCCCCAGGTCCGCTAGAGCCGCGTTGACGAGTATGGGCAAGGCTTCTTTGACCGGCATTTTGCAATGATATTCTGCCGCCCTGCCTTTGTAAATTTCCAAGCCATCAGCGACACGGGTCAATGTCACACTAAAGCGATATTCCCTGTCACCGCAGCTTTGCAATGGCTTTCGCTTCTTGGGCGAGGACATGGGACCTGTAGCAGTCGCTAATGCCAGGTCGGCGCCGCGCGCATCCAAAGTGATTTCCAGATGCAGCGGCGCTTCTTTCGCCATGGTAAATCCCCTGCCCACCATATTTTTGGCGACCAGCGCGTAGGCGGCGCGCAAATCTTCCGAAGTCCCGGCTACGGTCGAAATCATGAACGACGCCGCGGCAGGGTTTGCGATTCCGCTGCTCGATATCCGGGTTTCTACTCCCGACGAGCAAGCCGACATGAGCAACAAACTAGCAATCGGGAATGTCAGACGCATCATCGCGTTCCTTTATCAGCGCCGTTCCGTCGCCTGCAACAACTACATGCCTTTAGGTGACTCTACCGGGTCAGCACAAAGTAGATGACATAAAACCAGCTGAAAATACCGTGAATAATCGCCCATAGCACAGACTTGTGCGCGGTGTAGCTGATCACCATCGCCAGCGCGCTGCCGAAACCGACGCCAGATTTAACCACCGTCCCTTGCATGGCGAATCTCCTGTTCACGCCGCTTTTCTGGCCCGTTCGGTCAGTTCCTGATTGAGCATCTCTGCGAGCAGGAACGCCAGTTCAAGCGACTGCGCCGCGTTGAGCCGCGGGTCGCAATGTGTGTGATAGCGGTCGGCAAGACCTTCATCGGTAACCGCAACGGCACCGCCTGTACATTCGGTCACATTCTGCCCGGTCATTTCAATATGGATGCCGCCGCCAAAGCTGCCTTCGGCACGGTGCACTGCGAAGAAGCCGCGCACTTCGGCAAGGATCCTCTCGAAAGGCCGCGTTTTGTAGCCGCTGTCCGATTTGATGACGTTCCCGTGCATCGGGTCGCATGACCAGATCACCGGATGACCTTCACGCAGCACGGCGCGAACGAGTTTCGGCAAGCCGCTCTCGACCTTGTCATAACCATAACGAGAGATCAGCGTGATACGGCCAGCTTCGCGTGCGGGATTCAAAAGATCGAGCATCTTTAGCAATGCATCGGGCTCAAGGCTCGGTCCGCATTTGATGCCAATCGGGTTACCGATGCCGCGCAAAAATTCGATATGCGCCGAACCTTCGAACCGAGTGCGGTCGCCAATCCACAGAAAGTGCGCCGACGTGTCATACCAGCCGCCGGTCAGGCTGTCTTGCCGGGTCATCGCCTGCTCGTACGGCAGCAGCAAAGCCTCGTGGCTGGTATAAAAACTGGTGCCCTTTATCTGCGGCACAGTCTCAGGGGTAATCCCACACGCCTCCATAAAATCGAGCGCCTCGCCAATGCGGTCAGCGGTCTCCTTATATTTCTGTGCCCATGGCGAGCGGCCCATATAATCGTGCGTCCAAGCATGGACCTGTTGCAAATTTGCATAGCCGCCGTTGGAAAATGCGCGGAGCAGGTTCAGCGTCGAAGCTGCCTGACTATAAGCCCGCACCATGCGCGACGGATCGGGCTCGCGGCCGACGGCGTCAAATTCGATGTCGTTGATGATATCGCCAAAATAGCTTGGCAGTTCGACACCGCCAATTGTCTCGGTGGGAGTCGACCGCGGCTTTGCAAATTGTCCTGCCATCCGGCCCAGCTTTACGAC
>LNFK01000034.1 GCA_001464315.1 Sphingomonadales bacterium Ga0077559 | reverse complement strand
CGGAAATAATATTTCTCCTGATAGCCGGGGCCATCGGGAATGTGGCTCTTGCGATAGGTGCCTAGGATTTCACCGTTCGCATCGATCATCGCGAGCGTATTGTAAAAGTGCGAACCGTCGCGTTCGAAGAAGCTGGTTGGAATGGCAACACCCAGTTGCTTTGCAAGCTCTGCCATCGCGCGAACCGATGGATGTTCAAGCGTCGGGCGGGCGAAGGCGAAATGCGCTTCTTCCTGTGTCTTGCAGAAATAGGGACCGGAAAAAAGTTCGGGAGGCAGAATAATCTGCGCGCCTTGTGCTGCGGCCTCAGCGACCAGGTCGGAAACGGCATCGATATTTTCGGCTTCGCTGCCAGCCAATGGCAATTGAAGGGCGGCGACGGTGATGTTGCGGGTCATGGGGTCGCTATAGCCGCACACCGAAACGCGCGGCAATGCCGATTGTGGCAAGGTAGAGCAGGAATGTCATGACTACGCCTGCGCCCAGCGTCAGCCAGAAGCTGAACCCACTGCGCAACATCCACGGGATGAGCAGAAACATCGGCAGGCTGGGGAGTACATACCAGAATGTCGCCTCGGCATGATTGGCAAGCAGCGCGTTGTCGCCAGTATCGCGCCACAGCCAGATCATGCCGAGGATTGAAATTAGCGGCAGCGAGGCCACCAACGCCGCCGCTGCCGGAGCCTTTCGCCCGATCAAAGCGATCACCGCGATGATAAGGCCCGACAACAGGGCGCGAGTGATGAACTCTGCCGTCAATGCATCAGGGCCGCTTCTTGAACAACAAAGTCATCCGGTCGGTTTCGCCGATGGCTTCATATTTCGCCTTGTCGACTTCTTTCAGGCGGAGTGCTGGTGGCAGTGTCCATACGCCGTCGGGCCAGTTAGCGCTGTCTTTCGGATTGGCATTGGCATCGCTTTTGCCAACAAGCTCAAAACCGTTCACTTCCATGAACTTGATTACATCGGCTTCGCGTACATAGCCTTTGCTGCCGTTGGTATAACTGAACGGCGCGTCGGCTTTGGCACGATGTTGCTCAATACCGATCATGCCGTCTGGCTTGAGCAGGTCGCGCATCGCCTTAATTTCGGCGTCGGCAATGTTCCAATTCATCAGATTGTGCATCATCCTCATTATCAGGATACGGTCATAAGTGCCTTTGACGCCCTCAGGCATGCTGCTGAGCGAAAAGGCGGAAAAGTCAGTTGCGGGGCGGCCGGTTACCTTAGCTACATCCTCAGGGAATTTTACCACGCCAGCGGCGATGCCTTCCTTCTGCTTATCGCTGAAATGGGTGTTGGTACCGAAATAGAGGCCAGTGAACTTGCCCTTTTCGTTGACATAGCGGCCCAAGATACGCGTGTACCATTCGCCGCCCGGTGCATATTCGCCGATGACATGGTCAGGGTGGACCTGAAAGAATTCAAGAGTTTTGGCAGGCTGGCGATATTTGTCACGCTTGGCGTCTTCAGCGCGGGCTGGATCGGCAAGGATTTTTGCAAGCCGCTCGGTATGTTCTTTGTGCATCTTGTCGTGCTCGGCCTTGCTCATGCCATCATGCTGGGCAGCGGCGGGCGCGGTGAGCGCGGTGGCGGCGAGGGCGAGTAAAATGAGTTTCTTCATGGGGGTGATTTTCCTCTCTGTTGGACGGCTAGTATATGGCGCGCAGATCTGACTTTGCCAATACGGTCAAAGCGGTGCCTGCTGGCTCGAACAATGGAAGCTACCGCCGCCAGTCAGAACAGCGTCGGCGGGGAGGCCGACTATCTTGTGGTTTGGAAATAGCAAGGCAAGTTCGGCCAGCGCATTATCGTCGTGGCGGCTGCCATAGATCGGGACAATTACCGCGCTGTTTCCTATATAGAAGTTCATGTAACTCGCTGGGACGGCCTCGCCATTTTGCTCGAACCGTCCGACCGAGGGCAGGGCGGTGACCTTGCATCCGAAGGCCTCCGCGCGCTGATGGGCATCGGCGTAGACGGCGGCATTGGGGTCATCGGCGTCGCGGGCTTCAGGAATGATCAGATGGTTCGCGCCGACAAAGCGGGCCAGATTATCAACATGGCCATCGGTGTGATCATTGCCCAAGCCGTCGCCGAGCCATAGCAGACGTTCGATGCCAAGGTCGCTGCGCAACCGCGCCTCAATTTGCACCTTGTCAAGCGATGCATTCCGGTTCGGGTTGAGCAGGCAATCTACGGTTGTAACGGCGGCGCCTTCGCCATCAACATCAATCGAACCGCCCTCTAGTATCCAGTCGCAGTCACGCACCGACAGTTCCGCAGCTTGCGCTAGCTCCAAACCAATGCTTTGGTCACCCGCATAATCAAAGCGACCGCCCCAGCCGTTGAAGCCGAAATTACGCGCTATCCGCTGCGTGCCGTCTTTGACAATGATGCAGCCAGTGTCGCGCAACCAGATGTCACCGATGTTACGCTGTTCAACGATCACACCTTCGTCGACCAAATCGCACGCCAACGCTGCCGCATCGGCGTTGCCCGCGATCAGGTGGACGGCTTCACCAGCGCCGCTGTCGTGGACCGCATTGGCAAACGCCGCGATCTGTCGCTGCGCCTCCGCCAATGGTTTACCCCAATAATCGGCAAAGCTTGGAAAGCCGATCCAGACGCGTTCATGCGGTTCCCATTCGGCGGGCATTCGGAAGGTCATGACCGATTACTTCGCCGCCCGGCTCTTGTCACGAATGGCGCGGAATTCGTCGCCTTCGTTCCAGTTCGGCCAGGCTTCGGTCATCGCCAGCATGCGTCCGACGCGGTAATAGAGCCGCAGGTCAGCCATCACGCCCGACCAATCCCAAGCGTCGTTAAATTCGTCCTTCGGGCTGTGATAGGCGTTCTTCTCATACTCCTCGGCGATCTTTTTCGCGGCTTCTTTGCCGCCGGTCACCAGATCATCGCCTCCTTCGAAATACACCATCGGCACGCCCAATTTGGCGAAGCTGAAATGATCGGAGCGGTAATAGAAGCCCTTTTCAGGTGTGGGTTCCATTTCGGGTGTGCGACCTTCGGCTATTGCCGCTGCGCCCAGATAATCATCGAGCTGCGACTTGCCTTTACCGATGACGGTCAGATTCTTGGCAGGTCCAGCCATTGAGAAGGCATCCATGTTGACGCCGCCTACCGTCTGGCCGAGCGGATAAACCGGATTTTCTGCATAATATTTTGAGCCGAGTAGGCCTGATTCCTCGGCTGTTACGGCTAGAAACACAACACTACGGTCGGGCGCACCGGCTTTCTTAAAGCCTTCGGCCAGTGCGACCAGCGCCGCCGTTCCCGTGGCATTATCGATTGCGCCATTGCAAATTTCATCGCCATCGACTGGAGTGCAAATACCTAGATGGTCCCAGTGCGCGGTGTAGAGCACATATTCGTCGGGCCGTTTCGCGCCTTTGATAATACCGAGGACATTCCGGCTGTTCTTCCGGCTGATCTCGTTATCGAATGACATCGAGGCCGTCAGGCCCAGAGGGACCGCCTTGAAGCCCTTCGCTTTGGCGGCGGTCATCTGCTTGTCGAGATCCTGTCCAGCGGCGGCGAAAATCTCTTTCGCTACGCCCTTCTGGATCCAGCCATTTGCCAGCGTCTGCGATTTGCCGCCGTCTTTCGATTGGGCGAGGAACTGTGCGCCGGTCCAGCTCGAATTGACGACATTCCAGCCATAAGCGGCTGGCGCGTCATCGTGGATGATGAGCACAGCCGCGGCACCCTGCTTTGCGGCTTCTTCATATTTATAGGTCCAGCGGCCATAATAGGTCATCGCCTTGCCGCCGAAGGGGCCATCGAGGCCTTCGCTGTCGAAATCGGGATCGTTGACCATGATAACAACGGTCTTGCCCTTGACGTCGACGCCTGCATAATCGTTCCAGCCTTTTTCAGGGGCAACAATGCCGTGACCGACAAACACCATTTCGCTTGCCTTGACCTCGGTCTTCGGTGTCTCGCGGTAGCTACCGACAACGAATTCGCTGCCATAGGCAAAGGACATCGCCTTGCCCTTTTTGTCGGCTATGCTGAGCGCCGAGACATTCTTGGCGAGAATTTCAACCAGCGGTACATCCTGTGTCCAGCTTGTCCCGTTGCCGGGTTCGAGCCCTGCCGCTTTGAACTTTTCGATCAGATAGTTGACGGTCTTTTCCTCGCCTGCCGATCCCGGCGCGCGGCCTTCATAGCTGTCCAGCGAAAGCTCTTTGGTCACTTCCTTCATCGTCGCCTCGGACAGTTCGGGAACGGCCAACTCACTAGATATCGCTGTTTCGACGCCAGGAGCTTCGACCTTTTCATCGGTTTTTTTGCAAGCCGTCAGCGCGAGCGCCGAAACCAGAGCAAGCGTCAGGATGCGCATATGATTCTCCTATAGGGAAATATAGTTGCGTACCCTGCCAGAGCGCGCGGACAGGCTCAAATGAAAAAGGGTCTGGAGGTCAAAAGCCCCCGAAATCTGCGCAAGGTAACTCTGCGGGGTGGAAGAGCCATCCTACAAGCCTGCGCGGAAAGTCACATCAAGCATGTCCTGAGCTTGTTGGTACCAAAGGCGATCAAAGATCTGCGGAGAACACCTTAAACGCCGAATTGGATATGGCTGATTGCAGGCTCCTACAGTGATTAGAGGTTAGCGATGTAACGTGTGATTCTGATTGACTATTTACAACATTGCGACTGCGTTAAACATTTTCGACTTGCCTCCCCAAACTGTTGGTTTCATATCTATACTTCGGGTTTGGGGAGCAAAATCATACGATTTCTTGTTATTCTTTTGGCAATTTCCTTGCCCGTGTCTTTGTCAGCTCAAGAAAAATCTGCCGCCGCATTTGGTGCGCGCCAAGGTATCGAGCATGTGTCGCTTTCTCCCGACGGTAACAAGGTTGCCTATATTGTTTCAGCCGATGGGCAGGGAAGCACGTTATTCACCGTTGATATTGCAAATGGCGGCATTGCGAAACCGGCACTTTCCGCTTCGGGTGACCCCGAACGTCTGTCCTATTGCGAATGGGTGTCGAATGACCGGCTAATTTGCAACGTGCGGATGATTTTGCCCGATGCCAATGAATGGGTATCGGTCAATCGGCTTTTGGCGATCAATGCAGATGGTACTGGGGTTAAATTGGTATCTATCCGCCAAGGAAACAATGCCCAATATTTTTCCAATTTCGGGGGCAATCTGATCGATTTGCTGCCGGGGGATGACGGGGCTGTCTTGCTCGGCCGCTCGCATGTGCCTGAGGAAAAAATCGGCTCATTGATCGCAAAAACGGACGAAGGTTATGGGGTCGATCGAGTCGATACACGCACGCTCGCGACCAAAACCGTTGTAAAGCCAACGCGTTTAGCGACCGAATATATCAGCGACGGACTCGGCAATGTACGCATGATGGGTGTAATGAAAACCGCTGCCGGCTATGACAGCGGCATAAGGCGCTACATGTACCGGCCCGCAGGGCAAAATGACTGGCAGCCTTTCGGCGAATATGATTTCACCGCAAATATAGGTTTCAATCCTTATTCGGTCGATCCTGTTGAAAACGCAGCTTATGGCTTTGAAAAATTTGAGGGCCGCTTGGCGCTCTATAAGGTCCAGCTTGACACCAGCCTTGTCAAAACAAAAATCTTCAGTCGCCCCGATGTCGATGTGGACAGCCTGATTACGTTGGGCCGCAAAAATCGCGTCGTCGGTTTCAGCTTTGCCACCGAAAAACGGCAAGCTGTATATTTCGATACTGAACTTAAGAAATTGGCCGCGTCGCTTTCCAAAGCACTTCCTAATGCCGAGATGGTGTATTTCGGCGGGATGAGCGCCGACGAGCAGAAGCTTATCGTGTGGGCGGGGAGTGACACCAATCCGGGCCAATATTATCTGTTCGACAAGGCAACCAAAAAAGTGGGCTCGCTGTTCGCAAGCCGACCTGAACTCGCAGGATATACGCTCGCTCCGGTCAAACCGGTTAGTCTGAAAGCGGCCGACGGAACTATGATTCCTGGATATCTCACTTTGCCGGTCGGAAGCACCGGCAAGGGGCTGCCAGCGATCGTTATGCCGCATGGCGGGCCGAGTGCACGCGACGAATGGGGCTTCGATTGGCTGGCGCAATATTTCGCGCATCAGGGCTTTGCGGTGCTGCAACCCAATTATCGCGGATCATCAGGCTCTGGCGACGATTGGTATCGGCAAAACGGCTTTCAGTCATGGAAAACAGCGATTGGCGACGTCAACGACAGCGGGCACTGGTTGATATCCGAAGGCATTGCCTCGGCCGACAAGATTGCGATTTTCGGCTGGTCCTACGGCGGCTATGCGGCACTGCAATCAGGTGTGGAGGACCCTGGGTTGTTCAAGGCAATTGTCGCGGTGGCACCGGTTACTGACCTCGCAAAGCTGAAAGAGGACGACCGCAACTATATGAGCTACCGGGTCACGCGGGATTTTATAGGATCCGGACCGCATATCGTAGAGGGATCGCCTGCGCGCAACGCTGGCAAAATCGCAGCACCGGTGCTGATGTTTCACGGCGACGTCGATCTAAACGTCGACGTCAGTCAGTCGAAATTCATGGCCGATCAGTTACGCGACGCGGGCAAGGCACCGGAGCTGGTTGTTTACAAGAAACGGGACCATTATCTTGAGGATAGTGCCGTACGGTCGGAAATGCTGGAGAAGAGCATTAAATTTCTCAAAGCGAAACTGCAGATGAAATAAAAAAGGCGGCCCCGCAGGACCGCCTCTTTGTTTTGGCTTTGACGCCTGAATTAACGCGAATAGAATTCGACGACCAGATTTGGTTCCATCTTGACAGGGTAAGGCACTTCGTCGAGCGTCGGGATGCGCGCGAAGGTGACCTTGTCGTTGCCGTCTACGGCGACATATTCAGGAATGTCGCGCTCGGCGAGGCCCTGGGCTTCGATGACGAGTGCCATTTCCTTGGCCTTGTTGCCCAGGCTGATGACGTCGCCGACAGCGACCTGACGGCTGGCGATGTTGCACTTCACGCCGTTGACGCGGATGTGACCGTGGCTGACGATCTGGCGCGCAGCGAAAATCGTTGGCGCGAACTTGGCGCGGTAAACAACCATGTCGAGACGGCGTTCAAGCAGACCAATCAGGTTCTGCGACGTATCGCCCTTCATGTTGCTGGCTTCCTGATAAGCGCGTTTGAACTGCTTTTCGGTGACGTCGCCATAATAGCCCTTGAGCTTTTGCTTGGCGCGCAGCTGAATGCCGTAATCGCTCAGTTTGCCCTTGCGGCGCTGGCCATGCTGACCGGGGCCATATTCACGCTTGTTGACGGGTGATTTCGGGCGACCCCAGATATTTTCACCCATCCGGCGGTCAAGTTTATACTTCGAGCTTTTGCGCATCGACATAATGTGTCTCCAATTTGCTAACAACGTTACTCCCGGTACCGCGCGAGCCATGCTGGATGGGCCGGACACCTGCTTCACCGGGGTGCAGGGTCGATTGCGAAGGCGGGCCTATGGCGGGGTTGGGCCGATAAGTCAACATCGCGCTCGACTTTATCATGCACACTTTCTAAACGCGCGGCCATGACGGAAAGCATTCGGCCAATAAGCCCCGCAAATTGCAGCAACATGGCGCAGGTGCGCGAAGGCGTTGATGCCATCGACCGCGATCTGGTGGCGCTGCTTGCGCGGCGCTTTACCTATATGGACGCAGCGGCGCGGATCAAGACCGACCGGGAAACGGTGCGCGATGAAGCGCGTAAATCAGAGGTCATTGGCAATGCTGTTGCGCAGGCGGAGCAATCTGGCGTTTCGGTAACGCTTGTTGCCGATTTCTGGGAACGGCTTGTCGAGGCATCGATCGCTTACGAGCTCGAACGATGGGACGAAATCCGGAGCACCGGCCGCTAGTCGCTTTCCCTGCGATGTTTGGCCAATGTTGTCAGGACTCCGCGCAGGGTTCGGACCTCTAAAGCGTTCCACGCAGGCTTGGTGAGCAGGTTGCGCAGCGTTCGCCGGGTGACTGGTGCCCGGTCAGTTGGCCTGAAATAGCCAAGCGGCTGAAGCATTTCGTCCAACTGGGTGATCAGTCCATCCAGCTCGAACTGAGAAGCGGGCGGATCGAGATCGGTCTTTGGTGGGCTAGCGAGGGCCTGGGTCTTGGACCATTCGTAGGCGCACAGGATAACGGCCTGCGCGAGGTTGAGCGAGCCGAATTCGGGATTGATCGGCACCGTGATGATGGCACGCGCAACGGTAACCTCATCGCTTTCGAGACCGGACCGTTCGGCACCGAAAAGTATCGCACTTCGGCCCTCGTTTTGCAGGACTTCCAAAGCGGCCATCTCGGGCGTTATAACCGGCTTGGTGACACCGCGCTTGCGAACCGTCGTTGCGTAGACATGGCTGATGTCGGCAGTTGCCTCGGCAAGCGTGTCAAACACTTGCGCATTGGCCAGTACGATATCTGCACCGGACGCCGCCGGTCCCGCCGCTGGATTGGGCCAGCCATCACGCGGCGCGACCAGACGCATCTCGGTGAGCCCAAAATTCAACATGGCGCGCGCAGCTTTGCCGATATTTTCGCCGAGTTGCGGGCGGACGAGGATGATGATGGGCGGCGAACTCATTTTTTCGCCGCTTCGACAACGCTCCCGGCGAAATCTTCGAAATCCTTCGCTTCGCTGAAATCCTTATAGACCGAGGCGAAGCGGATATAGGCGACGCTGTCGAGCGCCTTGAGCCCGTCCATGACGAATTCACCGATGCGCTTCGATTCGATTTCGCTTTCGCCCAATGTTTCGAGCTGGCGTTGAATGCCCGATGCCAGTTTCTCGATTTGCGCGTTATCGACGGGGCGTTTGCGGCAGGCAACCGAAAGCGAGCGTTCAAGCTTTTCCCGCTCGAACGGTTCGCGTTTGCCTTCGGTTTTGATGACCGTCAGCTCGCGCAACTGAATGCGCTCGAACGTCGTAAAGCGTCCGCCGCAGCCCTCGCACTGACGCCGCCTGCGGATTGCACTGTTATCTTCGGTTGGACGGCTGTCCTTGACCTGACTGTCATCATGTCCGCAAAATGGGCAGCGCAATTATTTTTCCTGATTTTTCTTTTTGTTCACATGCCGATAAGCGACAATCCCGGCCCCGATCAGCGCGCCGGTGGCCAGGCCGATCGGCGCGATAACTGCTGCTGCTGCCCCGATCGCGGCACCGCCCGCGACCTTCTTCACGGTATCCTGATCGGCCAAATGCTTGCCCGTGTGAAAAGCGTCCTTGGTCGCTCCCCACAATTCATCCGCTGCCTCGCCGACATAGTGCTTGGCCTGATTGGGTATGCTCTCTGCCGCACGTTGCTCAGGCGTTTTCGCGCCGCATTGCGGGCAAAACTTTGCGCCTTCCCCGTATTCGGCATCGCACTCGTTACAAAATCCCATGGTCAAATTCCCTTCTGTGTATTAGATGGGTAAGTCACCTATATAGTTCAAGAGGGATAGATTGGGAAGCGCGCGCACAACGCTTCCGCCTCGTCCTTAATCCGTGCTTCGATCTGACCGTCGCCGGCCTCGCCATTATGACGCAGCCCTTCAACGACATCGGCAATCATTCGTCCAATAAGCCGGAATTCGGCCGGACCAAAACCGCGCGTAGTGCCTGCGGGTGTACCCAATCGAAGGCCAGAAGTGATAAAAGGTTTTTCTGGATCGAATGGAATCGAATTCTTGTTGCAGGTGATCGAAGCGCGGTCGAGCGCGTGTTCGGCGTGCTTGCCCTTTGCCTGCTTGGGGCGAAGATCGACCAGCATCGAATGGTTGTCGGTGCCTCCCGAGACAATATCGAGCCCCTGTTCCTGCAACGAAGAGGCGAGCGCCTTGGCATTTTCGACGACGCTTGCGGCATAACTTTTGAATTCAGGCTTCATCGCATCGGCAAAACAAACAGCCTTGGCCGCGATGACATGGACCAACGGACCGCCCTGTAACCCTGGGAAAATCGCCGAGTTAAACTTCTTTGCCAGCACCTCGTCGTTGGTCAGGATAATGCCCGAACGCGGCCCGCGTAGTGATTTGTGGGTGGTAGATGTCGTCACATGGGCATGCGGAACCGGTGAGCTGTGCGCTCCGCCCGCAACGAGGCCGGAGATGTGCGACATGTCGGCCATCAGATACGCGCCAACCTCGTCGGCGATCTCGCGGAAGCGCGCCCAATCCCAACCGCGCGAATAGGCGGTGCCGCCGCAGATGATCAGCTTTGGCTTATTTTCACGAGCGATCCGCGTAACCTCGTCCATATCGATAAGATGGTCGTCCCGCCGAACGCCATAGGCGACCGGATTGAACCATTTGCCCGACATGTTGACTGGCGAGCCATGGGTCAGATGCCCGCCGGAGTTGAGATCCAGCCCCATGAACGTGTCGCCTGGCTGCAATAACGCGAGGAAAACAGCCTGGTTCATCTGGCTGCCGCTGTTGGGTTGAACGTTCGCGAATTCGCAACCAAACAGTTTCTTGGCGCGCTCTATCGCGATGGTTTCGATTTCGTCGACATATTCGCATCCGCCATAATAGCGCTTACCAGGATAGCCTTCGGCATATTTGTTCGTCAGGATCGAGCCCGTGGCTTCAAGAACGGCGCGCGACGTAATATTTTCAGACGCAATAAGTTCGATTTTGTCCTGCTGTCGGCCAAGCTCCTTGGCAATCCAGCCAGCAATCTCGGGATCGCGCTCGACGAGCGTTTGGGTGAAAAATCCGTTTGTCTGAATGTCGTTAGCGGCGGCGCTGCTCATGCTGGCTCCTTGGATGTAATCGGGTGGGACAATTTGTCGACCCGGCGTTGGTGGCGGTCACCGCCAAATTCTGTGGAAAGAAAGACATCGACGCAGGCCTTGGCCATTTCGATACCGATCAGGCGCGCGCCCATCGCAATGACATTCGCGTCATTATGTTCGCGTGCCAGTTTGGCGGACAGTGGTTCGGAAACAAGCGCAGAGCGGGCGGCTGGGTTGCGGTTAACCGCGATCGAAATGCCGATACCGGAGCCACATAATGCGATCCCGCATTCCGCATCGCCTGATGCAATTGCAGACGCCAATTTATAGCCGTAATCGGGATAATCGACCGAGCTATCGTCATTCGGCCCGAGGTCCTGCACCTCGTGCCCCGCGGCGCGGACATGGTCGGCCAAGGCGGCTTTTAGCTCAAAGGCGGCATGGTCTGAGGCAATGGCGATACGCACGGCATATCCTGAATGAGTCGGAACCCGCCCCGATTAGGGGAGGTGCCGAAAAAAGGCTATGCCGAATTTGCCCGATTGCGCGGCTTATCCATGATGATTATGCTGGGGGATGGCCAATCTCATCCTGTCGCTCGCAACATTTGCGGCTATTTTGTTGCTTTTTGGGGCGTGGAAGCGCTGGCGCAGCGAAGGAGCGGGCAAGCAAATGTGGCTGATGATCGTGGCGGCATTGGTGATTTTCGCTAATATCGCGATCTGGGTTGTGCCGGATGACAAAGGGCAATCGCTGGTGACCGGCGCGTCCAATCAAAAGTAGACTTTCACGCCGAGGCGTAGGGTGTGCAGCGAGAAATACTCTCCACCGTCACCCAGAACTTATTTCAGGGTCTCAATTGCGGCGTCGAAAAGTAAGATGCTGGGACAAGTTCAGCATGACGGGTGTGGAAAAGCTTTGCCTCCCTGCGTGAACCACGTCACTTGATCGGCGAGTTAGGATCCAGGCGGAAATCCAGGTATCCGTTCACCGACGCCATCAGCATATCCATTTCATTCTCATAAAAATGGTTGGCGCGGGGGATTTCGTCGTGGTGGATGGTAATATGCCGCTGCGTGCGGAGCTTGTCGACCAGCTTCTGAACCGCATTCGGGTTCACCACCTCGTCATTCACGCCCTGAATGATGATCCCCGATGAAGGGCAGGGCGCCAGGAAGCTGAAATCATACATGTTGGCAGGCGGCGAGACCGAGATGAAACCCCGAATTTCAGGGCGGCGCATCAACAATTGCATGCCAATCCACGCGCCAAAGCTGAAACCAGCGATCCAGGTGGTCGATGCTTCGGGGTGGAAGCTTTGGACCCAGTCGAGCGCAGATGCCGCGTCGGATAATTCGCCGATGCCATTGTCGAACTCGCCTTCGCTGCGTCCGACGCCGCGAAAGTTGAAGCGTAATACGCCGAAGCCGCGTGCCACAAAGGTCTTGTAAAGCTGCTGCGTGATACGGTCGTTCATCGTACCGCCTGCCTGCGGATGCGGATGCAGGATCATCGCGATCGGCGCACGCGGGCGCGGCGGCGGCGAGAAACGGGCTTCGAGGCGGCCTTCTGGACCGGGAATAGCAATGGCGGGCATGTGTGTTTTCGATTCTAAAGACTATTGGCGCGCAGTGCTCGATGGTTCGGGCTTTGCAGGAAGTGGAAGCGCTATATAGAAGCAGTCACGATTTTCGCAACTGTCATGGAAAGCTTGCACAGGTTTATGCCTCCGCGCCCCCGCATATATCTCGATCATGCCGCAACTACGCCGGTGGTGGGCGCGGCGCGTGCGGCGATGATGGAAGGCTTGGAATATTGGGCGAACCCGTCGTCACCGCATAATGAAGGGCGCGCGGCGCGTGCAGCGCTTGAGGATGCGCGCGAACGGATCGCGGCAGTGCTGGGTTGGGATGGCGAGGTTATCCTCACGAGCGGCGCAAGCGAAGCCATTGCGATTGCCTTGCGCGGAGGCGAGGCGATTGCCAGCGCGGTCGAACATGACGCGGTGCTGGGTGTTGCATCGGCTGAGCACTTGCGCGTCGATGAAAACGGATATGTCGAGTTGTCGGCAATCACAGAACCGGTCCGATATGCCGTCCAGTCGGTCAACAATGAAACTGGCGTTATCCAGCCCTTGGATGCGGTTTATGATGCGGTGAAGGCAGCGGGGGGTACTTTGTTCGCAGATTGCTCGCAAAGCGCAGGCAAGCTTGCGTTGCCGGATGCAGACCTCATTGCGGTGTCCGCGCATAAACTGGGCGGGCCTCCTGGCATTGGCGCGTTGCTGACGCGCAATCTGGGTTTGTTGCAGCCGACGGGCGGTCAGGAACAGGGATACCGGCGCGGGACTGAAAATCTTCCCGCCGCGATTGGTTTTGGTGCAGCGCTGGAGAAGGGTTTTGGCTGGCTCGAACAGAACAAAAAACTTCGAACTGTGCTGGAAGACGCATTGCTGGCCGAGGGCGGCGAGATCGTCGCTGCTGCCAGCAAGAGGCTTGCAACCATCGGCAGCTACCGGATGCCCGGCATTGCCGCATCAAGCCAGCTTATCAATTTCGATATGGCAGGTATCGCGGTTTCGGCAGGAAGCGCTTGTTCCTCAGGAACGCTAAAGACGAGCCACGTGCTGGGGGCTATGGGCTGGGATGCCGTTGCGGCGTCCGAGGTCATTCGCGTCAGTTTTGGACCGGAAACCTGCGAAGCTGATATCATGCATTTCCTGGACGTGTGGCGCTCGATTTCAAAGCGGGCCAAGGCGGTATGATCTATCTCGATTATCAGGCGACGACACCGCTCGCGCCCGAAGCCTTTGCCGCGATGGAGCCTTGGCTCAAGGGCGGCTTCGCCAATCCGCACAGCGTCCATGCAGCGGGCAGGGCGGCGGCGGCCGCGGTCGAGGTCACGCGCGAGCAGGTCGCGGCGCTATTGCCGAGCGGCGGGCGGGTGATTTTTACCAGTGGTGCGACTGAGTCGATCAATCTGGCGATCAAAGGGTCCGGCATGCCGATCATTGCCGCCGCAACCGAGCATGCTGCGGTTCTGGATTGCGTGGAGCATCTCGGCGGAACCAGCTTTGCGGTCGGCTCCGACGGAAATGCCGATATAGGTTATATCAGCTCCGGACTATCGGCAGTCATGCTCATCAATAACGAAATCGGAACCATACAGCCCGTCGCCGAACTCGCCGCAGCCGCGCATGCCCAAGGCGGAGTGTTTTTATGCGACGCTGTCCAAGCCTATGGCCGGATGCCTATTCCCGATGGCCCTGACATGATCGCGATTTCTTCGCATAAAATATTTGGCCCCAAAGGCATCGGCGCGCTTTGGGTGCGTGACGGGATAAAATTGGAACCGCAGATGCATGGCGGGGGCCAAGAACAAGGGCTTCGCTCGGGAACACTATCGCCTGCTTTATGCGCAGGCTTTGGGGCAGCGGCGAAACTGGCTGCGGAGCGTATGGTAGCAGACGCAGCGCATGTTTCGGCGCTGTGGGACCGCGCTATTGCCGCATTCGCCGACTGGACGATCAATGGCCCGCTCACCCATCGCTACAAAGGCAATCTCAATATTCGCCGCGACGGTGTCGATGTAGGGCGGCTGATGTCAGAATGCCGCAATCTTGCCTTTTCGGCAGGCTCTGCCTGCGCCAGCGGTTCAGGCCGCCCGAGCCATGTCCTTCGCGCGATTGGCCTTACTGACGCACAGGCGAAATCATCAATTCGTCTTGGCTTTGGCCGCTATACGACACCTGAAGAAATTGACATTGCTGCTGCGACAATTAACTGGGCTGCAGAGGCGATGTTATGATCAATGTGACCTTCATCAGCGCTGATGGCGAACGGCAAGAAGTGCAAGCCGAAGCAGGGCAGGGCCTGCTCGAAGTCGCGCAAGCCGCTGGTCAGCCGCTCGAGGGCACGTGCGAGGGACAGATGGCGTGCTCGACCTGCCATGTGATCATCGACAAGAACTGGTTCGACAAACTCCCCTGCGCGGTCGAAGACGAAGAAGATATGCTCGATCTAGCCAGCGGCGCAAGGCGGACCAGCCGCTTGTCCTGCCAGATCGTCCTGACGCCCGAACTCAATGGGTTGGTGGTGCATATTCCGGCTGAAAGTCGGAATATGCAGGGTCTTTAAACGCCTTCACTTCCCATTCACCAAAAAGCGCCTATATGGGTCGTTGCCGGGTTCGCCCGGCTATGGCGATAAATGGCGATGTGTAATAGATACAGCGGACCCGGGGGCGGTACCCGGCAGCTCCACCAAAATCCCTGATATTCAGGGGTCCTGAAGGGGCTGAACTAGGATCGACGTGTGTTCAAAAGCATTGTTTTTGCCCGGCATGAATAAGCCGTGAAATGGTTCACAACCAATAGGTGCAAACGATAACGAAGCACTTGCTCTCGCAGCGTAATTTTGGGCCTCACGGTCTGAACTTACACTAAAAGAACGCGGCTGGACTGGCCGGGCAACAGAATAGTTACGGCGGCCCGGGGGGCGCCGAGCAACAGAAGCCCCCCACCCAAGCATTTTCAAAAAAAGGAAACCGGTTTTTCGGTTCGAAAATGCGTCAGCAAATACGCGCCGAGCAACAGAATCCTTGGTCCTAATCCACCCCGAAAGCGCTTTGAAATTCTACTGCTTCGAGCATTTTTGCTGAGGCCATGAAAACGGCGCCTGTACACAGCACGAAAAAAACCTTTCCGATATTGCCGGGATATTGTTGCATATATTCCTGCCCCCGCATTACCGCGCCCAAACCAAGCGCGTAGGTGATAAGGAAGACCTCCAATTTGGTCTTGATTGTGAACAGGCGCGCTATTTTTTTCATAGTTAAGAAAATATAGAGCAATCCCTGTGCCAGTTCAGGAAAAGCTGGGGTCATAATGGTTAATGGATGCGGTGTTTGTAAAAATACTCGACGGTTATTTGAGTTCGGTCAGATCACACGCTTGCAAGAGCTCCGCGCGTGCATTTTGAATCTGACGGATCAGCCTCGCGTCTCCTAGTTGGTCGGGTGTAATAGTTTCAGGCCAATGCGCCGCGATTACCCCGGCAATCTGGTCGAGCTTTGATTCGTTGGCGATAAATCGCGCATCGACCGTCGCGGGATCCGCGACCACGCGAAGCCGCAGGCAGGCGGGGCCGCCGCCATTGGCCATTGATTCCCGGACATCGACGGGAACCAGTTCACGGATCGGGCCATTGCCTGCGACCATTTCGCTTAACCAGCTCCAGACACGTTCGTTGGCCTCGGCCTCGCTGGGCAGTATCAGCGCCATTCCTCCGGTCGGCAGCGTCACCAACTGCGCGTTGAACAAATAGCTTTGAATGGCGTCGGCAAGGCTGATGTGGTCAGCAGGCACAATGATGATTTCCGCATCGGGCATCAGACGTTTGATATCGGCGTAGGTTTGATCGGGAAATTCAAACGCCTGTTCATGCGTAAACAGCACGCGTTCGTTGGCGACCGCGACGACATCATTGTGGAATGCGCCTGCGGCTATCGCGATTTCGGATTGCTGCACGAACAAGGTCTTTGCCGGATCAAGCCGGTGTGCACGCGCGATGGCCTTTGACGATTCAATATGCTGGCGGGCGGGGAAGGGGCCACCTGCCTTGCCGTATACGAAAATCTCGATGCCAGCCTCACCGTGCGAGGGGCAAAGCCGCATAAAATTGGCTGCGCCCTCGTCGCCAAAGGGCGGCGGCACCGCAGCATGGACGGCAAAATGCTGCTCGTCGGAAAAGGCCAGCTTTAGCTGGGCAAGTGTTCCGTGCCATTCATGGCTCCGGTGCGCCATGGTAAGCAGATTGGCAGCGGACAAGTGGCACCGACCGTCTGCTGTATCAGGGGCGGGGGAAACGGTGGCAGCATTGGCCGCCCACATCGCCGAGGCTGAGAAGGCGGCCGCGCGGATATGCGGTTCGGCATGTTCCATATCCGTAGCAAGGCCAGCCAGCCAAGCCGTGTTTGGCCGATCCAGCGGCATAAAAAAGCCCTGCGCCAGACCCAACCGCAAATTGGCGTGCATTTTTTCGACGCCTTGTAATGCCGCCGCACGCGGTTGCGAAGCCGCGCCCGCGTTGCTTGATGATGCGATATTGCCCAGGCTTAGGCCTGCGTAATTGTGGCTCGGGCCAATAATACCGTCAAAGTTGATTTCAACGAGAGCCATTCGTCACCACCGCGCCACGTGAGTGATACTGCTTCCGACATCGACCCTCAGTGCTTTGGCGCTCACCGGATCAATCGCAATCCCGCCTTCCCGTAGTTCGACCCAGCCGTAGGCGGTTTTAAAACTTGCCATCCTGCCTGAGGAAACAAGCATTTTTTCGCCCTTTTTGTGGTCACCCAGCGCGTCAGATATCTCGACAATAGCCGATTCCTTGGCTTCACGAATGCTTCTGATCTGGTCAGTGCGCGCAGTCATCGTCGGGCCGCCGTCGAAAATATCGACATAATTTTCCCACGAAAAACCTTCTTCCTCAAGCATCCGCATTGCGGCGCGACCCGAAGGGTGAGGTAAGCCGATGACATGGCGCGCGGCTTCGCTGAGCATGGCGATGTAGACGGGATGTTTGGGCATCAGGTCGGCAATGAACTGGTTACCGAATTTGGCGTTGAATTCGTCGGCTTCCTGAAAGCTCATACCGAAGAACCGACCCGCCACACCGTCCCAAAATGGCGAACCGCCCGCCTCGTCGATCACGCCGCGAAGTTCAGCCAAGGTCCGGTCAGCAAAGCGTGCGCGGTGGTTGCGGATAAAAATATAGCGGCTGCGCGCAATCAGTAGGCCAAGTCCGCCAGCGCGTTCGCCGGGGTGCAGGAACAGCCCGCCAACTTCGGACGTGCCTTCTAGGTCGGTCGATAGATTCAATATGTCGGCGCGAAAGGTGCGGTCCAACTCGACGCTATGCTGGGTCAGCGCGCCGATCCGGTAGCTGTAAAATGGCCATTTTTGGCCAACATGCCCGAAAATTTGGCATGTGCCGCGCACCTCGCCGGTTTGGGTGTTTTGCAGCACGAAAACGTACAGGTCGTCATTGACGGTATCTTCCGCGCGGGCAAATCCGGCGGCTGATTTTTCCAACTTCGCGGTCAGCGCCTTGCGGTCGGGCGGTAGGTTCGTAAATCCGCCGCCTGTCCTTTTGGCCATCTCATAAATCGGCTGCACATCGTCCATGCTTGCGGGGCGAATGATAAACGTCATAAAGTTCCTTTGGCGGCAATCCGCATGATGGTCAGCGCCGATAACTGGGCGCGCTCGACGAGACTTTCGGTAATCAGAAACTCTTCCGAACTGTGGATATTGCCGCCGCGAACGCCCATCGTGTCAACCACTGGCACGCCGCAGGCCGCGATGTTATTTCCATCGCATACCCCGCCGCTCGATTTCCACGCGATAGACAGGCCAAGTTCTGCGCCGCATTGTTTGACGAGGTCGAACAGTTTTGCTGCGCCCGCATCAATCGCCTTGGGCGGGCGGCCAAAGCTGCCGTGGACGTGCGCGTGAACCTCATGGTCGCGTTCAATGTCGGCCACCAAGTGCCGGAAAAGCGCATCAGTTTCGGTGACAATTTGCGGCGTACGCGGCCGGAAGTTGACGCGCAATATGGCGTGGTCGGGCACAACATTATTAGGGCTGCCACCTTCGATTTTGGCAGGGTTGACCGACAGGCCTTCTCTGGTCAGCGCTTTGAGGCGGAGCGCCAGATCGGCGGCGGCCAGCAACGCATTGCGTCCGTCTTGCGGATTGCGACCGGCGTGTGCGCTTTTGCCGGTAAAAATGATCGAGAAATTACCGCTACCGCCGCGTTCGCCAGCCAATGTGCCATCGGGAAGCGCGGGTTCGTAGGTCAACGCCGCCAGCTTATGCTGCGCGATTTGTGCAATCAGCGCTGCCGATGACGGCGATCCAACTTCCTCATCGCTGTTGATCAGAACCTGATATCCGACATGCGTAAAATCGGGCGATGTTTCTGCGGCCTGCAGCGCAGCGAGCATGACTGCGATGCCGCCCTTCATGTCTGCGACACCGGGGCCGTTGAGTATGCCGTCCTCGAGCCAGCGTTGATTCTGGAAGCTGTGATCGGCGGGAAATACGGTGTCCATATGGCCCGTAAATAGCAGTTGCGTCTGCGCCTCGGGACGAACGGTCACCAGTAAATGCTGTCCGTGCTTTACTATTTCTACGGAGCCGTCGGCCATTACTTTTTCAACGGGCTCGGGGTCAATCAATGCCAAGTTGCCCGGCAAGGCTGAAAAGGCATTAGCGAGCAATTGAGCGGTGGCTGCAAGACCCTGCAGATTATTCGAACCGCTGTTGACCGCGGCCCACGACTGCACTTGTTCGAGCATGATAATATGCTCGATGCGGTCCAATATCACTCGTTCATGGGCTGGCAGGCTATGCATCCAAAGCTCATAGCTTTGCCAATTTGAAAGTGCCACCCCTAGCGATGACCTAGCTCAGGCACCTCGCCAGTGCGCACCATTCGTTGATGTCGACGGTCTCGGGTCGCCGGTCTGCCGCGATGCCGGTGATCTCTAACGCCTCAAGCGCGCCAGCAACGCCCTTCAGGCTTTGCCGCAACATTTTGCGCCGCTTTCCGAATGCGGCGGCGGTCAGTTTTTCAAGCACCGACATTTTCACGCCCTCGGGTGCGGCGGACGGCGTGATGTGAACAACGGCGGACATAACCTTTGGCGGCGGGGTGAATGCGGACCGGTGAACGGGCATCGCAATGGCCGCCTTTGATCGCCATTGCGCCAATATCGCCAGCCGGCCAAAAGCGTCGGACGCAGGGGCTGCAACAATCCGGTCGGCAACCTCGCGCTGGAACATCAATGTCAACGACTTCCACTGCGGCGGCCAGATATCTCCGCCGAGCCAACCAACAGCCAGCGCAGTTCCGACATTATAGGGTAGGTTCGACGCAATGTGAAACGGCGCGCCGATTTCGGCGAAGGGATCAATCTTTAGCGCATCGCCTTCAATGACGCGCAACTGTCCGGGAAATGCCTCGGACAATTCGGCAAGCGCAGGCAAGCACCGCCGGTCGCGTTCGACCGCGAGGACACTGGCTCCGGCGCGCAGCAAAGCGCGGGTCAACCCGCCGGGGCCGGGGCCTACTTCGTAAACATGCTCGCCGGTCAACGGACCCGGAATCGCTGCGATCCTGTCGAGCAGCTGCTCGTCAAAAAGGAAATTCTGGCCCAGTGCCTTGCTTGCCGACAGGCCGTGACGGGCGATAACCTCGCGCAAGGGTGGCAGTTTGACGGTCATCAGGCTGCGTCGGCAGCGATGCGGTTGAGCGCGGCCATTTCCGCCATTTTGATGGCTGCGATCATTGAATTGGGCAGCGCCTTGTTTTGCCCCGCTATGCCGAAAGCCGTGCCATGATCGGGAGATGTCCTGACTACGGGCAGTCCCAAGGTTATGTTCACGGCATCATGGAAATACAGCGTCTTCAGTGGAATCAGCGCTTGATCATGATAGGCGCATAATGCCGCATCATAATGCGAGCGCGCTTCGGCATGGAACATCGTGTCGGCAGGAAGTGGCCCCACGACGTCGAACCCTTCCCCTCGGATTTGCTCGATGGCGGGAATGAAAATGTCGATTTCCTCCCGGCCCATATTGCCCGATTCTCCGGCATGCGGATTGAAACCGGCGACTGCCAGCCGCGGATGTTTTATTCCGAAATTCCGCTGCAGACCCTTTGCTGTCGCGCGCAAGCGCTGCCGGATGAGCCTGCCGTCAAGCTTGTCCGCCACCGACGCCAGCGGGATATGCGTGGTCATTGGCACGACGCGCAGATCAGGCCCGGCCAGCATCATAACGGCGTTGTTCTTGGCAACGCCGCATCGCTCGGCGATAAACTCCGTCTGGCCCGGATGTGTGAAACCGACAGCGTAAAGCTGCGCTTTGGAAACTGGCCCAGTGACCAGAGCTGCGGCGCTGCCTGCGCGGGCAAATCCAATCGCCATTTCAAGCGCCTGATACGCACAATGCGCGCCATCCATATCTGGCATGCCGGGAATAACCGAAATGCAGTTATGAAGTTGGATGACCGGTAGGGCCGATCCAAAATGTTTCGCAGCGTCGGCCGGGTCTTCGATGCGCACGACTGGGCCGTTCCAATGCGGCGCAAAGCTGCCAATATCACCAATTGCAAAAAAAGGCGGAAGCCCGGCTTTCGACCGGACTTCCCATGCTTTACCGATAATCTCAGGCCCAATCCCCGCAGGGTCGCCGACGGATATTGCCAGCGGCAGGTCCAGTCGGGCTTTACCCATTAGTTATATTCGATAACCGCGTCGCGGCGCAAATCGCGCAAGTAGATGCGCGCGCGCTTGTTGACGCGTTCCTCTTCCAGTCGCGACATGATTTCATCGAAGGATTCAGAGGATGCCTCTTGTGGTGCATCGCGTCCACACAGCACGAACACGCGAACGCCGTCTTCGAGCGAGCCATACGGCGGGGTCGACTGGCCAACCTGTAGTTCAAGCATGACCTGTTGGAGTGGTGCCGGCAAATCGCGCACTTTTATGCCGTCGCGGTTGACCACATCGGCGCCAAGCGTCCGCGCCATTTCATCCGCCGCACCGCAGCCGTTGATCTTGCGGGTGGCTTCGGCAAAACGTTGCACCATCGGTGTGACTTGCGCTTCGCTTGTGCCCGCCGGGAAAGTGATGGCGATCTGCTTCAGGCTCAATACTGAATCGCGCGGGTCTGACATTGCCACCTGACGCTTGTCGATCAACAAAAGGATCGACACGCCGCCAGGTGACGGGACTGCAACGACTTCGTTGGAGTTCATCGCTTCGGCTGCACCGGCTAGCGAAGCGGGCAATTGCGCAGCAGTCAACCAACCGAGGTCGCCGCCAACCGACGCGGTCGATGCTTCGGAAAACTGCCGTGCATAAGCGACAAAATTCGCGCCTTGGCGCAGCTGGTCCATTATCTTTTTGGCGTTTTCAGCAACCGCAGTCTGCGTTTCAGGTGTCGCCGACAAATAGATTTCACCCAAGCGGTATTCGGTGGTGCCCTTGGTTGCCTTGATCCGCTCGATAATCGCATTGACTTCGTCATCGCTGACATTGGCGGAAGGCCGCACATTGCGCGAGAGCAATCGGCTCCAAGACAGTTCGCCCTTGATCTGGCGCTTTAATGTGGAAACTGACGATCCAACCGAAATCAGATATTTGTCAACCTCAGCGGCAGGCCGACCGAAATTCTGTTGCGCGACGCGATCGAAATATTGGTTGACCTCGGCATCGGTCACTTCAATTTCATTGGCCGCCGCTTCTTGGATTTGCAATGTTTCGTCGATCAAATTGGTCAGTATCTGCGCGCGAAAACGCGCTTCTTCTTCTGGCGGCAACTTGTTGTTGTTCGCGGCAACAATCAACGCAAGCCGGTGGTCGATGTCGGTGCCCGTGATGATTTCACCATTCACTTGCGCGGTTGCACGGCGCAGATTTGGATCGTTTTTGCCGAAAAGTTGCTGCCCATCGGGAATGTCAAGTCGTGCCTCTTGCGTGCCCTCGTCTGCCACAGTTTGGGCGACTAAAGGCGTCAGCGCGGTAGCAGTTGCCAACAGTGCAACAATGGAAAGGCGCTTGGAAAGCTTCATCGATATTGGTCCAGTACAAGGTCAATTTGAAGGTGGGAATTAGTCCGGCACTGCTGAACAGCAGATGAGCAGACACGTCCTTCCCCCGGAATGATGGGAGATGCCTTACACACCCAGATTGCGAAATGCCAGCCGGAACAGGAAGCTGTTGCCGCGCTGCGAATCGCCCACGGGTTGATAGTCGCGCCGCCATGTCAGGCTGAGCGAGAGGCAGTCGTCGTCATATGCAACACCCAAGCGGTGGCGGATCGGGTCGAAACCGTCGGCCAAGGAAATCGGGTCTTCGGTAGTGTCGGTCAGGTCAATTGTGGTCGAACCAAAGATCGACCAAAATCTGGCGACGCGCACGCGGCCGCCAAGACGGATTTCTTCGCGATCATTTAAATCCTCAACGGTCGGCCCGATATTGCGGTCGAGACGCAGATAGCCCATTTGAAGATAGGTACTTCGCGATCCGACAGTGGCGTCGATTTCGTTGCGGCGGATGGCGAAATTATCCTTGTCGAGGCGGAACCGGTGGGTCAGCTTGACGAAATCCTTGAACCGGAATTCGCTTCGCCCGACAATGTCAGAAACCTTGTCGGACAGGCCGGTGCCGTCGGGAAAGATCGAAGCCCGATCTGACAGGCGATAGCTTTGGCCGACGGTGACATCTGCAGTAAAGTTGTTGCGCCGTAACGCCCAGTCGAAACCGTAGGTGATCCGATAGTCATCCTCGAACCGGTCGTAGCCCGGAAAGCGGTTGAGCGCGAAAAGATTTGTGTCTTCCAAATCGACTGCGCGCGAATCTTCGTTGGGAATTTTCAGGTTCGAAACCGATGGCGCAGCAACCAGTTGGACGCGCGGCGTGAATATCTGCGTTCCGCCAAACGCACGGCCGACGAACGGCCATTTGACGTCTGCCGCAGCGGCAAAGATCCCGCGACCCTGCCAGCCACTTTCTCCGCGATAAATGGCGGTCACGGTGCTGGCATTTTCATCGCTGTGATAGATATCGCCGCGGCCGAGGAGCGTGAACGTTACTTCCTGACCAAGTCCGGTCAGCGTCCGCAAATCCCACCGCGCCGAGGCAAAGGCGCGCTGAGTATCCTGCCCCGCGGTACGCCCTATGGCGAGACTATTGGCCTGCAACTGGATTTTGCCGCCGAGCAGCGGATCGTCGAAGCGCAAGCGATAGTCGATTTCGGGCAGCGCTATCGGGGCTAACCCCTGCCGGTCGCCAGTCCGAAGTGTCTGCACCGCCCATCCGGCGAGCGAAAAATAACTGTCATCGCCAATCCGTTCGGCGGCGAAGGTCGAACGCAACCGGTCGTCGCGGCTGATATCATATCGCCGCAGGAAGGTACGGTCGGACGCGTAGCGGCCCGATGCCGAAATCGACCAAAAAGGGTCAAGCTGGAAACGGCCAACTCCCTCAATATAGCCGCGAAACACGTTGCTGCCGGCGGGAATGACTGTGCCGCTGGTGTTTATACGGTTGCTATAGGTGCCGTACGCTGTGACGTCGAGGGCGCCTTTTTTTTCCAAAGTGCGAAAATTGACTTTGCCAAGCGGCGCTGCCCCGGAAAAGGCGGTAATCGATCCGGTTAGATCGCGATTTGGTGCCATCCGCCAATAATAGCTTTGTTCGACCTCAAGCCCGTTGTTGCGCGAAAAACCGATGCTTGGCACCAGAAAGCCGCTGCCGGCCTTGGCATCGACCACATGCGACAGGAAAGGCAGGGGGATGATCGGCAGGCCGAAAAGCTCGATCCGTGCGCCTTCATATTTGACGCGTTTGCGGGCAGGATCGTAAACGACCTTGACCGCTTTCACGACCCAGCTCGGCTTTTTCGGGCACCCTTTTGCATCCTCGACCTTGCATGCCGTATAGGCCGCATAGTCGAGGCGGTAGATGCCGTTCGTCCGCACACCGCTTTTTGCTGCCAACCGGCTTTCGTCGGCCAGTACCACCAGCAGATTTTCGACAATGCCGTCTTTCAGGCTGTCGGTTACTACGAATGTGTCAGCATAAGCGACGTCGCCTTCAGGGCCGACTGCCCGCACGCTGCCATTGGCGGTAACCTCGCCGCTCGTGCGGTTCCACACGACCGTATCGGCGCGCATAGTATAGCCATCGCGGTTGACGATGACGTCACCCTTTGCGGTGACGATTTCCGTGTTCGAATCATATTCGACCGTCGAGGCTGAAAAGCCGATCGTATCGCCGGTTGCGGCCTGGACTTCGGGTTCAGCCGGAACTGCCGCCGTTTCCGGCACGTCGCGGGTCAAGTCTTGCGCCCACGCCATTTGCGGCACGACTGCGCAACCTAGGCAAAGCGCGAGCACCAGAGGACGGGGAGAAACGGGATGCAAGGCGGGGATTTCCATCAAAAAACTGCACTCCCCTTATCGCCCCTGTAGCCTGTGGTCCAGCACCTTGCGGCAAGCCCCTGTATGCGTGCTTAACGAGCCGGCGGATCGTCGGTTCCGCTACAATCTTTTGCTTTAACCGCCTGCCTAAATGCGCCTATAGAGCGCCTTGCGTTAATAAACCGACAGCGGAAAGGCTGACCCATTTCATGAAGATCGATTTCGCCACAGCACGTCCTGAAGCAGCCGATGTGCTGGCTTTTATCGTCACCAAGAGCAGTTTCGAAACATTTGAGTTTCCGCTGGAAAAGGCGCAAATGGTGCGCGACACCGCAAAACTGGCGCGTTTCAAGGGCGACGCAGGGCAAAGCTTCCTTTTGATCAATGAAGAAGGCGGCAAGCTGGTGCGTATCGTTTTGCTCGGCGTGGCTGAGGGCGATGCCGGTGATTATCAAAAAGCGGGTGGCGATATTGTTGCCAAAGTGCAGACGTCGGGTGCCAAGCATATTGCGATCCACGGCGCTAACCTGTCGGCAAAGGCAGCCGCAGAAGTGGCTTACGGCGCGACATTGCGCAATTGGCGGATGGATAAATATCGCACAAAGCTGGCCGAGACATCGAAGCCGACCGTCCATGGTCTAACTGTTGTTGGCGCGCCAGCCGAAGCGGCTGATTTGTGGACGAGTTACAAGGCGATTGCCGATGGCGTCGCGCTCACCAAGGAATTGGTGACTGAGCCTGCCAATATCATTTATCCCGAAAGCTTCGTTGAACGGTGCCAGCATCTGGCCGATCTCGGCGTTGAAATCACCGTACTTGACGTTCCTGCGATGGAAAAGCTGGGCATGGGCGCTTTGCTCGGCGTTGGCCAAGGTTCGCGGAGGCCATCGCGGATGCTGATCATGAAATGGGACGGCACCGGCGGAATGCAGGAACGCCCCGTGGCGTTGGTCGGCAAGGGCGTGACCTTTGACACCGGCGGCATTTCAATCAAACCCGCCGCTGGCATGGAAGACATGAAGTGGGACATGGGCGGCGCAGGCGCGGTCGCAGGCACGATGAAGGCACTCGCTGGTCGCAAGGCCAAGGCCTATGTCATCGGCGTGTGCGGCCTTGTCGAGAATATGCCCGACGGCAACGCGCAGCGTCCCGGCGATATCGTGACGTCGATGTCGGGGCAGACTATCGAAGTGCTCAACACCGATGCCGAAGGGCGGCTGGTATTATGCGACGCGCTGCACTGGACGCAGGAAAATTATAATCCCGAATATATCGTCGATCTGGCAACGCTAACCGGCGCGATTATCGTTTCGCTGGGCAGCGAATATGCCGGTTTGTTCTCGAACAGCGATGAGCTCGCCGACAAGCTGACTGCGGCGGGCAAGGCCTCTGGCGACCCGTTGTGGCGCTTCCCGCTGTCGAAAGCCTATGACAAGATGATCGACAGCCCGATTGCCGACATGAAGAATATCGGCGGCAAAGGTGCAGGCTCGATTACCGCTGCGCAGTTTCTGGGCCGCTTCATCAAGGACGGCGTCAAATGGGCGCATCTTGATATTGCCGGCACCGTGTGGGCCGACAAGGCCGGACCGGTTTGGGATAAAGGCGCGACTGGCTTTGGCGTGCGGTTGCTCGACCGGTTTGTGGCCGACAATTTCGAGAGCTAATCCATGGGCTCCCCTCCCGCCTGCGGGAGGGGCTGGGGGTGGGCATGTGACAGCGACGTTGCACACTCACCTTTGGCTCGCCTCACCCCTAATCCCTCCCACAGGCGGAAGGGGGACTGATGCAGGTTGATTTCTACCAGCTGACCCGCGATCCAGCCGAAAAAGTGCTGCCGCCGATTGCTCAGCGTGTGCTCGACGGCGGTGGGCGGTTGCTGGTGGTGAGCAGCGACGCGTCCCAGTTGGACGTAATCTCGGCGGCGTTGTGGGGCTGGAAGGCGGACAGCTTTCTGGCTCACGCAAAGGCCGGTGACGACGACGCAATCCAGCCCATCCTTTTATCGGACGCCCCCGATGCGGCCAATGATGCGAGATTTATCGCAATGGCCGACGGTGTGTGGCGCGACGAGGCTTTGGGCTTCATCCGCGCCTTCTACCTGTTCCCGCCGAGCCACACCTACAACGCCCGTACCGCGTGGCGAACTCTGGCCGACAAAGAAAATGTCGAACGGCGATATTGGAAGCAGGACGGCGGAAAATGGGTGCAGGGGCCCTAGTCTTTCGATATGTAACGGTCGAAGGAGAAAGACCATGCGACACCTTATCCCCTTGGCCGCAATGCTGGCGCTGGCTGCATGCGGCAGCAATGAAGACACGACTACCGTTACCACCGCCGACGGCGAAGAAATCAAGATTACATCCGATACCAACAAAGATAGCGAAAGCGGCACAATTACCTTCGAGGGCAAGGACGGCGAAGGCAAAATTACCTTCGGCGATGCGGCGGCAAAAGAAGGCTTGCCGCTCGGACTTCCGGTCTATCCCGGTGGAGAGGTCAAAGGCGCGTTCATGGGCGGTAGCGACAAGGACGGCACCGGCGGCGGGATGGCGACGGTGCTGACTAAAGACACACCCGCTGAAGTTATCGGCTTCTACAAGGCTGAAGCCGAAAGGCGCGGGTTCACGATCAACACGCAGTCGACGACCACATCGGATAAGGGCGAAACGGCCAATTTCTCGGCCAAAGGCGATAATGACGCGACGTTGGTGGTCACCGCGACCCCTAACGAAAGTGGCGGGACGGCGGCGGTTATCATTGGTGGCGGGAAGAACTAGCCTTCGCTCAAATCTGAACAGCCTTGCCATGCTGCACCGCAGCGGCTAGAGGCGCGGCCAACTTATTCACCCCCCCAAATAATGGAGTTCCCCATGGCGGTTACCCGCACCTTTTCGATCATCAAGCCCGACGCCACCCGCCGTAACCTGACCGGTGCGGTCACCAAGATGCTGGAAGAAGCAGGTCTTCGCGTTGTCGCTTCGAAGCGTATCCACATGACCCGCGAACAGGCCGAAGGCTTCTACGCCGTGCACAAGGAACGCCCGTTCTTTAGCGAACTGGTCGATTTCATGATCAGCGGTCCGGTTGTTGTCCAGGTGCTCGAAGGCGAAGATGCCATGCAGCGCAACCGCGACATCATGGGCGCAACCAACCCAGCCAACGCCGAACCCGGCACAATCCGCAAGGAACTGGCTGAAAGCATCGAAGCGAACAGCGTCCACGGTTCGGACAGCGACGAGAATGCAGCAATTGAAATCGCATACTTCTTCAAGCCTGAAGAGATTGTTGGGTAATTAAACTTCCCCTCTCCCGTCGGGAGAGGGTCGAGAAAGCTAGGCAACTCGTTGCCTAGCTGTATCTGGGTGAGGGGGTCAGCCCCGTCGACATGGCACAACCCCTCACCAACTCCGCCTAATTTGCTACGCTCATGAGGCTGCGTTTCCTCTCCCAACGGGAGAGGCGTGAAAACTGTAATTTCTCTCAAGCCTCTCCATTGCAAAAGGCTGAAAGAAAATTCTGATTTTCGTCAAGCTTCACATTCACGACCGTGCAACCGCCATCCATAATCCCGGGAAGAATGTTCTCCGAATCCATGATTTCTGCATTACCAATGTCGTCATTTGCTGAATTAAAAACGCCAACCCAGCCCGCTCCATTTCGAGCATAAACGCGGTTGTAATTTTCTAATGCGTTAGCGCCAACGGGCATCACAACCCGGCTGTCCAATACATCTGTGTCTGCAACCTCGTCTTCTGTGGTGCGCTACAGGCTGCTGCTGACTGCTGCTGAAAATATGACGAACAAAACAGAAAATCGCATTTTCAAAACTCCCCCGCCACATCCATCAGCTTGGTCAACTTCTTTGGGGCGACCGCTAGCCAGCTTTTGGCGAGCCATTCGCCGATATGGTCCCAGTCGGTGTCGCCCAGATCGAGCCTGATGCCGATCCAGCCGTCGCCGAAATAGGCGGGGCGGTAGTAGCGGTCTTCATCGCTGTCGATCAGCATCGCCTGCTCCTCCGCGCCGCTGATTTTGACCAGTAACGCGGTCTTCCCGTCACCATGATGGTCGACCGAGACATAGGCAAATTTCTTAGCGCCGGTGATGCCGAAGCAGGGCATTCCGTGGCTGGTGACTTCGTCGGCCTCGGGCTGTGCCATCGCGCGTTCGCGGACCTGTTGGACTAACCATGCAGGGTCGCTATCGCGGCTGACATATTCGGCGAGAATTCGGGGATAAAGCTGATGCTCCGCCAGCTTGACCCGCTCGGCCAGCGTGTCGGCGGTGTCACCGGGCAAAATCGCCACCTGCATCTGGCCAAGCACCGGCCCGTCATCGAGCTCCGCCGTCACCAGATGTACACTGCATCCGCCGTGACTGTCGCCCGCATCAATCGCGCGTTGATGCGTGTGAAGGCCTTTGTATTTGGGAAGCAACGACGGATGGACATTGAGCATCCGCCCCTCCCACTTCTGCACAAACGCCTCGCTCAATATCCGCATATAGCCAGCAAGCGCGACATGGGTGGCGCCGGCGTGGACAATCCGATCATGCATCATCGCGTCGTGGACGGCGCGGTCGAGATGTTGATGCGGCTGGGCAAAGGTCGCGATGCCTTCGGCTGCGGCGAGCTTCAGGCCTTCGGCGTCGGAGTTATTGCTGGCAACTAGTATGATTTCGTAAGGGCAGGAGGGATGTTTGGCGGCGTAGAGCAGGGCGGCCATGTTGGTTCCGGTTCCCGAGATCAGGATGGCGATACGGGCTTTGGTCACTTCTCCCCTCCTGCAGGCGGGAGGAGCTGGGGGTGGGTATCTGAACCCGAGGTTGCAAGCTCACCTGCGGCTCGCGCTACCCCTAACCCTTCCCGCTTGCGGGAGGGGAATAGAGGCCGCTTAGCCCACATGCGTCGCGGTCCAATCAGCCTGCGCGCTCCACGTCTCGACACTCCCCGAAACCGTGCAGCCCTTATCCTCCGCCGATATGTGCCCGATGCAGTGCACAACCTCCCCAGTCACCTCAAGCGCAGCTGTCACATCCGCAACGTCGCCCTCCGCAACCGCAATCACCATGCCAATACCGCAGTTAAACGTCCGCGCCATTTCTTCGGGTTCGATATTTCCTTGCGCCTGAAGGAACGCCATCAAACGCGGCTGCTCCCATGAGTCGGCGTCGACATGAGCGTGCAGGCCAGCCGGCAAAACCCGCGGGATGTTTTCGAGCAAACCGCCGCCGGTGATATGCGCCATCGCGTGGATCTTGCCGGTTCGAACCAAAGGCAGCAGCGACTTCACATAAATGCGCGTCGGCGCCATCAGCGCGTCGATCAGGATGACATTCTGGTCGAACAACGCAGGGCGGTCGAGTTTCCAATTCTTGTCCGTCGCTAATCGCCGCACCAGCGAAAATCCGTTGGAATGGATACCCGACGAAGCCAGTCCTAACAGTACATCGCCATCGGCAATCTTGTCCGCTGTCAGCACCTGATCGCGCTCAACCGCTCCGACGCAGAAACCGGCGAGGTCATAATCGCCTTCCGAATACATGCCGGGCATCTCCGCCGTCTCGCCGCCGATCAAAGCGCATCCGGCGAGCTTGCAGCCCTCCGCAATGCTCGCAACCACGGCAGTTGCGACAGTCAGATCGAGTTTACCGCTTGCGTAATAATCGAGGAAAAACAGCGGCTCTGCGCCTTGCACGATCAAATCGTTCACGCACATCGCGACAAGATCGATGCCGACGCCCTCATGCCGCCCCGATTCGATGGCGAGTTTCAACTTCGTACCGACGCCGTCATTGGCGGCAACAAGCAACGGATCGTTGAACCCGGCTGCCCTTAAATCGAAAAACCCGCCAAATCCGCCCAAATCGGCATCCGCGCCCGCGCGCCGCGTGGCTTTAGCCAAGGGCGCAATCGCGCGCACCAGCGCGTTGCCTGCGTCAATCGAAACGCCGGCTTTAGCGTAGGTATAGGGTTCGTCAGTATTCTGTTTTGCGTCCATTTACCGCCGTTAGCGAGAACAGGGTTGGAATTCCACGCCTATGTCGCCTAAGAACGCCGCAATGACAAAATCTGGCGGGAAATGGTTCAAGATTGCGGCGATTGGCCTGCCATTGGCGCTGGTTACCGGCGGGATCGTGATCGCCCAGATCGAAGGTCCAAAGCGCGGGATAAATCCGATTGCCAGCAATGGCGATTTTGAAGTCAAGAATGTTTCGGTGAATGTCTCGGGCGACAACGCCCAAGAAGCCCGGCAAAAAGGTTGGGAAGAGGCGCAGCGGCTGGCATGGTCGGCGCTTTGGCGCAAGACCCACGGCAGTGCCGGCGCAACACTTTCGGACTCGACGCTCGACGGCATCGTCGCAGCAATCGTTGTCGAAGAAGAGCAAATCGGCCCGCGCCGTTATGTCGCGAAGCTCGGCGTATTGTTTGACCGCGCCCGGGCAGGACAATTGCTTGGAGTAAGCGGCGTCGTCCGGCGCTCGGCACCATTGTTGCTGATGCCAATCACTTACTCTGCAGGCGCACCGACACTGTTCGAGCAGCGTACCTCGTGGCAGCGTAGCTGGGCGAAATTCCGCACCGCCGACAGCCGCATCGATTATGTCCGCCCGAGCGGGGCAGGCGGCGAATCGCTATTGCTCAACGCTGGCCAGATCGGTCGGCGCAGCCGTGGCTGGTGGCGTACTATACTCGACCAGTTTGGCGCCGCGGACGTTATCATTCCGTTGGCGCGGATCGAGCGGCAATGGCCAGGTGGACCGGTTATAGGCCGTTTTTCGGCTCGCTACGGCCCGGATAACAAATTCTTGGGTTCCTTCACGCTGCGTACTGCCAACAGTTCCGGGATTCCCGGCATGATGGACCAGGCGGTGGTGCGCATGGACCAATTATTCCAGTCGGCACTTGCCAGCGGGCGGCTCCGCGCCGATGCCTCACTCGTTCTTGAAGAAACGGTGGTCGAGGAGGAGGAACTGGAAACCGAAGTGGTCGAGACGCCAGCCGAAAGCGACGTCGCCCCGACTACTGCAGAACCTGAGGTTCAGTCGCTTGACGATGTCGTCAATTCGATCATTTCAGAGGCCTCGCCTCCTCGCGAAACGCCGGCAACACCGCCGCCTGCCCAACCGCCGCGTCCGTGAGCGTCCGTCGCTGATCGCATGCACCAGATTGCCTTGCCCTTGGACGAACTACGCGGCGGCGCGTCGTCCAGCCTGATCATCACACCATCGAACGCGACCGCTTTTGCCGGATTGGGCAGCGCAGCAAACTGGCCAAAGCGCTGTGCGATCCTTACCGGGCCGGCGCGCTCGGGCAAAAGCCTGATGGCGCGCTATTTTTCGGGGCAGGGCGGGACCGTAATCGACGACGCAGAGAGCAATGCAGCCGAGACATTGTTCAATGCCTGGAACCGGTCGCAAGAGAGCGAAGCGCCGTTGCTGCTAATTTCGCGCTGGCGCACGGCGGACTGGAATATCGCGTTGCCAGATCTGCAGTCACGGCTGGGTGCCGCTTTGTTGCTCGAAATTTTGCCGCCCGATGACGAGATGATCGAGCAATTGCTGCAGAAACAACTGACCGACCGCGGTGCGGCGATCAGCATCGATGCGTTGAGCTTTGTCAAACGGCGAATCGAACGCAGTTACGCGGCGATCGAGGCTTTTGCGCGCGCGGCCAACGCTATGGCGCTGGCGGAGAATGCGCCCGTCAATCTGACCTTGGTCAAACGCGTACTTGGTGTCTAGCCGCAGTTGACGCGGGTGATGACCATATCGTCATTATAGGCGATGTTCAGCCTGTCCGGCCGGTAATCCATCGTCGCTGCCGAACGCGGCGGCATCCAGCGCAAGGTGCGCGATCCGCTTTCCTTGACCAGTTTTGAGCCAAGCTCGGCGCTCGTCTTTTGGCCGATGGCATATTGGACCGATTCGGCGGCGCAACTGAACCCGGTTGTTTGTTCGACGGCGGCAGGTTCGATGGCAGTAGGAGCCTGTTGCGCAGGACTGGAGCAAGCAGCCAGGGCCAATATTGGAAGCGGCGATAATATTCTCATCTCACCATATCCTCTTCGTGGGTAAGCGTCATTTTAAGCTTACCTTTGACGACCGCAAAGGCCAATCGTCCTTCGACCAGATCGAGCGCGTCGCGCCCGAATTGCTCGTAGCGCCAACCGGTGAGCACTTCCAATTCGTCACGCTCACCTGCCGCCAGCCGTTCGAGTTCTTCGGTGCGAACAATCAGGCGCGGCGCAACATTGATTTCGCGCGACCTTATTTTCAAAAGAAGCTTGAGCAGGTCTGCGACAAGCGATCCATCTTTGCCGCCACCTGGCGCGCTGCGACTGCGGTCGGGCAGAACATCGCGTGACATTGGCTGGCTAGCCTCGATCACGCCAATCAATCGCGCGCCAATTTCGTTATCGCGCCATGCTGGCGAGAGTCCGCGGACCTTTGGTAAATCGGATTGAGATTTTGGCGGATGCGCGGCGATGTCGGCGAGCGTTTCGTCCTTCATAATCCGCCCACGCGGGATATTCTTACGCTGTGCCTCTTTCTCGCGCCACGCCGCCATTGCCTGCAGGCGGCCCAAGACTTCTGGCTTGCGTGACTGGATTTTAATGCGGCTCCAGGCATTGTCAGGATCATTGCGATAATTGGCGGCATCCGAAATCCGCTCCATCTCGTCGTTGAGCCATGCGCCACGTCCGGTCGTTTTCAACTTTTCAAGCATCATCGGGAAAATCACCGACAAATGCGTGACGTCGGCAATCGCGTAGTCGATCTGGCGCTTGTCTAATGGCCGCCGCGACCAGTCGGTAAAGCGCGCGCCTTTATCGAGCTGGATACTCATCCACAGGTCGACCAGATTGGAATAGCCGATTTGTTCGCCTTGCCCGAGTGCCATCGCAGCAATCTGCGTGTCGAACATCGGATATGGGGTCTTGCCAGTCAGGTTGAAGAATATTTCGATATCCTGCCCTCCGGCATGAAAAACCTTCAGCACGTCTTCGTTATTACACAGCAATTCAAGCATCGGGGTCATATCGAGCCCCTCGGCCTTGGGGTCGATTGCTGCGGCCTCATTGGCATCAGCGAGCTGCACCAGGCACAGGTCGGGATAATAGGTATTTTCCCGCATAAATTCGGTGTCGACCGCGACAAAGGGTGATTTAGCGAGCCGCCCGCACAATTCGGCGAGGCGTTTGCTGTCGGTGATGAGTGGATGAATTTGCATGCGGCTTGCGCCATAACAGGCAATCCCGACTTGACAAAGCCTGCTCGCAAGGTTGTTAGGCGCGCTTTCCACAGCTTTTTTGAATTGAGTGACCCATGCACGTCTATCGCAGCCACAAATGCGCCGAACTCCGCGCTTCGCATGTCGGAGAAACCGTCCGCCTGTCGGGCTGGGTGCACCGCAAGCGCGACCATGGCGGCGTGCTTTTTGTAGATTTGCGCGACCATTATGGGATGACTCAAATTGTCGCGGATAGCGACAGCCCTGCATTGGCGATCCTTGAAGGGCTGCGCGTTGAGAGCGTTGTGACAATCGATGGCGAGGTAAAGGCGCGGAGCGCCGCGACGGTCAATCCGAACCTGCCGACCGGTGAGATCGAGGTGTTCGCACGTGGCGTGACCGTCCTGAGCAAATCCGAAGAACTGCCGCTGCCAGTCGCAGGTGAGCAAGAATATCCTGAAGAAACGCGTCTGAAATACCGCTTCCTCGACCTGCGCCGCGAAACTTTGCACGCTAATATCGTAAAGCGTACGCAGATCATCCGCGAAACGCGCCGCCGGATGGAAGATATCGGCTTCACCGAATATTCAACACCCATTCTGACCGCATCCAGCCCTGAAGGTGCGCGCGATTTCCTGGTGCCCAGCCGAATCCATCCGGGCAAATTCTTCGCACTGCCGCAGGCTCCTCAGCAATATAAGCAGTTGCTGATGGTCGCTGGTTTCGACCGCTATTTCCAAATCGCGCCATGCTTCCGCGATGAAGACCCTCGTGCCGACCGTCTCCCAGGCGAATTTTACCAGCTCGATCTCGAAATGAGCTTCGTTACGCAGGAAGAGGTTTGGGACACGATGGAGCCAGTCATGGCTGGCGTGTTCGAGGCGTTCGCGGACGGCAAAAAGGTGACGCCGGCAGGCGAATTCCCTCGTATCCCACACGCCAAGGCCATGCTCGATTACGGTACCGATAAGCCTGATCTGCGTAACCCGCTTATCATCCACGACGTCACCGATCATTTCCGCACATCAGGCTTCGGCTTGTTCGAGCGCATCGTCCAAGGCGGCGGCGTTGTCCGCGCCATTCCAGCGCCAAAAACCGCCGAAAAAAGCCGCAAGTTCTTTGATGACATGAATGAATGGGCACGTAGCGAAGGCCATGCAGGTCTTGGTTATGTAACACGAAAAGCCGGTGAATTTGGCGGCCCCATTGCCAAAAATCATGGTGAAGAAGGCATGCAGGCGCTTTATGACGCCATCGGCCTTGGCCCCGACGACGGATGTTTCTTCGCTGCCGGCAAGGATGAGCAAGCGGCCAAACTGGCGGGTGCTGCCCGCACGCGCACTGGCGAACAGCTCGACCTGATCGACAAGGACAGTTTCCGTTTCTGCTGGATCATCGACTTCCCGTTTTACGAGTGGAGCGAAGAAGACAAAAAGGTCGACTTCGCGCACAATCCGTTCTCGATGCCGCAAGGCGGGTTGGAAGCGTTGCAAACCCAGGACCCGCTGACTATCAAAGCGTACCAATATGATATGGTGTGCAACGGCTATGAACTCGCCTCAGGTTCGATCCGCAACCAGCATCCCGACCTGATGGTGAAGGCGTTCGAATTGACCGGTCTTACCCAAGCCGACGTCGAAGAGCGCTTCGGCGGCATGTACCGTGCATTCCAATATGGAGCCCCTCCGCATGGTGGCATGGCAGCGGGTGTTGACCGCATGGTCATGTTGCTCTGCGGCGTTCAGAACCTGCGCGAAATCACGCTGTTCCCGATGAACCAGCGCGCCGAAGACCTGCTGATGGGTGCGCCTTCGCCTGCCGAGCCGAAGCAATTGCGCGAACTTGCCATCCGAGTGATCGCCGATTAAAAATTTCTTCTGACTGACGTTAGGGGGAATCTTCAAAAGCGATTCGGGATCGTTGTGCTGTTGCTGGTGCCGAACGCGCCACCGCGTCGCAGGTCGCGATCGGGCAGGCACGTGAACGCCGGAGCGAGTGATACCCACCCATAATTGGCCTTGTCATTTGCGCTTGCACTGACATGATGAGCGTTGGCGGTGTCCCTTTTCTGAACGATCTGACGCGCGCCCTTGTTTCACCGCCGATAAGGTGCTGAAACGTAGCCATGGCTATCGACCTCTCTGACTATGAATCCGGCACCAAATATGACGGCGATTACGACGCTGATCTAAAGGAACTTCAGGACCGTCTCGCCGCACTGCAATCGCTACACATTCTGCACAAGGCGCGGACGTTGATCGTTGTCGAAGGCTGGGATGCGGCGGGGAAGGGCGGCGCGATCAAGCGCCTGACCGCGACGCTCGATCCGCGTTATTATCAGGTTTATTCGATTTCTGCGCCGTCTGCGGAGGAAAAGGACAAGCATTTCCTCTGGCGTTTTTGGAACAAGCTACCCGGCGCTCAAGAGGTCCATATCTGGGACCGCAGCCATTATGGCCGTGTGCTCGTCGAGCGCGTCGAAGGCTTTTGCAGCGAAGCCGAATGGCGCCGTGGCTATGATGAAATCAACGAATTCGAATCACGTCAGGGCGAGATTGGAACCAAGATTATAAAGCTGTTCCTGCATGTTACGCCGGAAACGCAGGACAAGGTGTTGACCGAGCGGCTCGTTGATCCGGCCAAACGCTGGAAAGTGACGGCGGAAGATTTCCGTAACCGCGAAAAGCATGAAGAATATCTCGACGCGATAAAAGACATGTTCAAGCGCACCGACACGCATTGGGCACCGTGGACCGTGATCGACGGCAATAACCAGAAAGCCGCGCGGATCGCTTTTTTAAAGCATGTTGTGAAGGAAATGAAAGCGAGCGTGCCGCAGGATTTTCCCGAAGTTGACCCCGAGATTATGACAATGGCCGAAAAATCATTGGGCTATTCGCCACAAAACTAACTATCGATCAAGCACCAGATGCAACGCCCGATATTCTGCCCAATTCCCCTCGTGAACTTGTCTTGACGTCATGACAGCAATTGCTTCAGCGCTGCTTTCCGCAACAGGAAGGAATGAATGTCGAACTGGGAAATGGGCAGCAAACCGTTCCATGATGGAACGCGCGACGTAAAACTCTATTTTTTGACCGATGACGCCAAAGGCACGATCGGCGGACAATTATGGTTCAAAAATATGCTCTACACCGTCAATGGCAGTTGGGCGGCATTACGCTCGGTTCCCGGGCGCAATGTGTCATCCTTTGCACTTTTTGGGTGGCGACAGCGCTGGCGAAACCGATCATGTTGCTGCCGCAGGAACGATGGATGGCCCCGGAAGCCTTCGGGTTGCGATCCAGTTGAACCTGATTCGTGTGGAATCGGGTAACGGCCAAAGATTTGGCTGGGATGGCGAGTTACAACAGCTCAATCAACCTTGGAGCGGTTAGGGAAACCGGAAAGATCTTTGGCCACCGCTGACTAAGATTAGAGTGATGACTGAGGTTCGGGATAGCTGATTGCAATCACTTCCCATTCTTTTGCGCCGACAGGAAGCGTCACCGTTCTGACATCGCCGACCCGCGCTCCACGCAGCATGCGGGCGAGCGGGCTGTTCCAGCCAATCCGGCCTTCGCCCGCTGCCGCTTCGTCATCGCCGACCAGCGTAACCGTGCGGTGGAGATCATCGGCATCGGCGATGGACACAGTGGCCCCAAAAAACACCCGGCTTTGGTCTTCCTGCCTAGCAGGATCTAGTATCTTGGCGACTTTCATCTTTTTCGAAAGCTGGCCCAGTTCACGGTCAATTGCGCGCAGTTTTTGGCGTCCATAAATATAGTCGCCATTCTCGCTTCGGTCACCATTTCCCGCAGCCCAGTGGACAATTTCGACCACTGCTGGCCGATCTACAGCGAATAACTGCTCATACCGAGCGCGTAAGGCTGCGAATCCAGCAGGCGTTATCGGGTTTGTGCGTTCGACCATCGCTCGACCCTAGAACATATTAAACAAGAACCGTAGTGCTGAGCCTGTCGAAGCAAGCCTCCCAAAACAGCACTATAGCTCAGAAGCGCCCTTCGACAGGCTCAGGGCTACGGTGCCTGTCTTAACCCGGCGTCGACTTGCCCAGATAGTGGCTCAACGGATTGGGCTTTTTGTAACGGGCTCGTTCTGGATGCAAATGGTCGTACATCACGGCGTTTTCGAGCACGCGATACACATAATCGCGCGTTTCACTGAGCGGGATTTTCTCGATCCATTCCATAATACCGATCTGGCCAGTACGTGGGTCGCCATAGGCTTTTAGCCATTTGTTCACGTTGCCTGGGCCGCCATTGTAAGCCGCAATCGCCAGCGGATAGTTGCCACCATAATAATCGAGCATGCGTTGAATGTAGGTTGAACCCAAAGCAATATTATAATCGGTATCAACGGTGAGCGCATCGGGTCGATAGGTCATCGCAATTTTGCCTGATGTTTCACGCGCGGTTCCGGGCATCAACTGCATCAGTCCGCGCGCGCCGGCATGGCTGACGGCGGCTTTGTCGAACTGGCTTTCCTGCCGCATGATCGCATGAGCAAGCGTCCAGTTATGATTCTGCGAGGCCGGAACGTTCACCGTCGGATAGCCGTTGGCGAGCAAATTCGAATAGCCGAAATAGCGAGCCGTTCGTCCGGCCATGACCGCCAGATCGGGGCGATTAATTTTTTGTGAAAGACCGATGGCGGTCGCAAAATCACCCGGTGTCTTTGCGTTGCGGGCAATTGCGCGCAAGAAGTTGCTCTGGTCTTTCCAACTGCCATATTTTGACGCCAGCGCGGCGGCGAGGAAGACAGGTGGGGCGCTGCCCTCGGTCAAAGGCGGCGGTGTGGCTGCAACACGGGGGACGGGCGGCAGTGGACGACGCAACTGCTCGAGCGAGAGCTGGCCGAAAAAGCTTTCATAATAATTGGCCGCTTGTTCGTGAAAGCGCGTTGCGCCGGCTTGATCGCCCGCTTGGGCGGCGGCTTTACCCGCCCAGTGGAGGCCTTTTGATCTGGTCTGCGGCGCTTTGGCAGCGTCTGCATAACGATTGAACATGGCAACCGCATCCCGCGGGCGGCCCAGACGTTCAAGCGCCACCGTTCCTGCAAGCCAGGTCAGGCTGGTATATCTGTCACGCGTCGTCAAATCCTGATCGACCATCACGAGCCCGGCCGGAGCAGCGTCATCGACGCGCGACGCAATACGGTATGCGACATCATATTGGCCGTCATTCGCAGCAGCCTGCGCATGCGTCAGCAGCAACTGGTACCAATCCTTGAGCACCGGCGCAGGCGCGATCAGATTGGCGCGGTTGGCCAGCAATTCGCGTGCGGCAGTGCTGTTGCCCGAAATCCGCAGCGCATCGGCGCGTGCGGCGAGCAAACTTGCCTCGCCATTGGCTAGGCTTCCGGCTTCCTGAACCTTTAATGCCGCGTCAGGGCTTTTCAGACGCGTTGCCAGCGCAGCGGCGAACGCGGGGCGACGCTGCGGCGAGGTATAGGCAATCCAGCGTTCGGCTGAACGCGTGGCGCTTGACCATAAAAGCCGGTCAACGCGCGCATCATGGTCGGCCGAAGTGAATTTATTTCCTGCAATGCGGAACAGCCGCGCTTCGTCGTCATCGGTCAGCGGTCCGCTGCGCCATGCTTCGCGTGCCTGGGCTTCGGCTCGGACACGGTCGCCGGTTGCATCAAGGGCAATCGCATATTTCGCGCGGCCAGCGTTGGTCATTGGAGGCAGCCTGTCGAAATAGGCCACAGCCTGACTCGGCGAATAGCTCAGCGGGTTGATCGCGGCTTCGGCATTTTTGCGCATCTCGTCCGAATTTGGCCAGTCGGGATAGGCCATCAAAAAGGACGCATATTCGCCAAAGCTATAATTGGATGCCGCGCTCAACATTTTCCAGCGCTGCAAAGCGGCGGGAATTTTGCCCTCGCTCGGGTCATTTTGAACCACCGGCATGACCAAAGGCTGGCCCGATGGACGCGCGGCGGGCACGTTTCCGCCCGTGCCTTGTTGCCACGCCACAGGGACTTGTTGCTGGGCCGACGCCGCTGCGGCGAACGGAAGAATCAGCATCGATGCTGAAATGAGATGCTTTACCATGCTGGACATATTATGAGCCCCATCCTTATCACGTGCTGAACGAACGACTATATTCCCACTTAGATGAGTTTATGGTCCATATTGAAAGTTAATGCATATGTTTTCCGGTTCAATTCCGGCCCTGGTGACTCCTTTTTGCGACGGAGCGTTTAGCGAGAAACATTTTCGCGCGCTAATTGACTGGCAAATCGAGCAAGGATCGAGCGCACTGGTTCCTGCCGGGACGACGGGTGAGGCATCGACGCTATCGAATGCCGAGCATCACCGTGTCATTGAGGTTTGCATCGAGCAGGCTGCCGGCCGCGTGCCGGTAATTGCAGGTTGCGGTTCGAACGATACGACGAACGCGATCTTGCATCTCAATTTTTCGAAAAAAAGCGGTGCGGCGGCGGGGTTGGTCGTTGCGCCTTATTACAACCGGCCAAACCAGGAGGGCATCTACGCGCACTTCCACCGTATGACCGAGAAGAACGATCTACCGATCGTCCTGTATAACGTGCCTGCGCGGACGGTGACCGACATCAAGCCCTCAACCGTGGCCGAGCTTGCAAAGCTGCCGACCGTCATTGGCATCAAAGATGCGAGCGGTGATTTGTCGCGTGTCACTGACCACCGGCTCGCTTGCCCCGACGATTTTTGCTTGCTGTCGGGGGTAGATGAACTCTCATTGGCGTTCAACGCAAGCGGCGGCGCTGGCTGCATATCGGTGACAGCTAACGTTGCGCCCAAGCTATGCGCAGAATTCCAGACTGCATGCGCGTCGGGAGACTACGAGTTGGCACGCAATCTGAATGATAAGCTTTATCCACTTCATCTTGCTTTGTTTTCTGATGCATCACCTGGTCCAATTAAATATGCGCTGTCGCGCGTGATCGACGGCTTTCCTAACGAGCTACGCCTCCCGATGACCCCGCCCAGCGAAGCCAGCCGCGCGCAAGTCGATGCCGCTCTGGAGAATGCAGGCCTTATCTGATGGCGCGTCCCAAGCCCGAAGCTTTTAATAAAGTCAAAACCGTCGCCGAGAACCGGCGCGCACGCTATGATTTTTACATCGAGGACAAATATGAGGCCGGGATCATGCTCACTGGCACTGAGGTCAAATCTTTGCGTTTTGGCGAAGGTTCGATTGCCGAGAGCTATGCTGAGGTGAAGGCCGACGGCGTCTGGCTGATCAACGCCAATATCCCTGAATTCAGCCATGGCAACCGGTTCAATCACGAACCAAAGCGCCCTCGTAAATTGCTCCTTAATGTCCGCGAGATTAACAAGATGCACGCTGCGGTCTCGCGGGATGGCATGACCTTGGTTCCGCTGTCGGTCTATTTTAACGGCCGTGGTCGTGCAAAGGTAGAATTGGCGCTCGCCAAGGGCAAAAAAGCCCCTGATAAACGGGCCACCGAGAAGGAGCGCGATTGGAAACGCGAGCAGGGACGAATCATGCGGGATCGCGGATGAAGACGCCACGGAACAAACTGGGCGCCTGGATGCACAAGCAGGCCCCGACGCGCGACAGTTTCGAACGCAGCCGTTTTCTGCGTCCATTTGCTAAGCGCGTGTTCCATCCGGCATTATGGCGCTTCACGCGCCGCTCGGTGCCGCGCGGCGTGGCGCTCGGCCTGCTCGTCGGAATTTTTCTGCTTATTCCTGGCGTCCAGATTGCGGGCGTGGCGCTGTTAGCATTGCCGTTTCGTGCCAATATCCCGATAGGCGCGGCGATGACGTTTTTGAGCATGCCCGCCACTACTCCGTTCATCCTTGCCGGGTCAGTATATGTCGGCAATTCGGTACTGCAGCTTGGCGGGGGGTCCAGCAAATTTCTGGAACTGATCGAAACCGGCGCACCCTTGTCGGCGTGGACTGACTGGATATTCTCCGAAGCGCCCACCGCGATTATCGAGGGTGTTGCCGGCCTTGCGATCATCTCTGTTGTCGCCGCGGCGATCGGCTATGTGCTGGCCGCCTGGTTCTGGCGTTGGTGGATCAGTTCGAAATGGCGACGCCGGTCGAAGGCAAATGCGGCTGGTGGATAATGTCTAGCCGTAGGGCCTGATAGAATTAGCGCTTCCCCATCATTTCTGGGGAGTTTTAAAATGAAATTTGCATCCAAACTGGCCTTGGCCGCATCGGCGTCGTTGCTGGCGATTGCGTCGCCAGCCATGGCGCAAAGTGCGCCCGTAGCCGAAACAGCACCATTGAGCGATGGCCCGCAGCTGGGCAGCTTTGGGTTCGATACCGAAGGCATGGACAAATCGGTTGCGCCGAGTGACGATTTCTATCTTTTTGCCAACGGCAAATGGGCAGCAAATACCGAAATTCCAGCCGACAAATCAAATTACGGCATGTTCACCGCGCTTGACGATCTGTCGAAAGACCGCGTGAAACTGGTTTTGGAAGCCGAAAAGGATCGTAAGGGCAGCAAGGCTGGCGACGTATATGCAAGCTATATCGATCAGGCCGCAGTGGAGAAAAAGGGTCTCAAACCAATCCAGCCGTGGCTGAAGCAAGTCCGCGGCGTCAAAAGCAAGGCGGCGTTCGAAAAATTGATGCCGACAGCCGCGCGCAACGGCGTTGGCGCGCTGTTCGGCGGCTATGTTGGTCAGGACGACAAAAATCCTGATATCTATATCTTCCAGATTTACCAGGGAGGTACGGGCCTTCCTGATCGCGACATGTATCTGGTCGAAAATGATAAATTTGAATCTATCAGAAAGGCTTATAAAGAATATCTCGCAAAAATGCTGACATTGGCTGGTGAGAAAAATGCCGCAGCCCGTGCTGACGCCATTTTCGCGATGGAGAAGAGGTTTGCCGAGGTGCAGTGGACGCGCGAAGATTCGGGTGATGCTACCAAGACGTATAACAAGATGACGCTAGCGCAACTCGACGGCATGACTCCAGGTCTGAAAATGTCGCCGATACTGACCAAAGTTAGTCCGAAAATCACCGAAGTCATCGTCAGCCAGCCTAGCGCGATAACCGGCATCACTAAAGTCTATGCCGAAACAGACCTTAGTGTCCTGAAAGACCAGATGATCGTCAATAGCCTCGCCGGCTTCGCCAATGTCCTGCCCGATTCGGTATCGGATACGACCTTCGCATTCTACGGCACTACATTGCAGGGCACGCCGCAACGCGAGCCTCGCTGGAAGCGGGGCGTCCAGCTGACCGAGGGAACAGTCGGTGACGAAGTCGGCAAAGCATATGCCGCAAAATATTTCCCACCCGAAACCAAAGCGGCAATGGATGTGTTGGTGAAAAACGTGCTGGGCGCAATGGGCCGCCGGATCGACGGTCTGGCATGGATGCAACCCGAAACCAAGGTCAAAGCCCGCCAGAAACTGGCGAATTTCACTACGAAGATTGGTTATCCTGATCGCTGGAAAGATTATTCCAAGCTGAAAATCGTCCGCAGCGATTTGTTCGGCAATGATTTGCGGTCGAACCAATGGGGTTTTGACGACAATATGTCGAAGCTTGGCGCGCCCATCCGTCGCTGGGAATGGGGTATGTTGCCGCAAACGGTCAACGCGTACGCCAATTTCGGCATGAACGAGATCGTGTTCCCGGCCGCGATCCTGCAGCCGCCTTTCTTTGATCCGAAAGCCGACCCAGCGATAAACTATGGCGGAATTGGCGCAGTTATCGGCCATGAAGTCAGCCATCATTTCGACGATCAGGGTGCAAAATATGACCAGACCGGCAAATTGTCCGATTGGTGGACCGAAAGCGACGTCAAGGCGTTCGAAGCGGCGGGCAAGCAGCTGATCGCGCAATATGACGCTTACAAGATTTTTCCTGACGCGAATGTGAAGGGCGAATTCACGTTGGGCGAAAATATCGGCGATCTGGCGGGCCTGACCATAGCTTACGACGCCTACAAAGCCTCGCTCGGGGGCAAGGAAGCGCCGGTAATCGATGGCATGACCGGCGATCAGCGCTTTTTCCTCGGGTGGGCGCAAGTGTGGCGGCGTAATTATCGCGAGGCCAATCTGCGTCAGCGGTTGATAACCGACCCGCACAGCCCCTCGGCACAGCGCGTCTGGGTCGTTCGCAATCTTGACAAATGGTACGATGCGTTCCAGCCGAAACCTAACGGAAAGCTGTACCTCAAGTCCGAGGATCGCGTCCGCATCTGGTAAGGATATGCTTTGAACCCCGTCACCCCCAAGCAATTGCAGATTTTCGGGAGTGATGGCGAGGAAGCCGCGCAAGCAAACCGCCAGCACATTTTGTTGCTGGCGGTAGCGACGCTCGCCTCGCTTGGCATATTATGGCTAGCGACAAAGAACGTGATGCTGGTCGGCAGCTTCGCTGGCGCTATGGTTGGCGCGTGGGGGCTGGTCGATTATGTAAGGCGAACCCGGCCAGCAGAATTGCCCGAAACTACGCTTCCGCCCGACTGGTCGATCACGCATGCCGCCGCGCAATTGAGCAATGCCGCCATCGCGATCAGCGACCGTGCAGGGCGCCTGGTGTGCGCCAACGATCATTTTACCAAGGCGTTCGCAGGGTTAAAGGCTCCGCCCGATCTCGGCGTCGATAACGCCAGCCGTGAAATGCTGATAGCAGCAGGCCGCGCTGCGTGGCGTGACGGCAGTGCGCAGATCGATGCCATCGTCAAGGACGACCGCCAGTTCAGCGTCAAGGTTGCACGGGCAGGTACCGCAGACGAATATCTGTTGTGGCGGCTGGCACCGCTTGAACGGCTCGATATCGAAAGCAGGGCGATCGAGTTGATAACGGGACGGATCGGACGCGCAATGGCGAACAGTGGCGTCATGGCCGTTTCGATTGGTCCCGACGGACGGATTCGCGCCTCCAATGCTGCTTATGCGCTGCGCGCGACGGGCAACGACAACGAACCGATTACCGGACGCGAATTCGCCAGCTACATGCGTATGGACGAGAAAGGCAGTGTCTTCTTCGAGCGCGAAGGGCGGCGGGGACTGCCGATCAGGCTGCTGCACGTGCCGTTGTCCGATGATGAAGCGGGAGGCGCATCGCTGCTGCTCGCGGTGGATGAGGAAGGCGCAAAGGTCGAACGCGGGCTTGCTTTGGCGCATGTCGAACAATTGCTGTCGACATTGCCGCTCGGGTTGGCGCTGGTAGATCGCGATGGGCGGTTTCTATTTGCAAATGATTCATTTGCGCGCGTTATCGATATTCCGTCTGAACAATTGCCGCCTTATCCCGGCGATCTGGTAATTGCCGAAGACAAGGCAGCGGTGCTCGAAAGCATCCGCCGCTATGGCAGCGGTTCGGCAAGCTCGGGCGATATCGCGGTGCGCTTGAAGGAGCGGCCTGACGAAGTGATCGCGCTGTCGATTGCCGGCGTTCGCGGCCTAGGCGAAGCGGCAGTGCTGCTGGGTCTCAAGGACAATATCGAGGAAATCAAGCTGAAGCGGCAGGTCGCACAACAGACCAAGATGGAATCGATCGGCCAGTTGGCGGGCGGCGTTGCGCATGATTTCAACAACATCCTGACCGCAATCATCGGCTATTGCGACCTCATGCTGTTGCGGCATCAGCCAGGCGACGGCGATTATGACGATATTCAGCAGATCAAGAACAACTCGAACCGCGCCGCCAGCCTGACGCGGCAATTGCTAGCCTTTTCGCGGCAGCAAACGCTCCGCCCTCAGGTTTTGCAGTTGGCCGATGTAGTTGCCGACGTCTCGAGCCTGTTAAAACGCCTGCTTGGCGAAACCGTTCGGCTCGAACTGCATCATGGCCGAGCGATGGGGGCGATCCGGGCCGACCCGGGGCAATTGGAGCAGGTGATCATTAATCTGGGCGTCAATGCCCGCGATGCGATGCCCAAGGGGGGCGTGGTGCATATCAGCACCAAAAAGGTCACGCAGGATGAAGTGCGCGCGATGGGCAGCGATATCCTGCCCATCGGCGATTATGTGCTGTTGTCGGTCGAGGACAGCGGTGTTGGCATCTCGAAAGAAAATCTCACCAAGATATTCGAGCCGTTTTTTACCACCAAAGAGGTCGGCAAGGGCACGGGTCTGGGGCTTTCGACCGTCTACGGCATCGTCAAACAGTCGGGCGGGTTTATCTTTGCCGAATCGGAGCTGGGGCAGGGGACGCGGTTCGACATCTATCTGCCGGTCCATGTCGGCGAAGCACCTGCGGAGCCCGCCAAACGCGAATTCTACAAGCCGAAGGATCTGTGGGGCAGCGGGCGTATATTGGTGGTCGAGGACGAAGACATGGTCCGCGCGGTTGCCGAACGCGCGTTGGTGCGGCAGGGCTATGTCGTTGAAACCGCATGCGACGGCGAAGAGGCGCTGGCGCTATTCGCCGACGGCAAGCGATACGATCTGGTCGTGTCCGATGTCGTGATGCCCAATATGGACGGACCGACAATGGCGCGCAATCTGCGCGGGCAGTTTGGGGATATTCGTCTGCTGTTCATGTCAGGCTATGCCGAGGAGCAACTGCGCGAGACGATCAGCCTCGACAATGTATCGTTCCTGCCCAAGCCATTTTCGGTGCAGCAAATTGCCGAGGCGGTGCATGATGCGCTTGCCCGTGAAGACTAATTTGATTATATATTGAAAAATATAGGAAATAATATTATGTTCCGCTCTTGTTCTTTAAGAACATATGCAATACATGCCTATTTGTTCCGGTGATGTTCCGGAATAGGCATTGAAGCTAAGGAGTGGACAAATGGCAGCAAGTCTCAAGATCATCGATGGGAATCAGGCAAAGAATATGAATAACGCAGACCGCCAAAAGGCGCTCGACGCAGCATTGGCGCAAATCGATCGCGCCTTTGGCAAGGGCAGCGCAATGAAGCTGGGTAGCCGTGAGGCGATTACCATCGATGCGGTTTCGACCGGCTCGCTGGGCCTCGATATCGCATTGGGTATTGGTGGATTGCCCAAGGGCCGCGTGATTGAAATTTACGGTCCGGAAAGCTCGGGCAAGACGACTTTGACCCTGCATGCGATTGCCGAAGCGCAAAAGGCTGGCGGAACTGCGGCGTTTATCGATGCCGAACATGCGCTTGACCCCGGCTATGCCAAGAAATTGGGCGTCGATATCGATAACCTGATCGTATCGCAGCCCGATACCGGGGAGCAGGCGCTTGAAATCGCCGATACGCTGGTGCGCTCGAACGCCGTCGATATCGTTGTTATCGACTCGGTGGCGGCTTTGGTACCGCGCGCAGAAATCGAGGGCGAGATGGGCGACAGCCATGTCGGCCTGCAAGCGCGTTTGATGAGCCAGGCGCTGCGCAAGATAACCGGATCGATCAGTCGTTCGAACTGCATGGTGATCTTCATCAACCAGATTCGCATGAAAATCGGCGTGATGTACGGTTCACCTGAAACCACGACCGGCGGTAACGCGCTTAAATTCTACGCCTCGGTCCGCCTCGACATCCGCCGCACCGGCCAGATCAAGCAGGGCGAGGAAATTGTAGGCAACACTACGCGCGTTAAAGTCGTCAAGAACAAGGTCGCGCCGCCGTTCAAACAGGTCGAATTTGACATCATGTATGGCGAAGGCATCTCAAAAACCGGCGAATTGCTCGATCTGGGTGTGAAGGCAGGCATTGTCGAAAAATCGGGTAGCTGGTTCAGTTACGATTCGATCCGCATCGGGCAGGGCCGTGAAAATTCCAAAAATTATCTGAACGAAAATCCCGAAGTCGCAGCAAGGCTCGAGGCCGCCATTCGCGGCAAGACCGAGGAAGTCGCCGAAGTGCTGATGACCGGTATCGAGGCCGACGACGATATGTAAGTTTCCTCTTCCCCAAGAGGTTAAAAGCGCGGTCCCTGCCTGAGACCGTTGCTTCCGACCCGCCCTGGTCCACCCCGGGGCGGGTCACTTATTTAGGCTGAAAAAGCGCTAAGCAGAGAGTCACCTTCGACAGCATTCCGTGCGATTTGCAGTGCTTGACATGTCGGACTTCAAAGGGCCAATTGCCGTTGTGCAACCTGCCATTCACCTCATCGGCCTGCCGACCGACCAGAATAGTTCGTTCGAGCGCGGCGCTGCGTTGGGGCCTGCCGCAATCCGCGAGGCGCTGTGGAGCGATCGCGGCAATCTTTCCACCGAAGCGGGGTTGGAAATAGGCGTCGATATCGACTTGGTCGACAAAGGCGATTTGCCCTTATCCGATATAGATTGCGCTGCGGACGACATACACATCACCGCTGCGATCCAACTTGCAATGGGCTCAGGTGCAGTTCCAATATCGCTCGGCGGCGATCATGCCGTTACCTACCCGCTGGTGGCAGCCATTGCCGCGAAGCATGGGCCGTTCAGCATCCTCCATTTCGATGCACATCCCGATCTCTATGCCGATTTCGAAGGCAATCCGCGCAGCCATGCCTCACCCTTCGCACGGATCATGGAGGCGGGCCATGCCAAGCGGCTCGTTCAAATCGGTATCCGCACGCTCAACCGCCACTGCCGCGAGCAGGCGGAACATTATGGCGTTGAGATTTTGCCTATGGCAAATTTCACGCCCACACATATTCCCGTGCTCGAAGGCCCGCTCTACATCAGCATCGATCTCGATGGCATCGATCCATCCGAAGCCCCCGGCGTCGCGCATCCCGAACCCGGCGGCCTGACTGTTCGCGAAGTGCTTGCTTGCCTTGCCAAACAAGATGCTCGGATCGTCGGCGCCGACATTGTCGAACTCAACCCCGCGCGCGACGTGAATGGTGTCTCCGCTATCTTGGCCGCCAAACTGGTCCGCGAACTCGCCGCACTCATCCACATGAACAATCAGGAAAAGCCATGACCCTTATCGTCCACCATCTCAACAACAGCCGCTCGCAACGAATCCTCTGGTTGCTGGAAGAAATCGGCGTGCCATATGAAATCCGCCACCATCAGCGCGACGCCGTCACCAATCTTGCACCACCCGAATTGCTTGCCATTCATCCGCTCGGCAAGTCGCCGGTGATCGAGGACGAAGGCAAAATCATCTATGAGTCTGCCGCTATCGTCGAATATATCTGCGAGTGCCATGGCGGGGCCCATCTCGTTCCCGCGCGTGGCAGCGATGACCATATCCGCTATCTCGAATGGCTGCACTTTGCCGAAGGGTCGGCGATGACGCCGATTTTGTTGAATCTTTACACCAGCCGCCTCGGCGAAGGCGGCGCTCCTCTACGTCCGCGTATTGAGCAGCAGCTCAATAGTCATTTTCAATTCATGGAAGATCGCCTGCTTGATTCGGGCTATTTTGTCGGCGATGGCCTGACAGGAGCCGATATCATGCTCAGCTTCCCCGCTGAGGCCGCGGTCAAAATGGGCTACGCCGCCGACAAACCAAAACTTACCGCCTATGTTGCCGCCATCCATGCGCGACCGGCTTATCAGGCGGCGCTCGAAAAGGGCGGGCCATATGCCTATGCCTAACATTCGGGAATAACAGGCTCGTGGGCTACTGCCCTATTTGCCGAACGCACCTTTACCCGTTCGCCACGTAATCTCGCCAGTCGCGGGTGTGCCCTTGGGAATAACTACGGTTTGACCAGTCGAAACATCGTTCATCACAGTAAGTTTGAAAATGTCGCCCTCTTTATGCGTACTGCTATTCACTTCTTGCGTGACAACCAGAGTAATCGGCACTCCGGCATTCAAAATCAACATTTCCGATGCCTGTCCGGCGGCAGTTGCCACTGGTTCTGTCTGTGCCGATGCTGTTGAGGCAAGTACAAATATATTCGCTGCGCACAACATGTACATGTTCTTCAATTTTATCACGAAACGACCCCTCTAAATAGCTGAATCGTCAGTATTGTTAGCCTAACAGCCGACATTAGCCTGTCAATTGGTTGATGTCGTGACACTGCGTTGAGCAAAAGGGACTAGCCCGGCCGTTTTGCACATCAATTTAGGGATTGCCTCATTCAACGTCATCAACATATCCCGCTTGCCGAGGGCGGTGTGCTATCCTAAGTCGCTGGCATTATGAATTCGACAAATGATATTCGCCGCGGCTTTCTCGACTATTTCGGGGATGCCGACCACGACGTGGTGCAGTCCGCGCCATTGGTACCGTATAATGACCCGACATTAATGTTCGTTAATGCCGGTATGGTGCCGTTCAAGAATGTCTTTACCGGTCTTGAGAGCCGCGAAACGCCTCGCGCTGCATCGAGCCAAAAATGCGTACGGGCAGGCGGTAAGCATAATGACCTCGATAATGTCGGTTACACGGCGCGGCATCACACTTTCTTCGAAATGCTCGGAAATTTCTCTTTCGGCGACTATTTCAAGGATGAGGCAATCACCCATGCGTGGACGTTGCTCACCAAGACCTGGGGGCTCGACCCTAACCGGTTGACAGCGACCGTCTATCATACCGACGACGAGGCGTTCGATTTGTGGCGCAAGATTGCTGGTCTGCCCGAAGAACGCATCATCCGCATCGCAACGAACGATAACTTCTGGTCGATGGGCGATACTGGCCCTTGCGGTCCATGCAGCGAAATATTTTACGATCATGGCGACCATATTTTCGGTGGCCCTCCGGGCAGCGCCGACGAAGATGGCGACCGTTTTGTGGAAATCTGGAACCTCGTCTTCATGCAGTTCGAGCGGCAGGAGGACGGCACCGATGTGCCATTGCCCAAGCCTAGCATCGACACCGGCATGGGGCTGGAGCGGATTGCCGCGGTTTTGCAGGGCGTACCAGACAATTACGACACCGACACCTTCAAGGCGCTGATCGAGGCGTCTGAGGCGCTGACGGGCACCAAGGCGGAAGGCGAACAAAAAGCCAGCCACCGCGTGATCGCCGACCATTTGCGGTCGACCAGCTTCTTGCTGGCCGATGGCGTCATGCCATCCAATGAAGGTCGCGGCTATGTGCTACGCCGGATTATGCGCCGTGCGATGCGGCATGCGCATATCCTTGGTGCGAAGGAGCCGTTGATGCACCGTCTGGTCGGAAGTCTCGCCGCTGAAATGGGTGCTGCCTATCCTGAACTGCTCCGCGCACAGCCAGCTATCGAAGCGACCCTGCTGCAAGAAGAAACCCAGTTTCGCCGGACGCTGGATAAGGGAATCAAGCTGCTCGACGAGGCCACCGCTGGCATGAAAGCAGGCGACACCCTCGCCGGTGAAACTGCGTTCAAACTTTATGACACATTTGGCTTTCCCTATGACCTGACCGAGGATGCATTGCGCGCGCAAGGCTTTGGCATCGATCAAGCCGGTTTTGCAGCCGCAATGGAAGGCCAAAAGGCGATGGCCCGCGCCGCGTGGAAGGGTTCAGGAGCTAAGGCATCGGACGATGTCTGGTTCGATATTGCCGAGCGCGTAGGCTCGACCGAGTTCACAGGTTATACCGCCAGCGAAGGCGAAGGCCAGGTTGTCGCATTGGTCAACGACGGCATTGAAGTTCAATCGGCAGTAGCTGCCGACACAGTGACTGTGATCACCAACCAGACACCCTTTTATGGCGAGAGTGGTGGCCAGATGGGCGATGCAGGAGTCATCACCAGCGCAAACCTGCGCGGCCAGGTGACCGATACAGCGAAGCCTCTTGGCCGGTTGCACGCGCATCAGGTCACGATCGAACACGGTGAAATCAAGGTCGGTGATGTCGTTGCCTTAAAGATCGACACCCAGCGCCGCGACGCATTGCGCGCCAACCATAGCGCGACGCATCTGCTGCACGCCGCGCTACGCCACCGGCTTGGCGGGCATGTTACCCAAAAAGGCAGCATGGTCGCGTCCGAACGGTTACGTTTCGACTTCTCGCACAATCAGGCGATGACACCTGAAGATATCGCCATCGTCGAGGCCGAAGTGAACGCGCAAATTCGCCATAACGCCGCGGTAACGACGCGGCTGATGACACCCGATGACGCGGTAGCCGCCGGTGCGCTTGCCCTGTTCGGCGAGAAATATGGCGATGAGGTTCGCGTTCTTTCGATGGGCAATACCGAAGGCGCACATTATTCTGTCGAGCTGTGCGGCGGTACCCATGTCAACGCGCTGGGTGACATCGCATTGTTTACTATAGTTTCCGAAGGCGCGGTTGCCAGCGGGATCCGCCGCATTGAAGCATTGACGGGTGAAGCTGCCCGCTTGTGGTTGGCAGGTCGCGAGGCGCAGTTGAAAGACATTGCTTCCATGCTGAAAACCGCACCTGATGAAGTGGCTGGCCGCGTCGAAACATTGCTCGCCGAACGCAAAAGGCTCGAAAAGGAACTGGCCGACGCAAAAACCGCGCTGGCGCTTTCGGGCGGCGGCGGTCCAAAGGCTGAGGCTGAGGAAATCGGCGGCGTTAATTTCATGGGTCAGGTCATTTCCGGCATCGAACCCAAGGCGTTACGCGGCTTGGCCGATGAGCAAATGAAGGAAGTCGGCACTGGTATCGTCGCAATTGTTGCTGCGAACGAGACCAGCAATACCATTGTGGTGGCCGTCTCGCCAGAGTTGCATGGCAAAATCACCGCACCCGATCTGGTCCGCGCGGCAACCGCCGCGATGGGCGGGCAGGGCGGTGGCGGCCGGCCCGATATGGCGCAAGGCGGCGGACCTGCAGGTGCCGATCAGGCGCAGGCCGCACTGGATGCGATTAAGGCCGTATTAGCGGGTTAGCTGGTTAGCTTCAATTTTGGGGCTTGATCTAGACCTCCCGCTTCCTTGATCTGGCGCCGGAACTCGTCGCGCTTTTCATGGATCGATGCGATGACTGGCCCCATGGGAACGCCCAAGTCGACTAGTACTGCTTCCGAAAGCTGAAGCGAACTTTCAAGAGTCTCCGGAACCGCATCGCTTGCGCCGACCTGATACAAGCGCGCCGCATGTTCCGCATCACGAGCGCGCGCAACGATCGTGATGTCGGGCAACCATGCACGCACCCTCTTTACGATACGTTCCGCCAACACTGGCTGATCCATAGTCAGGATGAGAGCCTTCGCATGCCCGAGGCTCAGTTTATCGAGCGTTTCCGGTCGCGAAATATCGCCGAAAATAACTTTATATCCCTGCCGCCGCGCCGAAGCGACGGCATCGATGCTCGATTCGACCGCGACATATGGTTGGTCGTGGGTTTTTAGCATGTCGACAACCAGTTTTCCGACCCGGCCAAATCCAATAACCACCGTGCGGGGTTCGGTATTCAGATCCTGCTCAAGCACCTCGTCGTCGCTCTCGCGCAATTCCAGTCGTCGCGCCATATCATGGCCGACCCGCGCCAATATGGGGGTTATCGTCAGACCAATTGCGGTGGCGACCTGCCAGAAATTGATAGTTGCACTGTCGATAATCTGCGCTGCGCCCGCCGCGCCTAGCACGATAAGCGTGGTTTCCGAAGGGCTGCCCATCAGGACTCCTGTTTCCGTCGCTGTCCCGGTCCGCGCGCCGTTTAATTTCAAAAGACCAGCGGTGACGGTTGCTTTGATCATGACAACTGCCGCTACAGCGCCGACCAGTGCGGGCCAGTTATCCGCAACAAAACCAAGGTCGATTTGCATTCCCACGCTGATCAGGAACACCCCCAGTGCGAGGCCTTTGAAAGGCGCTGTCATGACCTCAACTTCGTTACGATAGTCAGTTTCGGCGATCAAAAGGCCTGCGATCATCGCGCCCACTATTGGCGAGAGCCCAACCGCACCAGTCGCCAAGCTAGCGACTATCACGACAAGAAGGCTCACCGAAACGAACAATTCCGGACTCTTTGTCCGCGCTGCCTGGCCAAACAAGCGCGGGAGCAAAAAGCGTCCAAGCACCAGCATCCCTACAATGACCAATGTCCCTTGCCAAAGTGCTGTTATCAAGCCTTCCCAAGAATCTGCACCGGCTTGCGGGGCCAGGGCGCCGAGCACAAAAATGATGGGGACAATTGCCAGATCCTCGAACAGTAACATTGCGAGCGCGGATTTGCCGACCGCTGATTGCGTCCCCGATATTGGTAAAACCAGTGCCGTTGACGACAAAGCGAGAGCTATGCCGATCCCCAATGCAGCTGTGGCGCCATATCCGAACAGCAAAAGGCCAGCCGCGATGATGAGCCCCGCACCGAACAGCTGTGCTGCGCCTACTCCGAACACAAGTCGCCGCATGGTCCAGAGTCTGCGAAACGAAAGCTCCAGCCCGATAGAAAAGAGCAGCAATATAATCCCATATTCGCCGATTGGACGAATATTCTCCGCGTCGGTGATCGAAAACCATTCAAGCCAGGGATATTGTCCGACCAGCCTTCCCAGACCCATTGGACCAACAAGTATTCCGACTAAGATGAACCCGATGATGGGCGTAATACGGAAGCGCGCAAATGCCGGAATAACGATACCCGCCGCGCCCAGAATGACGACAATGTCGCTTATACCATCGGTTTGGAGTTCGGCTGCCATGAGGCTTTATTACGCACATGCGAGATACAAAGGGAAGGGCAGGCACAAAAAAAGCGCGGACATTGCTGTCCGCGCTCATATTTGGATTGTAGCCGCAGAATTTACTGCCAGCTGCCCATTTTGGTTTCAAGATTGACCCGGACCTGCTCGAAAAACTGCTCTGTGGTCATCCACGCCTGATCGGGGCCGATGAGAATCGCAAGATCTTTGGTCATATGACCATCTTCAACAGTCTGGATGCAGACTTCTTCAAGCGTTTCGGCAAAGCGCGTAACGTCGGGCGTCTCATCGAATTTCCCACGGAATTTGAGGCCCCCGGTCCATGCAAAGATCGATGCAATCGGATTGGTCGATGTGGCTTTACCCTGCTGATGCTGGCGGAAGTGGCGGGTGACAGTGCCATGCGCAGCTTCTGCTTCGACGGTTTTGCCATCTGGCGTCATCAGGATCGAGGTCATCAAGCCCAATGAGCCGAAGCCTTGCGCAACTTGGTCCGATTGCACATCGCCATCGTAATTCTTGCAAGCCCAGATGAACTTGCCCGACCATTTGAGCGCCGATGCGACCATGTCGTCGATCAGGCGATGTTCGTAGACGATGCCAAGTTCCTTGAACTTGGCTTCAAATTCGGTTTCAAAAACTTCTTGGAACAAGTCTTTGAAGCGGCCATCGTAATATTTAAGGATCGTGTTCTTGGTAGACAGATAGACCGGCCATTCGCGGGTAACGCCGTAGTTTAATGAGGCGCGCGCAAAATCACGTATGGAGTCGTCGAGATTGTACATTGCGAGCGCAACACCCGGTGAAGGATAGCGGAACACCTCTTCGTCGATTACTTGACCATTATCGCCATTCCATACGAGGCGCAGCGTACCAGGGCCTGGGACAAGAAAATCGGTGGCGCGATACTGATCGCCAAATGCATGGCGTCCAATAACGATCGGATCGGTCCAGCCCGGGATCAGGCGCGGCACGTTCTGGATAACGATTGGCTCGCGGAAAACCACGCCGCCGAGGATGTTGCGGATGGTGCCATTGGGCGATTTCCACATTTTCTTCAGGCCAAATTCTTCGACCCGCGCTTCATCCGGGGTGATGGTCGCGCATTTTACGCCGACGCCATGTTCGCGGATCGCATTGGCCGATTCGACCGTAACGCGGTCGTCGGTCTGGTCGCGATATTCCATGCCAAGGTCGTAATATTTCAGGTCGATATCAAGATACGGCAGAATAAGCCGCTCACGAATCCATTCCCAAATGATGCGGGTCATTTCGTCGCCATCAAGCTCGACGACGGGATTCTTCACCTTGATTTTAGCCATGTCAGGAAGCGCTTTCCAATAGGGAGTAGGGTTTGTTGCGGCGAGCCATAGCAAAGTCTGTCATATGTTCAACCTTCGCCGATAGCGCCAAAAAGGCCATCTATCGGTTGTAACATCTCGCTTCACCGCCTAGTTAGGCAGGATGAGCAGACAAGAACTCACAAACCGGGGAACCGGGGTCGCAAAATGGTCGTTTCCTCCTATTCATCCTGAAGGCCGAAAATTTGGCCTGATTGCGGGCGGGATAACCATCTTCTTCGCGTTTATGGCGTGGGAGACGCTGGCATGGCCGATGCTGGCGGTTACGGCATGGACACTCGCGTTTTTCCGCGACCCAGCGCGTGCAACGCCGACCGATGACCGGTTTGTGGTGGCCCCTGCCGACGGTCTTGTGACGCTGATCGAAAAAGTGCCGCCGCCTACCGAATTGCGTGGACCCGATGGTCTGGGTGACCAGCCGCTGACGCGCGTTTCCATTTTTATGAGCGTGTTCGATGTGCATATAAATCGCACGCCTATTCGCGGCACGATCAAACGCGTCGTGTATATCGCCGGAAAGTTTCTGAACGCTGACCTGGATAAGGCCAGCGAAGAAAATGAGCGGCAGCATTTCCTTGTCGAACGCTCTGACGGTGTGCGAATTGGTTTTACGCAGATCGCCGGGCTGGTGGCGCGCCGCATCGTTGCTTTCGTTAAAGAAGGCGACAGTGTCGCCAATGGCCAGCGCATAGGCCTCATTCGCTTCGGCAGCCGCGTCGATGTGTATTTGCCGCAAGGTACGTCGTCGCAGGTTATCAAGGGCCAGCGGTGCGTAGCAGGTGAGACGGTCATCGCCGAGTTGGGCGTTGACCAAGATCTGATCGCCATTGCGCACTGATGAGTCTGCAATAGTGGAACAGCCCAGCTCCCGACCCGGAATTTCTTTGCGCGCGCTGGCACCCAATGCGGTGACGGCGCTTGCATTATGCACTGGGCTATCGGGTGCATGGTTCGCTCTTCAGGGCAAATGGGAAAACGCGGTTGCCGCCATTGTGGTAGCTGGCGTGCTCGATGCGCTCGATGGCCGGATCGCTCGGCTGTTAAAGGGCGAGAGCCGCTTTGGTGCCGAGCTTGACTCGCTGTCAGACGTTATCGCCTTTGGTGCGACACCGGCGCTGGTCATCTACATTTGGGTGATGCAGGACATGCCACGTTTCGGCTGGACGATATCGGTATTTTTCGTACTCTGCGCCGCGCTTCGTCTGGCGCGCTTCAATGCGCAGATCGACACCGAACATCAACCGCATAAATCGGCCGGTTTTAATACGGGCGTGCCATCGCCGCCGGGGGCAGGGCTTGCTTTGCTGCCGATGCTGATATGGTTTGAAACCGGCGCTGATTGGATGCGCGATTACCGGATCGTCGCACCATGGCTGTTGATCGTCGCGGTGCTAATGATTTCCAACGTCGCGACCTTCAGCTGGTCATCGATTAAAGTTAGGCCGAGTTTCCGTTTTATCGCATTGGCTGGCTTTGGCTTGTTCGGTGCGGTGCTGATTGCCGCGCCCTGGGTCGCATTGATCGCCGCAAGCGTGGTTTATGCCGGGCTTTTGCCACTTAGCATGATCGCCTATGCAAAAGTCAAGCACGCGCGGCGTGAGGTTGTGCAAGCGCCTTGACGTCAGCCCGCCATGGGCTATGTTCTATATTCGTTCTGAATCGGGAGAAAAGCGGTGGAACCGCTAATAGTCGTCATTGCCGTCGTTGTCGCACTTTTGCTCGGGCTGGCCGTTGGTTGGTTTCTTGGTGAAAAAAATGTCGCGGCTGGCGCGGAAACTGTTTCCAGCCTTCGGCTTTCGCTAAATGGTGTAACGGCGGAGCGCGATGAGGCCCGGTTAAAACTCGCGCAAGTCGAAACGTCGCTCGATGAACGCGAAAGGTCGTTCGAGGAACAGAAGGCGGCGCTTGGTGAAGCCAAGGAACTACTGTCAGCGCAGTTTGGCGAGATCGGACAAAAGCTGCTGGGCGAAGCGCAGGCCGCTTTTTTGCAGCGTGCCGACGAGCGTTTCCATCAGGCAGGCGAAAAGAATGAGGAGCGCTTGAAGCATTTACTCGCGCCGGTTGGCGAACGTCTGAAAGCGTATGAGGATCAGGTTGGAAAGATCGAGAAGGAACGTGTCGAAGCCTATGGTAACTTGCAAGGACTGATCGGCGAAATGAAAGCAGGGCAGCAGCAGGTTAGAGAAGAGGCGGCGCGCCTGGTGAACAGTCTGCGTAACGCGCCGAAAGCACGCGGTCGGTGGGGCGAACAGCAGCTTAAAAATGTGCTCGAAAGTTGTGGCCTGTCCGAGCACGTTGATTTTGTCACCGAAGCCAGTGTTTCGACCGAAGACGGACGACTGCGCCCGGACGCGATCCTCAAAGTCCCCGGCGGACGCAGCCTGGTGATCGACGCCAAGGTGTCGCTAAATGATTATCAGGATGCGTTTAATGCCGATGACGATTTACCGCGGGATGCGGCAATGGCACGGCATACAGCATCGATGCGCGCGCATATCGATGGATTGTCGCGCAAGGCTTATTGGGACCAATTCGAAGAAGCGCCTGATTATGTGATTATGTTTGTGCCCGGCGAGCATTTCCTTGCGGCGGCATTAGAGCATCAGCCCGACTTGTGGGATTTCGCATTTGAAAAGCGGGTTTTGTTGGCGACGCCGACCAATCTGGTAGCGATTGCCCGTACTGTCGCGAGCGTATGGCGGCAGGAAGGACTGGCGCGCGAAGCAAAACAAATCGGCCAATTGGGCAAGGAAATGTATGACCGGATAGCTGTCGCTGCGCAGCATCTAAAATCAGTCGGCAGCGGGCTGTCGTCGGCAGTTAATAATTACAATAAGTTCGTCGGCAGCTTCGAACGAAACGTGGTTTCGACGGGTAGGAAATTCGCTGCGCTCAATGTCGAAACCGGTTCGCGGGAACTGGAAGATGTGCCTGTTGTTGAAGCCCTACCGCGATATGGGGAATCGATGGAAGCGCCGATGCTTGATGGTCAACGCGACGAGGATGCTGCCTAGATCACCCGCCTGAACGTTGCTCGCTGTCCGCTTTCGTTGGTCAGGATGAGGTCGCCGTTTACGGTGTAGCGCATACTGACTTTGCTTTTGAGCACAGAAAGCAGCTTTGCTTCCTGCATCATCTCTTTTTGGCCACATGCCATTTTTGTCGCAGCAATTGGACCAAAATTGATGGTGCCACCTTTGACCGTATAGCTGCCTGTAAAATTGTTGCAGCCAGCGTTACCGCTCACTCGTCCGCCTGTAAAACGAAGTGAAGTAGGCACATTTGGCACATTTGGCACAATCGGCATCTGTTCGGTCATGACGACTGTCCAATCAGTGTCATTGAGCGACTCCGGTGGTAATTGTCGGCCGCCGCAACCCCTGTATTCCTTACCGCTCGCAAGCACCGTCACGGTTTCGGCATAACGCTGTCCCGACATAACATCAGCGCAGCTCGCGTGAGTAACGTCGACGGTCAGCTGGTCAGTGATATAACGCATGCCGTTGAACGAAGGACGGCCTTGCGGCTTCGGCACGGTAATTTTCGTCTCGCCATAATCGCCTTCAAATGCGATCTTCTTGGCATCAAAGCGAACGATCCAGCCGGGTTCATTGCCGCGCGCAGTAAAATAAAGATCGGGTTCGGGAGCGGTTGGCGTGGTAGTTTGACATCCAGTCAACAGAAGAACGTTCGTAATTCCTAATGTTATGATCTTGCGCATGTGGCCAACTCCTACCGTACGCGTCAAAATTATAGCGCTAAACTAGTTTCTTCGAAACTGGTTTAGCACCTCGTAAGCCATAACCGCAGTCGCGACAGCGGCGTTCAAGCTGTCGGCTTTGCCGCGCATCGGCATTTTGACCAGCAGATCGCATTGTGCCTCATATTCTTCCGGTAACCCTTGCGCTTCGTTGCCCGTCAGAACGAAGCAGGGTGAAGTAAATTTGGCGGATTGATAATCCGTTTCCGTCTGCAAACTGGTTCCAACCAACTGACCAGGACCGGTGCGCAGCCATGCCACGAACTCTTCCCAGCGGCATTGAACGACCTTCTGTGTAAAAATTGCCCCCATGCTGGCTCGAACCGCCTCAACCGAAAAAGGGTCAGTGCAATCATCAAGCAGGATCAGGCCGCCTGCGCCAACGGCATCGCCAGTACGCAGCATCGTGCCCAGATTGCCTGGGTCGCGCATCGCCTGTGCCACCAGCCAGATCGGGGCGCTTTCTCGCTGGATAGCATCAAGTTCAGTACCGTGATCGCGATAGACGCCAACCACGGCTTGCGCGTTGTCTTTCCCCGAGAGCTTAGCCATGATTTCCGCGCTGGTTTCGATCACGTCGCCACCTGCTGCAAGGACGTCACTCTCCAGAGCAATTTCAAGCGCATGCACTTCACGGTCTTTTACCCGGAACAGCATTTCAGGCAGGAAACCGGCTTCGCGTGCCTCGGTCATGATCCGCAAGCCCTCAGCGAGAAACAGGCCCGCGCGCTTGCGCAGTTTCTTTTCGCGTAGGCTGCGGACTTCTTTCAACAGTGGATTGGAAAAACCGGTGATTTCCCGGCGCATCAGTCTTCGCCGAAACCGTCGACCACTAGACCGACAAGCTTCTCCAAAGCCATATCGGCTTGCTCGCCTTCGACATGCACCGTGATTTCGCTGCCTTTGGCTGCGCCAAGCATCATCAAGCCCATGATCGATGTTCCAGTGACAAGATGCCCGTCCTTTTCAACTTCGACTTTCAACCCTTCGGGAAGGCGGCTGACAAAGGTGACAAACTTGGCGCTGGCGCGTGCGTGAAGGCCTTTCTGGTTCACAATCGTGACCTGTCGGCTGATGCGCGTCATTTCGACGCTTCCAGCACTTCGGAGGCGACGCTGATATATTTCCGGCCTGCTTCGCGTGCAGCAGCAACCGCATCAGTCACGCCCAGATTTTTCCGGGCACTGTCGAGGCGGATCAGCATCGGCAGGTTTACCCCGGCGATAACTTCGACCTTGCCTGTGTCGAGCAGTGAAATCGACAGGTTTGACGGCGTTCCGCCGAACAGGTCGGTCAAAATGATGGTGCCTGATCCCGTCTCGACCTGTTTGATCGCCGCGGCAATTTCTTTGCGGCGGCTTTCCATATCATCATGCGGTCCGATGCAAATAGTCGCTATCTGTTGTTGCGGGCCGACCACATGTTCCAGCGCGACGAGGAATTCCTCTGCCAGCCGGCCGTGCGTGACCAAAATCAGTCCGATCATATAAGTTCGCTACCCCGCTTTTTGGTGCGCCCGTTTATTGCAGGCTGGTCCGCGCCGTTAGCAGGCCCTTCAAGCGCGTCAATCGGTCTTGACGTCAAATCGCGATGGGCGATGGTCGGGGAAAATCCTTCTTCGCGTAACCATTTTCCAAATTGTTCGGCAACATGCACCGACCGATGACGTCCGCCGGTGCAGCCGAAGGCGATGTTGACATAGGCTTTTCCCTGCCCGTCATAGAGCGGCAAAAGAAACAAGAGGAGGCTCCTAATCTTTTCCATCGCTTCAGGATATTTTGCATCACTTTCGACATAAGCCGAAACTTTAGGGTCCAGTCCGGTCAACGGGCGCAGTATATTGTCCCAGTGCGGATTGCGCAAAAAGCGTAAGTCAAAAACCAAATCGGCATTATACGGGACGCCGCGTGAATAGCCAAAGCTGGTAATGCTGATCGTCGAATGTGTAGATGTCTCACTGCTGAAGCGTTCGCGGATATCGGTTTGCAGTTCATGCGCGGATAATTTGCTGGTATCAATGACGGTTTCTGCCCAGCGGCGTAGCGGCTCCATCATCATTCGCTCAAGCGCAATTCCGTCGATGGCTGGCCGGTCTTGCGCCATCGGATGACGCCTGCGCGTTTCGGAATAGCGACGTTCGATTTCGGTGCCGGCGCAGTCCAGAAATAATGTGAGAATGTTGAGGTCTGGATTTTTCTGAAGCGATTTTATCTGTTTGATGAGTTGTTCTACCTTGAACCCACGTGTGCGAGAGTCGAAGCCAAGCGCGAGGGGAATCAAAGGTCCAGACCTGCCACTGCCGCCCGGAATGTCGAGCAACGGTCCGGCGAGGCGGATTGGAAAATTGTCGACAGCCTCCCAGCCTAAATCTTCGAGCGTTTTGAGCACGGTTGACTTACCGGCGCCGGACAGTCCGGTCACCAGCAATATCGTTTGTCGCTTGCTGGAGGTCTTACGAGTCAAATTTTGTTACTTTCAGGCGTTGCGATTTCGGACCGTGCCATTGGCCACCGGTCTGCGTCAACGACGGAACGCAGAGCATATTCAAGTTTGATCGCGGCGCTTGTTTCAAATGGCGCAAGATTTGTGGAAGGAACATTAAAGCCCGCAATTACAGAATCTGTGTGTCGCGCCGGCATTCTGTCAATCTTTTCAGTCAACTCGACAACGAGGCGTAGCGGCGCCGACACGATAAATGGGACCGTTTGGATGCCAATACCGCGAATTTCCAGTAGCGTTTCGATATTCGGAGCGGCGGACAAAACGGGCATATCCTGATCGATAAAAACGGCGACGGCGTCATCGCTTACCAACTTTGCACCGCGATCAATCAAGCGCAGCGCCAAGTCCGATTTTCCCGACCCCGACGGCCCACTAATCAGGACACCATTGCCGTCAATCGCCACCGCAGTTGCATGAAGCATCACTGTACTCATTGGCTCGACGCGGCAGAGCAGGGCAAGGCGATTTCAAAGCACGCGCCGCCTTTACCATCGACCCGGTCCCGAACCGCGATCCGACCATGATGACCCTCAACGATGGTGCGCGCGATTGCCAGGCCCAAACCGCTATGCTGGCCAAAATCTTCGACATCGGGGCGCTCGCTGTGAAAGCGGCGGAAAATGGCCTCGCGATCTTGTTCGGGGACGCCTGGTCCTTCGTCGCTGATGCGGACAATGACCTCATCATCGGCGAGTGTCGCTGAAATCTCCACGACTGCGCCGGGCGGCGAAAACGAAACAGCATTATCGATAAGGTTCGTTAGCATGCGCTCTAACCGGACATCCTCACCCATCACCGTTGCGATACCTCTGCGCGGCCTGGCAAAGGCAATCCGGACATCGCCATCGGCGGAACGGCTTTCGCGTGCTTGCAGCAATTGTTCGATCATGTCGCCAAGATCGATGGATTCGAACTTCGCCTTTGCCAGTTGTGAGTCGACCCGGCTGGCGTCCGAAATATCGCTGATCAACCGGTCCATACGCTGCACATCTGCTTTGGCGACGTCCATCAATTGCGCGCGAAGCGCCGGATCCTTGACGCTTTCGGCCCCATCAAGCGCCGAGCGTAGTGAAGCCAGCGGGTTTTTGATTTCATGGGCGACGTCGGCGGCAAACGCTTCGGTCGCGTCGATCCTCTGGCGAAGCGCGATACTCATGTCGGATAACGCGCGGGCGAGCATCCCGATTTCGTCACGCCTCGATGGCAGGCGCGGCACCGTGACTTCTTGTGCGCGCCCCAGGCGTACTTTGACCGCAGCACGGGCGAGATGGCGCAATGGCTTGACGATGGTTCTTGCCAGAAAAACCGACAGCAATATTCCGACAAACAAGGACAGTAGAACAAACATGGCAATGTCGAACCGCTCGGCTCGCACAAACACCCGGATGTCGCGCTCGTTCGAAGTAGTCAGCACCGAAAACTCGCGATTTGGCGAACTGGATGCTGCACTGATGACATGCGTCAAATCCGGGGCAAATCGTGTCTTGGAAACTGGTTTACCGGGCTTCGCTTCGGAAATTTCTTTCCAAGCCGACGCGGTATCTCTTTCAGGCTCAACAAAAAGGTAAAGCGCGCGGGCCCCCACCATGAAGTCCACAACGCGGTCGATAGCGCGCGCCGCAACCTTGCGCCACGGTTCCTTGGTGGGATCGCGAAATTGATAGGTAGGAGCGGCGATGTCAAAGCTATCCATGAGCTTGCGTCCATCATCGTCATAAATCCGGATCCGCGATTGAAGCTGGCGTCCGAAGGCTACAATATATTCATCACGTCGATCTGCATCCACTAACGGCAGGCTAGTCGCCAGCAATTCAGCTTGCGACCGGGCGGCCAGTTCGCGTTCGGCAATCAGCCTCACACGGTAACTGTCGAGAAAAAACAAGCCCGCACCGAGCAGCGCTAGTACGAACAGGTTGACTGCAAGTATCCGCGCCGTCAGCGACCACCCACGGCTCCAGCGTAATTGCAGACCGGCAGGTTCAGCTGTCTGCAAAACGGTACCCGGCACCATAGAGCGTGTCGATTGCTGAAAAATCTGGGTCTACTTCGCGGAACTTGCGGCGCAATCTTTTAATATGACTGTCAATGGTCCGGTCATCGACATAGACGTCATCCTGATAGGCAGCATCCATTAGCTGGTCACGGGTACGCACAACGCCCGGCCGGTTTGCCAGAGCCTCAAGGATCATAAACTCGGTGACCGTGAGCGTGAGCGTTTTACCAGCCCATTTCACGTGGTGCCTGGCAGGGTCCATTTCGAGCTTGCCGCGAATCATGGGTTCGGGCTCTTCCGACGCCTCGCCGTTGACCGGAGCCTTGTCATAAGTAGCCCTGCGCAAAATCGCCTTAACTCTCGCTATCAACAACCGCTGCGAAAAAGGTTTGGTGATATAATCATCAGCACCCATCGCAAGACCGAGCGCTTCATCCAGCTCTTCGTCCTTCGACGTCAGAAAAATAACCGGCATCGCGCTCTTTTCGCGCAGGCGGCGAAGAAGTTCGAGGCCGTCCATGCGTGGCATCTTAATATCGAAAATGCCAAGGTCGGCTGGATTTTCGATCAATGCTTTTAACGCCGTCTCGCCATCCGGATATAGCCGGGTGACGTAACCTTCGGACTGCATCGCGATCGATACCGAGGTCAGGATGTTCCGGTCGTCGTCGACCAGGGCGATAGTTGCACTCATAGACCGGCTATAGTGGTGCGGCGGCGCGGGTTCAATCCATAGCGTTTGACGGCGCGATGACTCTTCGCTAACGGCCCAGCATGTTCTAATGCATACGTATTCCCAAGATTCGATAATATGTTTTCCCGCCGGACCGGAGATCGATTTCATGTCAACTGCCCTCAATATTTCCCTCGAACAGCAAGGTATTTCAACCGGGGCTGATTTGTTCACCAATCTGGGCACTGCACCTCTGGTCGAAGCAGCACTCGCGAACAATGAGGGCATGTTAGCGAAATACGGACCTTTGGTGGTCAAGACCGGCTTGCACACCGGACGGTCGGCTAAGGACAAATATATCGTTCGCGACGCCGAAACCGAAAACACGATCTGGTGGGGCAAGACCAACGTTGCGATGGATCCGGCACATTTTACCGCGCTGAAGGCGGATTTTCTCGCGGCTTTGGACGGCAAGGCGAAACTCTATGTCGCCGACCTGTTCGGTGGATCGCAACCCGAGCATCGCGTTAATGTGCGTGTCATCAACGAGTTGGCCTGGCACAATCTGTTCATTCGGACTTTGCTGGTTCGTCCTACCAACGACGAGTTGGCGAGCTTCGTGCCGGAATATACGATCATCGATTTGCCAAGCTTCCGCGCCGATCCCGCGCGCCACGGTTGCCGCAGTGAGACCGTCGTCGCGGTTAATTTTACCGAGAAACTGATCCTGATCGGCGGCACGGCTTATGCCGGCGAAATGAAGAAGTCGGTTTTCGGTATCCTGAATTATCTGTTGCCTGCAAAGGGCGTGATGCCGATGCATTGCTCGGCCAATATCGGCGCCAATGGCGACACTGCGGTGTTTTTCGGACTGTCGGGCACCGGCAAAACCACGCTCTCCGCTGATGCAAGCCGCACATTGATCGGCGATGACGAGCATGGCTGGTCGGACACTGCGGTGTTCAACTTCGAGGGCGGATGCTACGCCAAAATGATCCGCTTATCGGAAGAGGCCGAGCCCGAAATCTTCGCTACCACCAAGCGTTTCGGCACGGTGCTAGAAAATGTCGTGATGAACCCGGTTACCCGCGAGCTCGATTTCGACGATGCCAGCTTGGCTGAAAACAGTCGCGGATCTTATCCCATCGAGTTCATTCCGAATGCATCTGAAAAGAATATGGGGCCGGTTCCGAAGAATATCATCATGCTCACCGCCGACGCTTATGGCGTGCTGCCTCCGATTGCAAAGCTGACGCCAGAGCAGGCAATGTATCACTTCCTGTCGGGCTACACTGCACGCGTGGCGGGCACCGAAATCGGCGTAACCGAGCCGGAAGCGACTTTCTCGACCTGTTTCGGCGCGCCGTTTATGCCACGCCATCCAAGCGTTTATGGCAACCTGCTCAAGGAGCGGATCGCAAAAGGTGCGGTTCAGTGCTGGCTGGTCAATACCGGTTGGACCGGCGGCAAGGCAACTATGCCGGGCATCAGCCGGATGCCAATCAAGGCGACCCGCGCGCTTCTAAATGCTGCACTTGATGGTAGCCTTAACAATGCCGAATTCCGCAAGGACCCGAACTTTGGCTTCGAATTTCCTGTTGCGGTTCCGGGCGTCGACAGCGCCATCCTCGATCCACGCGAGGCATGGGCAGACAAGGCGGACTATGACGCGACCGCGCAAAATCTGGTGCAGCAATTCATTGATAACTTCGCGCAATTTGCCGATCATGTCGATGAAGGCGTAAGGCAGTCAGCGCCGAAAGCCGCTTAACCGGCCCGGACATTCCGGGCGACATTAGAAAGCCCGGAAATGTCCGCATTCGAAATCCGCTTGTTCCACAACGACGCGTCTATCGTCCATATCGGCGAAGGGCTGCTGGCGCGCAGCTTGCCGCGTGAAGAATGGACGCATGAGGCGCATCTGGCGGCGTGTACGTGGATTGTCCGCAACCGGCCTGATATCGACATCAAGCGGGAACTGCCCGGCATTATTTCCGGATATAATGAGTCGGTGGGCGGGGTGAATGATGACACCCAAGGCTATCATGAGACGATTACGCAGGTCTACATCGCTGGCGTAAAGGCGCATCTGGCGGAGGTTGGTCATGAGATGTCGCTTCATGATGCGGTCAACTCACTGCTATTGTCACCGCGGGGACAGCGGGATTTGCCTCTGCGTTTTTATTCGAAGGAATTGCTGTTTTCGGTACCGGCGCGGCGAGGGTTCGTCCCCGCCGACCGCGCCAGTTTAAGCGAAATTTAGTCGAGCAATTCGGCAGGAACCTTGCCGCCATTGGCAGCGAGTTCGCGCATAACGGCCTTGTGCAGCCAGATATTCATCTCGGCGCTACCTTCGAGTTCGCCGGTATAGCCCAGCTCCATGGCAAGATCTTTGCGCTCTTGAAGCGAGGCGTCCATGCCGAGCAGCTTCATTAGGTCGACAATCGATGTGCGCCAGTTCAGATCTTTGCCAGAGGCCATTTCTTCCAAATTGGCGATGACATCGACTTCCGTCACGGCAACCGGCTCAGGCGCGGAGGGTGTGGTATCAAGAGGAATTGCAGACGGCGCGGGGGTGGTTGCCGCAACGGCCTTTTTGCCAAAAATGGCGTCTTTAATACTGCTGAAAATACCCATGATTCTCTCCTGCGATACGATATCGGCCGGGGGATCTGACCGAGACAAGATGCTATAGACCGGATGGCTAGCTTTGGGGAGAACGAAAGTCGGGGCGCTTGTAAAATCGGCGCATTTTGGATGTCGGCGGCCCTTAAGCAGTCTTGCCAATCCAGAGGTTTCAGCGCACCTTGTAACCAAATCGGAGGAGCATTTTCATGGATATCGCAAGCATATTGAAACAGACCGGCGCAATCGGTCAGGTCGCACAGCAACTGGGCGTCAACGAATCCGATGCCGAAGCTGGTGCGGCTGCATTGCTGCCCGCAATCTTGGGCGGTTTCAAGAAAACGACGCAGGCGCAGCCCGGCGGACTGGAAGGGCTTGGCGGTTTGCTTGGACAGCTCGGAGGTGGTGGCTTGTTCGACTCCGTGGTTAGCCCGGAGCCGACGCCGGTAGAGAAGGGCAATGATGTGCTCGGCCAGATTTTCGGTTCGAAAGATGTCAGCCGTCAAGTTGCGGGTAATGCATCTGCGCAGACCGGCATCGACCCCTCGCTTCTCAAGAAAATGCTGCCGATATTGGCAATGCTGGTGGCCGGCTACATGGCAAAACAAAGCGGCAGTGGGGAAGGCGGTGGCTTGGGCGGGCTCCTCGGCGGAATGCTCGGTGGCGGTGGTCAGGCGTCAGACGGCGGCGGTTTGGGCGGGATGCTGGGCAACGTCTTGGACGGCGCGATCGGCGGCGGCCAGCAGTCGGCACCTGCAGGTGCCGGCTTGGGCGGTCTGGCGTCGATGCTCGATATGGACGGCAACGGCAATCCGCTCGACGACATCATCGGCATGGCAGGCAAGTTCGCGCGGTAAAACTGGTAGATTTCTGAGGAAGGTGACGCTGTGGCGGGGGTGTCCTTGCGTGAAAGGTCACACTAAGCCTGTGCTGAGCTTTTCGAAGGGGGCTCACATTACTCGTGCTGCCAGTGGCATGATTTGCGCAAACCTGGAAACCGGGAGAATGTAATTCGCAGAATGTGAGGAAAATGTCTCGTAAATAGCCTTGGCAGCTTCAATTGCTTTATTCCATGCGTAGTCACTTGCTTCGAGCCAGCCTTTGGACTTGTCAGGGCTAGCTTTTGGGATATTGCTCCGCAGATCTTCTGCATCAAGCTCAAGATCGAACTGCGTCGTGTAAGGCCGATATATTTCATCAGACCGTCCCTCCGGGACAACTGCCGATTTTGTTAGCCTAGATAAAATAGTTGCGACCCAATTTTATTCATTGAGCATCTAAATCCCTTCTACCAACAACACCGCCCCATCGGCTCCCGTCACCCGAACCCGCGCCCCAACGCCAGCATCCGCACCACGCGCGGACCAGACCGAATCCCCGACCTTCACCCGGCCATGGCCGTCGGCGATGGCTTCGACCACCTCGACCACTTCGCCGGTCAGCCTTGCGCCGCGGTCGTTCAGTTTGGGGTCGTCGGTTTCAATCGGGTTCTGCTGAAGGAATTTCTTGCCGGCAAATACGGTCAACACCGACAGGATCGCGAACATCGCGACCTGATAGGCGACGGTGATCGGCAGGAAATAATCGAGCACGCCGACGATGATCGCGGCAAGGCCAAGCCACATGAGGAAAAATCCCGGTGCGACCATTTCGGCGACGCCGAGGATCAGGCCAAGCGAGAGCCAGAACCAATGGGTTGATATGCTGTCGAGCCATTCGGCCATATTATTTCCCCTGTTTGCGGAACCCATGTCCCATTATCACTATTTTCTCATTCCCGCCTTCGCGGGAATGACAAGTTTGGTGTGTTGGATGGAGGTTTTGGTCAGCTATTCTTCTCCTGATCTGCCAACGCTGCCTTGGCCAACTCGCCAATCCCGCCGAGCGTACCGATCAACTGCGTCGCCTCAACCGGGAACAATATCGTCTTGGCATTGGGCGAGGTTGCGAACTGGCTGATCGCTTCGGTATATTTCTGCGCGATGAAGTAATTGAGCGCCTGTGTGCCCGATGACGCGATAGACTCGGAGACCATGACGGTTGCCTTGGCTTCGGCCTCGGCTTCGCGTTCGCGCGCTTCGGCGTCGCGGAAGGCGGCTTCCTTGCGGCCTTCGGCTTGCAGGATTGCGCCTTGCTTCTCGCCCTCTGCGCGCAGGATTTCTGCGGCCCGCATGCCTTCGGCTTCGAGGATTTGCGCCCGCTTTTCGCGTTCGGCCTTCATCTGCCGCGCCATGGCGTTGCTGATGTCGGCGGGTGGACGGATGTCCTTGACCTCGACGCGGGTGATTTTTACGCCCCAGGGCGAAGTCGCGTGATCGACCACTGACAATAGTCGACCGTTGATGTCGTCGCGTTTTGACAGCGTCTCGTCGAGGTCCATGCTGCCCATTACAGTGCGCAGATTGGTCGTGGTTATCTGCATGATCGCGACATAGAGGTCGCTGACCTCATAGGCGGCCTTGGCGGCATCGAGCACCTGAAAGAAGACGACGGCGTCGACGCCGACCATCGCGTTATCTTTGGTAATGATTTCCTGCCCCGGAATGTCGAGCACTTGCTCCATCACATTCACCTTGCGGCCGACGCGGTCGAAAAAGGGAATGATGATGGTCAGCCCCGGTTGCGCCGCATGGGTGAAGCGGCCAAAACGCTCGATAGTATAGACAAACCCTTGCTGGACCACAGTGACGCCCATCATCACGAAAATGATGACGATCAGCGCGAGCAGGCCGAAAAAATATTCCATAGAATTTCCCCCGTTTGACGTGGCGCAGATTGTCTTAGATATGGAACAGCTTGCCAAGGAAAATCGGACATTTCGGATATGGAAATCGGTGAAAAGCTCAAATTCGTACGCTCGGCATTATATGTGCCAGCATCGAATGCACGGGCGTTGGAGAAGGCGCGTTCGCTTGACGTCGATATGCTGATCATCGACCTTGAAGATGCCGTGCCCGACGAGATGAAGGCCGAAGCGCGGGCGGCGGCTTTGGGTTATGTTGCGGCCGGCGTCGGCGGCAAGATACTGGCGATCCGCGCGAATGGCATTGATAGCGCTTATCATGCCGATGATCTTGCAGCGTTGCGCGGCAGTGCGGTGGATTTGGTGGTGCTTCCCAAGGTCGAAAGCGCAGGTGCACTGCCTGATATCGGCCTGCCATTACTGGCGATGATCGAAACACCTGCGGGATTATATGCAGCGCGCGAAATTGCGGCGCATGCGTCGGTGGCGGGGTTGATTGTGGGAACCAACGACATTGCCGCCGAAACAGGCATCAAGCCAGGGCGGGAGCGCGAGGGGCTTCAGCTTGCGCTGCAGACGATAGTGCTCGCCGCATCGGCGGCGGGCAAACCGCGGTTTGACGGTGTATGCAACCGGCTGGACGATATGGATGGTTTCGACGTTGAATGCCGGCAAGGTGCAACATTCGGTTTTACCGGCAAGACGCTGATCCACCCGAGCCAGCTTGCCATCGCCAACCAGGCCTTTGGACCCGATGCCGCAGCGGTTGCCGAAGCCGAAGAATTAATTGCGGCGAGCCGAGGCGGGGCGCAGCGTTTTAAGGGTCGCATGATTGAATCTATGCATGTAGAGCAGGCCAAAATGACGATAGAGCGTTCCCGACATGCGATGGGTGACCGCTGATCGAAACATCCGGAGCTGAATGTCATGCGTCTTGTCACCAGTGCAGTTTTAACGAGCATCGCGCTATTGGCGGCGACGCCTGTGCTGGCGAAGGGCGTGACCGACGCTGACCTGCGCGGACATATCGAGATATTGGCGAGCGACGAGTTTGAAGGCCGCAAACCGGGCACCGAAGGCGAAGCCAAAACAGTAAAGTATATTGCGGAGCAATGGGCAAAAGCAGGCCTAAAGCCGGCTGCAGCGGACGGTAGCTGGTTCGATCCAGTGCCGTTGATTCAGCGAGGACAGGGCAGCTCGACTTATGCGTTCACCGCGAAAAAGCGCAAGTTGCGCATCGTTTCCGACGAGATCATCCTCATCGGCAAAGATAAGGATTATAACAAATCCGCTTTGCCGCTGGTGTTTACCGGCGCGGGGGTGACATCGGATGGATCGGTTGCCGCCGATGTTGCGGGCAAGGCTGCGCTCGTGTTGTTCGATGCGGACAATGTGCCCGACAAACTGAAGTCGCCGCGTGCACGGCGGGAGGCTTTGATCGCGGCTGGCGCAGAGGCTGTGATTTTTGTCGGCGACGCACAGGGCAACTGGGCGACTTTACGGCGGCTGTTGCTGTCGCGGCCAATCGGACTGGAAAGCCTAGAAAAACGCGCCCCGTTGGAAGGCGGGATCAGCACCGAGTTTGCCGTGGCTCTGGTTACCGCTGCGGGACGCGACTGGGACAAGCTGCGCGCGCATGCCAAGGAAAAGGATTATGCAGGCGAGGCGCTTGCCATCGACGCGGATTTCAAGGTGGCTACCGACGTGTACCGCTTCAACAGCTCAAACGTCATCGGCAAAATTGCGGGCCGGAAAAAAGGCAATGGTGCGGTATTCTACATGGGCCATTGGGACCATCTTGGCATTTGCGCGCCCGAAGACGCGCCCGACCGGATTTGCAATGGCGCGGTCGACAATGCCAGCGGCATCGCGGTGATGAACGAAGTCGCAGAACGGCTGGCGAAGAAGCGGCATGACCGCGATATCTATTTTGTCGCGACCACGGGGGAAGAAAGCGGATTGCTTGGGGCTTATGCCTATGCCGAAAAGCCGGTGTTTCCGCTCGACCAGATCGTGATCTCGTTGAATGTCGATACCATCGCGATTGCGCCGCGCGGATCGAAGGTCGCGATAATCGGACGCGGCACCACCAAGCTTGATGATGCGGTGGAAATGGTTGCGAAGAAGGCCGGGCGGAATATCGAAAGCTCGACCGACGCCAATGCGTTTATCCAGCGGCAGGATGGCTGGGCGCTAACGCAAAAGGGCGTTCCGGCGCTGATGGTTGGCGGCTCGTTTGCCGATCTCGACCTGATGCAGAAATTTCTCGGCAGCGATTATCACGGGCCGAATGACGAGCTGACAGACAAGACCGAACTGGGCGGCGCGGCGGAAGATGCCGATCTGCATATCGCGCTTGGTCAGCATTTTGCCGACACAAAAAAATATAAATCCGCCAAGGCTGGTGAATAAGGGCGCTACTGTTTACATGGGCCGCCACGAATCGTGTGATTAGGGTGGCAACATGAACGAAATTCCCCTCGGCCTGACATTTGACGACGTGCTGTTGCAGCCCGGGGCCTCCGACATGCTGCCGAGCCAAGCGGATACGCGCACGCGGCTGACGAAATCGATTGCGCTCAATATTCCGGTGCTGTCGTCGGCGATGGATACGGTCACCGAAGCGCGGATGGCTATTGTTATGGCGCAGCTTGGCGGCATCGGCGTGCTCCACCGCAACCTCTCGATCGAAGAACAGTGCGCTGCGGTGCGGCAGGTGAAGCGGTTTGAGAGCGGTATGGTGGTCAACCCCATAACCATCGACCCGCAAGCGACGCTCGCCGAGGCGCAGACGCTCATGACGATGAATGCGATTTCGGGAATTCCCGTGGTCGAGGCAAGCGGCAAGCTGGTCGGCATCCTCACCAACCGCGATGTGCGTTTTGCCGAAAATCCCGCGCAGCCCGTGTCCGAACTGATGACGCACGAGAATCTTGCGACGGTGTCGGCGTCGGTCACGCAAGAAGAGGCGCGGCGGTTGCTGCACCAGCGGCGGATCGAGAAGCTGCTCGTTGTCGATGAGGGCTATCATTGCATCGGTCTGATTACCGTCAAGGACATCGAGAAAGCGGTGCTCTATCCAAACGCCACCAAAGATGGTTCGGGGCGCTTGCGCGTTGCGGCGGCAACGACGGTTGGTGAAAAGGGGCTGGCTTATACCAAAGCGCTGATCGATGCCGAATGCGACCTGATCGTGGTCGATACCGCGCATGGCCATAGCGCGATGGTCGCCGCAGCGGTGGCCGAGATCAAGCGGATGGCGCCTGAAGTACAGGTTGTTGCGGGTAATGTTGCGACTGCTGCGGCGACCCGTGCGCTGATTGACGCAGGCGCCGATGGCATCAAGGTAGGGATTGGTCCGGGGTCAATCTGCACCACGCGCGTTGTCGCTGGCGTCGGTGTTCCGCAATTGACGGCGGTGATGGAATCAGCTGCCGAAGCGGCCAAATCGAATATACCGGTGATCGCCGACGGCGGCCTTCGCACATCGGGCGATATTGCCAAGGCGCTTGCCGCTGGTGCGTCGTCCGTTATGGTCGGATCTTTGCTGGCCGGAACCGAAGAAGCGCCGGGTGAGACATTCCTCTATCAGGGCCGGACGTATAAAAGCTATCGCGGCATGGGGTCGGTTGGCGCAATGGCACGGGGGTCGGCGGATCGCTATTTCCAGCAGGACATCAAGGATCAACTGAAACTCGTCCCCGAAGGGATTGAGGGGCAAGTGCCGTTTAAGGGACCGGCACGAGATGTCATTCACCAGCTAGTCGGCGGCGTCAAAGCGGCGATGGGCTATACAGGATCGCACACCATAACTGACTTGCAACAACGCGCACAATTTGTCCGTATCACTAATGCCGGACTTCGCGAAAGTCATGTGCATGATGTGACGATCACGCGGGAAGCTCCAAATTATCCTACACGGTAAGCCATGAGGCCAGCGGCCCGTTTGCAATCGGCAATCGAACTGCTCGATGCGATCATCATTGCCGCGCGTGATGGCGGGGCTTCGGCTGACCAATTGGCGAAGCGCTTCTTTGCCGAGCGGCGTTATGCCGGATCGAAAGATCGGCGTGCAGTGCGCGATTTGGCGTGGAGTGCGATCCGCCGCTTTGGTGAACGGCCCGATAATGCCCGCTCGGCGTTTCTCGCGATTGCGGCTGATGACGCGGATTTAGCCGCTTTGTTTGACGGCAGTGATTATGGCCCGTCAGCGATTGGCGCTTCGGAACCCCGCGCCAGCGGTGGCCTTCTGCCGCAATGGATACTGCCGCATTTTGCCGAACTGGTGGACGACAGCGAGCGTCGTGCGCTTCTCGACCGGGCACCGCTCGATTTACGCGTGAATGCGCTCAAAAATCCACGGGAGGACATAGCAGCGGAATTTCCTGAGGCGGAAATATTGCCGCAATCTCCTTACGCGCTGCGTCTTCCCACGGGGAAAGCGGTCGACAACCACGCCGCAATTCTCGATGGCCGTGCTGAAATCCAGGATCTCGGCAGCCAGTTGATCGTCGATGCCTGCGCCGCGAAGCCCGGCATGACAGTGCTCGATCTATGTGCAGGGGCGGGGGGCAAAACGCTAGGCCTGGCGTCTTATATGGATGGCAAAGGCCGCCTGATCGCCAGCGACACCAACCGCGCGCGGCTCGACCAATTGCGGCCGCGCGCCAACCGGGCGGGCGCGCTTGAAGTCGAGACATTGCTGCTGAACCCGAACAAGGAACGCGCGATGCTGAGCGACGTCGCTGGTGCATGCGATATTGTGCTGATCGATGCGCCTTGCTCGGGCAGCGGGACATGGCGGCGTAACCCTGAAACCCGCTGGCGGCTCAACCCGGCGCGGCTGGATCAGGTCATCGCCGCGCAGGCCAATTTGCTCGACATCGGCTCAGAAATGGTCGCGCCGAGTGGTCATTTGATCTATGCTGTATGCTCGTTGCTGGATGATGAGGGCAGGGGGCAAGTGGCCGATTTCTTGAACCGACATGAAGGATGGCGCGCTGAGGCGATTGCGCTGCCCGCTGGCCGAAGGCATGGCGACGGTCTGTTACTCACGCCGCATCACGACGGCACCGACGGATTTTTCTTCGCAAGGCTGCAAAAGCTGTGATAGCCACGCGACTCCAAACTATCGGAAAATTAATTATGCGCTTTTCGCCAGCCGCCATTGCCCTTTCTCTGACTTTAGCGATGATTTCGAGCGCGAGTATCGGCAATCGCGCCGATGACGACATCGATGCGCAATCGGTGGCGCTGACGCAGTCAGGAAACGAAGCGATGCGTGCTGGCAACGCCGAAGCAGCCATTGGCTGGTACGAAACCGCCTTGGCGGTCGACCCGCGCAATCGCGCCGCATATATTGCAATGGCAGGGGCGGTGAAGTCGCAGGGACTGCATGGAAAGGCCATCCGGTTCTATAAAGAGGCGCTCGAGATCGAGCCGAATGACCAGATCGCCTTGGTCGGGCAGGCCGAAGCAATGATCGCCAAAGGCGCGATTGAGCCTGCGCGCAAAAATATCGCTCGGCTGAAAATGCTATGCCGCAGCGATTGCGTGGCGGTTGACCGTTTAACGCTGGCAGCGACCAAGGCGAGTGAGAAGCCTGTGTTGCAAGCAAGCGCGGTCGAGATCAAGCCGACGGTGGGTGTGGCCCCGGAAGCCCAGCCGAATTGAGCCGATCTATTCCTCCCTGGATCGGGGAGGTGGCAGCCCGCACGGCTGACGGAGGGTAAGCTGGCCGTCTAGCGCGAGGCTGTTTTGCGGGTACCCTTCACCATCCTGAGGATAGCCCCCTCGACGTGCCGGGGACGATTTATCTCAAATCAACGCTTCAAATTCCGCGACGATATTCTCGTATAATCGCTTTTTAAAAGGCACGATCAAATGGGGAAGCCGGTCCGGGGCTATCCATTGCCAGCGCGAAAATTCTGCGTGTTCGGTCTCGATGTTGATATCGGCGTCGGTGCCTTTAAACCGCATCAAAAACCAATATTGCCGCTGGCCGCGATATTTGCCTTTCCAGATTTTTCCGAGGAGGTCGTCGGGCAGGTCGTAGAAATGCTCTTCGCGGCTGCGCGCGATGATGTCGACCAGATGCGGGGCAACGCCGGTTTCCTCGCCGAGTTCGCGTAACGCGGCCTGCTCGACGTCTTCACCGTCATCGATACCGCCTTGCGGCATTTGCCATGCGTCGCCTTCGGGAGCCTTGTCGATGCGTTGACCAACAAAGACCTTGCCCTCGGTATTTGCGAGCATAATCCCCGCGCACGGGCGGTAAGGCAGGTCATCCAAATTATCGGTCATGCCTCGGCCATTACTTCCGCCAGCATCGATTTCAAGCCATTGACATAGCCCTCGATATCCTGCTGTGTTGACGGAATGCCCTGCCGGATATTGATATGGCCGTGGATATTGCCTTCTGCGCTAATATGCTCGACCCGAACACCAGCTTCCTTCAATTTTTCGACATAAGCAATGCCCTGGTCACGGAGCGGATCGAGGCTGGCTGTGGTAACAAGGCTCGGCGGCATGCCAGTCTGGTCGAAATTCAGCGGCTCGGCGCGGTAGTCGCCGGGGGTCGCCGCATGGCCGTCGCCAAAATAGGCGATAGCCTCATCGGTCAGCAGATAGCCGGTGGCAAATTCGCGCATGCTTGGCCAATCGGCGTCGAGTGTTACCACCGGATAAATCGGGTGCTGCACCAGCACCGGTACGGCCGCGGGATTGTCGCGCAATGCCATGGTGGTAACGATCGTGAGATTTCCGCCTGCGCTATCGCCTGATGTAATTAGACCGGTGACTTTCAGTCCGATTTCGGCGGGGCTCGACGCAATCCAGCGCGTTGCGGCTTCGCAATCCTCGGCAGGCGCGGGGAAGGGAAATTCGGGCGACAGGCGATAGTCGATTGAAATGACGGGTAAGTCGAGCAAACGGGCCACCTCGGCGCAGTAGGGCTCGTAGGTGTGGAGGCTGCCAATGACGAAACCGCCGCCATGGTAAAAAACCATCACTGGCCCAGCAGCGCGGCTCTCGCGCTTGTCGTAAATTCGTGCATTGATTGTGCCAGCAGGGCCGGGGATGGCAATGTCGCGGATAACCGCTAGCTCGCCCACCGGCGCATCCGCGACATCGCGCATCGCCGCAGTCATGGCGCGTGCGTCGGCCGCCGGGACTTCCCAGAATTTGGGCCCGGGCACGGCGTTCAGAAATTGCAGAAACATCGCCACATCGGGACGCACAAAAGGGGTGTTGTCGTTCATCTCATTCTCCATCTCTGGCGCGTGATACGGTGGCTTGGGCCATGCGTCCAGCATATCCACATATAGATTTTCTAACGTTGCAGTGCGCTTCGAATGGGATTAGGCGCAACCGCAATAAAGTTGCAATTAAAGACGGGTTGGAACGAATGGCTACGGCATTCAAGGACGAGCATTCAGGCGCGCATACGCCTGTTCACAGCGAAGCGGTTGTCGTCCGCTTTGCAGGCGACAGCGGCGATGGCATGCAGCTGACCGGTGGGCAGTTTACGCTGTCATCGGCACTTGCAGGCAACGACTTTGCCACATTTCCCGATTTTCCGGCAGAAATACGCGCGCCGATCGGCACGCTATTTGGCGTTTCGGCGTTCCAGATCAATTTTGGCTCTTCGGCGATCGATACCGCAGGCGACCAGCCGGATGTGTTGATCGCGATGAACCCGGCGGCGCTCAAGACCAATGTCGGCAGCTTGCGCGAGGGCGGGCTGATTATTGCCGACACCGGCGAGTTCAATCAGCGCAATCTGGACAAAGCGAAGTACACCGCCAACCCGTTCGAGGATGGCAGTCTCGCCAAATGGCAGGTGCTGGCCTTCGACATCAGCGCGCTGACGCTCGAGGCGGTCAAGCCGTTCGGTATGGGCAACAAGGATGCGCTGCGTTGCAAGAATATGTGGACGCTTGGCCTTGCTTTGTGGATGTTCGACCGTGACCGTCAGCCCATTATCGATTGGCTGAATGCAAAGTTTGCCAAGAACCAGGTTTTGGCCGATGCCAATATCGCGGCGTTGAACGCTGGCCATGCTTATGGCGAGACGGCGGAACTTTCAGGACCTTTGAAGCAATATCATGTCGATGCGGCACCAGCGCCTGCTGGGTTGTATCGGACAGTTACTGGTGCCGAGTCGATCTCTTACGGCCTGGTCGCGGGCGCGCAATTGGCTGGTCTGAAGATGTTCTTTGGCGGCTATCCGATCACGCCAGCGTCGGCGATCTTGCATCATCTCAGTCGCCTGAAGGAATATGGCATCACCACATTCCAGGCCGAAGATGAAATCGCGGCTATCTGTTCGGCCATCGGCGCTAGCTATGCCGGACAATTGGGGGTCACCAGCTCGTCTGGCCCAGGAATCGCACTGAAGGGTGAGGCCATGGGCCTTGCGATCATGACCGAGCTGCCGCTGGTCATCGTCAACAGCCAGCGCGGTGGACCTTCAACCGGTCTGCCGACCAAGACTGAGCAGTCCGATCTGTATCAAGCAGTCTATGGCCGAAATGGCGACGCCCCCATGCCCGTCATTGCGGCGCGTTCACCCGTAGATTGTTTCGACTGCGCGATTGAAGCTGTGCGGATTGCGGTGGAATATATGACGCCGGTGATGCTGCTGACCGATGGCTATATCGCGAATGCAGCCGAGCCTTGGATGGTGCCCGAGCTGGAAAGCTACAAGCCATTCCCGGTCGAGTTTCTGGAAAGCGTGCCCGAAGACGGCTTCAAACCCTATTCGCGCGACCACAAGCTGAAACGCCCTTGGGTCAAGCCCGGAACGCCCGGATTGCTCCACCGCATCGGCGGGATCGAGAAGGAAGTCGATACCGGCCACATCAATTACAGCCCAGCAAACCATCAGGCAATGACTGACATCCGTTCGGCCAAAGTGAACGGCGTTGCCGACAGCATCCCCGATCAGGTTGTCGAGCAGGGCGGTTCTGGCGCGAAGCTCGCTGTTGTCGGCTGGGGATCAACTTATGGTCCGATCAAGCAGGCCGTCCGCCGTCAGCGAGCGCAGGGCGTTGACGTGGCGCATATCCATATCCGCCATATCTGGCCTATGCCCAAGAACATGGCCGATTTGCTTAAGAGCTTCGACAAGATTATCGTACCCGAAATGAACACCGGCCAATTGAAGACATTGTTGCGCGACCAGTTTTTGGTCGATGCCAAGCCCATCAACAAAGTGTCGGGCCAACCCTTCACCATTGCTGAAATCGAAGCCGCGATTGAGAGTGCTGTATCATGAACGACATGACCCCCATCAAAGCGACCACGCCTAAGGATTGGGAAACCGACCAAGAGGTCCGCTGGTGCCCCGGTTGCGGGGACTATGCGATATTGAAGGCGGTGCAGCGCACGATGCCTGAAATAGGTGGGACGCCTGAGAACACGGTGTTCATCAGCGGCATTGGCTGCTCGTCGCGCTTTCCATATTATATGGAGACATACGGGTTCCATACGATCCACGGCCGCGCGCCGGCGGTGGCGACCACCGGCGACGGCGACGCGCTGTCGATTGGCGGCAACCACACGATGCACCTGCTTCGGCGCAATCTCGATTGCCAGATCATGCTGTTCAACAACGAGATTTATGGCCTGACCAAGGGCCAATATTCGCCGACATCGCGTATAGGCACGAACAGCCCGTCGACGCCTTATGGCTCGGTTGACCGGCCAGCGACGCCTTGCGCGTTTGCGTTGGGTTCGGGTGCCAGGTTTGTGGCGCGCGGGTTCGATGTTTCGAAAAATCTGCACGAGGTATTGAAAGCGGCCCACGCGCACCGCGGCGCGGCCTTTATCGAGATATTCCAGAACTGCATCGTCTATAATAAAGACGTGTTCGAGGAATTTGCGACGCCTAAGGGCGCTGAAGGTCACCAGCTGTGGCTCCGCAATGGCGAGCCGATGCTGTTCGGCAGCGACAAGACCGGTGGTACAAAGGGTATCGCGCTCAATGCTGAAGCGCTAACGCTCAAGGTCGTCGATGTGGCGGATGGCGACTGGCAGGCGGCGGGTGTGATCGTCCATGATGTTACCAACCGCTCGCTTGCGCATATGCTCGTTGAAATGCCGTTTGGCGAATTCCCGATGGCGCTTGGCGTGCTTTACGACGACCCGCGTCCGACGTTCAACGATGCCGTTATCGCGCAGAATAAGTCTGCGAGCGAAGGCAAGACCGCTGATCTCGGCAAGCTGCTTTCGAAGGGACAGACATGGACCGTTGCTGAGGGCCATCCGGAGATTTAATCACGGCCAGCGATAACGCCGTATTGCAAAACAGAGTTCGCTCGGCCAGCAAAGCGGCATGGATAATTTGACACATAGCCTTGTCGGCGCTCTCATCGGGCAGATGGGGCTGAAGCGCAAGACTGGGCTCGCGATGCCGACCCTAATCATCGCGGCGAACATTCCAGATATCGACGCCGTGGCGACGTTGCTTGGCGGGCACCAGCATCTGGCGATCCGGCGCGGAATTACGCATGGGCCGATTGCGATGGTGATTTTGCCACTGTTGCTATGGGGTATAATGCTGTGGTTCGATGCGTGGCAAACGCGGGGCGGCAAGCGGCCCGAGAAACGGTTGCCGGTGCATCGAGGCTGGCTGCTGGCGCTGGCCTATATCGGTTGCCTCAGCCACCCGCTTTTCGACTGGTTCAATAGTTACGGGATACGGCTAATAGAGCCATTTTCGAGCCAATGGTTTCATGGCGATACCATTTTCATTATCGATATCTGGCTCTGGATTGCATTAATTGCGGGCGTCTGGATTTCAATCCGCCGCGAACGCAGAAACGAATCAAATTGGCGTGTCCCCGCACTCTCCAGTTTTGCGGCGATCTGTGCATATATATTCGCAAACGGCCTGATAACCGGACGCGCCGAACAACTTATGGCGGATGCAGTTGAGCAGAAGCATAACATCGTTCCCTCACTCGTCGTCGCCAATCCGGTTCCCGTGCAATTCTGGAAGCGCGAGATGCTGTGGCGCGATGGGACCCGCTACGGGCAGGGGACGTATACCGCGCCGAGCGATGTGATTGTCGATGAAAAAATGGGTCTGCACCAGATGGAAGGGGCGCAAACCAAGGCTTTGGTGGACGGTGACGTGGATGGATCGGCATTTCTCTTTTGGTCGCGGATGCCTGTCGTCCAAACTGCTGACAAAAAAATGAATATATCCGATCAGCGTTTTGGCAATCCCATGGTCAGCGACCGTTTTACAGTGTCTGTCCTGCTCAAAAGTAAAAGCGAATGACCGCGCCCGTTATCGTCTGGTTACGGCGCGATTTACGCCTTGCCGATCAGCCTGCCTTGGCCGCGGCGGTAACCAGCGGCGTACCGGTCATTCCGGTTTTCATCCTCGACGACGAGACGCCCAAGCATCGCAAGATGGGCGCGGCTTCGCGGTGGTGGTTGCATCATAGCCTAGCTTCGCTCGATGCCGATCTGCGCGCACTTGGTTCGAGGCTGATATTGCGGGCTGGCAAGTCGGATGAAATATTGTGTGCGCTTGCCGGGGAAACCTACGCGTCGGCCATCCATTGTATCCGCCATTATGAACCGTGGTGGCGAAATGCCGAGAAGGCGGTGGCGAGGGGATTGTCCGGAGGCTGCGAGCTTGTCTGCCACGAAGGCAATTACCTGCTGCCTGCTGGCAGCGTGACCACTGGTAGCGGCGGTCAGTATAAAATCTACACCCCGTTCATGCGCGCTCTATGGCAGCATATGCCACCACCCATGCCGTTGCCAGCGCCAGACAAGATTGGCGCGCCGGAAAGCTGGCCGCATAGTGATGAGCTATCCGAGTGGAACTTGCGTCCGACCAAACCCGATTGGGCGGGCGGTATGACGGACATGTGGTCGCCCGGCGAAGCAGGCGCTCAGGCGCGGCTTGACGCATTTGCCGACAAGGCAAAGTTCTACGACGAAAAGCGCAATCTGCCGTCCGTCGCGGGTTCCTCGTTCCTTTCACCCCATCTACATTTTGGCGAAATATCGCCCGCGACGTGCTGGCATGCAACGATGAACGCCGGAGGCTCGGTTGATGTGTTCTTGAAAGAGCTGGTCTGGCGCGATTACGCGCAGAATGTGATTATCCAATTCCCCGAGTATAGCGGCAAAAATGCGCGCGAGGCGTTCGATAAACTGCCGTGGCGCGATATCTGCGACCCGGAGGTGAAGGCCGATTATGTTGCGTGGACCAAGGGACAGACCGGCTATCCCATCGTCGATGCCGGAATGCGGCAGTTGTGGGCGACGGGATGGATGCATAACCGTGTGCGGATGATCGCAGCGTCGTTCCTTATCAAACATCTGCTGATCGACTGGCGCGAAGGCGAGCAGTGGTTTTGGGATACTTTGGTCGATGCCGATTACGGCAGCAACAGCACCAATTGGCAGTGGACGGCTGGCACAGGCGTCGACAGCAATATGTTCGTTCGAATCATGGCACCTTTATCGCAGTCGGAGAAATTCGATGCGGCTCGCTATATCCGCGAATGGGTGCCGGAATTGGCCGATTTGCGGGAGCCGTATATTCATGATCCTGAAGAACATGGTGTCCGGCCCAAAAACTATCCACGCAAGATTATTGGGCACAAGGCAGCGCGGGAGCGCGCGTTGAAAGCGCATGAGGCGGTGAAAGCTTAGCCCTCGATTGCCAGCCGGTGGCCAGTCTCAAACTCATTGGACAGCAAAATGCAAATCGCATCAGCCACAACCGACGGTTCTTTAACCGTAGCCGGGTCTTCGCCTGGATAGGCCGAAGCGCGCATCTTGGTTCGAGTGCGGCCTGGGTCGACAATCGCGGTGCGCACGGGCGAGAGGTTTTTGACTTCTTCGCCGTAGCTGGATACCAAAGTTTCTAGCGCGGCCTTCGATGCGCCATAAGCGCCCCAGAATGCACGCGGGGAAGAGCCCACCGAGGAGGTTAGGGCAATCAACTTTCCAGCATCACTCTTCCGGAGCAGCGCATCGAACGAAGCAATCAACACCTGCTGCGCGGTAACATTCAGCGTGAAAAGCCGTGCAAATTCTGCTCCGTCTATGGCGGGAACCGGCGCGAGCGTTCCCAACATGGCGGCGTTCAGCACCAGAAAATCAAGCTTGCCCCAGCGCTCGGTTACCGCTGCCGCGAGCCGCGCGATGCTTTCGCCATCGGTCAGGTCGAGCGGGGCAATCGTTGCGCTGCCGCCTGCATCGAAGATTGCGTCCTCGACGGCTTCCAGATCTTTGGCGGTGCGTGCAGTGATGATCACATGCGCACCCTGCGCAGCTAAAGCCTTAGCTGTTGCCGCGCCGATCCCGCGACTTGCGCCCGTTACCAGCGCAATTTTGCCTTCAAACATCTGGGTCATTGCTCAGGCAAGCTTCCGTTCGCCAAGCATGATCAGGTCGCCCGCTTCATGCTCTTCATGGTCGGTCAGGCTGGTGGGATAATCGCCGGTGAAGCAGGCGTCGCAATATTGCGGTTTGCCCGCGTGCCGCGAATCTTCGCCAAGCGCGCGGTACAGCCCGTCGATGGACAGAAACGCCAGGCTATCAGCCTGAATGAAGGCCCGCATTTCCTCGACATCCATTCGGCTGGCGAGCAATTTTGATCTTTCGGGCGTGTCGACGCCGTAGAAACAGCTGTTCATTGTCGGCGGACTGGCGATGCGCATATGTACTTCAGCGGCGCCTGCTTCGCGCATCATCTGCACGATTTTCAAGCTGGTCGTGCCGCGTACAATCGAATCATCAATCAGCACGATTTTCTTGCCAGCCACCAGATTGCGATTGGCGTTATGTTTCAACTTTACGCCCAGATGGCGTACGCCGTCACCCGGCTGAATGAAGGTCCGCCCAACATAATGCGAACGGATGATACCAAGCTCGAATGGAATTTTCGCCGCCTCGGCATAGCCAATCGCCGCAGGTGTGCCGCTGTCAGGAACAGGAATGACATAATCGACATCGACGCCGTTTTCGCGCGCGAGCTCAGCGCCGATGGCTTTGCGGACCGAATAGACGCTGATGCCTTCGACGATCGAATCGGGCCGTGAGAAATAAACATGCTCGAAAATGCACGGACGCTGCGACACAGGAATAAATGGTTTGTGCGAGGTGATTTCGCCGTTGCGCACGATCACCAGTTCGCCAGGCTCGACCGAGCGGATATATTCCGCGCCGACGATATCGAGCGCGACGGTTTCCGAGGCAAATATGATTGTATCGCCAAGCTTGCCCATCACCAGCGGCCGGATGCCGAGAGGATCACGGCACGCGATCATGCCTTCGGTCGTCAGGCAGATTAGCGAATATGCGCCTTCGACACGCTTCAACGCATCGATCAAGCGATCAAGCAGCGTTCGGTAGCCCGACGTTGCCACCAGATGGATAATGACTTCAGTATCCGACGTCGATTGGAAAATCGACCCGCGCCGCACCAGATCGCGGCGAACGGTCATTGCGTTCGAGATATTGCCGTTATGCGCAATGGCAAATCCGCCGGTTGCCAGGTCGGCATATAGCGGCTGGACATTGCGCAGCGAAGTCTCGCCCGTCGTCGAATAACGCACATGACCAATTGCACAACGACCGATAAGGCCGCCGATGATTTCCTCGCGGTCGAAATTGCCTGCAACATGGCCCATCGCGCGGTGCGTGTGGAAATCATGATCGTCAAAGCTGGTGATGCCGGCGGCTTCCTGCCCCCGGTGCTGCAGGGCGTGGAGACCAAGCGCAACCATCGCAGATGCACCTTCGGTGTCGTAGACACCGAAAATGCCGCACTCTTCGCGCAGTTTGTCCCCATCTATGTCGGAGGTATCAAATGGGTCGGTGGTCAGCATTATTCGAATCCCGCTGCGCTTCGCTGGCAGGCATATAGGCATCCCACGGCCGAATGTCTCCCCTCTTGTCGCACTATTGTAACAAAGAAAATACTGGCGGCCCGGAAGCGCTGGGTTATGACGGCGATCATGACCGACGAACGCGAAACCGGGCTGACGCTCGACCCCAAATATGATGCCAGCGGGCTTGTCACCGCCGTGGTGACCGATGTTTCCGATGGCGCGGTGCTAATGGTAGGGCATATGAACGCAGACGCGTTTGCCAAGACGCGTGAGACCGGCACTGCTGTATTCTTCTCGCGCAGCCGACAGCGGCTGTGGAAAAAGGGAGAAAGTAGCGGGCATTTTTTGCATGTCGTTGAAATGCGCATCGACTGCGACCAGGATGCGATTTGGATTATCGCCGAGCCGAAGGGACCGACTTGCCATACCGGAGAACGGAGCTGTTTCTACCGGAGAATAACCGATGACTATCTGGAGCGGCTTTGAGAATTTTGATTGGCCTATTTTGCGTCGCTCTGCTCGCTGGCTGCGGTGAAAATACACCGACTGTGCTCGGAGGAGGCAGTGATGCTGGCTCGGCATTGGATGAGCAGGCCATCGCCGCAGGGATCATGCCCGATCCCGATGAGGTCGAACTTGCCGGGCGTTTTGAAACGCGAAGCGAGCTTGGCATCGACAAATTCTGCGCTGTGGCCAAGGGCGCGAAGCAATTCAATATCGGGTTTCTTGCGGTTTTCGGGCCAGAGAGCAAATGCGAAGGCACCGGCACAGCTGTGGTTGAAAATGAAAAGGTCCGGATCACGCTTAGCGGAAAGGGCAGTTGCGCCTTCGATGCCCGCTATGACGGTATCGAGATGCGTTTTCCCGGCTTGGTCGAAAGCGGCTGCGCGTCTTACTGCTCCGACCGGGCGAGCCTGTCGGGCACATATTATTACATGATCCAGCCCGGCGACGCCGCAGCGCGTACAACCTTAGGTCGCGATATTGAGCGTCTTTGCGACTAACGCGGTACAGTGAGGCACGCCTGACCGGCGGCCTTAACCTTTACGCACATCGCGTCGGCGTCAGACTTGCTGGCAAAAGGGCCAGCCTGAAGCCGCGTTACGTTACCCGCAGCCTTTAGATAGGGTTGAAGCGATGCGAGATCAGCGATCCGGCTTTCGAGTGACGTCCAAAGGTTCCTTGCATTTGCTTCGTCGCTAAATGCACCGAGCTGGATTCGCCACGCGCCATCTTTAGCCGCTGCCTTTACCGGCGCAGGTTTCAAAGGCGCAGGCTTTACCGGAATGGGCTTAGGCTTCTGTGGCGGATTGCCCGCAACCGCAATATCTTCAGGGAAACCCGGGGTAACCTTGGAAGGCGGCACCTCGACTGGCTTGGCAGATTTTGGCGGAGGGGTCGTGTTAATCGGGAAGCCCGCAACCTGCGCGGCTCTCGCTTTGCCTGCCCGTTGCTCCAGTTCGCCTGCGAGCACGGTGGCCGCCTGGCGCTGCTCTAGCGGGATAAATTGGTCCATCTGCGACAGGCTGCGTGATGCTGGCGCCATGCCCGCCGACGAAGCGCGAGTCATCAGCGCATAAGCGCGCACCCAATCCTTGCCGATATGGACGCCGTTGAACAATTCGGTCGCCAGCAGATATTGCGCACGCGGGTCGCCACGATCGGCCGATGCCTGAAGATAAGGCAGCGATTCTGAAACCTTGCCTTGATAATGCAGCAAATGCCCATAGCTGTCGGCGGCTTGCAAATGGCCTTGCGCGGCGGCTTTCTTGTACCAGTCGAGCGCAACATTGAGGTCGGTTTTCACCCCGCGACCCATTTTATAGGCCTGACCCATGTTAAACTGCGCGTCTGGATCGCCCTTGATTGCCGGATCGCGCCATTGTTTGACCGCAGCCTCATATTCGCCTCGGCTCCAAGCATCGACGCCTGCTTTGACGTCGGCGCGCGCTGGTGTTGCCAGAACCAGTAACGCCATCGCGGCCAAGAGAGATTTCGAGAGGTGCGACCCAGTTGCCATTTCTTCACTCCAATTCAATGCCATCAGCGCATAGCATCGCATAAACTGAAAATTGGTAAATATTCAGCCTTAATAGCTTAACCACCCACCGCGCACAAACCTTACGGTAAATCGCGGCTTTGCGCATTAAGGATTTCGGCACGAAGGCCCGAACCACTGCGCTGAAATCGGCGGCAGCGTTAACGGATTTTTAGCCCTGTTCTGTCACATCAGCCGTTGAAACATTTACAAAGGGGAATGATGTGAGGGTTCTCGCATTAGCATCACAGAAGGGCGGATCGGGCAAAACCACCCTTTCTGGCCATTTGGCAGTTCAGGCACAGCTTGCTGGCGCCGGGCCTGTCGTATTGATTGATATCGATCCCCAGGGTTCGCTCGCCGATTGGTGGAACGAGCGTGAGGCGGAGCTTCCTGCATTCGCCCAAACCACCGTTGCCCGTTTGGCTTCGGATTTGGCTGTATTGCGCCAACAGGGCTTTAAGCTTGCGGTGATTGACACCCCGCCAGCGATTACAATGGCCATTCAAAGCGTGATTTCGGTTTCCGAACTCATTGTCGTCCCGACCCGCCCAAGCCCGCATGATTTGCGTGCCGTTGGCGCTACGGTCGACCTGTGCGAGAGGGCAGGCAAGCCGCTGATCTTTGTGGTCAACGCGGCAACACCGAAAGCCAAGATCACTTCCGAGGCTGCTGTTGCGCTATCGCAACATGGCACGGTTGCACCGATCACGCTGCATCATCGCACCGACTATGCGGCGTCGATGATTGATGGACGCACGGTGATGGAGATCGACCCCAAGGGTCGGTCGAGCCAAGAGGTCATCCAGCTATGGGCCTATATTTCGGACCGTCTGGAAAAGAATTTTCGCCGCACTGTTTTCAGTGCCCCTGCTGCAGCCAACCCGCAAGTTGCCGCTGCCCGGCCCATGGGTGGCTTCGGCCGCCGGGTCGTCGGTTAAGCGTTGGAGGGGGCTAGAGAAATGGCTGAGCCAAAACCAATCGCATCGCTTTCCGGTATATTGCTGGCCCGCAAAGGCTTGGCACGACCTGCCATGCGCCGTCCATCGATGTTAGGCAGCAACGGTAACGCAGCAGCCCTGGCACAGGATGATCTGGGCTGGAACGACATGGGTTATGATGTCGATCCCGATCCCACGACGCCAATGGATTATGACCACAGCTTCCACGGCCAAAACCCGCTCGCCGGGGCCGTGCCCGAGGTCAAACATCAGCAAGAACGCATTGCCGACGAATTCGAAGCGAATCCTGACTTGGAAGCCGGTTTCGATAGCTTTGCAGGCGTCGAGCCATCTGCAACCGCCCTCATGACGGTTGTGACAATGACGCCAGAGCCACCCGTTCGTCCTGTTTCGCGCAAGGGCACAACCGATGCGCCGCGTTCTAAAGCGCGCGCCAAACCCGGGATGAAAGGCAAGGCAGCCTTTACTCTACGGCTCGACGGCGAACGGCACCTGAAGTTACGGCTAGCCTGTGCCATCCGCCATCAGTCGGCGCAAAATCTGGTGACTGACGCGCTCGACGCCTTTCTCGAGTCGATGCCTGAAATCGGTCACATGACGACGCACATTCCCGCGAAGAAACATTGATACGAATATTTAAGAGCTTTTTTGAGGTGATGCCATGAATAGCAAATTTGTAGTTAAGCTTGCATTGTCGACTGCCTTTGTTGCGGTTCCGTCGGTGATCGGCACAACTGCCGGTTTCGGTAGCACCGATAAGGTCTCGGCCAAAAAGGCAGGGCCCGAAAAGGCTTATGCCTGGGCAAAGAAAGCCGAGCAGGCGATTGCGAAAGGCAAGACCGACCGCGCACTGACATTTGCGGAACTGGCGGTTGAGGCAGATATGCAAAATCGCGACTATCGGGGCTTGCTCGCGCGGATCTATATGTCGCAGGGCCGTTTTGTTGCCGCCGAGCGGACGTTGATGGATGTAATGGAACTGGGTCAAGTCGATCCGCGTACCGTTATCAGCCTGTCGCTGTCCCGCATAGCGCAGGGAAATGTCGATTCCGCGATTTCGCTGGTGGAGGCCAACCGCTCGATCGTTCCGGTCAGTGATTACGCACTGACACTGGCACTGGCAGGCCGCGCAGGCGATGCGATTGTCATTCTGACCGACGCGATCCGCACCGATAATGCCACCGCACGCACCCGCCAGAATCTGGCGCTGGCCTACGCGCTTGATGGCCGCTGGCGCGAAGCGCGGGTGATGGCGTCGCAGGACATGGCGCAGACTCAAGTCAACGAACGGATTGCCGAATGGGCACAGTTCGCGCGTCCCGAAGCCTATACGATGCGCGTTGCAGGTTTGCTGAAAGTGCGTCCAAATATGGGTGACACCGGGCAGCCGGTCCGATTGGCCTTGAATTCGGTCGCGCCGGTTGGCCTAGCGCAGGTAGAAATCCCTGCTGCACCGATGGAATTCGCCGTGCCCGTGCCTCCTGTGGAACTTGCGGCCGTCGGTCCTGCACCAGTCGCAGACAGCGCCGGATTTGCCGCCGTCGAAACTGAGGTCAAAATAGCCGAAGCTGCACCCGTTGCACCGGTTGTTGAGGCTCCTTTGATCAAGGCAGCTGAGGGCCCAGCAAAGACCGCTTCAGCCGCTCCAGTGAAACTCGCGCTTGCAGACGCCCCCGCGCGAAAGCCAGCAGCGGTTTCGGGAACACATCTGGTCCAACTTGGCGCGTTTTCGAGCGCTGCCAATGCGCGAGCTGCGTGGAATAAATTGAGCAAGCGCTACGGTGTTTTGAACGGCTTTGAATCGGCAAGCTCGACTGTCACGGTGAACGGAAAGAAGCTCGTCCGCCTCGCCGCATCGGGTTTCGGCAATGCTTCGACCGCATATGCTGCCTGCCAGCAGATCAAGTCACAGGGCGGCGTTTGCCTAGTGCGCAATAGCAGCGGTAATTCGCCAGTTCGGCTGGCGCAAGGTTCCGGCCGCCGCGTCGCCGCGCGCTGAAATTTCAAACAATAGTATTTTAAGGGCGGCGGGTCTGAAGGACCTTGCCGCCCTTTAACATTTGGCGGACACGGCCCTGTACGGGGAGCTTGTTGAAAGGCGTGTTCCCGGCGAGCGCGGCCATCCGGTCGCCATCGACCTGCCATGGCGCGTCGGGATCGATCAAGATTAAATCGGCCTCAAAGCCTTCGCTAATTTGCCCAGCCTTAAGGCCCAATATCTTTGCCGGATTGGTCGCCAGGAGTTCGAAAAGCCTCCCAGTTGAAATGGTTTCGTCGCGAACCAGATTGAGCGTCAGCGCCAATAATGTCTCGGCACCGGCCATGCCGGGCGCGGCTTCGGAATAGGGCAGGCGCTTGTCTTCGGGACCACGCGGGTCGTGGCCTGATGCGATGACGTCGATTGTGCCGTCTGCGACTGCCGCCACACAAGCGAGCCGGTCATCGTCGCTGCGAAGTGGTGGCGACAGGCGGGCAAATGTACGGAAATCCGAAACGGCGTTGTCCGACAAGAACAAATGCCCGGGCGTTATCCCGCAGGTTACGCGCAGGCCCTTGGCCTTGGCGCCCCGGATAAGGTCGAGTCCGCGGGCAGTCGTGACTTGGCGGAAATGCACATGCGCGCCGCTTTCTTCAGCCAGCAACAGGTCGCGGGCGATGGCAAGCGCTTCGGTTATAGGGGAGGAACTTGCAAGCCCGAGCAATGTTGCGGTTTCGCCTGCTGTAGCAACCGCGTTTCCAGCCAGCCCCGCATCTTCGCTATGGACGATGACGGGCATGCCTAGTGCCGCGCAATAGCGCATGATACGAAGCATGATCCCGCTGTCGGCAATCCAATGCCGTCCGGTTGCAACACCGACCGCACCTGCTTCTTTCATCAGTGCGATTTCGGCCATGTGGAGACCCGCCAGATCACGGGTCGCGGCGGCGAGCGGATGAACCCAGAAATCGGGCTTTCCCTTTAACGCCGCGTAACGGACGGTGGCCGGGTCGTCATGAACCGGCAATTGATCGGGCATCAACGCGGCGCGCGTGATACCTCCGAACCGAAATGCAGGCTTGTCGGTCTTGAAAACGCCAAGGTCGATGATGCCGGGGGCGATGATCAGGCCGCTGGCGTCGAGCTGCTCGGCCAACGGCGCGGCTTTTCCGACCGATGCGATTTTGCCATCCTCGACATGCAAATGCAGCGCTTCGGCCTTTTCCTGACCCGGCAATATGACGTGCCCGCCGACGAGGCTTATCCCGCTCATGCCCAGCCCTCCACGCGCCGTGCGCGTCTGGTCAATATGTCGAGGCAAGCCATGCGGACCGCAACACCCATTTCGACCTGCTCGGTAATCGCGGAGCGCTCGACATGGTCGGCAACAGAACTTGCGATTTCGACGCCTCGGTTCATCGGTCCGGGGTGCATGACCAACGCATCGGGCTTGGCCAAGGCCAGCCGCCGCTCATCGAGACCATACAGATGGAAATATTCGCGCGGGGAGGGGATGAAATCGCCCTGCATTCGTTCGTTCTGCAGACGGAGCATCATCACGACATCTGCGCCGTCCAGCGCCTCGTCGAAATTGCTGAACGGCACTGCGCCGAACGCTTCGATACCGGCTGGCATCAGGGCAGGGGGTGCAACCACACGCACTTCAGACCCCAATGATTTCAGGCAAAACAAGTTCGACCTCGCAACACGACTGTGCAGCACATCGCCGCAAATGACGACGGTCTGACCCTCGATCTTGCCCCTGCGGCGCATTATGGTCAGTGCATCGAGCAGCGCCTGCGTGGGATGTTCGTGGCTGCCATCGCCTGCGTTCAGCACCGGGCAGTCAACCTTGCTGGAAATCAGCTGCACCGCACCAGAGCTAGCGTGACGAATGACGATTGCATCGGCGCGCATCGCGTTCAGAGTCATTGCGGTATCGATCAGCGTCTCGCCCTTTTTAACGCTCGATTGCGCGGCGTGCATATTGATTACATCCGCTCCAAGCCGTTTTCCGGCTATCTCGAAAGACAGCAATGTGCGTGTCGAATTTTCGAAGAAGGCGTTGATGATGGTCAGGCCCGAAAGCCGGTCATCATGCTTCGCCGCGCCCGAACGGTTGAGCGCCACCCAATGCTCGGCCTCTTTGAGGATGTAGAGAATTTCCCAAGTCTGCAGACCTCCGATGCCAAGCAGATGCTTGTGTGGGAAAGCGTCCGAGCCACTCGGAAAGCGGTCGGCGGGAAAAGCGTTTGTCCATGTCATTAAAGCGATGCCTTTAGTGACAAATGGACATTATCTCAACCCGTTTATACACTGTCGCAATCACCACAAAGTTGTTATCCTGACAGGGATTGCGGGTCATGCACTCGTCAATGCATCGATAGCGCCTTGCAGGATAAACGCCGCCGCACCGCTATCGATTTTTTCAGCGCGTTTGGCGCGGCTCATGTCGGCGGCGATCATTTCGCGCTCGATAGCCTGCGTCGACCAGCGTTCGTCGCGAAGCAGGATCGGTAGGCCAAGGTCAACGATGTTTTGCGCGAAAGCTCGGCTCGATTGGCTTCGCGGGCTTTCGCTGCCATCCATGTTGAGCGGCAGGCCAATGACGATGCCCCTGGTCTGGCGCATCGCAATCGCCGCAACCAATGCCGCTTTGTCTTTCGAGAATTTGCTGCGTTTGATGAGGTCGGCTGGCGAAGCAAACGTCCAGCCAGCGTCACAAAAAGCAGTGCCAATAGTTTTGGTGCCGAGATCAAGGCCGATGAGCACGCCGCCGTCGGGTAGGGCATCACGAAAATCTGGAGCGCGATCAAAAATCATAAGCCCCCTTACCCGTTCGCATCGAGCAAAGTCGAGATGCCGTGAGGTTATGCGCAAACGACGGGTGTCTCGACTACACTCGACACGAACTGATCCAGAGGGTTACTTCTCCATAAACCTCTGCGTCCGCCAAAGTGCATCGGCGCGGACGTTGGCCCAAAACAGCGGATAATCGTACACATGGTAATTGTTACCCGGCAATGTGTACGGCCCCATGTCGACCGGATCGCCGATCAGCAGGAAGCCCTTTTCGTCGCAGCGGGCGGGAACAGTAGACGGAATAAGCTCGCCGGTGCTCATGTCGCCCGATGGCTTGAGCGTACCCAGATTGGCCTTGGCGCGCGCCGCCGCTTCAGCGCCGCCGTTCAACGGGTTGGTGCATAGTATGAGTGTGTCTTTGCGCGACGTACCATCAAAACCCGTCGTTGCTCCGTATAGCTCCAGTATTTTGCCGTATTTTGCAGGCTCAGCATAGCTCTGCCAACCCATCACGCATCCGGTCTGGTCGGGCGAGGTGCAAACCGGAAGACCCATTGCTGGAATATCGGCGGTAACTGAAACCGGCCACCCAACCACATAAGCGGCGACGATTCGCTTGGCGATCGGCTTTCCAGACACGCGGTCCTTGAGCAGATGAGTCAGATGAAGCGCGCCCTGGCTGTGTCCAGCCAAGATTATCGGGCGGTCTTTTTGCACATCTTCCACGAAATGATCGAAGGCGAGCAGGATATCCTGATAGGCCGCATCCAGAGCAGCGGCGCCTTCTGGCTTGGTTGTGAGAAACGCACCGATGCCCGCTTGTCGATAACGCGGCGCCCACACCTGACCTGCGGCCGCAAAGGGCGATGCTAGGCCGCGAAGGAACAGCCTGGCGCGTTCTTGCGATTCCTGATCGTCAAGCGGCGCGTTCCAGTGCGTACGCGCCATGAATGATGTCGGGTGAATGAAGAAAATCGCGGCTGACCCGGGCACTTCGATTGCCGCCGCGCCTTCCGGCTGCCAGAGCGTCGGGTTATTCTCCTCCCGGCCGTTGCGCGAAAACCACATCTCGGGCTTGTCATAGATGTTGGTGGCAAGCGCTTCCTGCTTTTCATATTTCACGGTTGGCTCAAGCTGGCCGATGGCGAAATCGGTCAGTTCTTCCTGATAGATACTCAAGGCAAAACCACCAGCGATGACCAGCACGATGAGTCCAGCGAAGAAATAAATAAACTTGCGAGCCACAGAATATATCCACTTTGAGTGTTCAACGGCCAAATAGCCGATTTGTTCGAAATAGCACCGCAAATTTGAATGGTGCATGACAGAAACAGCTTTTCCGTTGAAGCGCGGCGGGGCGGATGCTAGCGGCACCCTCATGTCTGTAGATAAAGATACCGTGAACAAAATCGCACGGCTTTCGCGCATCGCGATTAACGATGCAGAGGCCGACAAAATGGTCGGCGAACTCAATGGCATCCTTGCGTGGGTCGAGCAATTGGGCGAGGTCGACTGCACCGGCGTCGAGCCCATGACTGCTGTCATCCCCAACAAGCTGCGCCTGCGCGACGATGTCGTCACCGATGGCGATGTACGCGACAAGGTGCTGGCCAACGCACCAGCCAAGGAAGGCAGCTTCTTTGGCGTGCCCAAGGTGATTGAATAATGACTGATTTTTCCAGACTGGGCGTCGCCTCCATTCGTGACGGAGTGGCCAAGGGCGAGTTCAAGGCGGTCGAAGTTGCTGAGGCGCTAAACACGCGGGTCGCTGCGGCGAAGGCGCTCAACGCTTTTATTGTCGAGACGCCAGAGAAGGCGATTGAGGCAGCGCAAGCGGTCGACGCCGATCGCGCGGCGAGCAAGCCGCTGGGCAAGATGGCGGGCGTGCCGATTGGCATGAAGGATCTGTTCTGTACAGAAGGCGTGCAGACGACAGCGGCCAGCCACATCTTGGAAGGCTTTGTGCCAACCTATGAGTCCACCGTTTCAGCGAATCTGTGGAAGGCCGGAGCGGGGATGCTCGGCAAGCTTAATATGGACCAGTTCGCGATGGGCTCGTCGAACGAGACCAGCTATTTCGGCAATGTGATTTCACCTTGGCGGCGCAATGACGGCGGCAATGTAGCGCTCGCCCCGGGCGGTTCTTCGGGTGGTTCGTCGTCGGCGATTGCGGCGCGGCTCTGCCCTGCGGCGACCGGCACTGACACTGGCGGCTCGATTCGGCAGCCAGCAGCCTTCGTCGGCATCAGCGGCATCAAGCCTACTTATGGCCGCTGCTCGCGCTGGGGCGTGGTGGCGTTTGCGTCTTCGCTTGATCAGGCGGGACCGATGGCGCGAGACGTGCGCGACTGTGCGATCATGCTTGAGGCGATGGCTGGCTTTGACCCCAAGGATTCGACTTCGCTCGATTTGCCCGTACCCGCATGGGAAGCTGGCTTGAACAGCGACCTGCGCGGAAAAAAAATCGGTATCCCCAAGGAATACCGCCTCGACGGCATCGACGAAGATATCGCGCAGATGTGGGACAATGGCATCGCCTGGCTGAAGGATGCGGGCGCGGAGATCGTCGACATCAGCCTACCGCACACCAAATATGCGCTGCCCGCGTACTACATCATCGCGCCTGCCGAGGCGTCGTCGAACCTCGCTCGTTATGATGGCGTGCGTTTTGGTCTGCGCGATTTGCCCGAAGGCGCTGGCCTGCAAGACATGTACGCCGCAACCCGCGCCGCCGGTTTCGGCGAAGAAGTCCGCCGCCGGATCATGATCGGCACCTATGTGTTGAGCGCCGGTTTCTACGACGCCTATTACACGCAGGCGCAGAAGGTCCGCGCCTTGATAGCTCGCGATTTCGAAAACGCGTGGAGCCAATGCGACCTGATCCTTGCGCCTACCGCCCCAAGCGCGGCGTTCGGTCTAGGCGAAAAGACCAGCGATCCGTTGTCGATGTATCTCAACGACGTCTTCGCGGTGCCTGCTTCGTTGGCAGGTTTGCCAGCGATGTCGGTCCCCGGCGGCCTGAGCAAAGAAGGCCTTCCATTGGGCCTGCAAATCATCGGCAAAGCGCTCGACGAACAGGGTGTGCTGGACGCAGGCCTCGCCATTGAACAGCGTTCGGGATTTACGGCGGAAGCCGGAGAGTGGTGGTAATATGAGCGAATACCGCATCCAGGGTAACACCGGCGAGTGGGAGGTCGTAATCGGCCTTGAAGTCCATGCACAGGTTACCAGCGAGTCCAAGCTGTTTTCCGGCTCCTCGACCGGCTTTGGAGCCGAACCGAACAGCCATGTGTCGCTAGTAGACGCAGCAATGCCCGGAATGCTCCCGGTTCCGAACCGCGAATGTCTGCGGCAGGCCGTCCGTACCGGAATGGCGATTAACGCGCACATCAATCGCTGGTCGCGGTTTGACCGGAAGAATTATTTCTACGCCGATCTGCCGCAAGGCTACCAGATTTCGCAGCTTTATCACCCAATTGTGGGCGAGGGCGAAATCGAGGTCACGCTGAACGAGAAAGACCCCGACAGCGCGGTCAAGAAAATTGGTATCGAGCGAATCCACGTCGAACAGGATGCGGGCAAGTTGATGCACGACCAGCATCCCACGATGTCCTTTGTCGACCTCAACCGCTCGGGCGTCGCTTTGATGGAGATCGTCTCGCGTCCCGATATGCGTTCTCCGCAAGAGGCGGGTGCCTATGTCAAGAAGCTGCGCTCGATTTTGCGTTATGTCGGTTCGTGCGACGGCAATATGGAGCAAGGCTCGATGCGCGCCGACGTCAATGTCTCCGTCCGCAAACCGGGTGGCGAGCTTGGCACGCGCACCGAAACCAAGAATGTGAACTCGATCCGCTTCATGATGCAGGCGATCGAATACGAGGCGCAGCGTCAGGTTGACCTGATCGAAAGCGGCGGCACGGTCGTGCAGGAAACGCGGTTGTTCGACCCTAACAAGATGGAAACGCGGTCGATGCGCTCGAAAGAAGACGCGCATGACTACCGCTATTTCCCTGATCCCGATTTGTTGCCGGTAGAACTCGATGATGCGTTTCTCGAGGAATGCCGCGCAAGCTTGCCCGAACTGCCCGACGCCAAACGCGCACGGTACGAAGCTATGGGCCTCACCGCCTACAACGCCGCAGTCCTGACCGCCGAAGCCGAAACCGCCTTCTGGTTTGAGGATTTGCTGGCAGAAGGCGTAGACGCCAAGCAAGGCTCGAACTGGTTGATGTCCGAACTGTTCGGTGCGCTTAACAAGCTCGGCAAGACGCTCGACGAAAGCCCGGTCAATCCAAAGCAAGCAGCCGAACTGCTCGGCCTCGTCGCCGATGGCACGATCAGCGGCAGCATCGCCAAGCAGGTTTTCGAAATCATGCTTGAAACAGGGCAGGGTGCCGCAGCCATCGTCGAGGAAAAGGGCCTCAAGCAAACCAGCGACACCGGCGCCATCGAAGCCGAAATCGCCAAAATCATGGCCGCCAACGAAGACAAGGTCGCCGAATATCGCGGTGGCAAGGACAAACTGTTCGGTTTCTTCGTCGGCCAGACGATGAAGGCGATGCAGGGCAAGGCCAACCCGCAGGTCATTAATGATTTGCTGAAGAAGATGCTTGGTTGAATGGCGTGAGCAGGCACTGGCAAACCTGTCGCCGCTTCCCCCTTGCTCCGGTCCGGCTTTCCCGTTAGAGGCTCCCGTCGTTTGTGAAACGGCAGCTTTTCGTAAGCGGGCGTGGCGGAATTGGTAGACGCACCAGATTTAGGTTCTGGCATCGCAAGGTGTGGGGGTTCGAGTCCCTTCGCCCGCACCACGAAATAGGCTATAATGCCGGCTGCCGTTGAACCCGAAAGCCATTTAAACGTTAAGGTGAGGCAAAACGCCCGCCTGCCAGAGTGAGAAGATATTATGCAAACCGTCGAGACACAGAATGAAGGCCTGAAGCGCGCATATCGGATGACGATTACTGCGAAAGACGTCGAATCGCGCATCGATGCCGAAGTGAAGAAAATCGCGCCGCAAGTGCGGATGCCCGGTTTCCGCCCCGGCAAGGTCCCTGCAAATCTCGTCAAGAAAATGCACAAGGATTCGTTGCTTCAGGACGCGCTGAACAGCTCGATCCAGGACGGCGTGCAAAAGGCGATTGCCGACAACAAGCTGCGCCCAGCGACACAGCCGCATGTACATCTCGATAACGACTATGCGCCGGGCAAGGACGCGGTGGTCGATTTCCATCTCGAAATCCTGCCTGCGATTACAGCGCCCGCGATTGACGGTATCAAGCTCGAGCGCTTGACCGTTGAAGTCAGCGATGCACAGGTCGACGAATCAATCCTGAAGCTTGCGGCAGGTCAGAAGAGCTTTGAGGCCGCGGACAAGAAATATGCCGCTAAGATGGGCGACAGCGTCGTCATCGATTTCGAAGGCAAGGTCGACGGCGTTCCGTTTGAAGGCGGCAAGGGCGAAGGCATGGCGGTCGAGCTTGGCTCGGGCCAGTTGATCCCCGGTTTCGAGGACCAACTCGTCGGCGCGAAAGCCAATGACGAGAAGCTCATCAACGTCACCTTCCCCGAAGATTACAATGTCGATAGCTTGAAGGGCAAGCCTGCGACTTTCGACATCGTCGTCAATGAAGTCCGCAAGCCAGTCGAAGCGAAAGCCGATGATAATCTTGCCAAGATGTTCGGTCTTGAAGGCATCGACAAATTGCGCGAGTTGATGAAGGTTCAGGTCGAGCAGGAACATAATGGCCTGACCCGCACCTATATGAAGCGCCAGTTGCTTGACCAGCTTGCCGCCGATCATGATTTCGATGTTCCACCGTCGATGGTTGAAGCCGAGTTCGAACAGATTTGGGCGCAACTCGAGCAGGAAGCTGCGCGCGAGGACGATCCCGAAGCTGCGAAAAAGGAAATGGAAGCCGAGCGTGAAGAGTATCGCGACATCGCCGTCCGCCGCGTGCGTCTGGGCCTTTTGCTTTCCGAAATCGGTCAAGCGAATGGAGTTGAGGTCAATTCGCAGGAAATGAACATGCTCGTGCAGCAAGCTGCACAGCAATATCGCCCTGAAGACCGTCAGCGCTTCGTGCAGTATCTGCAGGAAAACCCGATGGCTGCCGCCCAACTTCGCGCACCGATGTTCGAGGACAAAGTTGTCGATTTCCTGTTCGACAAGGCGACCGTAACCGATCGCGCTGTGACCAAGGAAGAACTGGAAGCGGCGATTGAAGCCGAACCGGACGCCAAGCCAGTGGCGAAAAAGAAAGCGCCAGCCAAAAAAGCTGCCGCGAAAGAGGAAGCGCCTACCAAGGCAGAAGCCCCCGCCAAGGTAGCTAAGCCTGCGGCTGCAAAGGCGGCTGCTCCCAAGAAGGAAGCTACGGAAGCCGAAGCCAAGCCAGCTGCTAAGAAAGCTACCGCTAAAAAGGCAGCTACCGAACCCGCCGCCGAACCATCTCCTAAAAAGCCAGCCGCGAAAAAGGACTCACCAAAGAAATAGAACGCAAAAGCGCTCTGGCGAATCCGAACCAAATCGAAGAGCCCGGCAATCGCTTGCCGGGCTCAATTCATTTTAGGGGAGGAAATTGGATGGTTCCGCTGCATCCGTCAGGCGATTGCAAACAGCGTTGCGGTCGCTGAGGGGTTTCCAGTTGTTGCGACAATCGCGAACAGAAGCGTTGATACTGTTGCTGCGATCGCAGCCACTGCCGATCTCAATCGATAATCGTAAGTCATTTTACATACCTTTCATTGTTTTACTCTCGGGATCGAGGGGAGAGGGTTTTGTCCCGATAACCATTAAATAGCGCTCTTCTCTTGATCAGCGTGAACACTTCTTTCGCAATATGGTTATGCAAAATTGATGAGCATATGCTAATGTGGGAGGATGCTTGACTGGAATGATCTGCGCTTCTTTCTTGCCGTTGCCCGCACTGGGAGCACATTGGCTGCATCGCGTAAATTGAGGGTCAGTCAGGCGACTGTGTCTCGCCGTATTTCTGCGCTAGAAGAGGCACTCGGCATTACGCTGTTTCTCCGCAGCCCAAGTGGCTACGCGCTATCCGTGCGCGGTGAAGCAATTTTGCCGGGAGCAGAGGCCGTGGAACGTGCTATCGACGCTCTGGCCAGCTCGGTCGAAGCCGAACAGCGGCGATTGAGCGGCAAGGTGCGCCTAACCACTGTGGAATCGGCTGCAAACATCTGGTTGATGCCAGCTATAGCCGCATTCCGGACTCAATTTCCTGCGGTGATCGCCGAAGTTTTTGTCGATGACCGCGTACTCGATCTTTCGAAGGGCGAAGCGGATATCGCTATCCGTTTTGGCGTTCAGCCAGATGACGAGAACTTGGTTATCCGCCGTATCGTCGAGCTGCACGAAAGCGTCTATGCCCGGCAAGATCTGGTTGACATGCATGGGATTCCACAATCGCTTGCCGATCTGGCCCGATATCCAATGATAGGCTTGAGCGGAGTGGGCTTGGGTCCAATCAGTCGCTGGCAGGATTCGCTCGGCCCGGATGTCCATGTTGTTCACCGCGCAAACACCCTTTCGGCAATTATTTCTGCAGTCCAGGCAGGCATGGGAGCGGCGGTGATGCCTTGCTTGCTCGGCAATGCGCATAGGGGACTTGTGCGCCTTTTTCCGCCCATTCCGGAGCTGACAACACCCGGATGGCTGGTGACGACGGCGAGTGCAAGACAGCAGCCGCACGTGCGCGCTATGCTTGATTTCATTGCAGATTTTGTAAGAGATTCGATTTCAAGGACCGAACAGCGTTACTCGGTCGCAAATGCGGCCTGACACCGCTGCTTAGACAAAGAAACGGCTCCGGCAGCAAACCGGAGCCGATCTTTCTCAAGCAGATGACAATCAGACGAGATCGAAGCGATCTGCGTTCATCACCTTGACCCAAGCCTTGACGAAGTCGCGCACAAACTTTTCTTCATGGCCGCGCTCGGCATAGACTTCTGCAGTTGCGCGCAGCTGGCTGTTCGAGCCGAACACCAGGTCGGTACGCGTCGCGCGCCACTTTTCTTTGCGGCCGCCGCGGGTGTAGCCGATGAACTCTTCGTCGCTCGCGGTGTCGACCAAATCCCAGAAGGTTTCATTGTCGAACAGATTCACGAAGAAGTCGTTGGTCAGCACGCCCTTGCGGGTGGTGAACACGCCCTCGGGAATGTCGCCGTAATTCGCGCCGAGGACGCGCAAGCCGCCCAAGAGCACAGTCATTTCCGGTCCAGACAGGCCGAGCAGCGACGCCTTGTCGAGCAGCAACTCCTCAGTCTTCACGGGTTGGCGGGTTTTGAGATAATTGCGGAAGCCATCGGCCTGCGGCTCCATCCAATGGAAGCTCTCAACATCGGTCCAGTCCTGCGTCGCATCGCCACGTCCGCCGGTGAAAGGCACGGTGACATCAACACCACCATCCTTTGCCGCCTTTTCGACAGCTGCCGAACCTGCCAGCACGATTGCGTCGGCAAGGCTCATCGAACCGCGCAGCTCGTTCAGCTTTGCAAGTACCTTTGCCAGCTCAGCGGGCTCGTTGACCGCCCAGTCCTTCTGCGGCGCAAGCGCGATGCGCGCGCCATTGGCACCGCCGCGCTTGTCCGACTTGCGAAAGGTCGAGGCCGAAGCCCAGGCCGTCTTGACGAGTTGCGCTACGGTCAGGCCGCTCGACAACACCGCCGACTTGAATGCCGCCACGTCGGCCTCCGATGGCGCGGTGCCAGCTGGAACCGGATCTTGCCAGATTAGCGTCTCTTCCGGAACTTCTGGTCCAAGATACAGGCTCTTTGGTCCCATATCGCGGTGGCACAGTTTGAACCAAGCGCGTGCAAACGCATCGTCGAGCGCCGCCTGATCGTCACGGAACCGCTCAGAAATCGCCCGGAACTCTGGGTCCATCTTCAGCGCCATATCTGCGGTGGTCATCATCGTCGGCACGCGCTTCGATGGGTCACGCGCGTCGGGTGCCATATCTTCCGGATCGGGATTGATCGGCTGCCACTGCTTGGCGCCGGCAGGGCTTTCGACCAATTCATAGTCATATTTGAACAGCAGGCGGAAATAATCGCCGGTCCATTCGGTAGGATTGTTCGACCACGAACCCTCTATACCCGAAGTGGTAATATGGCCCTTTCCTATTTCGTCGACGTCGGTCAGCCAGCCAAAGCCTTGCTGGTGTATTGCTTCACCCGCTGGCGCTTTGCCGAATGTTTCGCCTGGCTTGGCGCCATGCGCCTTGCCGAAGGCGTGACCACCAGCAGTGAGGGCAACGGTTTCTTCCGAGTTCATCGCCATGCGGCTAAAGGTTGCGCGCATGTCGCGGGCCGATTGCAGTGGATCAGGATTGCCGCCCGGGCCTTCGGGGTTGACGTAGATTAATCCCATTTGGATCGCGGCAAGTGGACCTTCAAGTTCGGTTGTCTCGCCATCGACGAGGCGGGTTTTTGCGCCTTCGTTGACCCAGATTTCCTCGGCGCCCCAGAAGGTGTCGCCTTCTGACTGATAGACGTCCTTGCGGCCGCCGCCAAAGCCGAACACGGGTCCGCCCATGCTTTCAATCGCGACGTTTCCGGCGAGAATGAACAGGTCGGCCCAGCTGATCGACTGACCATATTTCTGTTTGATCGGCCACAACAAGCGGCGCGCCTTGTCGAGGTTGCCATTATCGGGCCAGCTGTTGAGCGGTTCGAACCGCTGCTGACCGCTGCCAGCGCCGCCGCGGCCATCGGTTACGCGGTAGGTACCAGCGGCATGCCATGCCATGCGGATCATAAACGGACCATAATGGCCATAGTCAGCAGGCCACCAAGGCTTGCTGTCGGTCATCAATGCCGTGAGATCAGCCTTCAGCGCAGCGTAATCAAGCTTCTTGAACGCCTCGGCGTAACTAAAATCTTCGCCCATCGGGTCGGGCGACACGCCATGCTGATGGAGCATTTCAACCGGCAGCGCATCCGGCCACCAATCCTTGTTTTGACGTCCGAGCAACGAGCGAATTTTTACCTCGCCGCCGCTGCGCATTGGGCAACCTTCGCCGGGATCTGCATCTGCCATAATTTAATCCTCTCCTAGTGGTATACGAGTCGAATGGTCGAAAGATGTTCAAACTTCAGTGATTTGTCCAATCGATTAAGCTGGACGTAGTAATCGGATTATACGTTTAACCTCGATCATGCTCAGAAATGTGCTCTAGAAAGGACTGGATTTCCAGTGTCCAAATCTTAACCCTTTTCCTGCTTGAAACTTGACGCGCCTACGCCGATGTAGGCGGAAAGAAAATTTAGCCGAAATAGAGGTAATTATGTACGATCCGTATCTTGATCCCACCACCGCGCTGGTTCCCGTTGTCATCGAACAATCAAACCGGGGCGAGCGCAGCTGGGACATTTTCTCAAGACTACTGCGCGAACGTATCATTTTTGTGACTGGCGAGGTCGAGGACGGCATGGCCTCTATCATCACCGCGCAGCTTTTGTTTCTGGAATCGGATAACCCGAAAAAAGATATCTGGATGTATATCAACTCGCCCGGGGGTGCTGTGACTGCTGGCATGGCGATTCACGATACCATGCAATATATTCGCCCTAAAGTCGGTACAGTGTGTATTGGGCAAGCCGCGTCGATGGGCAGTTTTCTGCTTGCGGCGGGAGAACCGGGCATGCGGGTGGCGCTAACCAATGCTCGGGTCATGGTGCATCAGCCATCGGGCGGCGCGCGCGGTATGGCGTCCGATATTCAAATCCAGGCAAACGAGATTTTGCGTATCCGTAAGCGGATGAATGACCTTTACGCAAAATATACCGGCAAGCCGTTGAAGGATATCGAGAAAGCGATGGACCGCGATACATTTCTAGAAGCTGATGAAGCAAAAGCATTCGGTATTGTCGATGAAGTGTTCGACAAGCGCCCAGCCAATTCAGAAGCGGCCGAAAAATAAGGTTCAGGGCTTATTAGGGTTTCATCCACCACCTTTGCTAAACTTGCACAGCCTATTTTGGGCTATTGCCAAAATGATACGCATCTTTAGGATGACGGTTTAGTGACAGACCACGCCATTTTGGCGCGGAAGCAGGACGATTTATGACGAAGTTAAGCGGATCAGATACCAAGAGCACTTTATATTGCTCCTTCTGCGGCAAATCACAGCACGAAGTCCGCAAGCTGATTGCCGGCCCTACTGTGTTCATTTGCGATGAATGCGTCGAGCTGTGCAACGATATCATCCGTGAGGAGACGAAGGGCACGCTCACCGGCCGTAAGGAAGGTGAAGTGCCTACGCCGCAGGAAATCTGCGAGGTTCTTGACGATTATGTGATCGGCCAGCCGCAAGCCAAGCGAGTACTGTCGGTTGCGGTGCACAATCACTATAAGCGGTTGAACCACGGCGCGAAAGGTGCCGATGTTGAGCTTGCGAAGTCGAACATCCTGCTCGTCGGCCCAACGGGTTGCGGCAAGACCTTGCTTGCGCAAACCCTCGCCAAGACGTTTGATGTACCCTTCACAATGGCCGATGCCACGACATTGACTGAGGCGGGCTATGTTGGCGAAGATGTCGAAAATATCATCCTGAAGCTGCTTCAGGCGTCCGACTACAATGTCGAGAAAGCACAGCGCGGCATCGTCTATATCGACGAAATAGACAAGATCAGCCGCAAGGCCGAAAATCCGTCGATCACGCGCGACGTTTCGGGCGAAGGCGTCCAACAGGCATTGCTCAAGCTGATGGA
>LNFK01000033.1 GCA_001464315.1 Sphingomonadales bacterium Ga0077559 | reverse complement strand
CTGATCCTCGCGGGCGATGCCCAAGCCATGCTCGCTGAAGCGAAGTCGCAATATAATCTCGGCGTTGAGCCGCTGGCGATGTTCGCCGGATTACTGTCCGAAGTGCACCGTCTTACGCTTGCAAAGGTTGGCGCGCCGCGTGACGGTGCGCTCGATGCCGAGGCGGCAGCTCTTGTCGAGGAACATGCCGACCGCTTGTCGTTTCCGGTCTTGCACCGGCTCTGGCAGCTGTTACTTAAGGGTCAGGACGAAGTCGCACGCGCGTCTGTGCCGCTCGATGCCGCGGATATGGCGCTGCTTCGCGTCATCCATGCCGCGACATTGCCCGATCCGGGTGAGCTCGCCAAGATGATCGCGCAGGGCGGTTTTACCGCAGCGCCGCCGCCTGCCTCGGCGCCGACGGCGCTCGATCTGCCGCCTTCTGCCACGGTACAGATTTTGATGCCTGCCGATTTCGAAGCGTTGCTCGAACGGTTGGCGCGCGACGGCTATGTCAGCCTTGAGATGACGATGCGCGATGTCCTTCGGTTGGTTGAATATGCGCCCCCCTTGCTCGCGTATCAGTTGGCAGGCCCGGTCGCGCCCGGCTTTGTCTCTGAACTGCGCGACGCGCTGGCCAAGGTGACCGGTACGCGATGGGAACTGGAAGAACGCGAAGGCGCGGCGCAGCCAAGCATGTTGGAAATGGAGCGCGCGAAAGCCGATGCTGACCGCGCCGCAATTATGGAATCCCCGTTGGTGAAGGCAGCTTTCGAAGCCTTTCCCGACGCCGAGCTGCTCGACAGCAACGAAGATGAAACCCCCTGGAGCAAAAGCGCATGAAGAGCATGGAAGATATGATCAAAGCCGCACAAGAAGCGGCCCAGAACATCCAGCAACAGATGGAGCAAGCGCAAGCGACGCTCGACACCATTCATGTCGAAGGCGTTTCCGGAGGCGGCTTGGTCAAGGTGCGCGCGACCGCCAAAGGCCGGATATTGGGTGTCGCCATCGACGACAGCTTGATCGTACCGTCGGACAAAGGCATGCTCGAGGACCTGATCACCGCAGCGTTCAACGACGCGCGAGATAAAGCCGACGCCGCGAGCAATGCTGAAATGAGCAAGATGTCCAGTGGCCTGCCGCTGCCAGCCGGGTTCAAGCTGCCGTTCTAAACCCGTTTTCCCCAACTAATCGCGCTGGTTCAACGCAAATTCATTGAAAGCGCTCCAAAAGCACACATATTGTGCAGAACGGGTCGGTTGCCGCTTGAGGGACCGCCAATTGGAGTAGTTATGGAATTGAATCTACCTTTATTGCCGTTGCGCGATATCGTTGTTTTCCCCGGCATGATTGTGCCGCTTTTCGTAGGTCGTGATAAATCCGTCGTTGCGCTTGAAAAGGCGATGGCTGCCGACAAGGAAATTTTTCTCGTTGCCCAGCTCGACCCGGCTGAGGATGATCCTGACAAAGATGATCTGTACGACATCGGAGTCACCGCGTCGATCATGCAGTTGCTGAAACTGCCCGACGGCACCGTCCGCGTCCTGGTTGAAGGCAAGCAGCGCGCCGAATTGCGCGATCTTGTCGAACGTGGCAGCGACTATGTCGAGGCCGGCGTGCGCTTGATCGAGGAACAAAGTGCCGAAGGCCCCGAAGCCACCGCATTGATGCGCTCGGTTGCCGAGCAGTTTGAAAATTATTCGAAGCTCAACAAGAAAATGCCTGCCGAAACCGCAGTCCAACTGGGCGAAATCGAAACGCCCGCCGCGTTGGCCGATGCTGTCGCCGCCAACATTCAGTTGAAGGTTTCCGACAAGCAGTCGCTGCTGGTCGAATCGAACCCGCTGCGCCGCCTCGAAATGGCATTTGCCTTCATGGAGGGCGAACTCGGCGTCTTGCAGGTTGAAAAGAAAATCCGTGGCCGCGTGAAGCGCCAGATGGAAAAGACCCAACGCGAATATTATCTCAACGAGCAGATGAAGGCGATCCAGCGCGAACTCGGCAACGATGAGGGCGAAGGCGGCGACGAAATTGTCGAATTGCAGACCAAGATCGACACGATGAAGCTGTCGAAGGAGGCCAAGGCCAAGGCCAATGCTGAGCTGAAAAAGCTGCGCGGTATGGCGCCGATGTCGGCCGAAGCCACCGTAGTGCGCAATTATCTCGATACATTGCTCGGCATTCCATGGGGCAAGAAATCCAAACTCAAGCGCGATATTGCCAAGGCGCAGGAAGTGCTCGACGCCGACCATTTTGCACTGGAAAAGGTCAAGGACCGGATCGTTGAATATCTTGCAGTCCAGGCGCGCACCAACAAGTTAAAGGGCCCGATCCTGTGTCTGGTTGGTCCTCCCGGTGTGGGCAAGACCTCGCTTGGCAAGTCGATTGCGAAGGCGACGGGCCGCGAGTTCATTCGCCAGTCATTGGGCGGTGTGCGCGACGAGGCCGAAATTCGCGGTCACAGGCGTACTTATATCGGTTCGATGCCAGGCAAAGTTGCAGCCAACCTGAAAAAGGCAGGCACGATGAATCCGTTGTTCCTACTCGATGAAATCGACAAATTGGGTCAGGATTTCCGGGGCGATCCGGCGTCAGCTTTGCTCGAGGTGCTCGACCCGGAACAGAATAACAAGTTCAACGACCATTATCTCGAAATCGACCTCGATCTATCGGACATCATGTTCGTGACCACCGCGAACAGCATGAACCTGCCGCAAGCGTTGCTCGACCGGATGGAGATCATCCGGCTTGAAGGCTATACCGAGGACGAAAAGCTTGAAATCGCCAAACGGCATTTGCTCGAAAAGCAGGTAGAAGCGCACGGATTGAAGGCGGAAGAATTTGTGTTCACCGATGCCGCGCTGATGGACCTGATCCGTTATTACACGCGCGAGGCTGGCGTGCGTACTCTGGAACGCGAGATTGCCAAGGTGGCGCGTAAGGCGTTGCGGCGCATTCTTGAAGGCAAGGCGACCAGCATTACGATTACCCCGGAAAATCTCGCCGATTTCTCGGGCGTACGCAAATATCGTCATGATATGGGCGAAGAAGAGAACCAGATCGGTGCGGTTACCGGGCTTGCCTGGACCGAGGTCGGCGGCGAATTGCTTACAATCGAAGCCGTCACCGTGCCTGGTAAGGGAAATATCCGTACAACCGGTAAGCTCGGCGAAGTGATGGGCGAGTCGATCCAGGCGGCGTTGAGCTATGTGAAGGCGCGCGCGCCAAGCTATGGCATCAAGCCAAGTCTGTTCGGGCGCAAAGATGTTCATATCCACTTGCCCGAGGGCGCTGTACCCAAGGACGGGCCGTCGGCCGGAGTTGGCATGGTCACTTGTATCGTTTCGACATTGACGGGGATTGCGGTTCACCGCGACGTTGCCATGACCGGCGAAGTAACGTTGCGCGGCCGGGTATTACCAATCGGCGGCTTGAAGGAAAAACTGCTCGCGGCGTTACGCGGCGGCATCAAGACTGTGCTGATCCCGCAGGAGAATGAAAAGGACCTTGCCGAGATACCTGCGAACATCAAGGATGGTCTGGAAATCATCCCGGTCAGTCATGTCGATCAGGTGCTGGCACGTGCGCTGGTATCGCCGCTAATCCCGATAGAATGGACCGAAGCCGACGAGTTGGCCGCGGCGCTTCCGCCTTCGGTTGGCGGCGAACATGGCACTTCTGTTACGCATTGAGACAGGTCGGCGGGGTGATTCATCCCGCCGGTTTGCAACTAAGCGTGTTTTTCACAGAAAATGACGGTTTTATGCCGATTTTTCCTTTGACAGGGCGCGCAATCTGCTCATTATCCCGCCACCGGCTTAAGCCGCGACTCATTTAATTCATAAATGAGTCTCATAAATTTTCTTTGAGAGGGGGGTTCCCAATATGAACAAGCAAGATCTCGTTGGTGCGGTTGCAGATGCAAGCGGTTTGACCAAGGCCGATGCTGCAAAAGCAGTTGAAGCAACATTTGACGCCATCACCGGCGCGCTGAAAAGCGGCGGCGAAGTTCGTCTGGTTGGCTTTGGCACATTCGGCGTGGCGAAGCGCAAGGCATCGACTGGCCGCAACCCGCGTACCGGCGAGCCGATGACCATCAAGGCATCGACGCAGCCTAAGTTCAAAGCTGGCAAGGCGCTTAAAGACGCTGTCAACTAAATCAGGGGGGCTTTTAGCTCCTTTCATTTGGAAACAAGAAAAGGCCATCCGCAAGGGTGGCCTTTTTCTTTTGGGTTTTGTTGAAGATATCTCTTTGGAAATCCGGCTGCGTTGTATGGGGCGTGACGAATTTACGTCACGCAAAGTTCGCAAAGATTTTGAAGCGGGCGGTCTGCATTCGCTACGTCGGTCACCTGAAATAGCCTCTTAAAAATCTTTGCGGTCTTCGCGTGAAACTATCTCGAGCCGAGACGCACGCGGCCTTGAACCAACTAAGCCGCCAATTTGAATTCAGTCACGGCGCGCGCCATCACCGGAAACGCAACGAGTTCAGCCGAGCGCGCAACCGTCCGCTGCTTTACAGCGCCAAAATTGATCCGTCGTTCGGTATGGATAGCCGGGCCGAACTCATCCTCGACCACTTGAGCGATCCGCGGCATGGCGTCGGTCAGTGTGGCGGCAATCACGAGTACGGATGCGGCGAGCGCGGTGAGAAAGAGGATGGATGCAATGAGGGTCATCAAACTGGTCCTTTCTGGCCCCCAAATACCATATAGCGGGGGTATGCTTGCTATAAAATGAACAACATGAACATTGTGTTCACTATATGTTCCAAACTGTCAAGCGCAAATATCGCTTGTCCCCCGTGGCGATATCTATGTGCATGACCTGTGGATAACTTTTGATGGCGCTGCTTGTTCCCGGCAGCTCTTCGCGCCCATCACAGGATGAATCGACCCGTCCACCCGCCATCAGTTCGAGCGGCGTTTACTCCGGCGTTCGGCGTGCCATTGCTCCAGCGCCGCCTTGGTGCAGCCGGTAAAGCCGTTCGACCCGTTGACCGAGCAGCTGTTGGGCAAAACCGCGCGTGAATAGCCATCGAGGCTTTCGACCGCCGATGTCCATGAACTGCCGCCCGACACCAGGTCGTCTTCGGTATCGCGCAGGTCCTTAGGAATGCGGTAGCGGTCGCCTTCGGGGGCAGGGGCGCACACAATGATCTCGTCGCCAATGGCTTCGGGGCATTTGTCGTCGCCGAATGTGACGAGGAAAGAGATGCGTTCGGGCGGGGTGCCCTGCGTTGCCAAATCCGCATCTGCGAATGCAGGCGTTGCGAAAGCCAAGAGCAATGCGGCAATCAGGAGCGGCTTTGTGTTAAACAAGTGTGGTCTCCGGATTGATCCAGTTTGTCGCTAGACCCGATACACTGAACCCCTCGTTAATGCCGGACGGAGTGGGGCGAGCAATTCAAAGCCATATGCTTCGAAGCCAAAAAAGTACCTTCGATTAGAGTTACCGTAATTATCAGAGCTTGGCGAATTAAATGATAGTTACTGATATCATATCGGTCACGCTTGGCTCTGGGTGGCAAGCATCTTAAAGTCATTTCGTACACCACGCCGGTGATCAAGATCGGTTTATTCGACAGGATAATCGTCGTGGAGAAATCGCCGCTGCGCATATTGGGTCGGCGCGCTGCGTATCCGATGTGGCGAGGGTCGGAGCCGTCGGGTGACGACAAATGTCCGATCAAATGGAAAGATATGCTGTCTTGGGTGCATTTAAACTTAAGCGACCGCCAAAATCTAGGCCTCCGCGCGCGTTAAGGAAAGGCTATAAGAAATATCAGGAGTATATAATGAAGCATGCGTTGTTGGACGGCAGCCACGCGGACAGAGGCCTAACGCTCCACTGATGAGTTTTGCAACGGGGTGGGTGCCTCGACGCTACATACTTGCTGGCGAAATCGCCATCCGCAGAGTATTGGCAGGCGGCTGTAGTCAAATCTGCCTTGACGAATCCCCGCCCGCACTCTAACGGCGCGCTCATTCCACATGGGAAACGCACATACCGGTGCGGATCGCTGTCTTTCAGGCATGCGTGACGTTCTTGTTTCCCAGAGGCTCAACCGGAAGGAGAAGTACCATGGCGGCACCTGTCGTTACCATGCAGCAATTGCTTGAAGCTGGGGCCCATTTCGGCCACCAAACCCACCGTTGGAACCCGCGTATGAAGCCGTATATCTTCGGCGCGCGCAACGGCATCCACATCCTTGATCTTTCGCAGTCCGTGCCTTTGTTTGCACGCGCGCTCGATTTCGTTGCTTCGACCGTTGCGTCGGGCGGCAAGGTCCTTTTCGTCGGCACCAAACGCCAAGCTCAGGGCCCAATCGCAGACGCAGCACGCGCCTCTGGTCAGCATTTCGTCAACCACCGCTGGTTGGGCGGCATGCTCACCAACTGGAAGACGATTTCGAATTCGATCCGCAAGCTGAAAACGCTTGAAGAGCAGCTTTCGGGGGATACGCACGGGTTCACCAAGAAGGAAATCCTTCAGATGACCCGCGAACGCGACAAGCTCGAAATGAGCCTTGGCGGTATCCGCGACATGGGCGGCATTCCTGACGTGATGTTCGTGATTGATGCCAACAAGGAAGAACTCGCAATTAAGGAAGCCAATGTTCTCGGCATTCCGGTCATCGCGATCCTCGACTCGAACGTATCGCCTGACGGCATCGCGTTCCCGGTTCCGGCAAACGATGACGCAGCGCGCGCAATTCGTTTGTATTGCGAAGCGATCGCCACTGCATCGAGCAAGGGTAATGTTTCGGCCAAGGTTGCCAAGGGCGTTGACCTTGGTGCCGAAGTCGAGCCAGCGGCTGAGCCTGCTTTGACTGAAGCTGCTCCGGTGGCTGAAGATGCGCCTGCGACAATGGAAGAAGCTGTCGGTGCCGAAGAAGCCCCCGTGGCTGAAGAAAGCTCCGTTGCCGAAGCTGCTGCTGACGAAACACCTGCCGCAGAAGCGTAAGAAAAACATGGCATCCCCGCTCCGGCGGGGACGCATCTGGGCCAAGAGGGCCATGTCATTCCCGCGATTTGCGGGAATGACCGCATAAAAGCCAAGAAGGATAGAAAAATGTCTGCAATTACTGCTGCTGCCGTCAAGGAATTGCGCGAGCTTTCCGGCGCGGGAATGATGGACGCCAAGAAGGCGCTTGAAGAAACCGCTGGTGATATGAACGCTGCTGTCGATCTGCTGCGCGCCAAGGGACTTGCCACCGCTGCGAAGAAGTCGAGCCGTACCGCTGCTGAAGGTCTCGTTGGCGTGGCGGTCGAAGGCACGAAGGGTACCGCTGTCGAAGTCAACAGCCAGACCGATTTCGTTGCCAAGAACGAACAGTTCCAGGATTTTGTCCGTTCGGTCACTGACGTTGCTCTCGGTTTGAGCGCGAATGATGCCGACGCGATTTTGGCTGCGGCCTATCCCGGTGGCGGCACCGTTCAGGAAAAGCTGACCGAGAATATCGCGACCATCGGGGAAAACCAGGTCATCCGGCGCGCTGCGTCGCTCGCGGTCGAAAAGGGCCGCGTCGTTTCTTATGTCCATAACGCTGCGGCCACTGGCATGGGCGGTATCGGCGTGCTTGTTGCGCTCGAAAGCGAGGCTGACGCAGCGACGCTCGACGGCCTTGGAAAGCAGCTTGCGATGCACATCGCAGCGGCGTTCCCGCTGTCGCTCGACGAGACCGGCCTTGACGCCGACACGCTTGAGCGTGAACGCGGCATTGCGCGCGAAAAGGCTTCGGAAAGCGGCAAACCAGCCGACATCGTCGAAAAGATGGTCGAAGGCGCAGTGAAGAAATTCGCCAAGGAAAACGCTTTGCTCAGCCAGCTGTTCGTCATGGACGGTAAGACCCCGATTGCGGACGTTGTTGCTCAGGCTGGCAAAGCCGCTGGTTCGACTATCGTCCTGAAGGATTATGTCCGCTTCCAGCTTGGAGAAGGCATCGAAAAAGAAGTCTCCGACTTTGCTGCCGAAGTGGCTGCTGCGGTCAGCGCTTAAAAATATTGGCCGTCCCCGTATATGCGGGGATAAGGCCTTGGCGATATGGCGCATGGCTCTTATAGCTGTGCGCCATTATCGTATCGGGGATTGAAGATTAGATGAGCGCAAACGGCTATCGCCGCATCCTGCTGAAATTGTCGGGCGAAGTGTTGATGGGCGATACCGCCTTTGGCATCGACCCCGAAACCGTGGCGCGCGTCGCCGAAGAGGTGAAAGCGGCGCAGGATACCGGATTGCAGATTTGCCTCGTCATTGGCGGTGGCAACATCTTTCGCGGGATGGCTGGCGCCGCCAAAGGAATGGATCGCGCGCAAGCCGATTATATGGGCATGCTCGCGACCGTGATGAATGCGCTGGCGATGCAGAATGCGCTTGAACAACTTGGCGTTCCAACTCGCGTGCAATCAGCCATCGAGATGGACAAGGTCTGCGAGCCGGTTATCCGCCGCCGTGCCGAACGGCATCTGGAAAAAGGGCGGATCGTGATTTTTGCGGCGGGCGTTGGTGCGCCTTATTTCACCACCGATTCAGGCGCAGCTTTGCGCGCAGCCGAAATGAAGTGCGACGCGTTGTTCAAGGGCACTTCGGTCGACGGCGTCTACGACGCCGATCCAAAGAAGGTGTCAACCGCAAAGCGTTATGAAACATTATCCTACGACCGTGTTCTCTCGGATAATCTGAAGGTCATGGATGCAAGCGCAGTGGCCTTGTGCCGCGACAATCATATTCCCATCGTGGTCTTCTCGATCCGCGAACGGGGCAATATCTTGAAGGTGCTCGACGGAAGTGGCACCTCGACCGTAGTAACAAGCGAAGGGAATTAAACCATGCCGCAATATGACAAAGCCGATGTCGAGCGCCGCATGAAAGGCGCCGTGGAATCGTTCAAGAGCGATCTGGGCGGCTTACGCACGGGCCGCGCTAACGTGACATTGCTCGATCCAGTGGTGGTCGAGGTATACGGCTCGAACATGCCGCTCAATCAGGTCGCCACCGTCAGCGCGCCCGAACCGCGTTTGTTGTCGGTTCAGGTGTGGGACCGTTCGAACGTGACTCCGGTTGAAAAGGCGATCCGTTCGGCAGGTTTAGGCCTTAACCCGATCACCGACGGGCAGACGCTGCGCCTGCCGATCCCCGATCTAACCGAAGAACGCCGCAAGGAATTGGCGAAACTCGCCGGGCAATATGCCGAGAAAGCGAAAATTGCGATCCGCAATGTGCGCCGCGATGCCAATGACGGCCTGAAGACCGACGAGAACAAAAAGGAAATCAGTGAAGACGACCGCAAGCGGCTTGAAACCGAAGTGCAGAAGATGACAGATGAGATGATCAAGTCAGTCGATGACGCGGCTGCGCACAAGGAAAAGGAAATTCTTAGCCAGTGAGCGCGGCTGCGGCCCCGATATCTGCCAGAATCGAGGCAGGCACTGGCCAGATGCCGCGCCATGTCGCCATCATCATGGACGGTAATGGCCGCTGGGCCAAAAAGCGGATGCTGCCGCGCGCGATGGGGCATAAAAGAGGTGTCGAAACCGTTCGAAACATCGTTCGCGCGGCAGGCGAATTGGGGCTTGAGGCGTTGAGCCTCTATGCATTTTCGAGTGAGAACTGGAAACGGCCAGAGGACGAGATCAGCGACTTGATGGGGCTGCTGCGATCATTCATCAAATCGGATATCGACGAATTTACCGCAAATGATGTTCGGTTGAAGATTATTGGTAATTACAAGGCTTTGGCACCCGATATCGTTGATATGATTGACGATGCGCTGGCGCGGACGTCGAATAACAGCCGCACGACGTTGGCGGTTGCGCTCAACTATGGATCGCAAGACGAGCTTGTCCGCGCTGCTCAGGCGGCGGCGTCTCAGGGCGCGATCACTTTGGAAAGCATTGAGGCCAATCTCGACACCGCAGACCTGCCGCCGCTGGATTTGCTCATTAGGACCTCTGGTGAGCAAAGGCTGTCCAATTTCATGCTCTGGCAGGCGGCTTATGCCGAATTCTGGTTCACCGAAACGCTTTGGCCCGACTTTAACAAGGCCGAGTTGGCGCGGGCATTGAATGAATTCAAAGGCCGCGAACGTCGTTATGGTGGTCGATGACCGAGCAAGCAGCGCCGCCGCTTAAGCCACGGTCAGATTTGGGTATCCGCACGATTTCGGGCGTGATCATGATGAGCGTTGCCATTTTTGCCATCTGGTTTGGCGGTTATGCTTTTATCGGCTTGGTAATCTTGGTCGGGCTGGGTGTGTTTTGGGAATTTTCGAGGCTCGTTTTCGGTTTTACCGCGACGGTCCCTGCTCGAGCAGCATGGCTTATCGGCGGCCTAGTCTATGTAGGGCTCGCCTGCTTCACTCTGTTGATGTTCAGCGCGCCGTTTTTTGGAATGACACCGGCCATATTGCTGATTGCGGGGGTCATCGGCACTGATGTGGGGGCGTATTTTGCAGGGCGCACCATCGGCGGTCCAAAAATCGCGCCAAAAATTAGCCCTTCGAAAACCTGGTCGGGGCTTGTTGGCGGCATGATTGGCGCAGGGTTGTTGATGATCGCTATTCAGGCGCTGATCTATTGGGGCAGGGTGGATGCCCGCGACCATAGCGATATCTATTTGACACAAGGGTGGCAAAAATTGGCTCTGACCGGTGTTGCCCTTGCCGTTATTGCCCAGATGGGCGACTTTTTCGAAAGCTGGATGAAGCGGCGAGCGGGTGTGAAGGACTCAGGTCGGCTTATTCCCGGACATGGGGGATTGTTTGACCGGACCGATGGCCTGATCGCGGTCGCTTTTGTCGCAGGGCTGATAATCGTTGGACAAATCGTAATTGGTGGATGATTCCTTGACGCGTTCTATTTCCATCTTTGGTGCAACAGGGTCGGTTGGGCTCTCTACACTAGATCTCGTCCGCCAGCACCGCGAGGCTTATCGCGTTGTAGCACTGACCGCCAATGGCAATGCGGCGAAGTTGGCCGAGCTTGCGCGAGAGTTTGACGCTGATCTTGCGGTCGTTGCCGAAGAGGAATCGTATGCGGCGCTGAAGGAAGCGCTGGCTGGAACGCGGACCGAGGTTGCCGCTGGGGCGGATGCGCTCGTTGAAGCGGCCAAGCGCGAAGTCGACTGGACCATGGCCTCTATTGTAGGCTGTGCCGGCCTGCCACCGACAATGGCGGCGATTGAGCAGGGCAGGACCGTCGCGCTTGCCAACAAGGAAGCTTTGGTGTCAGCAGGCGACCTGATGATGGCAGAGGTCATGCGGTCAGGTGCGACCCTGCTGCCCGTCGATAGCGAGCATAATGCCATTTTCCAGTGCCTAAATGGCGCAAAATTTGAACAGGTGCGCAAAATCACGCTCACCGCAAGCGGCGGGCCGTTTCGGGAATGGTCGCTTGACCAGATGCGCAGTGTTACCCCGGCGCAGGCCGTCGCGCACCCTAACTGGGATATGGGCGCAAAAATCAGCGTCGATTCGGCGACAATGATGAACAAGGGGCTCGAACTGATCGAGGCCTATCATCTGTTTCCGGTTGGCCTCGACCGACTGGATGTTCTGGTCCACCCGCAGTCTGTGATCCATTCGATGGTCGAATATGTCGACTGCTCGACGCTGGCCCAGCTGGGATCGCCCGACATGCGTATTCCGATTGCCAGCGCGCTCGCTTGGCCCGAACGCATCGCGACAACATGCAAGCCGCTTGATCTTGCCACTATTGGCCAACTGACGTTCGAGCAGCCCGACCCCATCCGCTTTCCAGCGCTGCGGCTTGCAAGGGCGGCGGTCAACGAAGGCGGCGCAAAACCTGCCATCCTGAACGCCGCAAATGAAATCGCCGTTGCGGCGTTTCTAAAAGGCGAGATAGGTTTTCTCGATATCGCATCGCTGGTGGAAAACACGCTCTCCGGCTATGTGCCCAATATTATGCCTACCCGCCTCGATGACTTGTTCAGCATAGATGCAGCCGCGCGCCATTATGCGCAGGCGCAAATACAAAAGGTCGCCCATGCCCGTTGAATCGCCGAATATTGTCGTAACCGTCCTTGCGTTTCTTGCGCTGATCGGAAGTCTGGTTGTCGTTCACGAACTCGGCCATTATTTTGTCGGCCGCTGGTTCGGGGTGAAGGCCGAAAAATTCTCCATCGGCTTCGGCCCGCAAATTTATGGGCGCGTGGATAAGCGCGGTACGCTTTGGAGGATCGGAGCGTTGCCCTTGGGCGGTTTTGTGCAATTTGCAGGCGACATGAACCCCGCCAGCCAGGCCGATGAGACCTGGAAGGCACTACCCGAAAAAGAACGCAACGAAACTTTTCAGTCGAAAACGCTGTGGCAGCGCGCGTTGATTGTGTTTGCCGGACCAGCGGTCAATTTCATTCTGGCAATACTGATTGCGATGGGTTTTCTGCTGGCTTTCGGCAAGTCGGTCACGCCGCCGGTTATCGATGTGGTTCAGCCTAATAGCCCCGCCGCCGTCGCCGGATTATTAGAGGGCGACCGCATCGTCCGATTCAACGGCCACGCAATCGAAACGTTTGACGAAATGGTCGATGAGGTCATCATGATCCCGGGGCAGAAGGTTCTGGTCGAAATCGATCGTGGCGGCGAGACACTGGTCAAGGAAACCGCTGTAGCCAAGGTCGAGGAAGTCGACCGGTTCGGCAACAGATATATTATCGGCCGGATCGGCATCGGTGCCAATAAGGTCGAGGTCCGTGAAGTCGGCTTGCTCGAAGCGCCGTGGGCGGCCGTCGTCCAGACCGGCAATATCCTAAGACAGCAAATGATTGGCCTTGGCCAGATTATCTCCGGCCGCCGTCCGCTGTCCGAATTGGGCGGTCCGCTAAAAATCGCCAAAGTTTCGGGCGAGGCTATGAGCATGGGCATTTTGACCTTCATCAGCCTTGCTGCGCTGATCTCGATTAACTTGGGGTTCATCAACCTGCTGCCAATTCCGATGCTCGATGGAGGTCATCTCATGCTTTACGCAATCGAGGCCGTGCGGCGTCGCCCGGCCACGCCGCAGGTGCAGGAATGGGCTTTTCGCGCAGGCTTTGCGATGTTGGCAGGATTCATGATCATGGTAACTTTCAACGACCTGGCCTCGTTTGGGCTATTTGGTGGTGGATAGAAGGTAAGTCAGGCTTGATTGCGGACGCTGCATCGGGCAGGGACGCTTTCATTATTTCGCGGCTTCGTGCCAAATACCCGGTGGGGGCCGGACATCAGATCGGATGACAATGAATTTCAAAGCACTTGGCATATATTTGATGGGCTCAACGGCCTTGGCTGGCGTATGTTCGGCATCGCCCGCATTTGCCCAAGTCGCGCCGCCAGTGGCTGCGCCAACCGCGCCCGCCGTCGCCGCAGTCCCTCAAGGCGATCAAATCCAGTCGATCACGGTCGTCGGTACGCAGCGTCTCGAACCCGATACCGTCCGATCCTACATCCGGCTTCGCGTCGGCCAGAGCTGGAGCCAGGTCGCAGCCGACCAGGCGCTGAAAGACCTGTACGCCACCGAATTGTTTGCGGACGTATCGATCCGTAACAATGCGGGCGCGGTCGTTATCGAGGTTCGCGAAAACCCCGTCGTCAATCGCATCATCCTTGAAGGCAACAAGCGCCTGAAGAATGATAAGATCGAACCCGAAATCAAGCTTGCGCCGCGCCAGATTTATTCGCGTTCGAAAGTGCGCGCCGATGTTGCCCGCATCGTCGAACTTTACAAGCGTCAGGGCCGCTTTGCCGCGACCATAGAGCCGAAACTGGTTCAACTTGACCAAAATCGCGTCGATATCGTTTTTGAAATCACTGAAGGACCAAAATCCAAGGTTCAGCAGATCAACATCATCGGCAATGACAAATTCTCCGATGGCCAGTTGCGTGGCGAAATGGTTACCAAGCAAGCGCGGTTCACGCGCTTCTTCTCTTCAAGCACCAGCTATGACCCCGACCGTCTGGCATTCGACCAACAGAAACTGCGCCAGTTCTATCTGACCCAGGGCTATGCCGATTTCCGCGTCGTTTCGGCGGTCGCCGAGCTTACGCCGGACAAGCAGGACTTCATTATCACTTATGTGGTGGAAGAAGGCGAGCGCTATAAATTCGGCGATGTGAAGGTTGAAAGCCAGATCCGCGATTTTGACTCCGAGCGGCTGACCACCACGTTGCGGATGAAAAAGGGCGACTGGTACGACGCCAAACAGGTCGAAGACACGGTTGAAAGCCTGTCCGAAACCGCTGGCCTATTCGGTTATGCTTTTGCCGATGTCAGCCCTGATTTCAATCGCGATAAAGAATCGCTGACGATGAGCATCACGTTCCAGGTGGCCGAAAGCCCGCGTGTTTTTGTCGAGCGCATCGATATCAACGGCAACACGTTGACGCAGGACAAGGTCGTCCGCCGCGAATTCCGCCTGAATGAAGGCGATGCGTTTAACAGTATCCAGGTAAAGCGCACCGCCGAGCGGATAAAGTCGCTCGGATATTTCCAAGAAGACCTGGAAGTCGAGCAGTCGCAAGGTAGCGCACCCGACCGCATCATCTTGACCACCAATGTCGAGGAAAAGGCGACGGGCGAGTTATCACTGTCGGCCGGTTTCTCCTCGATCGAGAATTTCATTTTCCAGGGCTCGATCAAGCAGCGTAACTTCCGTGGGCTAGGCCAGGAGCTGCGGACAAACATCTCCTATTCCTCTTATTCGAAATCGGCGGAAATCGGCTTTACCGAACCATATCTGTTCGACCGTTCGATTGCTGTGTCGGGCGATATTTTCCGCCGCGATCTGAACAGTTTCAACTTCTTCAATAATCAGCGCAACACGACTTACGAGCAAGCGACAACCGGCCTTCAGGTTCGCGTTGGTGTCCCGGTAAACGAATTCATCTATTTCCAGGCCCGCTACGGCCTGAGCCAAGACGACATCTCGCTTGATCGCAATACTTTCTTCTCCGATCCCGATGGGGCAGGGCCACTACCTGCGGCATGCGATCCGGTCGTGGCTGGCCGGTTCTTGTGCGATGCAATCGGCAACCGGTTGACGTCTTCAATCGGTTATACGTTACTTTACGATGATCGTGACAACCGGATCCGGCCGACCCGCGGTCAAAGTGCCGGGATAAGCCAAGATTTCGCTGGCCTTGGCGGGAGTGTGAAATATATCAAGACCCGCATTAACGCGGATAAATATTGGAAGCCTTTTGGCAATTTCGTGTTCGGACTGTCAATTGAGGGCGGCTATATCCATCCGCTGGAAGATCGCGGTTCTGCGGCGCTTGGAATCGACGATGTTCGACTGACGGATCGCTTCTATCTGGGCGAGCCCCAGATGCGCGGCTTTGATATCCGCGGTGTCGGCCCGCGGGTGCAGCGCGTTACCTTTACGCCCGAACTTACCAACGGCGTCGTCATTAATACTCCGAATCTTGCCAGAGACCAGATCCAGGACGATGCCATTGGCGGCCGGTTCTATTATCTTGGTCGCGCCGAACTGCAAATACCGCTGGGCAGCGGCGCGAAAGAGCTCGGGCTTCGTCCTTCGGTGTTTGTCGATGTCGGCTCGGTGTTCGATGTGACTCGTCCGATATTGCAGACCATTCAAACACGTAGCCCTTCCACAGACGCGGTACCGAACGCACCGCTGTTCTACACCAACGCTTTTGTCGTGACCCCTCCGGCTACCCCTGGCGGCACACCAACCACGACGACGACTTTGGAGACCAGCACGACTGGCACCAACGCCGATGGCTCGGCACGGACACCCGTTCTGACATTCCAGGAGCGGTTCCTTGGCGATACCTGGAAGCCGCGTCTGTCGGTTGGCTTCGGCGTGAACTGGAACTCACCCTTTGGCCCGTTCAGGATCGATATCGCGCGCGCCTTGCTGAAAGAGCCGGGTGACGACACCAAATTATTTACATTCAACGTAGGAACGCAATTCTAATGAAAATTCGTAACACCGCCGCCATGGCCGCCTTATTGTCGGCTACCGCCATCGCCATGCCTGCCACCGCGCAGGTTGCCGGCATCGCAACAGCTGATACGTCGGTTGCGATCGCGCGTTCAAAGGCGCTGGGCACTGCCTATCAGCAGATCGGTACGCAATATGCATCGGTCGCGCAGCAAATGCAGGCCAAGCGGACCGAGATCAACAATATCAACGCGCAGCTCGATACCAACAAGGATAAGAATCTTGATCAGGCCGAGCTCGATGCGGCGGTAAAGGCTAAAAACCCCTTACTGACGCAAATCGATACCAAGCAAAAAGAAATCAACGCGATGCAGGATCCGATCATCCGCGCGCAGTTATATTCGGTCGAACAGATTGCGATGAAATACGAAGCCGCGCAGCAGGCCGTGATCACCGCGAAAAAAATCAACATCATCCTGACGCCTGAAGCATTCGTCTGGGCACCCGATGCTGTCGATGTCACGACCGCAATTACCGCTGAACTCGACAAATCGACACCGTCGGTCCCGATCACCCCGCCTGCGGACTGGCGTCCGTCGCGTCAGGGTGCGGCTTTGTATCAGTCGATCCAGCAGCTGTTCAACAACGCCGCACAGATGCAGGCCGCTCAAGCTGCAGCTACGCAATCGCCGCAGCCTGGCGCACCACGTCCAGCGACACCTGCTCCAGCACAGCAGCCTGATAGCCGGTAAGATTTAATGGGGGCTGATTTCAGTAATTATGACGTTCGCCGGGTGATGGCGGTGCTGCCGCACCGTTATCCCATGCTGCTGGTTGACCGTGTCGAGGAGCTTATCGTCGATGAGCGAATCCGTGCGGTTAAAGCGGTGACGATGAACGAAGGTTTCTTTCAGGGACATTTTCCCGGACGGCCCATCATGCCCGGCGTGATGATCGTCGAAGCGCTCGCGCAGGCCGCTGGCGTGCTGGCGATGGAAAGTTTCGATCTCGTCGGCTCGGGCAAGCTTGTTTACTTCATGTCGATCGACAATGCGAAGTTTCGCGCGCCTGTCGAACCAGGCTGTCTGTTGCACTTGCATGTAGAATTCGTTCAGAAACGCCCGCGTGTTTGCAAATTTGCCGGGCGCGCGATGATCGGCGATCAGGTCGCGGCAGAGGCCGAGTTCATGGCCATGATCGCCGACCCGCCTGCCTGATTGTCGCTTGCCAACCAGCATCGTCGCCGCTAATGGCGGCGCTTCCGAATTATAGGGCTGCCGGTCGGAAACCGGTGGCTGAAAGAAGGAATTACACATGAAAGCAGATATTCACCCCGATTATCACATGATCAAGGTGCAGATGACCGATGGCACCGTCTTCGAAACGCGCTCTACCTGGGGCAAGGAAGGCGATACGCTGACACTTGACATCGACCCGACGTCGCACCCGGCATGGACAGGCGGCCGTGGCTCGATGCTCGACACGGGCGGTCGCGTTGCACAGTTCAACAAGCGTTTTGGCGGTTTGAGCCTCAAGAAATAAGCGAACGCGCTAGTCCAGCCGGAAATCCGGCTGTAACTGGCGGATTAACGCAATTTTGGACCGGTAGAGGCGCTGTGCTTCTGCCGGTTCAACGCGTTGGAACCGAACGCGTGCGCCGGGACGCAGCTGCCCGATCAGATGCCGGTCGGCGCGGATGACGTGCGCAATGCGAGGATAGCCGCCGGTAGTCTGTGCGTCGGGCCCAAGCAGAAAGGGTATGCCCGACGGCGGGAATTGGATGGTGCCAGGGAAAACCGCGCCGCTGTCGATGTGCTCATTGTGGAGAAGCTTGAGCGGCGTGCCTTCGAGTTCCAGCCCGATGCGGTCGGCCCTTCGGCCAATGACCCGGTCTTCATCGAGAAGGCCGTCCATATCCAGCCACGCGCTCTCGGGCGCGGGGGCAATGCGCAGGCGGAAATCCCGGCCATAACAAAGCTGATATCCGGCGGGCAAACTGCGTTGTTCGGCCAGTTGCTGAGCGCTCGTCTCCAATACCGCGCCTTTAGGTACAATTGTTCCGTCATACCCGCCAAGCCGGGCTGGTGTGTAGGTTGAGGTGGCTTTCAAAACGCCATGTGGAGAGATGCCGCCCTGTACCGCAATGTAGGTCCGGCACCCACCGACAGGCGGCGGGATTCGCACTATATCGCCGCGCCTAAGAAAATGCGTTTGGGCTGCCGAGAAGGCCGCAATATTGATTTCAACCTCTATTGCCGCCCCGTATATGCCCACCGCGATATCGGAATGCGCTTTGAGAACTACTGGCGCGTAAGCAGTTTCGAGCGCTGTTGCTTCCGCCGCATTACCGGTGAGCCAATTGGCAAGCGCCATTGCCAGCGGATCAGCCGCTCCGGCCAGCGGCATCCCAAGATGGCGGGCCCCGCGATAGGGGGCGGCCTGCACCAGAGTCAGCAGGCCGGGCTCGATCACCTCAAGCGTCATGTCGGTAAAAAGCGCAGCATTTGGCCGGGTTTCAACAAAAACGGTTCTGCATGATCCCGCCGGAACAAAGGTTCGTGCACGCGACCAATAATTGGCCAACCTCCCGGACCGTCGAGCGCATAGATGCAGGCTCTGCCTCCCAGAAAACCGATGCTTCCCGCCGCGACGCGCTGCCGTGGTGTGTCGAGCCGGGCCAACGTCGGCACCTGATCGGGCTCGTTATCCTCCAGATAGGCAAAACCGGGCTGAAAACCCATCATCGATATGCGGTAGCCGCGCTGCGCTATCCATGCCGCGAGCCCATCGGCGTTTACTCCAATCCTATCCGCAACCACGTCCCGGTCGGGGGCATCCTGTTCACCAAAGCTCGCCTCTAGCACCATCACCTCACCTGATGGGGCGCCGACAAATGTCGGCACATCCCATGCATGATGAAATTGCGCTTCGGCTTCAGCGTCCGACATATTGAGCGGATCATATTTGACTGTCAGGTCGGCTATGCCCTGAACGACCTCTTCCCAAAGTCCCGATTGGCGGAAATACTCGGCTTTTGCGGTAAGCAACTTGCTGTCGGTGCAACGCGCTACAAGGATATCTTCGCCGATAAACTTCTCGGGCCCGCTCATCGGCGAGCGGCGACCTTGATGCCTGCCTTGTCGAGCGCGGCGCGGATATCGCGGGCGCTGGCCAGCGCGCCTTCGCTGTCGGAGTGCAGGCAGATGCTGTCAACGACGAGGTCGATCAATCCGCCTTCCTTGTTATGGATAGGATCGCCCCGCGCCAGATCCAGCGCCTGTTCTATGCGCTCGGCCGCGTTTTCGATCACCGCGTCTGGCTCTTTGCGCGAAACCAGCCGCGCCCGTGCGTCATAGCGGCGGTCGGCAAAACCCTCGGCAATGAAGGTCAGGCCCGCCGCGCGCGCTGCATTTGCCATTTTCGAACCCGCCAGCCCGACATAGGCAGCACGGGGCAGGGTGGCCGAAATTGCATGGGCAATCAGTTCGGCAAGGTGCAGATTATCGGCGGCGTCATTGTAAAGTTGGCCGTGCGGCTTGACATGGGCGAGGACAACGCCCCGCGCATCGCCATGTCGTTTCAATAATGTTATCTGCCCTCTTAGTGACTCCAAAAGCACATCATCCGCCATTTTCATCGATGTCCGCCCGAAATTTTCGCGGTCGGGATAAGATGGATGCGCGCCAGCGGCGACATTTGCAGCAGCGCTTGCCTCAAGCATGTCCGCCATCGTCCGATCGTTTCCGGCATGGCCGCCGCATGCGATGTTGGCGCTGCTGATATACGCCATGATCGCGCGGTCGCGGGCAAGTGCTTCGGCGTCAGCAAATTCGCCCAGATCGGCGTTGAGGTCTATGCTGCGGCTCATGGCATCAATCCTGTCGCGCGCAGGATAAGCCGGATGCCAAGGCCAAGGCAAATTAACAATATCGTCCACGCCAGAATGCGGTGAAATCCGCCAATCGCGAATTTTCCCATCATCGCAGGGCTTTGCACGACCCATACGAGAAACGCGGCGACGAGCGGCAGCAGCAGGCCGTTGGCGACCTGCGCCAACAGGATGATTTCAACAGGCTTGATACCCAGCGACGCCACGGCAGTTCCAACCGCAGCGATGGCAACCATTGTCCAGCGCTGACGCCGCTCCGATGCCGCCTCATCAGCGCCGGGCCATAGTTCGCGCACGATATAGCCAGTGGCCATCGGTGCGGTCAGTGCCGAGGTTAGGCCTGCGCCAAGCAATCCCAGCCCCAGAGCCTGCCGCGCAAGTTCGCCGTAAAGCGGCTCGATTTGCTTCGCCATGCCGACTGCATCGGTGATTGCGGTGTTGCTGCCAAATAACGCGGCTGCTGCGGTTGCCAGAATGGCTATCGACACCAGTCCCCCGAGCCCTATCGAAATCGCGCTTTCGGCGCTGGCTTCATCGAGCCCGTCGGCCCCGCTCCAACGATTGCGGACAGATGCTGCGTGCAAAAACAGGTTATAAGGAACAACTGTAGTGCCGATCAGCGCCATGGCGGTCAGCAAGCTACCATCGGGAAGCGTCGGAACCAGTCCTGCGAGCAACGCGCCAAAGTCTGGCCTCGTCACACCAAGCGCGACCAGAAATGACAGGCTCATCACGATCACGAGGCCGATGAGTAGTTTTTCCAGCCAATTGGGATTGCCCGCAGCGAGCAATGCAATGGTCAATACGCCAATGATCAATGGCAAAGGCAAGCCCAGATCGCCGCCGATAATCGCGTTCAGGCCCAAGGCCGCGCCAGATACATTGCCCGCCTCGTAAGCCGCATTGCCGAGCACGAGCGCAGCTGCCAATAATGCCGCGGCGGCCCATTTCAGCGAAGGCGAGGGCAGCGCTTCCATAATCGCTTCGCCAAGCCCTTGCCCGCGCACCAAGGCTACCCGTGCAGACAGGTTCTGCAGGATGATCGTAGCGACCGTCGCAAACGCCAAAGCCCAGACCAGCGCAAAGCCGAACTCCGCGCCTGCCAGTGTACAGGCGGTCACCGTTCCCGGCCCGATAAAGGCAGCGGTTACCAGCATCCCAGGCCCCGGGCGGTATCGCAATAATTGCCGCAGCTGCATTTCAGTCCCCCTAGGCTTGCCTGTAGCACGCCCGTCCGGATTTGCCAGCGGGCGGCTTTGCTTGTTTATGAAGCTCGCACTTCTTATGTCAGCCACTTCATGGAAAGCGCCTTTGCCAGTTTGCCGTCCCGGCGGAACATCGCCGTCAGCCGGTTACGCATCGCGCTCACTTATTTATGGCGACACGGGCATCTGCCCGACGTCGACAATCCGCAAACCTTCACCGAGCATGTCCAGCACCGGAAACTATTCGATCGCGACCTCAGGATGGCGGGGCTTTCCGACAAGGTTGCGGTTAAGCAGATTGTGGCAGAGTGTATCGGAGCGGACTGGCTTATCCCGACGCTTTGGCAGGGTGAAATTCTGCCTGAAACACCTGTCTGGCCATCGCCGTTCGTCGTTAAAGCGCGGCATGGCTGTAACCAGATTGCATTTGTCTGGGACGACAAGCCGAATTGGGAAGCGATCAGGCGTAAGGCCAATCGCTGGATGGCGGGGCGATATGGCTTCTGGCTCGACGAATGGATGTATAGCCGAATACCGCGCGGCGTCATGGTCGAACCCTTTGTCGGTGACGGACGCACTCTTCCCGTCGACTACAAATTCTACGTATTTGGCGGGCGGGTGCAGTTCATCCAAGTGCATCTGGGTCGCGGCGGACAGCATCGCTGGATATTGCTCGACCGAAATTGGAAACGTGTTTCGTCGCTCACCAATGATGCCGACCCTTCGCCGCCAATGACATTGCCGCGAATGATCGAAGCCGCAGAAGCCTTGGCGGTGGGTTTCGATTTTGTCCGCGTCGATCTGTACGAGATAGCTGGCCGCCCGTTGTTCGGGGAAATGACCTTTTACCCGGGTTCGGGTCTGGACCGCTTCGATCCGGTTTCGCTTGATATTATAATTGGCCGCCATTGGAGCGAGGCAAAGGCGGCGCGGCAAATTTAGCGCGGCAGCTCCGACAAAGCTTGACCTTTTTGCCCGCTTGCTCGTAAGGAGCGCGCCTGCCTTTACCGGCACTCTGCGGCGATCGTAGTTCAATTGGTTAGAGCACCGGCTTGTGATGCCGGAAGTTGCGGGTTCAAGTCCCGTCGGTCGCCCCACATTCTGTCGATATTATCGGGTGACAAGAAGGCAGCGTAATATTATTACGCCGCTTCGTAATTTGATTCCGTTACGCTGCTGGAGGAAAAAAGCATGCCCGCAATATGGGACCTGCCCGATTTTGATGCCCATGAGGCCGTGCATGTTTTTGAAGATCGCAAGAGCGGTTTGAAGGCGGTTATTGCGGTGCATTCGACGCATCAGGGCCCAGCTGCAGGCGGAACACGTTTTTGGCACTATGGCGACAGTCAGGCGGCAATCACCGATGCGCTGCGCCTCTCGCGCGGGATGAGTTATAAAAATGCTATGGCTGGCTTGCCTGCAGGCGGCGGTAAGGCGGTCATACTTGCTAATCCACAGCGCGCCAAGCCGCAGGATATGCTCGACGCATTTGCGCGGGCAGTCGATTCGCTCGGCGGCCAATATATCACTGCGCAGGACGTCGGCATGTCAGAGGCAGACATGGTCTCGCTGTCGAAAGTCACTCCGCATGTTGCTGGTCTTCCGCATCAGGGCGGCGACCCCGGCCCGTATACTGCGCGTGGCGTATATCTTGGTGTACAGGCGGCGGCGAAGCATGCGCTCGGCAGCGATGACATGAACGGTGTGCATGTCGCGATTCAAGGCGTGGGCAGCGTGGGCGGCGGTCTCGCGCGCTATCTGGCGGCCCAGGGTGCAAAGCTGACGCTGGCCGATGTCGATACAAAGCGTGCTGCTGAACTGGCGGCAGAATTGGGCGGCGTGTCGGTGGCTGCAGACGTCATCATGGATGTCGAGGCTGATATTTTCAGCCCTTGCGCGCTCGGAGCGATCCTGACCGCATCGACGGTGGCGGATTTGAAGGTCAAAGCTGTCGCTGGCGGCGCAAACAACCAGCTTGCCATCGGCCCCGAAGGCCAAATGCTGGCCGACCGGGGTATACTTTACGCCCCCGATTACGTCATCAACGCAGGCGGGATCATCAACGTATTGCGCCATGTCGACAATGCCGACGACGCCGAGATCAACCGCCGCATCGACGCCATTCCGGAACGCCTGTCGGCGATCTGGCGGGAAAGCGACTCGAGCGGCATGACACCAGCGCAAGTCGCCGACAATATGGCACAAAAGCTTATAGGCCGTTGATCCCAAAATCATTGGCGTGGGCCGCGCGCAGTGCTAGAGGCTGCGCCTGATCATGCATCGCTTCGCCAATCCTGCCCGTTTTCTGCGACTTGCAAAACCGCTGACCCCTGCCTTGTTTTGGCCGGGGCTCGTTCTTACGCTTGGCGCGTGCCTGTGGGGACTGTTTGGCACGCCGACTGAGCGGCTGATGGGCGATACGGTCAAGATCATCTTCGTGCATGTCCCGTCGGCCTGGCTTGGCATGGGCGGGTGGATGGCGATTGCGATTGCGAGCATCGTTCAATTGGTCTGGCGGCATCCGCTGGCGGGGATCGCTGCACGTGCAATTGCAGTTCCCGGCGCGACCTTTGCCGCGATCTGTCTTGTCACGGGATCGATCTGGGGCCGTCCGACCTGGGGAACCTGGTGGGTGTGGGACGGCCGGCTGACCTCGATGCTGGTGCTGTTCTTTCTCTATCTCGGCTACATCGCGCTCTCCAGCGCGAGCAGTGAGAAGGGCGATACCAGCCGCGTGGCTGCGGTCTTCGGCATCATTGGCGCGGTCAATATTCCGATTATCAACCGCTCGGTTATCTGGTGGGAAAGTCAGCATCAAAAAGCGAGTATCACCTTGGGCGGCTCGTCAATCGATGACGCCTATCTCGTGCCGTTGTTCGTCAGCGTCGCGGGTTTCAGCCTTCTGTTTGGCGCGCTGGTGCTGATGCGGATGCGCGCGGCGCTGGCTGAAATGCGGATCGAGGCGCGGATGCGCCGGATGGCGGAGGATTGATGACCCACACGACCTTCATCATCGCCGCTTTTGCGGTCACTAGCGCCGGCATGGCATGGCTGATAATCGGTAGCTATGTCACGATGCGTCGATCCGAAGCGCTCGCCGATGATCTGAGGCAGCAACCATGAAGCCCAAGCATCAACGTCTTGTCCTCGCTCTCGTTGCATTCGTTGCGCTGATCGGCGCAGGCTTCATCGCCGCCGCCGCACTGCGCGACGAGGCGTCTTATTTCTATACTCCAACCACGCTTGCCAAAGCGCAGGTTGAGCCCGGCAAGGCCATTCGCTTGGGCGGGATGGTGCAAAAGGGCTCGATTGTCCGCGGTACCGACGGTGTGTCGATCACCTTCACGGTTCAAGATCAGGAGGGCGAACAAAATGTCGCCTATCGCGGTATTACGCCGGACCTGTTTGTTGAAGGTTCGGGCGTCGTTGCTGATGGCCGCATGCGCGCAGACGGCGTTTTTGTCGCCGAGAGCCTGCTCGCCAAACATGACGAAAATTATGTGCCAAAGGAACTGGCCGATATCGACATGACGGCGGCGCAGCAAACCAAGGATACACTCTCGAAATGATGGCCGAAGCAGGATTGGCCGCCTTATGGCTCGCCGCCGCGATGGCGCTACTGCAACTCGCAGGCGGGCTGTCGCTTATCGGCGACGGCAAGCTTGCCAGCCTGATCCGCCCCGCCGCGATGGTGCAGGGCGCATTGTGCGTGTTTTCTTTTTGCGCACTGATCTGGCTGTTCTGGATCACCGACCTGTCGGTGCTGCTGGTGGCGAGCAACAGCCATATCGACAAGCCCGCGATCTTCAAGATCGCCGGTACCTGGGGCAATCATGAAGGCTCGATGCTGCTCTGGGTGACAGTCATGGCGCTATCGGGCGCGGCGATTGCGCTGCTCGAAAAGCGCATTGATGCCAAAACGCTCGGCGCGACGCTAGGCGTTCAAGCCGTTGTTTCGCTCGGTTTCTTTGCGTTCCTGTTATTCTCGTCGAATCCGTTCGAGCGGCTCGTGCCAGCGCCAGCGCAAGGGGCAGGGCTTAACCCCCTGCTGCAGGATATCGGCTTGGCCTTCCACCCGCCGACATTGTATATCGGCTATGTCGGATTGTCGGTCGCCTTCTCGTTTGCTGTTGGCGCGCTGCTGACGCGGCAAGTTGGCCCCGCCTTTGCCCGCGCGATGCGGCCCTGGGTACTTGGCGCGTGGATATTCCTGACATTGGGCATCACCGCAGGCAGCTACTGGGCCTATTACGAGCTAGGTTGGGGCGGCTGGTGGTTCTGGGACCCCGTCGAAAATGCCTCGCTGATGCCATGGCTCGCCGCGACTGCGTTGCTCCATTCGGTCAGCGTGCTGGCGACCCGCAACGCCCTTCGCGCCTGGACAATCATGCTCGCGCTCGTCGCGTTCGCGATGTCTATGGCCGGCACCTTCCTCGTCCGCTCGGGCGTCCTGACCAGCGTGCACAGTTTCGCCGTCGATCCAGAACGCGGCGCGTTCATCCTCACGCTAATGCTCGTTTACACCGGCGCAGCCTTCGTTCTGTTCGCTTTGCGCATCGGCACGGTCCGGCAGGGCGAGCCGTTCCAACTGGTCAGCCGCGAAGGCGCGATTGTCGCCAATAACATCTTCCTCAGTGTCATATTGGGTATCGTGCTGATTGGCACGCTCTATCCGCTGGCGGCCGAGGCTTTGGGTGACAAGATTTCGGTCGGCCCGCCATATTTCAACAAGGCGACGGTGCCGATTGCGCTGCTGCTGATGCTTGCGCTTTTGCTTGGCCCGATGCTGCGCTGGCGGCGCGATGAGATAGCGCGACACAAATATTGGCTGGTCGGCTTTTTCGCGATCATCTTGTGGAGCGGCGTGGCCGTTTGGCAATTCGCCCCGGGCGTCGGCATATTCCCTACACTGGGGATAGCGTTCGCGCTGGCACTGGCCGTTGCCTCTTTCGTTCCGCTTAAAGGCCGCAACCTGCTGCGCACACCGTTGCCGATTTATGGCATGGTCATCGCGCATTTTGGTTTGGCGGTGAGCGTGTTCGGCATGGCGTCCGAATCCGGATTTTCAAAGGAATCGCTGACTGCGCTTTCGCCGGGCCAAAGCGCGCAGGTCGCTGGTTGGACGGTGAAGCTCGACGACGTCAATCCCGCCATCGGCGACAACTGGGTCGGCATCCAGGGTGAAATGCTCGCCAACCGGGGCGGCAAAACTTTTGCGCTTCATCCGCAGTCGCGCCAGTTTTTCCAACCAGAGATGCAGACCAGCGAGGCGGCCTTGCTAACCCGCTGGAACGGGCAACTCTATGCAGTGCTCGCGCAACCGGATGAACGCACCGGCAAGTGGCAGGTCCGTTTGTGGTGGAAGCCCTATGTCACATTCATCTGGTTCGGCGGCGCGCTAGTCGCGCTCGGCGGCTTGATTGCGCTGCTTGGCCGAATGCTGCGCCGCCCAAGAAAGCCCGCCAAGAATAATTGGGCAAGCGAATGACCCGGCCCTGGCTCCTGTGGCTGCCGCTGGCCGTCATCGCCTTTATCGGTGGCCTTGCGATATACGGACTGCTCGTGCCTAAGGATGAACTGGTTCGTTCGGCGATGGTCGGGCAAAAACTGCCGCAATTCGCGCTGGCGCCAGCCACGGCAGGGGTGCAGGGCCTCGCCAGCAGCGATATGGCCGACGGCAAGCCGCGTCTGCTCAATATTTTTGCAAGCTGGTGTATCCCCTGCAAAGCCGAGGCTCCGCATCTTGAAACGCTCAAAAAGGCAGGCGTAGAAATCGATGCTATTGCCGTGCGTGATCGCCCAGAAGACGTCGCTGTTTTTCTAGACCAATTCGGCAACCCGTTCCGGCGGATCGGTGCTGACAATGAAATGGCGGTTCAGTTGATGCTCGGGTCATCCGGCGTGCCGGAAACCTATGTTATCGGCAGCGATGGCAAGATTAGCTACCAACATATTGGCGACATTCGCGAAGAGCATGTGCCGATGCTTCTCGAAAAATTGGCTGAGGCGAAATGAGACAAGCCTTCACTATTTTGACCTTGCTCGTTGCAGCTCCGGTCTTCGCGCAAGGCAGCGGTCCAATCCCCGAGCTTGCCAACCAGCAATTGGCCGATCCGAAAAAGGAAGCTGAAGCCACCAACCTGATGCATGGCTTGCGCTGTATCCAGTGTCAGGGACAGTCGATTGCCGACAGTGACGCGCCGATGGCCGCGACAATGCGCGCCGAGGTTCGCCAGCAAATCGCCAAGGGTGAAAAGCCTGAAACGATCCGGAAATGGATGATTGGCCGTTACGGCGAATGGGTCAGCTTTGAGCCCGAAATGAAAGGCTCCGGTTTGCTGCTGTGGGCTGCTCCGGTGCTGCTGTTGCTGGTTGCGGTGTGGATGGCGCGCGGCCTGTTCAGGAGGCGCGCATGAGCGGCTGGGTTGCGCTTGGCCTGTTGGCAGCGGTCAGTCTTGCGGGACTCGTGCTGCTTGGTCGTTTGCAAAAGGGATATTGGCAAGTGGCCGCCGCCGCCGTTCTGCTCGGAATGACCGGTTATGCCCTCCAGGGGCGTCCGGCGGTACTGTCCGCACCGGCCAAATCGCTGGCGGCGAAGGAAGATGCCGCGATCCAATTGGTCGACATGCGCGCCGATATGGATCAGAGCTTTGGCGGCGCCAAACGCTGGCTGGTGACTGCCGACAGTTTCGCCAAGCAGGGCGATTACAAATTGTCGGCGAGCTATATTCAGGCGGGTTTAAAGAAAAACCCCGAAGACCCGGACTTATGGTCAGCGCTTGGCCTGCAATTGATGCTTGCCAGCAACGGCCAGATGTCGCTGCCGGCGCAACTCGCGTTCGATAAGGCACGGGCGATTCGACCGAATTACCCATCGCCATATTATTTTGGCGGCCTCATTGTCGCTGGCTACGCCCAACGCGAAATGGAAGCCTCGGCTTGAGTCGCAACTGGCGAACGCAAAGACTTTACAAGCGCAGATCAAGGCGAACGCCGGCGCTCCCAAAGCAAATAATTGATATTTAATAATAAATATGCCGACTTTAGGCGTTTATTGCTTAGTTGTTAAGCCTAAAGCGGCATGGTATCGCCCGCGCCGGCTTCATGCGAATGCGAGTCCGATCCGTGCCGAAATCGAGGGATTAAATGGTCGCACCTCAAGCAGATGATTTCGGGCACAGCCCTGATCAAGAAAGCCACGGCCATGCGGCCCAGGGTTCGATTGGCAAGCTGGCAGTAGGTGCCATTGGCGTCGTATTCGGCGACATCGGGACCAGCCCGATCTATGCATTCCGCGAAACCTTTGCCGGGCATCATCCAATCAATCCCGACCCGATGCACATCTATGGTGTGCTGAGCCTCGTGTTCTGGTCGATGATGATCGTGGTGACGTTCAAATATGTGATGATCATCATGCGCGCAGACAACAAGGGCGAGGGCGGCAGCCTCGCATTGTTGGCGCTCATCAACAGACAGACCGAGGGCAAGCGCTGGACCGCGCCGATTATCATGCTCGGGGTGTTCGCGACCGCGCTGTTTTACGGAGATTCGATGATCACGCCCGCGATGTCGGTGCTGTCAGCGACCGAGGGGCTGAGCTATGTCCATCCGGGCTTTAAAGCGTGGATTCTGCCGATCGCCATCGGCATATTGGTCGGCCTGTTCGCGATCCAGTCACGCGGCACTGCCAAGGTCGGTGCGTTGTTCGGGCCGATCATGCTCGTCTATTTCTCGACCATTGCAACGCTGGGTGTCATTCATCTGGTCAAAGGTCCCGGAATTATCCTTGAAACACTGAACCCGTGGAACGCGATCAACTTCTTCTGGGTCGACGGCTTTCGCGCTTTTGTCGCGATGGGGTCAGTTGTGTTGGCTGTCACTGGTGCCGAGGCATTATATGCCGATATGGGGCATTTCGGACGCAAGCCGATCAAGTTCGGTTGGCTGGGTTTCGTACTTCCTGCGCTCATGCTCAACTATATGGGGCAGGGCGCAATGATCCTTTCGATGGATGAGGCGACGGCTCTTGCCACAATTAAAGACCCGTTTTTCCTAATGATCCCCGACATCGTGCGCTTGCCGGTGGTGATCATTGCGTTGCTGGCGACTATCATTGCCAGCCAAGCGGTCATTTCAGGCGCATTCTCGCTCACCCAGCAAGCAATCCAACTGGGTTTCATCCCGCGCCTCAGCATCCTCCACACCAGCGAAAAAGCCGTCGGGCAGATTTATATCCCCGTCATCAACTGGGCCCTGATGATCATGGTCATTGCGCTTGTTCTGTTCTTCCGCTCGTCAAGTAATCTCGCGGCGGCCTATGGCATCGCGGTGACCGGCGCGATGTTCATCGATACCTGCTTGCTGGCGGTTGTATTGTTCCAGTTGTGGAAATGGCCAAAGTGGAAATCGCTACCCATTTTGGCGATTTTCATCATCGTCGACATGGCATATTTGGGCGCAAACCTGCTGAAGGTTCCAGATGGCGGTTATTTCCCGCTACTGATTGGTTTGGTTATCTTTACGTTGCTTACGACATGGTCGCGGGGACGGACGCTGATGCGCGAGCGTATGGCGGAAAGCACAATGCCGATGGAAATTTTCATCAAATCCGCCGCCAACAGTGCTTTGCGCGTGCCGGGCACGGCGATCTTCATGGCGTCGGCGGCGAGCGGTGTCCCTTCGGCGCTGCTGCACAATATAAAACACAACCGAATACTGCATGAACGCATTATCATTCTGACGGTGCAAATCGAAGACGTGCCTTATGTCGATGAGGCAGACAGGATAGTTTGCAAGGAACTTGGTGAAGGCTTTTATCGCGTAAAGATGCGCTTCGGCTTCCTCGAAGAAACCAACGTGCCAGCAACGCTCGACAAAGTTGACCTGTGCGGTCCAAAATTCGATATGATGCACACCAGTTTCTTCCTGTCGCGGCAGACTCTGATCGCGTCAAAAATTCCCGGCATGGCAATTTGGCGAGAAAAGACGTTTGCTTGGATGTTGCGTAACGCGGCAAATGCGATGGAATTTTTCAAACTGCCCAGCAACCGTGTGGTTGAATTAGGCAGCCAGGTGGAAATTTGATCGTGGCATTTGCATCCGCCGTTTGATTTAGTTCAAACATCGGTGGTGAAATTTCTATCTTGAAGCAATAAGAACAAAAATAGAACTTTGTCTGGGTATCGTAACGGTCCCTCTTTACGTGCTTTGTACCAGTGACGGGAGGGAGTTGCAGGCGCTATTTTCGGGCCTGGACTTTTCCTCATTGGGCATGATGTTCGGCGACGGCACCACAGCAGCAAGCATCAATGGTTCGCTGATTTATCGCGGGGCCACATTTTTGACCGATGCAGATCGCCGGAGGTTCAAACTATCCAGCCGAAGCGACCCCATCGGGCGGTTGCATCTGTTGATCGGTGCTTTGCGCAAAACTCTGTCGCACGACCGGCCGTTCCCGCTGCTCAATAATCGCGATCCGGTGCACAGCGGGGCCAATTTCGATGCTATCGACTAGGAGTGCGACCTGATCTGGCAAGCAACGAAATAAGCGCTGTAGCAAATTAAAGCTGGACGAATGTCGCCAGATAGCGCTAACGACGCAATATAATGTCACGTGATCGCGCCTTATCGCTCCTCCTACGACTTACACGCCCTTAGGCGTGCGTTTTTGTTCGGCCATGCGCCGGATCACCCGCCTAAGGGGTACCAACCACCGACATAGACCCCAAAGCCCGCTCAAAAGCGTGCCATAGCGAAGTTGTAAACTGACCATGATGCTCACCGATCCATCTCGAAAATACCTTGCGTTCCCGCAGGTTGACTTGCCAGACCGCGCGTGGCCGACACGCACCATCACCAAGCCCCCGCGCTGGCTCTCGACCGATCTGCGTGACGGCAACCAGGCGTTGATCGACCCGATGGGGGCGGAGAAGAAGAACCGCTTTTTCGACCTGCTGATCAAGGTTGGCATCAAGGAAATCGAGGTCGGCTTCCCGAGCAGCGGCGCGACCGATTTCGACTTCATTCATAACCTTGTCGACAGCGGCCGCATCCCCGATGACGTGACGATCCAGAGCCTCACACAGTCCCGCCGCGACCTGATCGAGAAAACCTTCGAGAGCATGGCTGGTGCACCGCGCGCCATCGTCCATCTCTACAATGCGGTGTCGCCAGCGTGGCGCGATATCGTATTCAAGCTCGACAAACCGGGCGTTAAGGCCATCGCCGTCGAAGGCGCGCAAATCCTCGCCGAACAGGCGGCGCGTTTCCCTGAAACCGACTGGCATTTCGAATATTCCCCCGAAACTTTCTCCACCGCCGAACTCGAATTCAGCCTTGAGGTGTGCGAAGGGGTGATGGAAGTGCTGAAACCCACGCCAACCAAGCCCCTCATCCTCAATCTTCCGGCCACGATCGAAGCCGCGATGCCCAACATCTATGCCGATCAGATAGAATGGATGTGCAAACATATCAGCTCTCGTGACAGCGTCGTCATCTCGCTCCACCCGCACAACGACCGCGGCAGCGGCATCGCAGCGGCTGAGCTTGGCCTGCTCGCAGGCGCCGACCGGATCGAAGGCTGCCTGTTCGGTAATGGCGAGCGAACCGGGAATGTCGACCTTGTAACGCTGGCGCTCAACATGTACACGCAAGGGCTGCACCCCGGCCTCGATTTCAGCAACATCGACGAAGTCATCCAAACCGTCGAATATTGCAACCAGCTCCCCGTCCACCCGCGTCACCCTTATGCAGGCGAATTGGTGTTCACAGCGTTTTCCGGGTCGCATCAGGACGCTATCAAGAAGGGCTTTGCCGCAAACGCGTTGCAGAATGACGAAATCTGGCGCGTGCCCTATTTGCCGATAGACCCCGCCGATCTGGGACGGTCTTACGAAGCGGTCATTCGAGTCAATTCGCAGAGCGGCAAGGGCGGTGTCGCCTGGGTGATCGAGCAAGACCACGGCCTGAAACTGCCCAAACGGATGCAGGCGAATTTCTCCACCACCGTGCAGGAACTGTCCGACACCACAGGCCGTGAACTCACCAGCGCCGACATCTGGGAAGCGTTCGAGAAACACTATCACCTAAAAGGCGAGGGCCGTTTCCGCCTCATCGACTTTCAGGAAAGCCAGTGCCGACAGGCGCAAGACGAGCGTATCTTCGTCGGCAAAATCCGCATCGCCGGTGTCGAACAAAGCGTGAGCGGGCGTGGCAATGGCCTGATTTCAAGCCTTGCTAATGCGCTCGAACACGCGCTCAGTGGCCCGCTCGACATCATCGACTATAGCGAGCATGCCATCGGCCACGGTACCGACGCGCGCGCCGCCGCCTATGTCGAATGCCGGGTAGGCGAGGGGCCAATATTGTTCGGTGTCGGCATCAGCCGCGATGTGGCGACAGCCAGCGTCCGCGCGATATTGAGCGCGGCAAACGGGGCGTAAAATTTCCGCTGCGCTTGTGATTAGTCAAAAACGAGATAGAAAATCGCATGCGAATCGAAGGCGACTATAAAAAAGACGGATATGCAACGATCAGGGGTCTCATACCTTCGGAAGTTGCTGCAATGTTGTTCAAACAGATACAGATGGACCTGCAGGCGTCAGGCAAATCGTTCGAGAATTTCGCCAAAATGCACCCGCTTTCCAAGCAGCAAACGATCGATATTTCAGGACATTTCTACCGGCCGCTTACGACGTTCCTGTGGGGCATGACGCCGATCATCAGCGATCTCACCGGCGCGGATGTCTTGCCCAGCTACGACTATTTCCGCATCTATCACAAGGACGATATTTGCCGCGTACATTCAGACCGCCCGTCGTGCGAGCATAGCGTTTCCCTCACGCTTGCGTACAGCGATGACGTACCATGGCCGCTCGAAGTGGGCTCCACACGTGTTACCGAAGAGGGGCCTTGTTTCGATGATTTTGGCGACGAAGCCTATTCCGCGGTCGCAATGCAGCCCGGCGACGCAGTGCTGTATCGCGGAATGGACCTGCGCCACGGCCGGATGCAACCCAACCCCAACCGCTGGTCCGCGCACCTGTTCCTGTTTTGGGTAGAGCGCGGCGGCAAGTTCGCGCAACACGCATTTGATGAGGAACGGCTAAGGTCGGAATTGAGGCGGGTGAGCAATCTGGACGTTTGAAGGGGCCTTGTTCCGCTCTTGACCGTTGCTTCGAACAAATCGCGCGCGCCGACCACTTGTCGTTGCTCACCATCCAGGGTGAAAATGACATCCGCGTGCCGCGCGGTCAGGCGCAGGAGGTTCACGGCATTTTGAAAGCCAAGGGCAATCTGGTCGAAACCATATATTACTCAGCCGAGGGCCACGGTTTCCGCAAGAAGGAGAATCAGCTCGATTCGCTGAAAAGGACGGTTGACTGGTTTGACAAATATCTGAAGCCGACAAAGTGACCTTACGGCAAAGCTAAACAGTTGCGCGCAGTTTGACAGCCGGTTCGTGCTGTGGCTAACCGCGTTTAAACGCGCAATTAAGAGAGGATTCGACGCATGACCCTTCCGGCAATTTTCGACAAACTACGTTTACCGGTGATCGGCTCGCCCTTGTTCATCGTCTCGGGTCCCGAACTCGTCATTGCGCAGTGCAAGGCGGGCGTCGTCGGCTCGTTCCCGGCGCTCAATGCGCGGCCTCAGGCGCAGCTCGATGAATGGCTGCACCAGATTACCGAGGAACTCGCCGCGCATAATCGCGAGCATCCCGACCGGCCTGCCGCGCCTTATGCGGTCAACCAGATCGTGCACAAATCGAACAATCGCTTGCAGGAAGATATCGCGACCTGCGCCAAATGGCAGGTGCCGATTACGATTACCTCATTGGGTGCTCAGGTCGAGTTGAACGATGCGGTGCATAGCTGGGGCGGGATTGTGCTACACGATGTCATTAATGACCGTTTCGCGCATAAGGCAATCGAGAAGGGCGCCGATGGCCTTATTCCGGTCGCAGCGGGCGCTGGCGGGCATGCGGGCGTGACTTCGCCTTTCGCGTTGATGCGCGAAATCCGCGAATGGTTTGATGGGCCGGTGGCGCTGTCGGGATCGATCGCACATGGTGCTTCGGTGCTTGCGGCGCAAGCGATGGGGGCGGATCTCGCCTATATCGGCAGTGCGTTCATCGCGACCAAAGAGGCTAACGCCGTCGACGGTTACAAAGACAATATCGTCGAGGCGAAGGCCGCGGACATTGTCTATTCCGACCTATTTACTGGTGTCAGCGGCAATTATCTGCGCCAGTCGATTGAGAAGGCGGGCATGGACCCGAACAATCTGCCCAAGGGCGATATTTCGACGATGAACTTCGGCTCGGGCGGCAATAGCGAGGCCAAGGCGTGGAAGGATATCTGGGGTTCGGGTCAGGGAATTGGCGCGATCAAGGAAGTGCAGACCGTCGCTGAATTTGTAGGGCAACTCGAGGCCGAATATCGCGCGGCGAAGGCAAGCCTCGACGCGCGATATCTGGGTTAGGGCCTAGCTCGCTTTTTCGAAAGCGACGCTGATGTCGAGTTTGACATTGTCGGACACCACGGGGATGCCGTACATCACGCCAAAGTCGCTGCGCTTGATGGTTGTAGTCGCATGAAAGCCGACAGTTGCTTTCTTGTTGAACGGATTATTGCCTGCTCCTGAAAATTTGGTGTCGAGTACGACAGGCTTGGTCATGCCGTTCAGCGTGAGGTTGCCGAAGATTTTTGCAGTGGTGCCTTTGGCAACGACGCTGGTCGATACGAATTTTGCATCGGCCGGGTTGGGTCCGAAAAAGTCAGGATTTCCGCCATCTTTGCCAGCGCGGAGCAGGTGACCTGTTAGGCCAGCGCTGGCGGTGGTGACCTTGCTGACCGGGATAGTGATATCGACCTTCGCGGCATTGGGCTTCTTGGGATCAAGCGTCAGCGTGCCGGTGGCATCGCCGAAAATGCCGAAATAATCGTTGAAACCAAAATGGCTGACGCGCCAGCCAACGAGGGTATGGCCGGGGTCGGTGTTGTAGGTGCCAGCGGTGACGCGGGCGGTGTCCATTATTCCGGGCACTTGTGGCGCGCTTTGGGCGATGAGCGGGACTGCGGCAAATAGCGGCAGGGCAAGGAGAATACTACGCATTGGGAATGCTCCAGACATGAAAAAGGGGAGGCATCAATGTCGATGTCTCCCCCAAATTAGTCAAGGTGAGAATAAAGGTCAGTTCTTCGCCTGATCGACCAGCTTGTTCTTGGCAATCCACGGCATCATGGCGCGGAGCTTGGCGCCGGTTGCTTCGATGGGGTGAGCCGCAGCGGCTTTGCGGGCGGCCTTCAGTTCGGGCTGACCAGCACGGTTGTCGAGGACGAAATTCTTGACGAAACGCCCCGACTGGATGTCGGCGAGCACGCGCTTCATTTCGGCCTTGGTCTCGTCGGTTATGATCCGCGGTCCGGTGGTGATATCGCCATATTCGGCGGTGTTGGAGATCGAATAACGCATGTTGGCAATGCCGCCTTCATAGAGCAGGTCGACGATCAGCTTGGTTTCATGGAGGCATTCGAAATAGGCCATTTCGGGCGCATAGCCTGCCTCGGTCAGTGTCTCGAACCCGGCCTGAATCAAGTGGGTGATACCGCCGCAGAGCACCGCCTGCTCGCCAAACAGATCGGTTTCGCATTCCTCGCGGAAGTTGGTTTCGATGATGCCCGAGCGTCCGCCGCCGACACCGCTGGCATAGGCCAAAGCAATGTCATGCGCATTGCCGCTGGCATTCTGCGCGATCGCGATCAGGCAGGGGACGCCGCCGCCTTTCTGATATTCGCTGCGCACGGTATGACCGGGGCCCTTGGGTGCGATCATGATGACATCGACGTCGGCGCGCGGCTCAATCAAGCCGAAATGGACGTTGAGGCCGTGGGCAAAGGCAAGCGCAGCGCCGGGCTTCATATTGGCATGCAAGTCGTCGGCATAGATCGCCGCTTGATGTTCATCAGGAGCGAGGATCATGAGGATATCCGCCCAAGCCGCTGCGTCGGCATTGGCCATGACCTTAAAGCCAGCGCCTTCCGCCTTTTTCGCGGTCGCCGACCCGGCACGCAGAGCAATCGCCACATCGGCCACGCCGCTATCGCGCAAATTCTGGGCATGGGCGTGGCCCTGGCTGCCATAGCCGACAATCGCGACCTTCTTGTCCTTGATCAGTCCGAGGTCACAATCGGCGTCGTAATAAACCTTCATGATATTCGCTTTCCCTTTTTAACTAGCGCCTGAACCGCGCATCAGTCCCACAATCCCCGTCCGTCCGACCTCGACCAACCCCACTTCGCGCATCAAAGTCACAAAGGTGTCGATCTTGTCCGGCCCGCCGGTGATTTCAAAAATGAAGCTGTTGACAGTCGCGTCGATCACACGGGCGCGGTAGATGTCGGCAAGTCGCATCGCCTCGACGCGTTGGTCCCCGGCGCCGCTGACCTTGACCAAGGCGAGCTCGCGCTCAACATGCGGTCCTGCTTCGGTCAGGTCGGTAACCTTGTGCACCGGCACTAACCGCTCGCACTGTGCAATGATTTGGTCGATGACTGGCGGCGGGCCTTTGGTGACGATCGTGATGCGGCTGGTTGCATGGTCTTCGCTGATGTCGGCCACAGTCAAGCTGTCAATATTATAGCCGCGCGAGGTGAACATCCCCGCAATCCGCGCCAGCGTGCCCGCTTCGTTATCGACAGTCAATGTGAGCACATGGCGTTCTGCGAGTTCTTCCTTGATATGCATTATACGAGAGCCTTTGCTTCGTCGTCCATCGTGCCTGATACTTCGTCTGAATGCAGGATCATTTCGGTATGCGCTGCGCCCGACGGGATCATCGGGAAGCAGTTGGCCTTCTTTGAAACACGGCAGTCGAACATGACGGGCCCATCATAGGCGAGCATTTCGGCAATTGCTTCGTCCAGCTTTGCCGGGTCATCGCAACGGATGCCTTTCCAGCCATAAGCTTCGGCTAGCGCGACAAAATCGGGCAAGCTGTCGGAATAGCTTTCTGAATAGCGGCTTTCATAGGTCAGTTCCTGCCACTGGCGGACCATTCCCATCCATTCGTTATTGAGGATGAAGACTTTGATGGGCAGGCGATATTGAGTCGCGGTCCCCATTTCTTGGATATTCATCTGGATCGAAGCTTCGCCCGCAATGTCGATGACGAGCGCGTCGGGGTTGCCCATTTGCGCGCCGATGGCTGCGGGCATCCCGTAACCCATCGTGCCAAGGCCGCCGCTGGTCAGCCATTTGTTTGGTCCTTCGAAATGGAAATGCTGCGCCGCCCACATTTGATGCTGACCTACCTCGGTGGTGATGATCGGCGATTTATCCTTGGTCGCGGCATACAAACGCTCAATGGCAAATTGCGGCATGATCTCGGCCTTGCTCGCAGGATAATTGAGGCATTCTACCGCGCGCCAGCCCTTGACCTTGGCCCACCATTCGGTCAGCGGCTGCGGCTTTACCTTCCGGCCTTTCCAAACGTCGATCATCTGGCGGATTGCGGTGCCGACATCGGCGACAATTGGCAAGTCGACGCGGACGGTCTTGTTGATCGAGCTGCGGTCGATATCGACATGAATCTTGATGCTGTCGGGCGAGAAGGCGTCGAGACGGCCGGTGATACGGTCGTCAAAGCGCGCACCGAGGCACAACATCACGTCGCACTGATTCATCGCCATATTGGCTTCGTACGTACCATGCATCCCCAGCATCCCGAGCCATGCCTCGCCCGACGCGGGGTAGGCGCCTAGGCCCATCAGCGTCGAGGTTACCGGGGCGCCACTGAGTTCAGCCAGTTCGCGTAAAGCCGCGCTGGCGTCTGGGCCAGAATTGATAATGCCACCGCCGGTGTAAAGGATCGGCGCTTTTGCATTCGCGAGCAATTCGACCGCCTTGTTGATCAGGGCATATTCCGCCTCGCCAGCTGGATGGAACCGTTGCGCTGCTTTGCTTTTGATATCGGTCGGCGCTGTTGCGACCTGGACATTCTTAGGGATGTCGATGACCACGGGACCAGGACGGCCTCTAGTGGCGATGGCAAATGCCTCACGCACAGTTGCGGCAAGCTCCGCCGGGTCTTTGACCAGATAATTATGTTTTGAACAGTGGCGGGTAATGCCAACAGTGTCGGCTTCCTGAAAAGCGTCTGTTCCGATCAGTAAGGTCGATACCTGACCGGTAATGACAACCAATGGAATAGAGTCGAGGAACGCGTCGGCAATGCCGGTAACCGCATTCGTCGCGCCGGGGCCGGAGGTGACCAGCACAACGCCTGGCTTGCCAGTCGAGCGGGCATAGCCTTCCGCTGCATGCGCTGCGCCGGCTTCGTGGCGGACGAGAACGTGCTTGATCTTCTTCTGTTGGAACAGCGCGTCATAGATTGGCAGCACTGCGCCGCCGGGATAACCGAAAACGGTATCAACGCCTTGTTCGATCAGGCCATCTATCAATATCTCTGCGCCGGATTTTTCGGGCACTTTTATATCCTTAAAAGTTTTGTCGCGCCCCTATGTTGCAGCGCAACAGGGTTCGCAAGAGCGGGCTGGCTATATGTTCGAAAATGCCATGTCAACTACAAAGATTGAAATATTATTTCAATTTTATCTATATTTGAATCATTAATCTCTTCTTCCCAGCGCGACCAAAGTGCAGGCGACTGATTGCGGAACCAAGTAAACTGCCGCTTTGCATATTGGCGAGTTGCGATTTTACCGAGGGCTATCGCTTCCTCGCGCTTAATTTGGCCGGATAACATCGCCGAAATTTCAGGAACCCCAATGGCGCGCATGATCGGAGCATCACCGGGGAGGCCTTGCACCAGCAGAGCTTCGACTTCGGCTACCGCGCCGTCATCCATCATCGCATCGAATCGCGCATCGCAACGGGCGTAGAGCCAATCACGAGGGGGGAGCAGGACCAATGGGTGCAGTGCGACGTCACCGGCTATGCCGCCCGTCTTGTTTTTGCGCCAATCAGCCATGCTGCGTCCGGTGCTTTCGATCACCTCAAGCGCGCGGGCGATGCGGCTGCTATCGGTCGGAGCTAGTGCGAATGCCATTACATGGTCAGCTGCCTGCAATCGAGCATATGCCACCTCAACTGGTAGTGAGCGGATTTCGGTGCGGATATCGGCGTCGATTTCAGGGATCGGCGCGATCCCGTCGAGCAACGTCCGCAAATACAGCCCGGTGCCTCCAACGATCACGGGGAGAAGCCCGGCGTCGTGCGCCTCGGCCACCGCAGCCTTAGCATCCGCCGCCCAACATGCCGCTGAACAGGCGGTCTGTCCGTCAAGATAGGCAAACAGCCGGTGTGGCACGCTGGCCTGTTCGTCCGGCGTCGGTTGCGCGCTCAATACCGGCAAATCAGAATAAACTTGCGCGCTGTCGGCGTTGATAATCATTATATTATGCAATCCGGCCAAATGTAGCGCCAATGCGGTCTTGCCGCTTGCGGTCGGACCGGCAATAAGCGCGAGCTTCGGTTTGGCTTCAGGATTCGAAATGCCCATCTCAACATTGATAGCAGCAGGCTCGTTCGAAAGCGGCATAATTTCCGATGCCTGCGACCGTTTGGCAAATGCTAATTGCGCGCCTGCGGAAATCGAATGGCTCGAACCTGGCAAAGCCGTCGACATCGGCTTTAAAGGCAGCATCGCCGACGCGCGGGTCGCATTGGCCTCGTTCGAATCGATGGCTGATATTGTTGTCCAATCATCGGAAGGCCGCCGCAAAATGCTACTTGTGTCTGATATGGACAGCACCATGATCACAGTCGAATGTATCGATGAACTTGCCGATTACGCAGGTATAAAGCCCGAAATCGCCGCAATCACCGAACGCGCGATGGCTGGCGAATTGGATTTTGTTGAAGCGCTCAAGGCGCGTGTGGTGTTACTGGCCGGTCTTGGCGAAGATATAGTAACGCAGTGCCTCGCCGAACGTGTCCGGCCGATGGCTGGCGCGCAAAAATTGGTTCGATCGATGGAGGTATGGGGAGCGCATAATGTGCTGGTGTCAGGCGGGTTCACCAGCTTTACCGCTCCGGTTGCAGCGATGTTGGGATTTGCTGAGGTTCACGCAAATGTTCTGGAGATAGTCGATGGCACGCTCACAGGTGCCTTGGTGGGCGATATCGTCGACGCATCGACCAAAAAGGCAGTTTTGGAATCCGCGGTCGAAACTCTAGGCATACCAATGACTGCGGCGCTTGCCGTCGGGGACGGGGCGAACGACCTGCCGATGATTGCTGCTGCGGTTGGAGGATCCGGATTGGGTGTGGGCTTTCATCCGAGGCCTAAGCTTGCTGCGGCGGCAAATTTCTCTGTTCGCCACAACGACCTTACTGCATTGCTTTTCGCGCAAGGGGTAAAGCGCAGTGAATGGGTGCAGTAATTATCGGAAACAAATTGTGCCGGCCGCAGTTATAAATATGAGTGGGTGAACACGTCCGCCTTAAGGAGAATTTTATGCGTCAGTTGTTGCCGATACTAATCATTCCGATGATCGCGGGTTGTTCGACCATGTCCGAAAACGAAGGTCCTGCGGTCTCTGAAGTGATTACGGCTGATCTGGCACGCGCAGACGGATCGTGGGCAGGGGTGGCAACAATTTCCAAACGCAGTGACGGAATATTTCTAAGCCTCGCCGCAGACGCGCCGCTCGCCGGTACATTCGGAATGCATTTACATGCTGTCGGCAAGTGCCAAGGACCCGAATTTACGTCGGCAGGCGGGCATTGGAATCCTGGTATGAAGCAGCATGGCCGCGACAATCCAATGGGCGCGCACGGAGGCGATTTGCCAAATGTCGTTGCGGGTCCGGACAAAAAGCTGACACTCGAATACAAGATGCCGGATATCATGCTTGAAGGTGCGGGTGGATTGCTTGACGCCGACGGGGGGTCTTTGATTATCCACGAAAAGGCGGACGATTATGTCACCGATCCGAGCGGAAACAGCGGCAAACGTATTATTTGCGGCGTTTTTAAGTCCGGCAATCGGAGCTAAGCGCTAAACTTTATCCGCGTAAAGTAAAGTTCCCGGCGCAACGCGTTGCAATATCTGCCCGATGTCACTTTGCGAAAAGGCAAAGCAGCCTTGGCTGCGTCCGATTTTGCCCTGTTCCTGGATCAGTGTCTGATTAACATACCAGGCAGGGTGGATAACGATTGCCCGTGCTTCGGCTTGGTCGTTTTGTGGCTCTAACCCAAGCAATCGGCGGGACTCGCCATACTGGCCATAATAGGTGTCGCCCACGAGGTAGCTGCCTGCTGAGGTGGCTTCCGAACCATGGGTATTAGAGAAACTCTTCACCCAACCGCTATGGCTGGGGTCCGATCCTTTGCCATGCGCGACCAAGAAATTGGTCGATTGACCGCTTTGCAAGTTGACGAGATAAAATCGTGGATCACGCGACGGTTTTGAAAAGTCCGCGATCGCCAAAAGGTCGCGATTGCGAATTCGCGATTTATGCGCTTCCAAAGCCGCTTTTGCCCTGCCCAACAATAGCGGATTTGGGCTGCTGCCGACCGCATCACCTGTTCCAGAGTGGAAGATGATCTCGCTGGCCGTCGTTGGTGTTGCCAGCATGGCCATTCCAGCGACGGCCGATTGGAAAAACTGTCTGCGCCCGATTTGTGTCATTGTCATTAGATAGTGTCAGTCAGATATTGCCAAAAGACTTCTTTCTTGCGTTTGGCCGCAAAACGCGGACGCTTAGACGCAATTTGTTACATTGCCGCATTTTGCGCGGCGCAAATTCAGGTCGAAACGACTTCAATGTCTTGCTATGAGCACGTCATAACAGCCGGGCGCGACAGGCAAATTGAATTTATCAGGGGCAATGCCATGAAGTTCCTTGCGATTTTTCGCACCGTGAAAGCTTTAGCCTTGCTGGGGGTAGCAGCACCCTTGCTTGCGCAGGTGGCGCCACCGCCAACAGCGCAAATGCCGGCGCCAACCATAACTGAGCCACAAATTGTGAACTCGCCCGTTTTGTCGTCCGACCCTGCGGTAAACGAGCCTCTGGTCTCCCCGCCACCTGAGTTAACTCCGACCCCAATGCCTGCGCCAGCGCCGAAACCCGCCCTGAAAAAGGGACCAGTAGATTCACTCAAGCCCGGGCAATTCGTTTGGGAAAAGCGCGACAGTTACGAAGGGCCGATGAAAATTGTTGCCGTGCTCGATATTCAGCGGATTTACGTTTTTCAAAATGACAAGCTGTTGGGTTTCAGCACGATTTCATCAGGCAAAAAGGGTAAGGAAACCCCGACGGGTATTTTCAATATTCTTCAGAAAAATATCGATCATAAGTCCAACCTCTATAGCAACGCGCCGATGCCGTATATGCAGCGGCTAACTTGGGACGGCATTGCCATGCACGGCGGGCATCTTCCTGGATATCCTGCATCACATGGTTGTATTCGGTTGCCGCATGCTTTTGCTAAGGCGTTATTCGGTGCGACCCAAATGAACCAGGAGGTGGTGGTTTTGAAGAACACTGCGACGCCGATCAAGCGTCCTGAACCAACTCCGGAGCCGGTCATCGAGTCGCCCGTCGTGCCACCCGTTGAGCCGATTATCGATCCACTGGGTACACCACCTGCGTCGCCACCCAAGCCAACCTAAGCCTAACACTGCTGATGCAAGTTGGTAAATCATCTAAACCGCTCTGTGATTTCTATAGTTGACGTTTACGCTAACGTAAACTAGTGACGTTAGGGCCACGAGGAGGGACGACGTCGCTATGGATACTATGACACGCAACGAGAGGCATGCCGATGCGACCATCGACACGCCTGATGCTTTCAACCGTGATTCCTTCACTATCTCGGATTTATCGACCGAGTTCGACGTCACCGCGCGAGCGCTGCGTTTCTATGAAGATCAGGGGCTGATTTCGCCGGAGCGCATGGGACTCGCTCGCATTTATTCGAAGCGCGACCGCGCGCGTCTGGCTTGGATATTGCGCGCGAAACGTGTAGGTTTTTCGCTCGGCGAAATTCGCGAAATGATCGATCTTTATGACCTGAACGATGGCCGCAATATTCAGCGCCGTGTCACAATCGAGAAATGCCGTGACCGTATCAACTTGTTGAAGGCACAGCGCGACGACATCGAAAGCGCGATAAAGGAACTGACCGAATTTGTCGCTATGGTCGAAAAAGTCGAGCTTTCGGAAAAATCGGCCGCTGCCTGAAACCAAATACTCCAATCCGTCGAAGGACAAATCATGCCCAGTTATCAAGCCCCCGTTCGCGATACCCAGTTTGTCATCAACGAAGTGTTGGGTATCGAACGTTTTGCTAATCTGCCCGGCTTTGAAAATGCCAGCGCCGATATGATCGAGGCGATCCTTGCTGAGGGCGCGAAATTTGTTGAGGGTGTTTTGTTTCCGCTCAACCAGATTGGCGATTTGCAAGGCTGCACGAGGCACGCGGACGGCAGCGTCACCACGCCCGATGGTTTCAAGGAAGCTTACACGCAATATTGTGAAGCCGGCTGGGGCACATTGTCGGCGCCTGAGGAATTTGGCGGGCAGGGGATGCCGCATATCGTCTCAATGGCGTTCGAGGAATATATGGCGAGCTCGAACATGGCGTTCGCGATGTATCCTGGCCTGACTCACGGCGCCGTGTCGGCGATTTTGGTCAAGGGCAGCGACGAACTGAAAGCCAAGTACGCACCGAACATGATTTCGGGCAAATGGGGCGGAACGATGAACCTGACCGAGCCGCATTGCGGCACCGATCTAGGTCTGATCCGCACCAAGGCTGCGCCCAATAGCGACGGCTCTTACGCGGTTACGGGGATGAAGATTTTCATTTCTTCGGGTGAGCATGACTTGACCGAGAATATCGTCCATCTGGTGCTGGCGAAGACGCCCGATGCGCCGGATAGCGTGAAGGGCATATCGCTTTTCATCGTGCCGAAGTTCATGGTGAATGACGATGGGTCGTTGGGCGAGCGTAACGCCGTGTCTTGCGGTTCGATTGAGCACAAGATGGGCATTCATGGTAACTCGACCTGCGTCATGAATTATGATGGCGCAACCGGCTATCTGGTGGGTGAAGAAAATAAGGGTCTAGCTGCCATGTTCATTATGATGAATATTGCGCGACTGGGCGTTGGCCAGCAAGGTCTGGGAATCGCCGAAGTCGCTTACCAGAATGCCGTTCATTACGCGAACGACCGCCGTCAGGGTCGTGCACTTACTGGTCCGCAGGACGTAGACCAGAAGGCCGACACGCTGTTCGTGCACCCTGATGTTCGCCGGATGCTGATGGATAGCAAAGCGTTTACCGAAGGTATGCGCGCGCTTTGCTTGTGGGGCGCCTTGCAGGCCGATTTGCTGCACCATGCACAGACCGAGGAGGAGCGGCAAATGGCCGACGACCTGCTCTCTCTGCTTACGCCGGTCATTAAGGGTTATGGCACCGACAAGGGCTATGAAGTCGCAACCAACGCGCAACAGGTCTATGGCGGCCACGGCTACATCGGTGAATGGGGCATGGAGCAATATGTCCGCGATGCGCGGATCGCGATGATTTACGAAGGCACTAACGGTATTCAGGCGATGGACCTTGTCGGCCGCAAGCTTGCGCAAAATGGTGGGCGTGCGGTGCAGGCTTTTTTCAAAGTCGTTGACGAAGAATGCGCTTCGGCAAAGACAGGGCCGTTGGCTGATCTGGCGGGGCGGTTGGAAAAAGCGAACGGCGAACTGAAGGCAGCGACGATGTGGTTCATGCAGAACGGCATGGCCAACCCGAACAATGTCGGCGCCGGCGCACATCATTATATGCACATCATGGGGATCGTTGCGCTCGGCCTGCAATGGTTACGGATGGCGGAAGCCGCGCAGCGGGCACTCGATGCTGGCACGGGTAATGCCGCGTTCTACGAAACCAAGCTGGTAACGGCACGCTATTTTGCCGAGCGCTATATGCCTGATTGCGGTTCGCTGCGCCGCAAGATCGAAGCGGGTAGCGAGGCGATCATGGCGCTTGAACCAGCGATGTTCGCGGTCGCCTAGCGGATAAAAAAGCGCAGGAGGTCAATTCCCTCCGGCGCATTTCTTTTATTCCACGGGTAGGAAGTCTGGCACTGACAAATAGCGCTCGCCGGTGTCGTAGTTGAAGCCAAGTACGCGGCTTCCGGCTGGCAAATCAGGCAGTTTCTGTGCAATCGCGGCAAGCGTCGCGCCTGACGAAATGCCTACGAGCATACCCTCTTCCCGTGCCGCACGGCGCGCATGTTCTTTCGCCGTCTCAGGGTCTACTTGAATCACGCCGTCTAACAACGCAGTGTGAAGGTTGGCTGGTATGAAGCCAGCGCCGATACCCTGAATGGCATGCGGGCCAGGTTGACCGCCGCTGATGACCGGAGAAAGCGTAGGCTCCACCGCGAACACTTTCATACTCGGCCAAGCCTTCTTCAACACTTCGGCGCAGCCGGTGATATGACCACCAGTACCTACTCCGGTAATCAGCGCATCAATTGGCGCATCGGCAAAGTCTGCAAGGATTTCCTGCGAAGTCGTCCGGACATGTACATCGATGTTCGCGGGGTTCTCAAACTGCTGCGGCATCCAAGAATTAGCCGTTCCGGCAACCAGTTCCATCGCACGTTCAATCGCGCCTTTCATGCCTTTTTCGCGCGGCGTAAGGTCAAAACTCGCACCATAAGCGAGCATCAACCGGCGCCGCTCGAGTGACATCGATTCGGGCATGACGAGGATAAGCCTATAGCCCTTAACCGCCGCAACCATTGCAAGCCCAACACCAGTGTTACCGGAGGTGGGCTCAATAATCGTGCCGCCGGGTTTCAGGCTTCCATCCTTTTCTGCCGCCTCGATCATCGCGAGACCGATACGGTCCTTGATCGAGCCGCCCGGGTTGGATCGCTCCGACTTCACCCAGACTTCCGCGTTTGGAAACATCCGGTTCAGCCTTATGTGCGGGCTGTTACCAATGGTTTCGAGGATGGATTGTGCTTTCATGGACTTTTTCCTCTATATTGCGGCTCGAATGTCCGGGCGTTTTTGAGTTCGGGGAACAGCCACGCCCATATGCCTGTTACCATTATGGCACCGACGCCGCCAAAAACAACTGCTCCTACCGGCCCAAGTAAAGCTGCGGCGAGGCCCGATTGCAATTCACCCAATTCGTTTGACGCGGAAATCGCAAGGCCCGACACCGAACTGACGCGTCCGCGCATGACGTCGGGGGTATTTAGTTGAACCAATGAGGAGCGGACATAGACCGAGAGCATGTCCGACGCACCAAGTAACACCAGCATGACAAGCGCCACCGCCATGCCAGCACCCATGTGGAGCATTGCGATCCTGCCATTGCCGAACACATTCTCGCCGATCACGTGGCTGAGACCAAAGCCGATAGTCGCAAATCCGAAGACGACCACGGCCCATAGCATCTTGCTACCGACATTATGCCGCAATGGCCGGAATGTGAGTATTAGTGCGACTAGCGACGCGCCCGCCGCTGGAGCCGCACGCAATTGCCCAAGCCCGTCCGGCCCCACCATCAATATGTCGCGCGCGTAAACGGGCAGCATTGCCGTCGCACCCGCCAGCAATACCGCGAACAGATCGAGCGTAATCGCGCCGAGCAAGAAACGCTCTGACCAAGTATAGCGCACGCCGTCGATCATCTGGCGGACCGGATGAATGTCGCGATGCATTTGCGGAGGGAAGACGGGTTTGACGCAGCTCAGGCTTATGGAAGCGAACAATAGCAATGCAGCAGATGCCCAATAAGGTGCCGACGGGTTTGCCGCAAACAGCAATCCACCAGCCGCTGGTCCAAATACCGAGCCGATCTGCCAGGCAATCGAGCTCATCGCGATGGCGCGCGGTAACGACGCTGGCGGAACGATGTTCGGCGCAATTGCAGACATTGAAGGTCCGACGAAAACCCTTGCAACGCCATGCAATGCGGCAAAGATATACAGGAGGGGCAATGTCAGACCATCGCTGTAGGTAAACCAGCCCAACGCCAGCGCGACCAGCATATCGATGCTGTTCGCCACCCGGGCCACGGTCCGCCGCTCCCACCGGTCCGCCGCCCAGCCCGCAACAGGCGTCAGCAACGCTAAGGGAATGAACTGGAACAGCCCGAGCAAACCGAGCTGCAACGAAGCCTCGCGGATCGACATGCCATAATCGCTGCGCGCGATGTCATAGGCCTGATAAGCGATCACCACGACCATACCCATCGTCGCCAACACTGCCATGAACCGCGCCATCCAGTAAAAGCGGAAGTCGGGTATCGATAGCGGATGGATATCTGGTTGAGATGGGCTCGCTTTATCCACGGTCTTCGGGTACACCTTGATAGTCGTTGATTGTCTCGAAGATAGCGGTCAGCGCGGCGCGTTCTTCCACCGAAATTTCAGGCCTCCAGATTTCGAACAATAAAACGACGCGGGAGGTGCCGCTGCGGTTCCACGCCTCATGCTCAAAACTGTCGTCAAAAATCAGAGCCTCTCCCTCGCGCCATTCGCGCGTCTCGTTGCCGACACGAAGTGCGCAATCGCCAGGGACGATCAATGGCACATGGCAGATCAGGCGGGTGTTCAATAAACCGTGATGCGGCTGGATATGCGTGCCCGATTTGAGCAGAGACCACAAAGCGATCGGTGAGCGTTGGTCGATGTCCGGCATCGGCGCGAGCTCAAGCGCAGCCGTCGTTGCCGGACATCTGTTGGTATTTTCGGCAACCCTTTTGCCGTTACGCCAAAAATAAAACGCACCCCAACTGGGGTCGTCAAGCAGCGAGTTGGCCGCGCGCGGGCGATCGCCACTGGCCTCGACATAGGGCGCAAAATCCTCACCGTCGGCCAGCACCGAGAGCAATTCGTCACGCATGGCTGGAACGGCGGCTTCGACGTCTGCCAGCCACTCAAATTCATCACGCTCGTAAAATTGTCGCTGCGGGAGGCCAGGGAAATAGAAACTCGATGGCTCTTGCAAATACAGCTGCTTCTTGCCGAGCAGCATGTCGATGGCTGTGCCAACACGGCCCTCGCTGGCAAGACCACTCTTGTTCAGTTGTTCGAGCAAATGGCTTTCGAAGCGTTTCTGCGTTGTCGCGATAAATTCCTGCGCGCGCACCAGCATCGGATGAAGTGCTGCAGGGACATCGGACATTACCCCAGCCTGATTGAGCGCCGCCTGAAAAAAGGAATTGGCAGCACGGTCATCGCCCAGCCGCGCCTTCAATTCACCAGTCAGGATCAGCGCGGGTAAATGGCGAGGTTCGGTCTCCAATTGCCTTTGCAGAGCCAATTCTTCGCCCGTAGTATCGCCCGTTGCGTTGCATACCTGTGCGAGCAATATCCACGGCATGTCTGTATCATTGAGCTCGCCAAGCAAGCGTCTGGCTTGCGCTCCGTCGCGGCGCTGCAAGGCTGCGCGGGCTTCGGCGATGATGGATGCAATGTTCATCGCCGAAGCCTTGGCATTTTATCTTAGCCTTGCCTAGTCATTGGCAGGCTGGTCGGCGAGCGGCGTATTCCGGTTCCACCATCGGCGGATGCCGCTTGCGGCGTTGGAGCGCAAAGCGAGCACCACAAGGAACAACAACAACGCCCAAGGCGCTAGCGCCCCCGCGATCATCAGCACAAAGCTGATCATTGTCGCAAAGCTGGTCGCGCTGACGTCGAATGCACTGGCGAAGGGATTATCCTTGCCAAAGCCCGGAACGCCGCCGTCGCTGGTGTAGGTGAATTGCACTGGTGTCATCGCGAGCTGAATCTCACCCTTTCCGCGGCCATTGGCCTCATTATCGAGCTCACGCCGGATTTCCTCGGCGCGTTCCTGCAACGACGCGCGTTCCTTGGGCGGCAGCTTGACTTTTAGACGTTGCTCGAGCCGCTCCAACTGTGCCTGCAGCAACGCGCTGCGCCCCTGCGAGTCCTCGATTTGCCCGCCGACATTGGTTCCAGTAACATTGCCGTCGGCAAGCACTCCCTCGGCCTTTTCGACGCTGGCAATGGCATCGCGGCCGAACTTGCGGGCAATGGCGGGGTCGAGTTTGAAGGCGAGCATCGCTTCGACATCATTCTCGTCTGCCTGATCATATTTATAGTCGATAATCTGGCACCGCGCCGAACCAAGTACTTCGCAGGCCTCGGCATGCTCCTCCTGCACAGCGCCGATTTTCTCGTCGGGCAGCTTGAAGGCGTAGCGATATTCAAAGGCCAGGTTTGGGGCGGCGCTGGCGGGGATACCAGGTGGCTTCATCGCCGATGCGTCAGCGGCCTCTTGTGGCATTCCCATTTGCACGACGTCGCTTGTAACGGTCTCGGCAATGGCTTCTTCATTAGCGCCTCCGCCACCGCCTGAACAGGCGGCGAGGAGGAGGGTGGGGACTAAGATGAGATACGCGCTATGTCTTTGCATGACATTCTCTCCATTACAGCGACTCGATGTCGCCATGTAATGTCGTATCATAACTAATTTAGTTGACAATAGGTCATCGCATGCCGGGCACGGTTCGTCGTGCCCGGCGCGATTGCTGAATTAAAAGGTGCCCATCGGCAGAACCGGGTCGATCAACTGCTCCTGAATTTCATGCACGCCTACGTCTTCATTGTTCAAAAACGCCATAAGGTCGCCGATCAGTCGGTCCCGGTCGGTTTCGAAAATCCCGTGCGGCGAACCTTCATATTCGACGAGCTGGACATCATCGATCAGCGAAGCCGCCATGCGCGCAGTGGCATCGATCGGCACGGTTTTGTCCGCAGTGCCGTGGATGATCAGCGTCGGGACATTGATCGAAGGCAGGTCACCGCGAAAATCGGTGGTCGCAAACGCCTCGGCAGCCTTAAGCGTCGGCCGCAACCCCGCTTGCATTGTCAAGCCCCATGCCCAGTCGAGCACCGCGCTACTTACGGGTTTGCTTAGCCAGCCGACGCCGAAAAAGTCGTTGAGGAATGTTTTCATGAACGCTGGCCGGTCATCGAGCATGCCCTGCGTCATCTGTTCGAATGTTTCCTGAGGAACGCCGTCGGGATTATCGTCAGTCTGCAGCATATAAGGCACCACCGACGCGATTAGCGCCGCGCGAACCACGCCCGCGCCATTGTGCAGCGACATATAGCGCGCGACTTCGCCGCCGCCCATCGAGAAGCCGACCAAAGTCACATTCTCGGTCGCGCCGCTCGCCTTCATAACATCGGCCAGATCGTCGGCAAACGTATCATAATCATAGCCGTCCCACATCTGGTCCGACCGCCCGAACCCGCGCCGGTCATAGGCAATGACGCGGTGCCCGGCATTGGCGAGCGCATCGGCAACAGCGTCCCAGCTGTCCGACGACAAGGGCCAGCCATGGATCAGGATGACGGGATTGCCGGCGCCCCAATCCTTGTAATAGATTTTGGTGCCGTCACGGGTTTCTGCATAGGCCATACGATTGTTCCTTGGGAAAGGGGGAGCAAGGCAAACGGGCGAGGGGCAGCCAAGTTCCATCAGTGCAATCGTCCAGCCTGGTTTGCAGGGGGAGCGGTTAAAGGCGTTGATTTTGGCAGCGCGCCAGAGCTCGGACCGAGCGATGCCGGAGTTTTAAGCACTATAGCAAATCCAGCGTTCGGACATTTTCGAGGGCGGCGATCGCAACAAGCTCATCATCCTTGAAACCGAATTTTTTAGGATCTTCCTGACAGACGATACTCACATCGGGTCGCGCTCTTGAAAGCTGAATGTCGCACGGATTGATTGTGTCTCGCCGTTCAAGGTCGTAGAATGATCGCACCTTGGCTTGCGCAAAATCACCTGGGTCTTCGCCGATTACGATCGCCAAAGAACGGTTGCTAAGCCGGACGACCGATCCCTTGGGCATGATGCCGAGGCTTTCGATGAATGAACGCAATAAAATCTGGTCGAAATGGCCGGTCCATTGCTGCATTCTCGCCAAAGCTTCCGATGCGCTCCATGGCTGATTATATGATCGTTGCGAGGTAACGGCATCATAGACGTCGCATATCGCCGCCATGCGCGCGGCAAGGCTGAGCTCATTGCCGTCGAGCTTGCTAGGGTAGCCCGTTCCATCCATTTTTTCGTGGTGATTTAGGCAGACGTCAAGCGCTGTGGGGTGGATGTTTTTGGACGCGGATAAAATCTGGTGCCCCATCGCAGGATGCGTTCTGACGATATCGATTTCGTCATTCTCAAGCCTTCCCGGCTTGTTCAGAATCATTTCGGGAACGACCATTTTTCCCACGTCGTGAAGCATTCCCGCCATACCGAGTTCGCGCACCTTATCCTCGCCCAGATTGAGCCTTCGCGCGAAATTCATCATCAGTGCGCAGACCGAAACCGAATGTAGATAAGTATATTCGTCCTTCGTTTTGAGCCGCGCAACATTGAGGATGATCGACGGGTCCTTGTCGACGGTTTCCAGAATCTGGTCGATCAGCGGCACCATTTTCTTGTGGTTTACCGCTCTGCCAAGGCGAGCATCATCGAACAATTTAAGCACTGACTTTTTTGACTTGCTGATGAGTTTTGATGCCTTGCGCACTTCCTGTTCATGATCCAGCTTGGAGCATATTGGCGGAATCGGCCGGGCAGGTTGAGCGGCAGCTGATGATGAATCGAGCCGGGTACCGGAGACTCCAACGGTTTTTCGCCCGGGCATTTTGGGCGGCGCAATGCCCCTAGTGATATCGACGGCCACAAATTGCAGGCCAGTTTCCGAAATCGCGTCAATCTCTCTTTGGGATCGCAGCGTGAATTTGTTGAACAGAAAGGGATGGCGGTGCCAGGACAGGTCAAGCTCGTGCACAAACATACCAATTTGCAATTGATCGATTGGCACGCGAACAATCACGAGCGGCCACCAACTGTAAGTGGTAACCCCATAAGCAGCCGCCCTCTGATTTCGTCATAGGTGAAGGGGTTTTGCAGCTTGAGGCCGCAATGATCGCCTTCAAACCAAATCACTTTCGCCTTATGCGGTGGCAGGGCTTCGACCTTAACCGTGACGATTTCGCCACGACGCAATCGACCTGAGCCGGATACTTTCAATCCTGATGTCGAGATATCGATGACCTCACACAGATAATCGACGTCATCATTGGTGATTGTCGCTGCAATGGCGCATTGGTAACGCGGCGATCGCGGCTTCACTCGAGATATGGTAGGCATAATTCTTTTCAGCAGCCGGTCGATATCAAATCTGTCGGCGAATTCGATTCCTGCGGAACTATCCTGCCGCCACCGGACCTTTCCCTGCGCAATAAGGTCAGACCGAAACTCGATCGTCACTGCTTCTGCAATGCGCAAATCCAGCGGCGTTTCGATCTTGGCTCCATGGGAAGATAGGTTCTGAATCCGGCACGGACACTCCAAGGCATTGACCATCAATTTTGCGGAGAGAAAAACCGATAACTGCCGTTCCGCTTTCCGACGATCCACAATTGCCGCTTCGAAGGATTCCGCAAGGGGCAGCGGAGAGAGGATTGGCTGATTTAAACTCATATCGCTGGTCACAGTCCAAATGGTTGCGCCGATACAAGGCGACATCTGGATTACGGAAAATTATTCAATGAATTTAGGGGCAAGGCGATAAAATCTGGCTGCTGGTTTGGAGAATTGATTGCTTAAGCTAATGTCGTTGTGATTCTTAAAAATGATAATATGCAGAACAGCCGTTCCTCACCCCACGCTCACAAAACTATCCATAACCCGCTTCCGTCCGGCCTTTTCGAAGTCGATCTCCAGCTTGTTGCCTTCAATCTCCGCAATCTCGCCATAACCGAACTTCTCGTGGAACACGCGCATCCCGACGCTCAGGTCGCTTCGGCCCTTGTTGCCCAAACTCACCGCGCTCCGCGTGTTTTCAGCCACGCGCTGCGGTCTTGGATTGAACCCTCCACTCGTCGCCGCGCGTTGCCAGCCGGGGCCTCTTGCGTTGCTGCGGCCTTGGTTCGCGGCAGCCAGATGCGCGAAAGGGTCGGCCTGTTCATTCCAATTTGCGCGCCATAGGGACGCGCCGCCGGTCATCGTTTGCTCTGCCTCGATATGGTCGAGCGGGAGTTCTTCGATGAAGCGGCTTGGGATGCTGCTGGTCCACTGGCCGTAAATGCGGCGGTTGGCTGCGTGGATGATCGTGCATTTGCGCTTTGCCCGCGTGATCGCGACATAGGCCAGGCGGCGTTCTTCCTCCAGTGACGCCAGCCCACCTTCGTCGAGCGCGCGTTGTGAGGGGAAGATGCCGTCTTCCCACCCGACCAGAAACACATTGTCATATTCTAGGCCCTTTGCGGCGTGGATGGTCATGATTGTGATGCTCGCGCCGGTGTCGCCGCGGTCATTGTCCATCACCAGGCTGACATGCTCGAGGAAATCACCGAGCGTTTCATATTCCTCCATCGCGCGCGCAAGTTCGTTCAGGTTTTCGAGGCGGCCCGAGGCCTCGACGCTGCGTTCGGCTTGCAAAACGGAAGTGTAGCCGCTTTCGTCCATGATGATGCGCGTCAGGTCGGCGGGCGTCGAGCGTGATGCCTCGTCGCGCCAACGTGCGATGTCGACGACGAGGTCGGCCAATGACTTGCGCGCCTTGCCGGTCAGCTCGTCGGTGCCGACAAGGCGGGCAGCAGCGATCGACAGCGGCGCGCGTTCGGCGCGGGCGACGATGTGGATCTTTTCCACAGCCTTATCCCCAATGCCGCGTTTCGGCACATTGACGATGCGTTCGAAAGCGAGATCGTCGGCGGGTTGGTTGACCACGCGCAGATAAGCGATGGCATCGCGGATTTCGGCGCGTTCGTAAAAGCGGAAACCGCCGACGATGCGGTAGTTGAGCCCGACCTGAATGAACCGGTCCTCAAATTCGCGCGTCTGGTGCTGCGCGCGCACGAGGATGGCGACGGAATCGAGGCTTTCGCCCTTGAACTGAAGGCTCTCGATCTCCTCACCGACGCGGCGTGCTTCTTCGGGGCCGTCCCACACGCCTATGATGCGGACCTTTTCGCCTTCGTCGAGTTCGGTCCATAAGGTCTTGCCGAGGCGGCTGCTGTTCGCATCAATCAGGCCCGATGCTGCGGCGAGGATATGCGGTGTGCTTCGGTAATTTTGCTCAAGCTTGATGATCTTTGCGCCCGGGAAGTCTTTCTCGAAACGCAGGATGTTCGCAACCTCCGCGCCGCGCCATGAATAGATGCTCTGGTCGTCATCGCCGACGCAGCAGATATTCTTGCGCTTTTGCGCGAGCAAACGAAGCCAGAGATATTGGACGGCGTTGGTGTCCTGATATTCATCGACGAGGATATATTTGAACTCGCTCTGATATTTCTCGAGGATGTCGCGGTTATTCTTGAGCAGGTTCAGCCCGTGCAGCAGCAAGTCGCCGAAATCGCAGGCGTTGAGCGCAAGCAGGCGGGCTTGATACAGCGCGTACATCTTCTTGCCCTTGCCATTGGCGAAGGCCTCATCGTCAGCGGCGTCGAGGTCGGCGGGCGATTTTCCCGCATTCTTCCATTTGTCGAGCAGGCCGGCGAGTTGCTTTGCCGGAAATCGTTTGTCGTCGATATCCTCAGACTGGATAAGCTGTTTAAGCAGGCGGTTTTGATCATCCATGTCGATGATCGTGAAGTTACTTTGCAGGCCGATAATTTCGGCGTGGCGGCGGAGTATTTTCGCGCCAATCGAGTGGAAAGTACCAAGCCACGGCATGCCCTCAACCGCTTCGCCGACCATGGCGCCGATCCGCTCGCGCATCTCGCGCGCTGCCTTGTTGGTGAAGGTCACCGCGAGGATTTCGGAGGGCCAGGCGAGCCGCGAATACAGGATTTGCGCCATCCTTGCTGTGAGCGCCGCCGTCTTGCCGGTGCCCGCGCCTGCGAGCAGCAGTACTGGGCCTTCGGTGGTAAGCACCGCCTCACGCTGGGGCGGGTTTAGCCCCCGCAACCAAGGGGGTTCGTTCTGGACCTGATTTTCCTGCATCGGTGAACAGTTAGGGAACGATTGCACGCAGGGCAAGACCTGCTTGCCGCAAAACGCGCGCGTTGTGGAACCAGTCGGTTATCATTCCGTTATCTCTGAGCAGCAGGGCGCAGGAGATAGAAAATGCAAAGCAAATTGCTCAAGAGCCTTGGCCTCGCCGCGTGCATCGCGGTCAGCCCGATTGCAGTAATGGCGCAGGACATGGCGCCGCCGCCTGCCGATCCCATGGCACCCGTAGACCCAATAGCGCCTTCTGAACCCATGCTGCCAGCAGAGCCCGCACCGCCGCAGCCGGGCGAGCCGATGCCTATGCCGCAAACAGGCGACCCACTTGTGCCTCCCGCTCCCGAAACGATGCAGCAACCCCAAGGCAGCACCGATGCGCCAATGGGACCAATGGCGACCCCGCCATCGGCTAGTTCGGGCACGGCACAAAGTGGCGGCACAACCATCGCGATGATGAAACCGCAAGCCGCGACCAAGGAATATCCGCTGTGCAGCCGTACGGTGCAGGACAGCTGCCGCAACCCAGGCGAAGGTCCAAAGTCGGTGCGCAAACCGCGTTAGTTTACCGGACAGGCTCGGCGTCGATGACGCGGAGCCTGTTAGGCGTTTTCGTCCGGACGAAGCAGCGTTAGCCGCGCCTTGCCGACATTTCGAACATTTTCGATCACAAAGCCTTTCACGTCGACATCTTCTTTGTTGCTTGTCTCGATGCTGATCCACGCGGACGGCGCAAACCAGCCCAAGCGGCCCAATTTGTCGAGCGCAACCGAGCCTGCGCCGCTGGCATAAGGCGGGTCCATCAGGATGACGTCGAAAGGCTTGATCGCGCTTCCTAGCGAAAGCACCGAAGAACGGCGGATGTCCGATCTCAGCTTTGCACCGAGTTTCTCGATATTGGTTTCGAGGGCCTTGAGTGCTGCCGCGTCACTTTCGACGAAGGTGCACGAAGCGGCACCGCGTGACAAGGCCTCCAGCCCCAGCGCGCCCGATCCTGCGAACAGGTCGAGTACCGCGAGGTCCTCAAACGAACCTAGTCGGCTGGCGAGCATCGAAAACAATGTCTCGCGCGTTCTGTCAGCGGTTGGGCGGGTGGTCGCGCCCTTGGGGGCGATGAGTGGGCGCGAGCGCCATGCGCCGGATATGATCCTCATTTTTTCAACGTATTCCGAAACTCGATTAGGTCTATCCGCCGCACTTCGCCGACGGTGCCGGGGGCCATGTCGCCGAGAACGAACGGTCCGTAGCGCGTACGGATCAAGCGGCTGACTTCGAGGCCGAGATGTTCCAACACGCGGCGGACTTCGCGGTTCTTGCCTTCAGTTAGTGTCATTTCGAGCCAGCCATTGCGGCCGGTTCGGCGTTCGAGATTAGCGTCAATTTTGCCGTATTTCACGCCCTCAATCTCAATTCCGTGGATGAGTTCTTCCAGCTGGTCTTGCGACACCTCGCCAAAACAACGCGCGCGGTACGAGCGTTCGACGCCGGTCGAGGGCAATTCCATCTGCCTCTTGAACTCACCATCATTGGTGAGCAGCAGCAAGCCCTCGGTATTCAAATCGAGCCGTCCAATAGGCATCAACCGCGGCAAGTCTTTCGGTAGCACATCGTAAATCGTCTTGCGCCCGCTAAAATCGCGCTCGGCGGTCAGGCAGCCCTCGGGTTTATGAAACAGATATAGCTGCGTCGGCGCGGGCTGGCCAACAGCCTTGCCGTCTACTGCCACGCCATGAAGCGATTTCAGCAACGTGGCAGGCGTCTCGACCTTCTCACCATTGAGCGTTATCCGGCCGTCGGCAATCATCCGCTCGATTTCGCGGCGTGAGGCAACACCTGCGCGCGCCAGCAATTTTGCAATCCGCTCCTCCCCCTCTTCGCGTTCCAGCGCACCTTTTGACGGCGCAGCATTGGGGCGGGGTTTGCGAACCGGTTTGGTATCCCAACGCAGTTTGACAGGTTTCATCGGACGGGCAGGGGGACGGGTGGGAGGTTGAGCCATGCGCGCGCCTTTGCCCTAGTTGCGGACAAAAGTCACGTGACGGTTATAGCCATTTGCCATTCAGGAAAATGCCGTTAGTCATTCCGCTAACAAATTCGGAGGGGTCCGCATGTCGGTTGATTTACAACGTTTCTTGATTTTCGTCGGCATATTGGCGGCGGTCGCGCTTGTTGCGACAACCAGCAAGACGTTCCGCCCCTATTTGCGCAAGAATCCCGCTATCGCCTTTCTGCTCGGCGTTTCGAGCGGATTTCCGTTGACGCTGTTGATCGCGACGATGACTTTTTGGCTGGCAAGGATCGGCATTGATACTGCGACCATCGGCTTCATGGTGGCGCTCGGCATTCCGTACACGATCAAGTTTCTTTGGGCACCGTTGGTCGACAAATTGCCGTTGCCGTTTTTGACCAAGACATTCGGGCAGCGGCGCGGCTGGCTGTTCTTCATTCAAGCGTTGCTGTTTTTCTCGATCTGGCAACTGGGCGCGAGCAATCCGCAGCAGGGCAATATGGGGCTGTTCGCGATCTGGGCCCTGATCACCGCCTTTCTGTCGGCGACGCAGGACATCGTGATCGATGCCTATCGTATCGAAATCCTTGAAGAGGATGAATTCGCGCACGGCACCGCGACCAACCAGTTCGGCTATCGCACCGGTAACCTGATTGCGGGTGCTGGCACGATCTATTTTGCTTCGAATGAGGGGCTTGGCCTTGGCTGGGCGACCGCTTACGGCCTCACCGCTTTCTGCATCATTCCCGCGATCATCGGTGCATTATGGGCCGGGCCCGGCAAGTTCGTCGACCGCTATTCGCATGTCGCGGGCAAGACACCGGGTCAGTGGTTGACCGAAGCCGTCGTCAACCCGTTCCGCGAATTTCTGACGCGGCACGGCGCGTTTATCATCTTGGGCTTCGTGCTGGTTTATAAAGTCGGCGACGCGATGGGTCAGGCGATGCTTAGCCCGATGATAGTCGATCTCGGCTTTTCCGACACCGATTATATTACCGCGAACAAGCTATGGGGCTTTGGCGCGTTGATCGTTGGATCCGCCTTGGGCGCGCCGTTTATTCTTTGGCTCGGCATGGGCCGGGCTCTGCTAATATCCGGCCTGCTCATGATGTTCTCGAACGGCATGTTCATGCTACTTGCTGCAAGCGGTAACAGTTACTGGATGATGGTCGCGGCAATCTGCACCGAGAATCTGACCAGCGGCATCGGGCTAACCGTGTTCGCGACCTATCTGTCGGGGCTATCGAGCATCGCTTACACCGCAACCCAGTTCGCACTGCTATCGTCCTTTGCCGGCGTTGGGCGGACTTTCATGGCCGGTCCTGCGGGCATCATTGCCGAAAATGTAGGCTGGTTCTGGTTCTGGGGCTTCACCATCGTTGCTGCGATCCCGGGCATGTTCCTGCTGTGGCTGTTGTGGAGCAAGGGGTATGTTGTACAGGGAATCCGTCAGACCGAAGCGGTTGATGAAACCAAGCTGAGGGAGCCAGTGGGGCCGATCAGGATCGCGGGGTTCCTGCTGGTGGTCGCAGGGTTGATCGGATTGCTGCTGTCGGGTCCGCTTGAGTTTGCCAATAGCATCACCGCGTTTTTTGCAGGCGTGTTGGTGGCAGGCGGGTTGCTGGCTTGGAAGGGGCAGCCAGCGAGGGTCGCTTAGGTTGGAACTTCTTCGTTAAGGCGCAAAACCTCTCCGGCAAGATAGAGTGAACCGCAAATCAGGATATTTGCGGGACCGCTGGTCGCTGCCAGTTGGCGGAGTGACACGGTGACATCATGTGACCTGTCTGTATGTGCGATGTCTAGTTTGTCCTGCAATGACTGGCACAGGTCGGCGGGATCATGATGCTCGTGTCCCGGTATCGGCACTGCGTGTAGCGAGGCAATTTTGTGCGCGAAGGGTTTGAGGAAACCGAGCGCGTCCTTGTTCTTCAACATGCCGATGATGACGTGTACCGGCGGGCCATCCTCAATCGTCTTGGCAATCGCAGCGCCGGCATCGGGGTTGTGGCCGCCGTCTAACCATATGGTCGATCCTTCGGGAAGCAAGGCGGTCAGTGGTCCAGGCCCAAGCAACTGCATCCGCGCGGGCCAGCGGGTCCATTCCATCGCTGCGGATAAAGCCGCTTCGGGGACTACAATCGCCGATTGATGGCGCAGCATGGCGATGGCGAGCGTGGCGTTATCCGCCTGATGCGCGCCGGTCATCCGGGGAAGGGGGAGGCTGAGTTTGCCAGCCTCGTCGCGGTAATGCAGGCAGCCTTCATAGCTGACTGCATCCCAGATATCGCCGCGCGCCAGTAATTTTGCTCCCGTCAATTTGGCTTGCGCGGCAATGGTATTCGCCAACGAAGCGGAATATTTCTGGGTCACCAACGGCACGCCGGACTTGGCAATGCCCGCCTTTTCGAAGGCGATCCGGTCGAGCGGAGCGGCAGGGGTTCCTTCCTCTGGTGCCAGCAAAAACGCTTCATGGTCGATGCCAAGCGATGCAATGCCGCAAATCGCAGGGGAAACCAGGACGTTCGTCGCGTCGAGCCTGCCGCCAAGGCCAACCTCGATTATGCAGGCGTCTGCTGGCGATCGGGCGAAGGCAAGGAAAGCAACGGCGGTGGTGACTTCGAAAAAGCTGGCCTCCAGCCCTTCTGCATGGTCCAGCACTTCCGAGAGCAAAGCCGAGAGCGTCTCGTCGTCAATCAGCTTTCCCGCGACCCTGATCCGCTCGTTAAATCGAACTAGATGCGGGCTGGAATAGACATGGGTGGTGAGCCCCGCCGCCTCGATCGCACCGCGCAAGAAGGCGCAGGTCGATCCTTTGCCGTTGGTACCGGACACGTGGAAAACCGGCGGCAGGCCGTGATGCGGATTGCCGAGGCGGTCTAGCAGCGTGGCGATGCGCTCCAACCCCAGCACATCGCGGCCGGGCGATAGCATAGTCAGCCGGTCAAGCTGCGCCTGAACGGTGGGGTTATTGGAGATTGCGTGGTCAGGCATTTTAAGCTCTATTCTTCGTCATGCTGAACTTGTTTCAGCACAACACGCTTGCGCCGCGTGTTATCCCGGATCGAGTTCGGGATGACGATTGAAGTGGTCGAGGATGCTGGAAATCAAGCCGCCTTTTTCACCGGTGCCAGATAGCCGATCAGCTTCGATAAAGTGTCACGCAGTTGGTGGCGGTGGGTGACCATGTCGATCATGCCGTGCTCGAGCAGATATTCAGCGCGCTGGAAACCTTCGGGCAGCTTTTCTCGGATCGTCTGTTCAATGACTCGCTGTCCGGCAAAGCCGATCAAAGCGCCGGGTTCGGCGATCTGAACGTCACCAAGCATCGCGTAGGATGCCGTGACGCCGCCCGTGGTAGGGTCGGTGAGCACGACAATATAGGGCAGGCCCGCATCATGAAGCATCTGGATTGCGACGGTCGAGCGTGGCATTTGCATCAGAGACAATATGCCTTCCTGCATCCGCGCGCCGCCGGCTGCGGTGAAGATGATATAAGGGCATTTCGCTTTGATGGCGGCCTTGACTGCGTCGACGAACGCTTCGCCCACCGCCATGCCCATCGATCCGCCCATGAAGGCGAAGTCTTGGACGCTCACCACGACCGTTTGACCATCGATTTCGCCCCTGGCACTCTGCATCGCGTCGGTTTCGCCGGTCGCCAGACGCGCAGCCTTGATGCGGTCGGTGTATTTCTTTGTGTCCTTAAACTTCAGCGGGTCTTCGCCGACGACTGGCGGTTTGAGAACGTCATAGCTGTCGTCATCGAATAACGCCGCGAAACGCTCCGCTGGACCGATGCGGCCATGATGGTCGCATTTAGGGCAGACCGACTGGTTTTCCTCGAACTCCTTCAGGAAAATCATTGCGTTGCAGCCCTTGCATTTGTGCCAGAGCGTTTCCGCGGTCTCGCGCTTGGCGATGAAGGGTATTGAGTTGCGGACGCGGGTGACCCAGTTCATTTTTTCTGTCCCTGTAATATTTACCTTAGCCCTGAGCAGCAGTCGCTTGCGACTGCCGCCGTCGAAGGGCGCTTCTCAGTCGAGCAATGCGTTCGGCGGAGAAGCGCCCTTCGACTTTCGCCAGCGCTTGTGCGCTGACGGCTCAGGACTCCGCTTTGTAGTTAGCTTCTTGCCGATTGGATAGCCGCTTTCAACGACGCCACATATTCGCGGACTGGGCCAGCGGCGTTCATACCATGCTCTGCAACGAGCTCGACTATCGCTGAGCCAACGACAACACCATCGGCGACGCGAGCGATGTTGGCGGCTTGTTCAGGCGTGCGGACCCCGAAGCCGACCGCGACTGGCAGGTCGGTGTGCGCCTTCAGGCGAGCGACTGCTTCGTCGATGCTGGTCTGCGCGGCCTGTTGCAGGCCAGTAATGCCGGCGACTGACACATAATAGAGAAAGCCCGATGCGCCGTTGAGAACGGTCGGCATGCGTGCTTCGTCGGTAGTCGGGGTGGCGAGGCGGATGAGGTCGATTCCCGCAGAGCGCAACCAGGGCCCCAACTCGGGGTCTTCCTCGGGCGGGATATCCACGCAGATCACTCCATCGACGCCAGCCTTGTTGCATTCGGACGCGAACCAGTCACCGCCTCTGATCGTCATCGGGTTGGCATAGCCCATCAGTACCAACGGCGTGTCGGGATGGCGCGATCGGAAAGCGGCAGCAATCGCGAAAATATCGGAAGTGGTGGTACCAGCATTAAGGCTGCGGATGTTCGCTTCCTGGATGGCTGGGCCGTCTGCCATCGGATCGGTGAAGGGCATGCCGAGCTCGATTACGTCGGCTCCGCCCGCCACCAGCGCGTCGAGATTGGCGGCGGTGTTGCCATCACCAGCGGTTATGAATGTGACAAGCGCGGGGTGCGGTTTGTTGAAGGCGGCGGAGAGGCGGGTCATTGCTTAATCCAGAATGACCGAAAAGAAGTGATCAAAGCCAAAACACAAAATCCGTATCCGGCAAATTGAAGCTGGTCTTGAACTTGGGAATTGTCGGCAACGAAATCCATAAGAGTAAAGCTGGAAAAAGCCAAAAGCGTCAGCGCGACAATCGCAATCATTAAAGTTCGCCGACTATTCATATCTTCGTACCCAGCGCCTCGGCCACGGTGAAAATATCCTTGTCACCCCGCCCGCACAGGTTCGCTAAAATAATCTGGTCGCGGTCCATTTTCTTGGCTTCGCGCTCCACTGCTGCAATCGCGTGGGCTGGTTCCAGTGCTGGGATGATGCCTTCGGTGCGGCAGAGCAACTGGAACGCGGCGAGCGCTTCGACATCGGTTACGTTGTCATACCGCACGCGGCCGATTTCCTTGAGCCAGCTATGCTCAGGGCCGATGCCGGGATAGTCGAGTCCAGCCGAAATCGAGTGCGCTTCGGCAATCTGGCCGTCCTCGTCTTGAAGTAAATAGGTTTTGTTGCCGTGCAAAATTCCGGGGCGTCCGCCAGCAAGGCTAGCGGCATGTTCTTTTTCAAGCCCATGTCCAGCCGCCTCGATACCGAGCATCGCGACGTCCTTGTCATCCAGAAACGGGTGGAACAGCCCGATGGCGTTCGACCCGCCGCCAATTGCCGCGACCAGCAGATCGGGCAGGCGGTTGATGCGGCTGAGCATCTGCGCACGGGCTTCGGTGCCGATCACGCTCTGAAAATCGCGGACCAGTTCGGGGTAGGGGTGCGGGCCAGCGGCGGTGCCGATGATGTAGAAGGTGTCATGGACATTGGCGACCCAGTCGCGAAGGCCTTCGTTCATCGCGTCTTTGAGCGTGCCAGCGCCGCTGGTCACCGGAATGACCTCAGCGCCAAGCAGGCGCATGCGGAACACGTTCGGCTGCTGCCGGTCAATGTCTTTTGCGCCCATATAGATGAAGCAGGGCAGGCCGAACCGCGCGCATACCGTTGCCGTCGCTACGCCGTGCTGGCCAGCGCCGGTTTCGGCAATGATGCGAGTCTTGCCCATGCGCATCGCGAGCAAAATCTGCCCGATGCAATTGTTGATCTTGTGCGCGCCGGTGTGGTTGAGTTCGTCGCGCTTGAACCAAATTTGCGCGCCTTTGCCTGCGGGCGCATCTTTACGGACTTCCTCGGTCAGCCGCTCGGCATAATAAAGCGGCGACGGCCGGCCGACATAATGTTCGAGCAGATCGTCGAACTGCGCTTTGAACGCTGGATCCTGTTTCGCAGCGCGATATTCGCGTTCGAGATCGAGCACGAGCGGCATCAGTGTCTCGGCGACATAACGTCCGCCAAACTGGCCGAAATGGCCGCGCTCGTCGGGTTGGTTGCGGAAGGAGTTTGGGGTGAGTTCAGCTTTGGTCATAATCGCGGACCGCTTTGCAGAAAGCGGCAATCTTGTCCACATCCTTCACGCCCGGCGCGCTCTCGACGCCAGATGATGTATCAACCAAAGGTGCGCGGGTAAGGCGCAAAGCCTCGGCCACATTGGCAGGGTCTAGCCCGCCCGCGAGGCCCCAGTCGATCTTGTGCCGGTGCTCGGCCAGCAAAGACCAGTCGAAGCGCGTTCCGGTCCCACCGGGCAGTGCCTGCGCCGGGGCATCGAACAACAACCGGTCCGCCGCGCCGATATAGCGGTCGGAATTCACCAGCGCCTCGCGATTTTTCACACCCAGCGCTTTCCATATTTCGAGTCCCGTCGCGTCCTTAACCGCGCGAAGCCATTCGGGGGTCTCGGTACCGTGGAACTGGATGACATCGGGTTTTACCTGTTCGATGGCGACGCCGGTAAGAGGTGCGGAGGCGTTGACGAGCAACAGGACGACTTTCAGCGACGACGGCGTATTCGCCCGCAACATCGCCGCTTGTTCAAGCGAGACGTGGCGCGGGCTTTTGTCGAAATGAACAAGCCCGATATGCGTCGCGCCGCCTTTTGCAGCGGCATCAATCGCGGCTGTGGAGGATAGGCCGCAGAATTTAATTTGGGTTGGCATGGGGGGCAAATACCCAAAGTCAGTATCCCCGTCATGCTGAAATATGTTTGAACCAACAATTATTCAGGGTTCTGGACCAATCGTAGCAATGTGCCGTCAAGATCTATGAGATAGCCAATAATCATCCCACTGTGTTCGAGTTTTGGCGCGTGGATACGAGGCCAGCCTGTCGATTGTTGCGGAATACCGGCTTCGATGCAGGCGCGGAAGAATTCATTCACATCGTCCAAGCGCAGACAGCAACTGAAAGAGCTTACCGCAGGATCGAGATCGGGGTAATGGAAGAATTCAAGGCATAATCCGCCGCGTTCAATGATCAGCCAATTGGCATCGTGCCAGCTGGCCTGGAACCCAAGCTTTGCATAAAATTCAGCCGTTCGGTCATAGGTGCGCGACGGCAGGTTCGGGGTCGCGTGGTCGGTCAATTAAAGCGTTCCGACGATTTCCCTAGCGGCATCGTCAGGATATTCCGCTTTGGTAATTGGCCGTCCGACGACCAGCACGCTGGCGCCATCGTCGCGGGCTTGCCTTGGTGTAACGGTACGTTTCTGGTCACCACCGTTTCCGCCAGCAAGACGAAGGCCGGGGACTACGAAAAATCCGTCCTTCCAACTTTTTTTGACAGCGCGGACTTCGTGGCCCGAGCAGACGATACCATCAAGCCCGGCATCTTGCGCCAGTGCGGCCAAGCGGGCTACTTGTGAATCGGGGCTATCCGGCACACCAACGCGGCTCAAATCATGATCGTCGAGACTAGTGAGCACGGTTACTGCTACCACCTTGGTATTTGCGCCCGCAGCCGCTTTGGCGTCTTCCATCATTGCACGACCACCTGCTGCGTGGATCGTGACAATCGCGGGCTCGAGCGTGTTGATGGCCTGCATGGCTTTCGCCACCGTGTTGGGAATATCGTGCAACTTCAGGTCGAGGAAAATTGGCAGACCGAGCTTTTGGAGTTCATGGACGCCGTGATGACCATTGGCACAGAAAAATTCGAGGCCCAGTTTGACCCCGCCGACATGGTGCTTGATCTTGCCGATCAACGCGACAGCGTCGTCCAGGTAGGGCGTGTCGATCGCCACATAGAGCGGATTGGTCATATCGCATCACCCGATGCATAGGATGGCGGTGGGGATGGCGGCGGTGAAATAGGTGCCACCGGTGCGTAGCTGCGCTGATTACCTTCCAGCGACACGATCCGTCGCTGCATCCGCCACAGCATCGTGCGGTGTACGAAATAAAGAGGAAAGAAACCGAGAAGGAAGGAGGCAATGACCAAGGCGGGCAACTTGCTGTCGAGCCGCAAGCCGCCCCAAAGGCTAACAGACACCGGTACCCAATTGTTGATTGCAAACACGATGAGGCCAACGATGACGGTCACCCAGATCAATGTTTTTAAAAATCGCATCTCAGGTTCTCCATTCCCACACCTTATGGAAAGAATTTGGCTTTGGGTAGGGATTATTGCCCGAACACCCGTTCGAAGATCGTGTCGACATGTTTGAAGTGGTAATCAAGATTGAACCGCTCTTCGATGTCTTGGGCGCTCATTTTGGCGGCCACATCGGCATCGGATTTGAGTAATTCCATCAGTGACTCTGCACCGTCCGACTCCCACACTTTCATCGCATTGCGTTGAACGATCCGGTAGCTATCCTCACGGCTGATGCCCGCTTGGGTAAGCGCGAGCAACACCCGCTGTGAATGTACAAGCCCGCCCATGCGATCGAGATTTTTCTGCATTCGGACAGGATAGACCAAGAGCTTTTCGATGACGCCGGTCAGGCGACCAAGCGCGAAATCGAGCGTAATTGTCGCATCAGGGCCGATATAACGTTCAACGGACGAATGGCTGATATCTCGTTCGTGCCAAAGCGCAACATTTTCCATCGCCGGTGTAACCGCGCTGCGCACCATACGGGCAAGGCCGGTCAGGTTTTCGGTCAAAATCGGGTTGCGCTTATGCGGCATCGCCGACGATCCCTTTTGCCCGGGTGAGAAATATTCTTCGGCTTCGAGCACTTCGGTACGCTGTAAATGGCGGACTTCGATAGCGAGTCGTTCGATGGACGAAGCAATGACACCCAGCACTGCAAAATACATGGCGTGACGGTCACGTGGAATGACCTGGGTTGATACAGGTTCGACCGCGAGACCCAATTTGGCGGCAACGTGCGCCTCGACCTTTGGGTCAATATTGGCAAAAGTGCCGACTGCGCCCGAAATAGCGCAAGTCGCAATCTCTGCACGCGCCGCCACCAGACGTTCGCGGCTACGCGCAAATTCGGCATAAGCCTGCGCAAGTTTCAGCCCGAATGTAACCGGTTCGGCATGGATCCCATGGCTACGGCCTATGGTCGGGGTAAATTTATGCTCCATCGCGCGGGTTTTGATCGCTGCAAGCAAAGCGTCCAGATCGGCGAGCAATATGTCGCTCGCTTGCGTCAGTTGCACCGCAAGGCAGGTGTCTAACACGTCGGACGACGTCATGCCTTGATGCATGAAGCGCGCTTCGTCGCCTACCTGCTCCGCTACCCAAGTCAGAAATGCTATGACATCATGCTTGGTCACCGCTTCAATGGCGTCAATCGCGGGCACATCGATATTCGGATTGGTTGCCCACCATTTCCACAGCGCTTCCGCCGCCGATTTCGGCACGACTCCCAAATCGGCTAGTGCGTCGGTCGCGTGTGCCTCAATCTCGAACCAGATTCGAAAACGGTTTTCCGGCTCCCAGATTTTGACCATATCGGGGCGCGAATAACGTAGGATCATCAGGTGGGCCTTCTTGTGGCTGTGGAGTCGCGCGGCAGTTAGCAGAGCGGTCGTCCGATAACAAATCTGTGGATTGATGCGAAATGCGCTTTGCGGCGAGTCTCTGGCTCGCTATCGCACGCGCAATGTCCGAAACTATCGACCCGCCAGCAAAAGACCCGTTTGACGCGATCGTCGATGCACCATTCGATGCGGCGCTGTCGGAACGCTACCTGATTTATGCGATGTCGACGATCACAGCGCGGTCGCTACCCGATTTGCGCGACGGTTTGAAGCCAGTTCATCGGCGGCTTTTGTGGGCGATGCGGCTGTTGAAGCTCGACCCGTCACAAGGCTATAAAAAGTGCGCGCGCGTTGTCGGCGATGTCATTGGTAAATATCACCCGCATGGCGATCAGTCGGTATACGATGCGATGGTCCGTCTCGCACAGACCTTTTCGTTACGATATCCTTTGGTCGACGGGCAAGGGAATTTTGGCAATATCGATGGCGATAATGCGGCTGCCTATCGGTATACCGAAGCGCGGCTGACCAAGACCGCTATCGAGCTGATGAACGGGCTCGACGAAAACGGCACTGATTTCCGTCCGACATATAATGGCGAAGATGAAGAGCCAGAAGTGATGCCCGGGCTGTTCCCGAACCTGCTCGCAAATGGAGCCAGCGGAATTGCCGTTGGTATGGCTACTAGTATTCCGTCGCATAACGCTGCCGAAATTATCGATGCTGCCATGCTGCTGATCGATGAACCGCAGGCGACGCACGAGCAGATCATGCGGATCGTTCAAGGACCCGATTTTGCCACCGGCGGTGTGTTGGTCGACAGCCGTGACGTCATCAGCGCGGCTTATGCCGCCGGACGCGGCGCAATGCGGGTGCGCGCGCGCTTTTCGACCGGGCGCACTGAAGTCGGTAATTGGGAAACCACTGGGATCGAAAAACAGCCCGGCGGCACATGGCAGCTGGTTGTTAGCGAAATTCCCTATCAGGTGCAAAAAGGCAAGCTGATCGAGCAGATCGCGCAGCTGATAGCTGACAAAAAACTTCCTATTCTCGACGATATTCGCGATGAAAGCGACGAAGCAATCCGAATCGTGCTGGTGCCCAAGAGCCGCAATGTTGATCCCGAAGACCTCAAAAACGCACTGTTTCGCCTGACCGACCTCGAAACGCGCTTCTCGCTCAACATGAATGTTCTCGATGCGCAGCGGACGCCCAAGGTAATGGGTCTTGGCGAGGTGCTGCGGCACTGGCTGTATCACCAGATCGAGGTGCTGGTCCGCAAATCGCAGCACCGGCTTGAAAAAATCGACGCGCGGCTTGAGTTGCTACAAGGCTATATCATTGCTTTCCTCAACCTTGATCGCATTATCGAGATCATTCGAACAGAGGATGAGCCCAAGCCGGTGATGATGCAGGAATTCGAGCTCAACGACCGGCAGGCGGAGGCTATCCTCAACATGCGGTTGCGGTCGCTGCGCAAGTTGGAAGAAATGGAACTCCGCCGCGAACTGGACACGCTGCAGGCCGAGCGCGAGGGTTTGGTTCAACTGATCGAAAGCCCTGCACGGCAAAAAACGCGGCTAAAAAAGGACCTTGCTGCTCTGCGCAAGGGCTATGCCGAAGAAACAGAGCTTGGCCGCCGCCGCACATCATTGGAAGAGGCCGGACAGGCGCGCGAAATCTCGCTTGAGGCCTTTATCGAACGCGAGCCGGTGACGGTCATCATGTCGAAACGCGGCTGGATCAAGGCGATGAAGGGCCATGCCGACCTTTCGGCCAAACAAGATTACAAGTTCAAGGAAGGCGACGCGCTCGCCTTTGCCTTCCATACGCAAACGACCGACAAGATATTGATCGCGACTGCCAATGGCCGTTTTTACACGCTTGGTGCCGACAAGCTTCCGGGAGCGCGCGGGTTCGGCGAACCAGTTGGATCGATGATCGATATCGAGGCGGGCAATGACATCATTTCCGTATTTCCTGGGATACCCACAGGCCGCATGCTGCTTGCGGCGTCGACCGGCAAGGGCTTCATCGCCAAAATGGCCGATGTGATTGCTGAGACGCGCAAGGGCCGCGCCGTTGTAACGCTAAAACCCGGCGCGCGGCTGAAAGTTGTCAGGCCAGCGCCTCCTGAAACAAGTGACGATACGGCGCTGCGTGATCAATATGTCGCGGTTGTTGGTGACAATCGAAAGCTTGTGGCGTTTCCACTGAGCGAGATACCTGAAATGGCCAAGGGGCAGGGGGTGACGCTGCAACGCTATAAGGATGGCGGGCTGGCTGACGCGATTTGCTTCCGGATGAGTGAGGGGCTGAGCTGGGCAATGGGCGGCGATAGCGGACGCACGCGGACCGAGAATGATATGTCCTTGTGGCGGGTGGCGCGCGGCGCGGCGGGGCGATTGCCACCCCAAGGATTTCCGCGCAATAATCGTTTTGATTAACGGCCCGTTGCTGCAAAATTAACCTTTTGTTTGGCACGATGCGAGTGACGATTTTTTACAATTGCCGCCTAATGTAGTTGGCGATGGAATATAAAGCGCGCAGCCCTAAATACGATAAGTCGCCCTTCAGCACGATGCTGAGCAAGGGACGAATGCTGCAACCTGTTGATCCAAAGATAGAATTTGGCTGGGTGCTGTCACTGCCAATTTCGGGAGCGATTTTCCGAATCCAGGACAACGCAGTTCGGCACGTCTTGAGCAATAGTAAATTTGACGATCTGGCGCTGGGTTTCAAGCGCGAGTCCGGTCTCGACATGGCCTCGCTGGCGCAGCGGGTCTTTGGCATGGTCGACGCAGGCCGCGATACGCATTTTGAGTGCTGGCAATCGCCGGATACCGTTAATCGCCGCGAACTCGAAATAAGCGTCGCGCGATTTGGCGAGGATAGAGATCTGCTCCTGCTGTCAATTGTCGACCGCACTGCCGAAGCGATTAGCCGCATAAACCTGCGCCGCGAAATGCTGAGTGACAGCCTCACCGGCTTTTGCAATCGTACCGGTTTCGAAGAAGAGGTGGAAGGGGCCATTGAGGCACTAACCGCATCGGATGCAGCTAAAGCCTACGCAATCATCCTCGTCGACATGGCCCGCTTTAGCCGGGTGAACGAATCGGTCGGCGCGATGGCGGGCGATGAACTCATCATCACGGTCGCCCGCCGCCTGAATTCACGAATCCGCAGCAATGAAATCCTCTGCCGTCTTGGCGGCAACGAGTTTGCGTTATTTGTCCACTTGGGCCACGACAAGCAAGACGTTACGCGCATCGCAAAGCGGCTGGCCGACGCTTTCGTCGAACCTTGTCAGCTGTCCAACCTTGAAATTCAGGTCGAGTGTGCGTTCGCAGCGGCGGTGGGGGAGGTTGGCGCGGACGATCCTATGGACACGTTACGCCACGCGCAAATTGCGCTGAAACGTGCGAAATTTACCAAGTCGTTCGAATTATACGCAACTGGCACGCTCGACACGGCGCGCCGCCGCTTCAGTCTGGAAACCGATTTGCGCCGGGCATTGCAGCGCGGCGAACTCGAACTGCATTACCAGCCGCTTGTCGATCTCGCGACTGGTTCATTGAGTGGCTTCGAGGCGCTGGCGCGTTGGCAGCATCCCGATCTGGGGGCAATCTCGCCAGTTGATTTTATCCCGGTTGCAGAGGAAAGCGGATTGATCGTTCCGCTGGGCCGGTGGGCGCTTGATCAGGCGGCGCGTACAATTGCAGACTGGGACGCGCGTTCGGCGTCGGCATCGGAATTCCGGATTTCGGTCAATATGTCGGCGGTGCAGATGCAACGCGATGATGTCGTCGGCGCGGTCCGCTCGGCGTTATCCGATGCAGATATCGCGGGCAACCGAATGACGCTGGAACTTACCGAAAGCGCATTTATCAATGACCCGGACGGCGCAAAACGATTGCTTGAGTCGCTCAAGGATTTGGATACGCATTTGGCGATGGATGATTTTGGTACCGGTTATTCCAACCTTGCCTATCTCCAACAATTACCGATCGATGTGCTCAAAATCGACCGCAGCTTTGTGACCGATATGATGATCGATAAGGATAAACGCGCGATTGTCCGCACCGTGCTGTCACTGGCGCGTGCACTCGGCATGAAAACAACGGCCGAGGGTATAGAGAGCGAAGAAATTTCCGACGTCTTGCGCCGCCTTGGCTGCTCGGTCGGGCAAGGCTATTATTATGCCCGCCCGATGAATGCGGACGCAGCTTATGCTTTTCTCGAAGCAGACAGGGCGTCTGCGACACTTTGACGTGCGATCTCGGTGAGCCGGTGAGCCGATGGAAACCCTTCTGAAATCCAGCGGGCTTCGATCAGTCGGAGGGTCTTGGCCACCATCGGTCCGGGATGAAGTCCCATAACAATCAGCTCTCCGCCTTTCAGGCCTAATTCGGGCACCTGCCATCCGTCTAGCTGCACTAGGCAATCGCCGACATCTCCGTCAGTAGCGTAGAGCATTGTTACATCCACAGCGCACGGCATACCGCTCTGATACGCCAAGGCCTGGATATTCTGGGACGTTGGTATGTCAGACTTAACGCGGCTCGAAAGGCCTTCACGCAATTTATTCGAAAGCTTCAGCCGCGCCGCAACGCGATCAACGGTCGCGGGGTCTTTCGGTAATAAGGTAAGCAACCGCGCTTGAAGAGAGGGTGGTTGTTGGAATTTGTCTTCTCGCTCCTTCAACGCGGTGAATTTTGGCCCTGCGTCTTCGGCAAGCTCTGGCAAAAACGGTGCAAAAATCCGGTGCTCTATCATCAAACCGATAGCTGTGACGGCGCTGGGCAAGACCAACAGTTTGGTGAGCTCCTGCGCAATACGCTCGCGCGATAATGCGGTCAGGCCGTGCGCGCCTTTGGCGCAGGCATTAATCGCTGCGGCATCAACATCGCCGCGACCATAGCGGGCCAGAAAACGAAAATAGCGCAGTATTCGCAAGAAATCCTCGGCGATGCGTTGGTCGGCATCACCGATGAAGCGAACGGAGCCGTCCTCCAGATCCTGCAAGCCGCCGAAATAATCAAATATCTTGCCCGTGGCCGGGTCGGCATAAAGCGCGTTGATGGTGAAATCGCGCCGCGCGGCGTCTTCGCACCAGTCCGTTGCGAACGCCACAACTGCCCGCCTGCCATCGGTGGCGACATCGCTGCGAAGCGTTGTAATTTCGTAATTCCTGCCATCGGCTACAGCGGTCACCGTGCCATGATCGAGGCCGGTCGGAACGGCCTTGATGCCAGCTGCTTCGAGCCGGTCAACCACTACCTCGGGATGTAGAATGGTCGCCAGATCGACGTCGGCGACGTCAAGGCCAAGCAGAGTATCGCGCACCGCACCGCCAACATAACGCGGGCCGCCATGCTCGTCCGCCAATGCAGCGACAACTTTGCGCAGACGGTCCGAATGGCGCCAGGCCGCGTCGGGCAAAATTCGGTCAGTCACATCAACCGCCGCGCCAGATTCGCGATGATCCCGGCGGTAACCCCCCAAATTCGCCGCTCTCTCCATTGCATGTCATAATAGGTCCGCCGCTGCCCATTCCATATCGTCTCCTTCTTCAAGGCATTGGCGGGATCAAGCAGGAAGTCGAGGGGGACTTCGAACCAGTCCTCGACTTCCTCGGGGTTCGCACGCAGCGGCAAGTCGGGCGGAATGATGCCAACCACCGGTTCGATGCGATAGCCGCTGCCCGAATAATAAGTGTCCGCCACGCCGAGTATCTGCACGTCATTTGGACAGAGGCTGAGTTCCTCATTTGCTTCGCGCAACGCAGCAGAAATTGCATCGGCGTCGACGTCGTCAACCTTGCCTCCTGGAAAGGCGACTTGGCCTGCATGACTGCGCAGCCAGTTGGGCCGCTGCGTCAGGATAACTCCGGGTTCGCTGCGGTCGGTGATAGGGATCAGGACGGCTGCAGCGCGGTGGCCGTCGTCGCCGAGATAGCGTTCGTCTTCGATCGGAATAGACCGTGCGGGGTCAAGTGCGGCCTCGATCCGCTGGATCCAGCTCATGCAAGCGAACCGATGGCAAAGTCTACACCGTCGCTCCAAACGCGGTGTGTACCTGAACTCTCTGCAAGCGCAATTTCGGCGAGTTCATAATAGACCGGCCTTGCCATCTTGGCCCATAAACCGCCGCGGACGTGCAGATAGGGGAGGGCATCCCGCAATTCGATTTTATGCTCCGGTCCGGCCACAACGAGGTCATCGCTGTTCAGACGAAACGCCAGCGTGCGGTTTTCGCTTTCCCCGGCACTTTGCAGTTCAACCGCGATGAACGGCGCATCTTCGACTTCGATTGCCAGCTTCTGCTGCGGGGTCACCAGCCAGTGGCTGCCATCGGCGTCGCGGCGAAGTAGACCGGAAAAGGCACGGATCATCGCCGGTCGCGTTATTTCGCCGCCTTGATGGTACCATTTGCCATCGGCTGCGATCCGCATCTCGCTGTCGCCGGAGTTTTCCGGCTGCCAGCTTTCGACAGGAGGCAATTTGCGCGCGGCGACCAGTTCGGCAATGTCGGTGAGGCTTAGCTTGGCAAGATCGGGCGCGTCATAAGGCATGTCGTGGCGATACGGCGAAACCCGCCCATCGTCAAAGCCTAGTCCGCGGTCCCAACCTTCCCGTAATGGGCAGCGAGACATTGTCAGGGTTGCGCAACAATAATCGTCTCGGATCCCAAGGTCCGGGCAACGTCCACCCGACTGTGCCGATGGCGTCAAACCCGAAGCGACCATAATATTCAGGATCGCCGATCATCACCATCGGTGCATCGGCAGCGGTTGTTGCTGCTAGCATTGCGTGCATCAGTTGTTTGCCAAGCCCGCTATTTTGCCGGTGGGGTGAAACCGCGACCGGCCCAACTAATACTAGCTTCGCGTCATCGATCGCAATTGGCCAGCACTGGATGCTGCCAATGACAGCTTTGCCGTCCTCAATGCCGAACGAGAGATGGTCGATGACCGGCATGCCTTTCCGCAGCAAATATGCTGTGCGCTGATGCCGGTCGGTGCCAAAAGCATCATCGAGCAGCTTTTCGACGTCAGCAGGAGGCAAGCTGAAAAGTGGGCATAACATAATCATAATTAAGCCGGCGCAGAGGCCGGGTCGCGCTTAGACAAGAAGAAAAGCGCAGAGAGTGTTACGATGCTCAGGCCTGCCGCAATCAAGAACGGCGCGCCTGGAAAGTATACCGGAGCGCGATCACCGGTAAACGTCGATAACACATTGTTATAAACAAGCTGCGCCATCAGGAACGCAAGCGCCGACATGCTGCCGTTCAGCCCCTGCAGTTCGCCCTGCTGATCGGGCGGAGTACGCCGCGACATCATCGCATTGATCGCAGGCATAGCCATGCCCGAAAAGCCGTTCAAGACGTTGAGCGTCAGGGCGATGGCGCCGTTGGTAAGAAACGCTGTGATGGTAAAACTGGCAAGGCCGAACCCCATCCCGATCATCGCAGTCGTCCGCTCGCCAAAGCGTTTGACTGCACGGCCGATAACAAGCGACTGGAATAACAGCATCGATACACCGACCAAGGTCAGCGAAATTCCGACCATTTTGCTGTCCCAGCCGAATTGCGCAGGCGCAAAGAAGGCCCAAGTCGCGGGATAAATATTGGTCGCGCACACCCATAAGAAATAGATGAATGCGATGGGCAATATGCCTTTGATTTTGCCAAGCGTCGCAAGCGCGCCGAGCGGGTTGGCGCGTTTCCATTCGAAGGGTCGCTGACGTTCTTTGGGCATTGTTTCAGGAAAAACGAAATAGCCGTAAATACCATTTGCAAATGCAAGGCCGCCGGCGACAAAAAACGGCAATCGCGTGCCGTAATCTGCCAGCAATCCGCCCATCGCAGGGCCTAGGATGAACCCGAGCCCAAAAGCCGCGCCGACCTTACCGAAACTGGCAGCGCGATCTTCAGCAGTGGACATATCTGCCATGGCCGCATTCGCCGGGCCGAACACCGCACCAAAACCGCCCGCGATGGCACGGCCAATGAACAGCCAGATAATCGATGGCGCAAAGCCCATGAGCAAGAAGTCGGCGCCGAATCCGAAAAGCGAAACCAGAAATATCGGTCTCCGTCCGAAACGGTCGCCGAGATTGCCCATTAACGGGCCCATCAGGAATTGAAAAATCCCGTAGGCGGCTCCGATCCACGCTCCGATGCGTGTGGCTTCCGACAGGCTGACCTTGGTAAGCTCCCGAATCAGATCGGGTAAGACCGGCATGACTATGCCGAAGCCCATCGAATATATGAACACCGTCAACAGGACAAATCGCTTGGCGCGCTTCTGCAGGACAGGGTCAGTAAACATGCCGCCTCCTGTCAGCGCCCGCCCGATTTGTCCAATTGAATGTATAGCCTGTCAACACAGCGGTATCAGCAAATTGCCTTTGGTGGGAACTTCTACTAACCTGCCCGACTTAATCGACATTGGGTTGGGAGTTGCGACGATGAGTGAACAGGAAATTCCGGTAGAGCCTGTCGAAGCAGCTCCTCAGGCGACAACTTATTCGCCACCCCCGCCTGAAACTGCTGCGCTTCCGAAAAACAGGTTCGATTTTCAGGGAAATCTGGTTCTCGCTGCCGGTATCGGCGCATTTTTTTGGGGGTTGATTTCGGCGCTCGGCACGGGCTGGGGATTCTGGGATTATACAACCGGATTGAAGGGCGTTACCTGGGCATTTTTCTTGGGCATCGGCGCGATTTTGTTCGGATTGCTGTTTTCGTGGCGCGCAAAAAAAGCGATTTCGCCACCGCCTCGCATGCGGCGCTGGGCCGGTATGCTGGCAGCGTTGGTCTATGTAGGTTGGGTCGGAACGTTTTTGTTCGCCGCATTGACCGTGCCAGCTATTCATGATGTGTCGACCGACCTTGCCGATCCTCCGGCGTTTCAAACTCTCCAGTTGCGGGCAGACAATCTCGACAATATTCCCGGCGCGGATGACGAAGCGATGCGTGGTTTGACGCCGCAGCAACGATGGGTGACGGTCCATCAGAAAGCCTATGGCGATATCCGGTCGGTGCGCATCAATGAGCCTGTGCCGTTAGTAATAGCTAAGGCTACGCGGCTTGCCGAAGCGCGGGGCTGGGATGTGGTAGCTTCGTCGCCAGATGTGGGACATCTGGAAGCGACAGAAACCAGTGCCTTGTTCCGATTTAAGGATGACGTGGTGCTACGAGTCCGTCCGACCGATACAGGCGAGGGCAGTGTAGTCGATATGCGCTCGGTTAGCCGGGTCGGGGCGAGCGATCTGGGGATGAATGCGAAGCGGGTCCGCTCTTTTCTCGCAGATTTGACCGGAACGGTAACGGCGGCGAAGTAAACGCCGCCGTCTTAACCGTACTTATTTCTTCGGCGTCAATTTAAGCAGGCGGCCCTGCGACCCGGCGCGCTCGTCCTCGAGAATCCAGATCGCTCCATCGGGGCCTTGCTCGACTTCACGGATACGCGCGCCCATGCCCCATTGGTCGGCCTTGCTGGCATTCTCGCCATCCAGCTTAACCCGGACCAACGCCTTTGCGCCAAGGCCGCCGATGAATGCACTGCCTTTCCAGTCTTTGAACAAGTCGCCTGAATAAATCATCAGGCCGCCCGGCGAAATTGCCGGGTTCCAGTAAACCTTGGGGGCTTCGAAACCGTCACCTGCGGCATGATCGGGGATGTCATCGGTCGACGCGCCGTAATTGCGCCCGTTCGACACTTTCGGATAGCCATAATTGGCTGCTTTCTTGACGAGGTTCAGTTCGTCACCGCCCTCGGGGCCCATTTCCTGATTCCACAGGCGGCCTTGCGCGTCGAACGCGATACCGAGCGGATTGCGGTGACCGGAGGACCAGATTTGTGACTTTACACGGCCTTGATCGTAGTACGGATTGTCCGAAGGCACCATTCCACCATCGGTGAGGCGAACAATCTTGCCCAAGTTCTGGTTCATGTCCTGAGCGGGCTGAAACTTCTGACGGTCGCCGCTGCTGATATAAAGCATGCCATCCGGGCCGAAGGCCAAGCGGTGTCCGTAATGGCCTTGGCCCGAAACTTTCGGTTCCTGACGCCAGATGACTTGGACGCCGGTCAATGTTGGCTTTTCACCGGTCATTTCAAGCGTGCCGCGCGCAACTGCCGCGCCATATCCGCCTTCGCCTGGCTCGGCGTAGCTCAAATAGACATATCTGTTATTGGCAAAGTCGGGATGGAGTATAACATCGCCCAGTCCGCCCTGACCGCCATATGCTACCTTGGGCACGCCTTCGACATCGACAACAGCGCCTTCATTTTCCCACAGCTTCAACTTACCCTTTTTCTCGGTAATCAGGGCATGCGGCGTGCCTGGGATGAAGGTCATAGCCCAAGGCTCTTCGAAATCGGCGACAACCGCAACATCAAACGGCTTGTCACTGCTATTTGTAGGGGCGGCGTCGCTGACGGCTGGCTGGCAGGCGGCGGCAAGAAATGATGCGCTGATGAGGAAAGACAGTTTTTTCATTAGGGGGATACTCCTTTGCTTTTTCATCAATACAAATTGGGGATACATTGTTCTGTTAGCAAGAGCCTTGCATAATCGTCAGGCCGAGCATATACGGACGTCATCCTTACATTGTGAGACTTTGAAAGGGCTGGCGCCGCACGGGGCCGGTACCGGAAAGCTTTGCATTGCATCAGAAAGAACCACGTTGCCCGACCTCGATAAATTAACTGCGTTGATTGCGCCAGAAGCCGAAGCACTTGGCTTTGCATTGGTGCGCGTGGCGTGGTTCGAAACCGGCGGGCAGGGGAGCGACGAGCCGACTTTGCAGGTGATGGCCGAGCGCCCCGACACGCGGCAACTGGGCATTGATGATTGCGCCTCGCTTTCCCACCGGATTTCGGACAAGTTTGATGAGATCGACCCAATTGAAGAGGCTTACCGGCTTGAAGTCAGTTCGCCTGGTATTGACCGCCCGCTCACGCGGCTGGCAGATTTTACCGATTGGGCGGGACATGAGGTGAAGGTTGAACTCGCCGAGCCGATGGATGGCCGAAAGAATATCCGCGGCAATATTGTCGGCATCGACGGCGAAACTATCCTTGTCGACGACCGTAAGTCGGGTCGCCTCACATTCGCATTTTCCAATATGGGCAGCGCCAAGCTGCTCTTGACAGACCGCCTTATTGCGTCGACTGCGCCCATCAACAGCGATGGGGCCGACGAAGTAGAGGCCGAACCCATTCACGACGAAGCACAGGAAGACGAAGACCATGGCCAGTAGTATCGCCGCCAACAAGGCTGAGTTGCTCGCAATTGCCAATGCAGTTGCTACCGAGAAGATGATCGATAAGGCGGTTGTCGTCGAGGCGCTTGAAGAAGCCATTCAGCGCGCTGCCCGTGCGCGTTACGGTGCCGAAAACGACATCCGCGCCAAGCTTGATACGCAGACCGGCGACCTTCGCCTGTGGCGCGTCGTTGAGGTGGTCGAAGAAGTCGAAGATTATTTCAAGCAGGTCGACCTGAAACAGGCTGAAAAACTGCAAAAAGGTGCCGTGGTAGGTGACTTCATCGTTGATCCGCTGCCCGCCGTTGATCTGGGCCGCATAGATGCCCAGTCGGCAAAGCAGGTCATCTTTCAAAAAGTTCGCGACGCAGAGCGCGAGCGCCAGTTTGAAGAGTTCAAGGATCGCACCGGTGAAATCATCACCGGCGTCGTCAAATCAGTCGAGTTCGGTCATGTTGTTGTCGATCTAGGCCGCGCAGAAGGCGTCATCCGCCGCGACCAACAAATCCCGCGTGAAGTCGTGCGCAACGGCGACCGCGTCCGGGCGCTGATCATGAAGGTGCAGCGCGAAAATCGCGGGCCGCAAATCTTGCTTAGCCGCGCGCATCCTGACTTCATGAAAAAGCTGTTTGCGCAGGAAGTTCCCGAAATTTACGACGGCGTAATAGAAATCAAGGCCGCAGCGCGTGATCCCGGCAGCCGCGCTAAGATCGGCGTTATCAGCTATGACAGCAGCATCGACCCTGTCGGCGCCTGCGTCGGGATGAAGGGGAGTCGCGTTCAGGCCGTCGTGCAGGAAATGCAGGGCGAGAAAATCGATATCATTCCGTGGTCCGAAGACACTGCAACTTTCATCGTCAACGCGCTTCAGCCAGCAACGGTTAGCCGCGTAGTTATTGATGAAGAAGAAGGCCGTATCGAAGTCGTCGTTCCTGACGATCAGTTGAGCCTAGCCATCGGCCGTCGCGGTCAGAATGTCCGTCTTGCATCGCAGCTGACTGGGCGCGGTATCGACATCATGACCGAGCAGGAATCGAGCGAGAAGCGGCAGAAGGAATTTGTCGAGCGTTCTGAAATGTTCCAGCAGGAACTCGATGTCGACGAAACACTGGCACAATTGCTGGTCGCCGAAGGCTTTAGCGAACTCGAAGAAGTCGCTTATGTCGATCCGGCAGAAATCGCCGCCATCGAAGGCTTTGACGAAGGCCTTGCCGAAGAACTTCAGAGCCGCGCACAGGAAGCGCTTGATCGCCGCGAAGAAACTAACCGCACCGAACGCCGCGAATTGGGCGTCGAGGACGCTCTGGCCGAACTGCCGGTGCTAACCGAAGCGATGCTGGTTGTGCTCGGCAAGGCGGGCATCAAGACGCTCGACGATCTTGCCGACCTTGCCACCGACGAATTGATCCAGAAGGCTCGTGAACCGCGTCGTAACGAACGCAGCGACCGCGAAGTCCGCCGCAATCGCACCGAAGACAAGGCAGGTATTCTCGCGGTATTCGGTCTGTCCGAAGAGCAGGGCAATGAGATCATCATGGCCGCGCGTGCGCACTGGTTTGAAGAGGAGGACGCGGTTGCAGCGGACGACTCTCAATGAGAACCGACACTCCCCAATAAGGAAGTGCATATTATCGGGTGAGCTTGGCGACCGTGCCACGCTTATCCGGCTTGCCCTCGGCCCCGACGGTAGCGTCGCGCCCGATATCTTTGCCAAGGCTCCCGGCCGTGGCGCGTGGATCGGTGTGACCGGCGAAGAACTGACCAATGCACAGGCCAAGGGCAAATTGGCGGGCTTGCTACGCCGCGCATTCAAAACCGAAAAGATCGAACTGCTCGACGACCTTTCGGGGCGCATCGAGCGTGGACTTCAAAAGGCGTTTCTCGACCGTTTGGGCTTGGAAGCACGCGCAGGCCATCTTATCTTAGGCGCAGAGAAGATCGATGGTGCCTCGCGTAGCGGCCAAGTCAAACTCCTCCTCCACGCTTCAGACGCAAGTGCCGACGGCAGCGGCAAGCGCGATCAGGCATGGCGCGTCGGCGAAGAACAAGAAGGCTCGGGCAAAGGCGGCATCAAGCTTCCCGTTGACCGCGATGCAATATCGGCGGCGCTTGGACGGCAAAATGCCGTGCATGTTGCGCTGATCGACCAAAAAGCCGCTGACAGGGTGATGCATCATCTTGGACGCTGGCTAAATTTCAAAGGATGCAGTAATGCGCCCCTCGATTCCGCAGCTTCGGCTGCGGACACGCGGGGACCTGACACTGACATCTCCGCAATTGATTGAGTAAGGACGGGTTCTGTTTCGATGAGTGATGAGAATAATAATAAGCCGACTTTGACGCGCAAGCCGCTCACTTTGAGCCGTTCGCTAGAGTCCGGCGAAGTCAAACAGACCTTCAGCCATGGCCGTACCAATAAGGTAGTGGTCGAGGTGAAGCGCAAGAAACTCGTCGGTAAACCCGGCTTTGTAGCCGAACCTGAAGTCGCCGCCCCGCCACCTCCGCCACCAGCCGTTGCGGCTGCGCCTGTTGCTGCGAGCCCAACCCCGCCTGCGCCGCGGCCAACAGGCAATGAGATGCTCAGTCGTCAGGAGCGTCAGGCAAAGTTGCTCCGCGAAGCCGAAGAAGCACGCCTCGCCGTTCTCGAAGAAAGCAGCCGTCGTGAAGCGGAGCAGCGTGCACAGAAGAGCGAAGAAGAAAAGCAGCGCGCTCAGGTTAGTCGTGAGGAAGCCGCCGCGCCGCCATCACCGCCTCCAGCGCCCGTTGCCGCTGCAGCGCCTGTTGAGCCAGATAAGTTTGAACCGGTTGCCGAAGAAGCCAATAAAGATGGCGCTGCTCCTGCACCGCGCCGTTTCACGCCGGTCGAAGCGCCTAAGCGCCCCGAGCGCGAGCGCGAAGAGGCGAAGAAAGTACCGCACCGTCCAACCCGTGGTGCAGCCGATGATCGTCGCCAATCGGGCAAGCTGACGGTTACCCGTGCGCTCGAAGGCGATGACGGCGCTAGAGCGCGTTCGCTTGCCGCGCTGAAACGCGCCCGCGAAAAAGAAAAGCGTTCGCATGGCGGCAGGCGCGAAGCCCAACCGAAGCAGGCGCGCGAAGTTGTTGTTCCGGAAACGATTACCGTTCAGGAACTCGCCAACCGTATGGCCGAAAAGGTTTCGGACCTGGTTAAGGCTTTGTTCCGTCTCGGATCGCCGGTTACGAGCGGCGATACTATTGATCAGGACACTGCGGAGCTGGTGGTCGAAGAGTTTGGCCACACCATCGTTCGCGTTTCTGATTCCGACGTAGATATCGCGCATGACGATGATGTCGATGCACCCGAGACATTGAAATCGCGTCCGCCAGTCGTGACCGTAATGGGCCATGTCGATCATGGTAAGACCTCACTGCTCGATGCATTGCGCGGGGCCAATGTGGTATCGGGCGAAGCTGGCGGGATTACGCAGCATATCGGCGCCTATCAGGTGAAGGCTAAGGATGGCTCGCTCATCACCTTCCTCGATACCCCGGGCCATGAAGCATTCACGCAGATGCGTCAGCGCGGTGCTTCGGTGACTGACATCGTGATTTTGGTCGTCGCAGCCGATGACGGCCTGATGCCGCAGACGATTGAAGCGATTAGGCATTCGAAAGCTGCTGGCGTTCCGATGATCGTTGCAATCAACAAAATGGATAAGGAAGGCGCGAACGCACAAAAGGTGCGCGAACGCTTGCTCGAACACGAAGTTGTCGTCGAAGCGATGGGCGGCGATGTGCAAGACGTCGAAGTCTCCGCGCTCAAGAAAACCGGCCTTGATACTTTGCTCGATAAGCTCGCGCTTCAAGCCGAGTTGATGGAGCTTAAATCCAACCCTGACCGTGCGGCAGAAGCCATTGTGGTTGAGGCTCAGCTCGATAAGGGACGCGGTGCGGTTGCAACGGTATTGGTCAAGCGCGGCACGTTGAAGCGCGGCGATATCTTTGTTGTCGGCACCCAAAGCGGCAGGGTTCGCGCGCTGGTCAACGACAAGGGCGAGCAGGTCAAAGAAGCTGGCCCGGCGATGCCAGTCGAAGTGCTCGGCCTGTCTGGTGTGCCATCGGCAGGTGATGTGATGACTGTGGTCGAGAACGAAGCACGGGCGCGCGAAGTGGCGCTCTACCGTACCGAACAATCGACCAAGGCGCGCACCACACAGGAAGCACCGAACCTTGAAAATCTGTTCGACCAGTTGTCGGCGACCCGCGCGATGGAATATCCAGTCGTCATCAAGGGCGATGTGCAGGGTTCGGTTGAGGCAATCGTTACCGCGCTCAACAATATCTCGACCGACGATATCAAGGTCCGCGTTTTGCTTGCGGGCGTTGGCGGGATCACCGAATCTGATATGTTGCTCGCGGCGGCATCAAATGCTCCGCTCATCGGGTTCAACGTGCGTCCGAATAGCAAGGCAGCGGCGCTCGCAAAACGTGATCGTGTTCGCTTGAAATATTTCGACGTGATCTATCACCTGACCGCCGACATCGCCAAGGAAATGGCTGGCGAGCTTGGTCCGGAAATCATCGAAACCGTTGTCGGACGTGCTGAAGTCAAGGACGTGTTCAAATCGGGCAAGCGCGACAAGGCGGCCGGTTTGCTGGTTACCGAAGGTGTCATCAAGAAGGGCCTGTTCGCCCGTCTTACTCGCGAAGATGTCATCGTATCGAAAACCACAATTGCATCGCTGCGCCGCTTCAAGGACAATGTCGACGAAGTCCGTGCCGGTATGGAATGTGGTGTCGTTCTGGCGGATACCAACGACGTCAAGGCAGGCGATATGCTTGAAGTCTTCGAGGTCGAGGAGCGTGAACGGACGTTGTGACTTTAGCTCAAGCCTGAAAGGGGAGCTTTATGGCCAAACATAACGATACTGGGCCAGAAGGGCGTTCGGTGCGCTTGTTGCGTGTGGGCGAACAGTTCCGGCATATCCTGTCTGAACTGCTCGCGCGCGACGAGGTGCATGACGATGTGCTGACCAGTCATAGTGTGAGCGTGACCGAGGTTCGGATGTCTCCCGATTTGCGCCACGCAACCGCATTCATTAAGCCGCTACTTGGCGCGAACGAGGAAGCTGTGCTGAAGGCGCTGCGAACCAATACTGCGTTCTTCCAAAAGGAAGTCGCCTCGCGGGTCAGCATGAAATATGCGGCGAAGTTGAAGTTCTTGGCCGATGACAGCTTCGATCAGGCGACACATATCGAGGGTCTGTTGGCGCAGCCGAAGGTGCAGCAGGACCTGACCGACAGCGACGAATAATGGCGAAGCTGTATTTCTATTACGCCTCGATGAATGCAGGCAAATCATCAACTTTGTTGCAGGCCGCATTCAATTATGGCGAGCGGGGCATGAACGTCATGCTTTGGACGGCCGCTTTGGATGATCGTCCCGGTTTTGGGGCCATCAGTTCGCGGATCGGGTTGGCGGGGGATGCTAGCCGATTTGAAGAATTGACCGATATCGAGGCAGCGGTACTCGAACGGCATCAGGAAACGGCATTGGCTTGTGTGTTGATCGATGAGGCGCAGTTTCTTTCCAAAGAGCAAGCGTGGCAATGCGCGCGGTTGGCTGACAAAGCTGGTATTCCGGTCGTCTGCTATGGCCTGCGCACCGATTTTCAGGGTGAGCTGTTTCCAGGCTCTGCGGCTTTGCTTGGCATTGCCGACAGCCTGGTCGAACTCAAGGGCGTGTGCGATTGCGGGCGCAAGGCGACGATGAATTTGCGCGTCGATGAAATGGGCAAAGCCGTTATCGATGGCGCTCAAACCGAAATCGGCGGCGACGACCGATATGTCGCGATGTGCCGCAAGCATTTCATGGAAGCGCGGGCAGGGCGATAACGCGGCGGCATGCATGGCTGGATCATTCTCGACAAACCGATAGGGCTTGGCTCGACGCAGGCTGTTGCGGCGGTGAAGCGCAATTTGCGCGAGGCTGGGTTTGGAAAGGTGAAGGTCGGTCATGGCGGTACGCTTGATCCGCTAGCGACAGGGGTCTTGCCGATTGCTCTGGGAGAGGCGACCAAGTTGTGCGGGCGGATGCTCGATGCATCGAAAACGTATGATTTCACTATTACTTTCGGAACAGAAACCGACACTTTGGATTCCGAAGGAGCCATCGTGGCTCGGTCCGATCATATTCCGGATTATGGCGATATCGAACAGGTCATGGACAGTTTCCGCGGGGAGATCGACCAAATTCCGCCAAGCTACTCGGCGCTAAAAATCGACGGTGTTCGGGCATATGATCGCGCCAGAGCTGGTGAGCACGTGCAGATGCAATCGCGCCGGGTAACAATCCACGATATCGAATGCCGAGCCGAAAGTGAGATCGCCGATGGAACGCGTTGGGCCACCCTGCGCGTCCATGTCAGCAAAGGCACCTATATCCGCAGTCTTGCTCGTGACATTGCCCATGCCCTGGGTACCGTCGGCCATGTCACCATGCTGCGCCGCACCCGTGCCGGGCCATTCACGCTGGACAACGCAATTTCGCTGGACAAGCTTAATGTATTCGGCCAAGGGCAGCCCCAAGAAGACATTATCTTGCCGATAGAGGCAGGGCTGGTCGACATCCCGGCTCTAGATCTCTCCCCGGAACAGGCAAGGGCAGTCCAAGCGGGCCGCGTCTTGACCGGGATTGCCATGAAAGATGGGCTACATTGGGCGAGGGGCGCAGATTTGCGGCCTGTTGCTTTGGTGGAGAACATCGACGGTATGTTAAAAACCGTTCGTGGCTTTAATCTCTAAATCCATGATGTTCGAAGGAAAAACATGACGATTACTGCGACACGCAAAGCCGAAGTTATTAAAGAACATGCTCGCGAAGCAAATGATACCGGATCACCCGAAGTGCAGGTTGCAATTCTGACCGACCGTATCAACGCTTTGACTGACCATTTCAAAGCCCACCACAAGGATAATCATTCGCGTCGTGGCCTACTGATGATGGTGAACAAGCGTCGTTCGCTTCTGGACTATCTCAAGAAAATCGACGGCGAGCGTTACGCCGCCCTCATCGCGAAGCTCGGACTTCGGAAGTAATTTTGCGAAAGCGGCCCCAGTAAAGGGCCGCTTTTTGCTTATGGGGCTGTCTGGCAATGAGGCTGGACTGCCATAGGGGCCGCCAGTGCCCCCACCGTCCGCGGATCGGATTATCCGCAAGTAGAGGCCCCGCATCGCATTGGGCGAGCGGGCAAAAGGAAATATAATGTTCAATACGAAAACTGTATCAATAGAGTTGGGCGGACAAACGCTCACTCTCGAAACGGGCAAGGTTGCCCGTCAAGCCGACGGTGCCGTGATGGCGTCGCTTGGCGAAACTGTCGTGCTTTGCGCGGTTACCGCAGCAAAGTCGGTGAAGGATGGCCAGGATTTCTTCCCGCTGACCGTTCACTATCAGGAAAAATATTCCGCAGCAGGCCGCATCCCCGGTGGCTTTTTCAAGCGTGAACGTGGTGCGACTGAAAAGGAAACTTTGGTTTCGCGTCTGATCGACCGTCCGCTCCGTCCATTGTTCCCAGAAGGTTTCTACAACGAAATCAACTGTATCGCTCAGGTTCTGAGCTATGACGGCCATAACGAGCCTGACATTCTAGCATTGGTAGCCGCTTCGGCTGCGATGACGATTTCGGGCGTGCCTTTCATGGGCCCGATCGGCGCAGCGCGCGTTGGCTATGTAAACGGCGAATATATCCTGAACCCGACCGACGAGCAGGTTGCCGAAGGCGATCTCGATCTCGTGGTAGCCGCAACCTACGACGCGGTAATGATGGTTGAATCCGAAGCCAATGAGCTTTCGGAAGAAATCATGCTCGGCGCCGTCCTGTTCGCGCATGATGCGTGTAAGGAAGTCGTCAAGGCGATCGTCAAGCTGGCCGAGCAGGCTGCCAAGGAACCTTGGGCCATGGCCGAACAGGCTGACCTTTCGGCTGCCAAGGACAAGTTGAAGAAGCTTATCGGCAAGGACATTGCCGCGGCCTACAAGATCACCGATAAGTCGGCTCGGTCAAACGCTCTCAACGAAGCTCGCGCTTCGGCAAAGGCTGCCTTCACCGACGCCAGCCCGCAGGACCAGATGGCCGCTGGCAAGCTGATGAAGAAGCTCGAAGCTGAAATCGTTCGCGGCGCCATCCTCAAGGACGGCACCCGCATCGACGGTCGCAAAACCACGCAAATCCGTCCGATCCTCGCAGAAACCCACTTCCTGCCACGCTCGCACGGTTCGGCTCTGTTCACCCGCGGTGAAACCCAGACCATCGCAACCTGCACCTTGGGCACCAAGGACGCAGAGCAGATGATCGACGGCCTCGGCGGCCTGCATTATGAGAACTTCATGCTGCATTACAACTTCCCGCCGTATAGCGTTGGCGAAGTTGGACGTTTCGGCGCACCAAGCCGCCGCGACATCGGTCACGGCAAGCTCGCCTGGCGCGCGCTCCACGCCGTGCTGCCGACCAAGGACGAGTTTCCCTACACAATCCGCATCACCAGTGACATCACCGAGTCGAACGGCTCGTCGTCAATG
>LNFK01000032.1 GCA_001464315.1 Sphingomonadales bacterium Ga0077559 | reverse complement strand
AAATCTTTGAAGCGGCGCTCAATCAAGCCAAGGAAGGCCGCGCGCATATCCTTGGTGAAATGGCGAAGGCACTCGGCGAAGCTCGCGGCGAGCTTTCCGCCCACGCACCGCGTATCGAAACGATGCAGATCGACAAAGCGAAGATCCGCGACATCATCGGTACCGGCGGCAAGGTTATCCGCGAAATCGTTGCAACGACCGGCGCAAAGGTCGACATCGACGACGAAGGTCTGATCAAGATTTCGTCGTCCGACATCGCACAGATCGAAGCTGCTCGTAAGTGGATTTCGGGCATCGTCGAAGAAGCTGAAGTCGGCAAGATCTATGACGGCAAGGTCGTCAACATGGTCGACTTCGGCGCTTTTGTAAACTTCATGGGCGGCAAGGACGGCCTTGTGCACGTTTCCGAAATCGCCAATGAGCGCGTTGAAAAGGTCAGCGACGTCCTGTCCGAAGGTCAGGAAGTCAAGGTCAAGGTCCTCGAAATCGACCCGCGCGGCAAGGTCCGTCTCTCGATGCGCGTCGTGAACCAGGAAACTGGCGAAGAACTCGAAGACACACGCCCACCACGCGAAGAACGCCCACGCGGTGATCGTCCCGATCGTGGACCTCGTCGTGAAGGTGGCGGTGGCGGCGGAGATCGTGGTGGTCGGGGCGAAGGCCGTGGCGACCGTGGCCCCCGTCGTGATGGCGGCGGTGGTCGTGGCCCACGCCCCGAGCGTTCAGAAGGTGGAAATGGCGGAGAAGGCGGCGGCAACCCCGACCACGTTCCTGCGTTCTTAAAAGACTAAAGCCTGCAAAAAGGCGAGGAGAGGAGAGGGGTCGCTTCGGCGGCCCCTTTTTTATGCGCGCGAAATCTCCATTTCCGTAAGCCGGGCGCGACACAGTTCGGCAAACGAGGTTGCGTCGGCCGAATGTACGCCGAGTCCGGTCAAGGCCATTGACATGATGTCATACATCCTGGCCGCTGCCTCTGGACGAGCGGGCCTTCGTTCAACAATGTTCATCATCAGCATCTGGCAATTGCCGAGCCAGAACAAGAGCCCAGCGGTCTGCGACGATTCGGGTATTTTGTCGGCGGCAATCGCTGCCTCAATATCCTCGCGCAGGCCTTGGTTTAGCGGGTGGTCGCGTGCGGTGGAAGACAAGGCGCCTCTGAGCATCACAACAGTACGGTCATGTTCGGTCAAAGCGAAGTCTACCGCGACCAGCATGCCGTTCGTCAGCCGCTCCAGCGGACATCCGATGCCATCATTCACTTCGGCAACACGCGCTTCAAGATCGCGGCGAACTTCATTGGCCAGTTCGCCAGCAAACATCTGCTTATCGGCGAAATGATTGAAAAAGCTGCCTTTGGCAACGCCTGCCGACGCAACGATGTCATCAATCGGTACAGCATCAATGGGGCGCTCTGCGAATAATTTGAGGCCGGCTTGGAGAAGCGCCTCTCGCGTCTTTTGCGCGCGCGGGGATTTTGCCAAATTTGCATCTGTCATCAAGCTATCCAACACGCACTTGACCAATTAGTCAATTTATTATATCTGACTAAAAAGTCAATTGTGAGTCGGGGAGAGGGCAATGAGCATCATCAAGATTGAAGACATTGCGTTCGTCCGTTTTTCCGCGCCCAACTTGACCGAAATGCGGCTGTTTTTAACGCAGTTTGGGCTTTCCTGCTTTGATGGCCTTGATGGGCGGCTTTATGCAAAAGGCCGCGACGGTTCGCCATTTGCCCATGTGACCGAGCACGGCGACCCCGCCTTTTTGGGCCTGGGTTTGCGCGCAGAAAGCATTTCCGATCTACAACTCTTGGCAGAAGCAGAGAGCGTCGCGATGGAAGATGCCACGACACCCGGTGGCGGCAAAGTGGTCCGGCTGACTGATCCCGACGGGGTGTTGGTTGAAGTTGTGGCAGGGCAAACGTTCGAACCCCCCGAGCAACCCGGTACCGACATGCTGCGCAATGATGCGGCATTGAAGCCCCGCCAGCGTAGTTCGGTACGGTTGGCCGCTGGACCTGCGCATGTCATCCGTCTTGGCCACTGCGTCCTGAACGTTGGCGAATTCCGGACCTCTGAACACTGGTACAAGGATCGCTTCGGCTTCATCACTTCAGACGAAATTGAAGCACGCCCGGGCACGTCGATGGGGGCGTTCATGCGCTGTGACCGTGGTGATATCCCGACCGATCATCATACCTTGTTTCTAGCGCAATTGCCGTCGGGCAAGGGCTTCAACCATGCCGCGTTCGAGGTCGCCAGTTTCGACGACCTGATGTTGGGCCACAATCATCTCAAATCAGCGAACCGCACACCTGCGTGGGGCGTGGGGCGTCACATCCTGGGCAGCCAGATCTTCGATTACTGGAAAGACCCATGGGGACATGAGCTCGAGCATTGGACCGACGGCGATCTGTTCAACGCCGATGATGGCTCGAACAAGGCCACCGTTCAGGATCTTCTCGCCGTTCAATGGGGGCCGCCACACCCGATATTTGCCGGGAAGTTTGCGCCAAGCCCGAAGGTTGCGGGCTTCATCATGGCGCTCTCGGTTCGATTCAAAAGGCTTTTCCGCCGTAGCCCACAAGGAGCACCAGCATGAAACTCGCGACATACGAAGATGGTGGACTGAAAACCGGCATGGTGGTGGGTGACACCATCATCGACACCGGATTTGATGGCACGATGATCGAGTTGATCGAACGCTGGGACGAACTCCGTCCGCAACTTGAAGCACGCGCCGCAACTGGCGATGGCACACCGCTCTCCTCAGTCAAGCTCTGCGCGCCGGTGCAAAAGCCCGCCAAGATTTGGGCAATCGGTTTGAACTATGCCGACCATATCGCTGAATCGAACATGGGCACGCCCGAGCGGCAGGTGTGGTTCACCAAGGCGCAGACTTCGGTGAACGGTCCGTTCGATCCGATCCTGATCGCCAAAGGCACAGCCACTGCCGATTATGAAGTCGAGCTCGTCGCGGTTATCGGCAAGCGCGGTAAACATATTCCCGCCGACCGCGCGCATGAGCATATTTTCGGCTATTGCGTCGGCAATGATGTCACCGAACGCATGTGGCAGCACGCGACACCGCAATGGTCGCTCGGCAAATCTTTCGATACGCATGCACCAATCGGGCCGTGGATTACGACCGCAGATGAAGTCGGCGATCCGCACGCGCTCGACTTAAGATGCAAGGTCAATGGCGAAAAGCGGCAGAATTCAAACACCAAAAATCTCGTGTTCAACATCTGGCAGCAGATCGAACATTTGAGCGTCGGCATCACACTCGAGCCCGGCGACCTGATTTTCACCGGCACGCCGGGCGGCATCGGTGCCGCGATGGACCCGCGCGTGTTCCTGAAACCCGGCGATGTCGTGCGTTGCGAGGTGGAGAAGCTTGGCGTTATCGAAGCGACAATGGCGGTGGAGATTTAGGTCGTGGCCGACACATTCGACTGCGACCTGATTGTCGTGGGGGGCGGGCCCACCGGGGTTACACTTGGGTTGCTTGCTGCGCAGAATGGCCTGAAAGTCATAATCTGTGAGAAGGAAGCGGAGATCTATCCGCTGCCGCGCGCCGCGCATATCGACCACGAAGTCATGCGCGTTTTCCAAGGGCTTGGAGCCGCCGATGCGATCATGGTCACAAGCCGCCAGACAACACATTATGATTTCCTGACCGCGGATGGGCGGATATTGTTGCGCTTCGAAGGATCCGACCGGATTGGCGCAGGGGGCTGGCCTGCCGCCAATATGATCCATCAGCCATCGGTCGAGCGCGTGTTGCGCGACCGGCTTGCGGATTATCCCGGGGTTGAGCTTCGTTCAGGCTGGCAGTTTGAAGGTTTCAACGAAAATGCGGACAGCATTACTGCCATGTTCGACACTGCGGACGGAGCCCGAACGCTGCGCAGCCGGTGGCTTGTTGGCGCGGATGGCGCGCGCAGTCCCGTTCGCTGCGCCGCTGGTATAACCTTCGATGACCTCAATTTCGATGAGCCGTGGCTGGTCGTAGACGCCATCGTTCATGACTTTTCGCGGCTGCCGCAGGTAAATTTGCAAATCTGCGATCCCGAACGCCCCACGACCTGCGTGCTGATGGGCAATGGCAGGCACCGTTGGGAATTCATGGTCAAGCCTGGCGAAACCGCTGAACAAGTGCTTGACGACGATTTTGTCGCGCAATTGCTCGAACCATGGAATGTGGATGGCGCGATCACCATCGAGCGCAAGGTTGTCTATCGCTTTAACGCCAAAGTGGCGCAGCAATGGCGCAAGGGGCGGGTTTTGTTGGCGGGCGACGCCGCGCATCAGACGCCACCTTTTGCTGGTCAGGGTATGTGCGCCGGTATACGGGACGCCGCCAATCTAGCATGGAAACTTGGATATGTGGTGCATCACAAAGCCGCCTCTGAAATTCTCGACACTTACCAGTCCGAGCGTGAGCCGCATGTTCGTGCCACTATCGGCATGGCTATGATGATGGGGCAGACGGTTTGCATAATCGACCCGGTTGCTGCCGCCGAACGCGATCGCGCGATGCTCGCCGCGCGCGCCGCCGGTCAGTCGCCTGATGGCGATGTTTCCTGGCCGCCGATTACGGACGGAATGATATTGGCGGGAACACCGGCGGCAGGTGGCTATTTTCCGCAATTTTTAAGTGAACAGGGCGAGAGGCTCGACGACATATTGGGCGACAGTGCTTGGCTTTTGGGTGAGGCCGATGATGCTGCGCCAAATGCGATTTTGCGGAAAGTTGCGCTCGACGCCGAACCCATCCGTCCGTTTGCCAGCAGCTTGTCGGCATGGCTGGAGGAGAAAGGTGTTAGTGCCGTACTGGTCCGGCCCGACCGTCAAATCTTCGGGACGGGAAATGCAGATGAACTTTCCAACGCTTGGCCGAGTTAGCCATATGGGTCGCGAACGAACCTAAGACCCTTATTTTTCGTCGTAATCTATAAATTACTAGTCTCTGGCTGCTGCTTTGTTAGGGTCGCGGCGGATTTGGGAGACTCCGTCCATGCGTAATTTCCTGTTGTTGCCGATCGTCGTGGCGCTTGCGATTGCGCTGGCTTTGTGGGCCCGGGTGCCGCCTGCAGGCGACAGAGGGTCGGGATATTCGCTGACCGAAGCGAACAGGACATTGGATGCGATTGCACGCGAACCGCGGCCAGTTGGCTCTGCCGGTAATGCGAAGGCGCGCGAGTGGTTGAAGGCGCGGTTTGCCGCGCTAGGGCTTGAGGTTCGGACGCAGGCGGGCGTCGGCGTACGGCAGGCGAATTTCGATGCACGGCGGAAGGGATCGATCAGCGTTTCGCCTTATGAAAATATCATCGCGGTGCTGCCGGGGCGTAACCGGGAGGGCAAAGCCGTGGCGCTGATGGCGCATGTCGACAGTGCGCCATGGGCCAATGGCGCGTCGGACGATGCGGCAGGGGTCGCGGCTGTGGTGGAGACGGCGCGGGTGCTGTCTGCGGGGCCGAAGCCGGCCCGCGATGTGCTGTTTCTTGTTACCGATGCCGAGGAATTGGGCCTGATCGGCGCGCAGGAGTTTTTTGACCGCGACCCGCTGGCGGCGCGGATCGGCGCGGTGGTCAATGTCGAGGCGCGCGGATCGAAGGGCCGTGCCTTCATGTTCCAGACATCGCCGGGCAACGCTGCGCTGATCGACCTGTGGGCGAAAAATGCGGTCAGTCCCTCTGGCAATAGCCTGGCAGGCGATGTCTACCGCTTGCTGCCCAATGATACCGACCTGTCGGTTTCGCTCGCTAAGGGGATAACCGGCATCAACGCGGCCTATCTCGACGGACTTTATGATTATCATATGCCGACGGATAATATCGACAATCTCGACCCGGCAGCGATGCGGCATCTGGGCGATTTTGCGCTGACCACCACACGTGCGCTGGCGATCGCCGACGCGTTACCGGCGCAAGGCGCGGATGCGGCCTATTTCGATGTCTTCGGCCTATATGTGGTGCGGTACCCGAGTTGGGGCGGGTGGGTGCTTCTGATTGCAGGTTTCGCGTTGCTGATACTGGCGCAGGTGCAGCGGATCGGCGTTGGCTGGCGGCAGGCGATCGGCGGGACGGCGGGTGTAGCGGCGCTGATGGCCGTGACCGGTGCGGCGAGCCACTTTATCGCAAACTGGGCCTATGGGCCGGGGATCATCCCGATGCGCGAACGGATCAACGAGATGGACGCGGCGTTGTGGATTTATGTCGCGCTGGCCGCAGGAGCGTTGCTGCTGGCGAAGCCCCGCGCGGCGATGTGGACAGGGTCGGTCATCCTGATGTTGATCTGCGCGCTCGCAGCGCAGATATGGATGCCCGGAGCGGCCTGGCTGTTCGACTGGGGCGGGCTTATCGGCGCATTGTTCCTGTTCATGGCAGCGAACAAGGGCGTTCAGTCGCTGATAGTGCTATACGGCAGCGCGCTATTGGGCGGATTGTGGGGCGCGCTGCTGCTGGCAGGGGTGATCATTACCTATGTCTCGGTCGCGCCGATGACGCCTGCTCCGGTGGTTCTCCTCATTCCTTTTGCTATCGCGCTGATTGGTCCGGTTATAATATCGTTTGGGGATAGCGTTTGGTCGCGCCGCGTGGGTGGCGGACTTATCGCTTTGGCCGGATTGGGCGCGATATGGTTCGCATTGTCGCCAAGCTTTTCGCCGCGTCATCCCAAACCGGGCGATTTGTTCCACTACAGCGACTCCCGAACTGGCAAAAGCTATTGGGCAACGGGGTCGACTGCGCGCGAATTGCCCGAAGGCAGTGCGAGCGTGGTGACTCCAAAAGGGTTCGACGGCATAAAATGGCCAGCCATATCTGCGCCGACTACCCAAATCACGCCGCCGGAAATCGAAATCAGCGAAGCAGGTGGCAAGGTCACCCTTAGTCTCGCGAGTGCCACTGCGCCGAGGCTGATGAATTTCGTAATCACGCCGTCACGAGCTCTTACCAATGTGCGCGTGAATGATCGTGCGGTGCAGTTACCGGTAGGCAAACCCACCCGCGTCGGCTGGCGCGCCGAAACAACAGGGGCAAGGCTGTTGCTGGAGTTTGACTCTGGTCCCGGCGGCAATCTTGCGATTGACTATCTCTACGCGGTCCCCGGGCCGCCGCCAGACGCACCACCATCGGGCGGGCCAGATACCGATTGGGCGCTACTCAATGGCACTCGCGTTCTGGGCGGTTCGACGACGCTCACGTTCGGAAGCGCAAACTGACATCAGCGAATTCATCTCCGATACAGGCGAAATCACGCATTCGGTGCCAAATACAGCAAAGCACTTGGCGGCGCGGCCAAGATTATCTAGGGAACATCCATGAACAGAAAATTGCTTGTGGCCACTGGCCTTCTTGCCGCCACGTCTTTGCTTTCCGGTTGCGCGGCATTGGGCCTTGGCGGCGGTGGCGCACAGCCGGGTAGCAATACCCGCTATGTCGCGCGCGACGTCAATACGCTCTATGCTGCGGCAAAAGAGAAGCTTGACGCGAACCAATATGAAGTTGCCGCTGCGTTGTTCGACGAGGTCGAGCGTCAGCATCCTTATTCACCTTGGGCCCGCCGTGCACAGCTGATGAGCGCGTTTAGCTATTATATGGCGCAGAAACATAACGAATCGATTCAGTCTTCGCGACGCTTCCTGTCAATACACCCGGGTAATAAGGACGCACCTTACGCCTATTATCTGATCGCGCTGAATTATTACGAGCAGATCAGCGACGTCACCCGCGATCAGAAAATATCGGAACAGGCGCTTGCGGCATTGGGCGAAGTGCAACGCCGTTATCCCAATTCGCGCTATGCCGCCGATGCGACCTTGAAGGTCGATCTGGTGCGCGATCACTTGGCAGGCAAGGAAATGGAAATCGGCCGCTTTTACCAGCGCCGTGCCTTGTGGCTCGCATCGTCGCTGCGTTTCCGCGAAGTGGTCGACAAGTTCGATACCACGACGCACGCGCCTGAGGCTTTGTACCGCCTGACCGAAAGCTATCTCGCAATGGGCGTGCCCGAAGAGGCCAAAAAGGCGGCGGCTGTACTCGGTGCTAACTATCCCGGCAGCGAATGGTACCAGCGCGCCTATGACCTGATGCAGAAGAATGCGCCCGCCGCCTGAGAATTTATTGGAACTGATGACGTCGCGGTTGCGCCTCGGCACTGAGGCGACTGCATTTCATGTTGGACACCGTATGCTCACGACGGAAATAGAATTTTGCCGGACTGTTTTATTGTTCTGAAACTGACTGTAATGGGAAGCTCAGCCGCTTCAATATATCTTCCAAATCAGACAAATAATAAGGCTTGCTCAGCCAGTGGGTGTGACCATTGGTCACGCTAATTCTGCCTTCCCGCTCAGGAGCATCGCCCGTCGCGATAATGATTTGCATGTCAGGCCATCGTGATTGTGCCTGCGTTGCGACCTCGTAACCGGAAATATCTGGTAAACCGAGATCGGTAATAAGGGCATCGAATATGCCGGCCTCCAATAGGCCTATTGCTTCGGTTCCGGAAGTACATCCCTTAGCTTCATGCCCAAGCTCGCTCAGCATATCCAACGCGGCCAGCCGAATTAAAATCTCGTCTTCAACCACCAGTATTCGCAATGATTTTTGAACATTTTCCAAGGAACGGCCGCTGGTCACATTGGACTTGCCCTCGGTTTTTGCACGGTCGATACATTCACGCACTCGGCGGGCCAGAGCATCACGACTATAAGGTTTGCTTAATAGGTTGACGCCGTCATCCAGTCTGCCAGCGTGAACGATCGAATTTTCGGTGTATCCCGATGTGAACAGCACGGCGATATCAGGAAGCAACGTCTTGGCTCGCTCTGCCATTTCCCGACTTTGCAGTTTGCCTGGCATGACGACATCGGTGAAGAGCAGATCAATCCTAGCCCCACTTTCGATTATCGCTAAACCTGCTGCGGCGTCCTCCGCCGACAAAACCCTATACCCAAGTTCCTTGAGCAACCCCGTAACGGTGGAACGGACATCTTCATCGTCTTCAACAACGAGAATATTTTCTGTTCCGCCAATAACGGCGACTGAAACATTTTCATTGAGAGTTTCGGCTTCTTCGATCGAACGCGGTAGATACATTCGGAATGTTGTTCCGTGGCCTTCCTCACTGTATACAGTGACTTGGCCACCCGATTGCTTGACCAAGCCATATACCATACTCAAACCCAGCCCGGTTCCTTTACCAATCTCCTTGGTCGTAAAAAACGGATCAAATATCTTTTCTTTGATTTCGGGCGACATGCCGCAACCTGTATCGGTTACGGAGAGCGTCACGTATTGGCCTGGTTCTAACTCGGGATTTCGCCGAGAATAAAATTCATCAATGTCCGCGTTGCTTGCTTCAATTGTAAGCTTTCCTTGCCCCTCCATTGCGTCACGTGCGTTGATCGCCAAATTTAGTATGGCATTCTCTACTTGCGCTTCATCGACAAAACTATTCCACAGTCGGTCACTAATGATCGTATCAACGTCTATCCTCTCGCCCAACATGCGGCGCAACATATTACCCATACCGCTGATCACGTGACCAAGATGGCAAGTTTTTGGAGTTAGAGCCTGTTTCCTACTAAATGCCAAAAGCTGTTGCGCAAGCTTTGCTCCGCGCTGGACGCCGGCGGAAGCCATTTGAACACGGTGTTCAGCGCGGACATTTCCAGCAACATCGCGTTCAAGTAGGTCGAGATTTCCTCTTATAACTTGTAGCAAATTGTTAAAATCATGCGCAACTCCGCCGGTGAGCTGACCCACGGCCTCCATCTTTTGCGCCTGTCGCAACTGCGCTTCAATCTCTTCACGTTCTATTAGAGCCTGTTCGATCCGTTCTTCAAGTTCAGCATTGAAGTTTTTGAGCGTTTCGCGCGCTTTAATTTCCTCCGTGATATTCTTCGCCTCTATGACCGTTCCTAACGCCTTGCCAGCGGCATCGCGGATTGGGCTCGCGGTGTAAGATACAGGATAGAAGCTGCCATCCTTGTGGACAAAAACGTCTTCGCCTTGCATTTGATTATCTTCAGGCAGAGCCCGGTCAATTGCGCATTCCTCCAAGGGGAATATGCGACCGTCAGGGTAGGTGTGATGAATTACGTCGTGAAGCGTACGTCCTTCTGTTTCCTCAAATGAATATCCTGTCAGCTGTTCTGCGGCGCCGTTCATGTAAATACATTGTTGGTGTTCGTTCATTAAGAACACGGCCATGGCGGTGTTATTCAGCACAGTATCCAGACGGTTTGTCACACTCTGCAAAGCTCGCCGCGTCGCGTTACGTTCGGTTATATCCTCGATCGCAGCATAAAAGACGGGACGTCCCTGGTCGCGCAACAATTGTAGCTTTACGGACACCTCATAATCGCTGCCGTCCTTACGGCGGTGAATAGTCTCAAAAGCAAGCAGGGGAACTTTGCCCGTTTTGAGGGGCAATATCATCTCCATAAAGGCTTCTTGCGAAAATTCTGGCTTGATGTCGACCGGAGTTAGATTTCGCAGCTCCTCGATTGAGTAGCCGAGGTTTTCGCGCGCGCCCTTGTTGACCAAAATGAATTTTAGCGTTTCAGCATCGAAGATGAAAGTCTCGCTAGCGGCGTCTTCTACAATTCGTCCAAGCCGTTCCGCAGCAGAGGTTGTTGTTAGTCTCTCAAGCTCAGCTGCAGCGCGGCCCGCAAATAATTCAAGCGTTAGGCTTGGTTCAAGCCGCTCATCGATTGCTTGGTCGTGAAAGACAGCTAGTAGACCTAACATCTCCCCGTCGCTGCTATGCAAAGGAACACCGACATAGCTTTGCACGCCAAAATCAGAGAGCATTTCATCGTTGGGGAACTGTTTCTGCACATGTTCGCGAAAAAAATAGATTTCACCCGACGCCACATGAGAGCAGGGGGTACCGTTTAGGTCATATTCGATATTGTCCTGATGCTGACCATCTCCCCAGAAAGCAATTGTTCGCGCTATTTGAGGCCGTTCCTGGTCGATTTCACATAGAATAACCCAGCGAACGTTCAAGGCAAAGGATAGGAGTTTAACGGTCTCTTTAAGGAACGGTGTACCCACGAGACGGGCGCATTCGATGACCTCGTCTGAAAATATATTCAGCTGAGAGCCTGCATAATTATTTTTGAGTTCCGGGACAGCCTGCCTCAGTTCGTCTTCCATTGATTTCCTTTTAATAGTTCAACGAAAAATGACCGCCGAGATAAACTAACCGACAATTGTAAAATTTGGAAGACGCAAAAAAGTAGGTTTCGCTGTTAGCGTATCGGGGCAGCGCATCCATCAGTATAGATTGCGCTATGTCGCGGTTTTCTATCCTTTTTTGATATCCTTCAACTAACTGCTAAATATCGTGATAGGCCCAAAAGCTTGTTTCAAACCACTCCCTCAAACCTTGCATGTCCGACTTGAATCTCTCGACACGCGCGCAAAAACGGGTAATCGGTTTGCGCAATGCTGACCGCTCTCAACATTCGCGATGTGGTGCTGATCGAGGCGCTTGACTTAGATTTTTCTGGTGGCCTGGGTGTGTTGACCGGTGAAACCGGAGCAGGTAAATCGATATTGCTTGATGCGCTGGGATTGGCGCTTGGCGCGCGCGCCGATAGCGGGTTGGTTCGCGCAGGCGCGGACAAGGCGCAGGTTACCGCGAGTTTTGATGCCCCGGCCAATGCTGCGGCTTTGCTGGCAGCCAATGATATCGAAATCGATCCAGGCGAACCATTGCTCATCCGCCGCTCAGTCAAGGCCGATGGCGGCAGCAAGGCGTTTATCAACGACCAGCCATGTTCGGCGGCTCTTTTGCGCGATGTAGGTGCATGTCTGGTCGAAATCCATGGCCAGCATGATGATCGCGGACTGTTGAACGCCAGAGGGCACCGGGCGTTGCTTGATGCGTTTGGGCGGTGCGACACCGCCAGCGTGGCTGCGAGTTTTGCAGCATGGCAAGAAGCGAAAGCACGGCTCGATGTGGCGCGTGAAGCGCTCGAAAACGCAGCGCGCGATCAAGAGTGGCTCGAGCACGCGGTTACCGAACTTACCGCCTTCAACCCACAGCCGGGTGAGGAAGAGCAACTCGCAGGCGAACGCTCCGATATGCAAAAGGGCGAGCGGATCGCCGAAGATCTAAAAGGCGTGCTCGAAAGCTTCGATGGCCCGAAAAGTGGCATTGCGCTTATTCGCGGCGCGGCACGCAAACTCGACCGTCTGGCCGATGCGCATCCCTTACTCGCCGAGGCGCTGGCCGCGCTTGATCGCGCCGTCATCGAGGCGAGTGAAGCTGAAGACAAGTTGAACGCTGCCGCCCGGGCGATCGAATATGAACCAGCGCGTCTGGACGAAATCGAAGTGCGGTTGTTCGAATTGCGGGCACTGGCGCGCAAGCATAATGTCGCGCCGGATGGTATGGTTTCGCTGCTCGCCAATCTGACTGCGCGGTTGGAATCGATTGAGGCGGGCGGTGAAGGGCTGGCAAAGCTGAAGACCGAAGTTGCCGCCAAGCATGCGGCCTATGTTCAGTCGGCGACCAAATTGTCGGACACGCGGAGCGCGGCGGCGGCGAAGCTCGACGTGGCAGTGAAAAGCGAACTCGCGCCTTTGAAGCTGGATGCCGCGCAATTTCAGACGGCGGTTGAGAAACTGCCCGAAGATCGCTGGACCGGTTCGGGAATGGATCGCGTCGAGTTTCTGATTTCGACCAACCCCGGCGCCCCCTTCGCTGCGCTGACGAAAATCGCTTCGGGCGGCGAATTGTCGCGGTTCATTTTGGCGCTGAAAGTCGCGCTTGCCGAAGAGGGCGGGGCAGCGACGATCATTTTCGATGAAATAGACCGGGGTGTCGGCGGCGCGGTTGCGGCAGCTATCGGCGAACGACTTGCACGGCTTGCACAGCGTACGCAGCTGCTCGCGGTAACGCACAGCCCGCAAGTTGCCGCAAAAGGGCAGGCGCATTATTTCATCGCAAAGTCGAGCCATGGCACGGTGACTCGCACTGGAGTGACCTTGCTGGATGCCGAAGCGCGCCGTCAGGAAATAGCGCGGATGCTGTCGGGGGCAGAAGTGACCGACGAAGCGCGCGCGCAGGCCGAACGGTTGTTGGAGGTTGCATGAACAAATTGTCCATATTGTTGGCGCTGAGCCTGGGCGCATGCGTGTCGACCGGTGACCCGCGCACGCCGGCCGACCAGTTCTTCGAGCGGATGTCGATCTTATGCGGCAAAAGCTTTGCGGGAAAAATGACAGCCGGAAATGAAAGCGACGCAAGCTTCGCAACGGCGGATTTGCAGGCTCACGCCCGCGAATGTTCGCCCCGCGAAATCCGCATCGCCTTTGATGTTGGCGAGGACCGATCGCGGACATGGATTATCACTCGCACCGAGAGCGGATTGCGGCTGAAACATCGCCATATGCTGAAGGACGGAACCGAAGACCCTGTCTCGCAATATGGCGGCGATACGGCGTCGGCAGGAACGGCGGCACGGCAGGAATTTCCAGTCGACGAATTTTCTAAAGCGATGTTCACCAAAGAAGGCCGTACGGTTTCGAACACCAATGTCTGGGCATTTGAGATAGAGCCGGGGCAGGCGCTGGTATATGAGCTGGCCCGGCCGGGGCGGCTGTTTCGGGTTTCATTTGATTTGGATAAGCCTCTGTGACATCAGAAGCCGATGCAGCCAACGAGTTGATGCGCCTAGCAAAGACAATCGCGCATCATAACAAACTCTACCATACCGAAGACTCGCCGGAAATTTCAGACGCCGAATATGATTCGCTCGTACGGCGCAATAATGAGCTTGAGGCAGCGTTTCCGCATCTGGTGCGCGCCGATAGCCCGAACAAGATAGTAGGGGCTTCAGTCGAAAATTCGGGGCTGAAAAAGGTCACTCATGCCAAACGGATGATGAGCCTCGACAATGCATTCAATGCGGATGACGTCGCTGATTTTGTCGCACGCGTGCGGCGGTTTTTGAATTTGCCCGTCGATGTAGAGGTTACGTTGACGGCAGAGGACAAGATCGACGGTTTGTCGCTGTCGCTGCGGTATGAGGGCGGCATGCTGAAGCAGGCAGCGACGCGCGGCGACGGGGCGGTGGGCGAGGATGTGACAGCAAATGTTGCGTATATTGAAGACATTCCGCAGCGTTTATGCGGCGATGCACCCGCAGTCTTCGAAATCCGGGGCGAGGTCTATATGGCCAAGTCCGACTTCGCGGCGCTTAACGCAGAGCAGGAAGCGAAAGGCGCAAAGATATTCGCCAACCCGCGCAATGCAGCTGCGGGGTCACTTAGACAGAAAGACGCAAAGGTCACTGCGGCGCGGCCTCTACGTTTTCTGGCGCATGGTTGGGGCGAAGTCAGCGCGCTACCTGCCGAGACGCAAAGCGGCATAATGGACGCAATTGCGACATGGGGCATTCCGGTTTCACCTTTGCTGGTTCGCGTGGATGGCGCGGATGGCGCGCTGGCGCATTATGCTACAATAGAGCGTCAGCGGGCCGAGTTGCCGTATGACATCGACGGCGTCGTCTACAAGGTCGATCGGTTCGATTGGCAGGAACGGCTTGGGTTTGTAGCCAAGGCCCCGCGCTGGGCAATCGCGCACAAATTTCCGGCGGAACGTGCGGAAACCACACTTGAGACTATCGACATTCAAGTTGGACGGACGGGCAAACTGACGCCCGTGGGCCGTCTGAAGCCGGTGACAGTGGGAGGCGTGGTCGTGTCCAATGTCACGCTCCACAACCGCGACGAGATTGCGCGGCTCGGCGTTCGTCCCGGTGACCGCGTAGTGGTACAGCGGGCAGGGGACGTTATCCCGCAGGTGGTTGAAAATTTGACGCGGGAGCAGGGGGGCGGTCCCTATGCCTTCCCCGACCATTGCCCGGCCTGTGGTTCGGAGGCAGTGGCAGAGGAAGGCGAAGTCGATGTCCGGTGCACCGGCGGTCTTGTTTGTCCGGCCCAACGTTTCGAACGGCTCCGCCATTTTGTGAGCCGTCCGGCGCTCGATATCGAGGGGCTTGGCGAGAAAAGCATATCCGAGTTTATCGATGCCGGATGGCTGCATTCACCGGCTGATATCTTCCGGCTAAAGCGACATCGCGTTGAGCTTTTAACGCGCGAAGGGTGGCAGGATAAGTCTGTGGACAACCTGTTGGCAGCGATCGAAGCGAAACGCGCCCCTGACGCAATGAAACTGCTTTTTGGTCTCGGTATCCGGCATGTCGGCGCCGGCACGTCGAAAGACCTCGTGAAAAATTTCTACACTTTGGACGCCATTAAAGATTTGGGTATGCGGATCGCTGCAGGCGACGAAACGGCTGTTGGCGAGCTAACCGGAATCGACGGTATTGGCCCCGCGGTTGCGCAGGCGCTCGGCGATTTTTTTCATGAGCCGCACAACCGCGAAGTTTGGGAAGACCTGCTAAGTGAGGTAAGTCCGCCTGCGTATGTCTCCAATATCCGGGAAAGCGAATGGACTGGCAAAACCATTGTGTTCACCGGCAAGCTTGAGACCATGAGCCGGGAAGAAGCCAAGGCGCAAGCTGAGGCTTTGGGCGGGAAGGCAGCAGGCTCGGTCAGCGCGAAAACCGATCTGGTTGTCGCCGGGCCCGGGGCAGGGTCAAAACTGAAGCAGGCGACGGCTTTGGGTATTCGCGTGATTGGCGAGGCGGAATGGGCGGCGATTGTCGCAGCAAGCTAATCAAACTTGGCGGCGCGCTGATTAAAAGGAGCAATCAGCGCGCCGCCAGAGCCGCAGCAGCCCCCCTCAGTGCCGCGCGACTCAAAGCTGTCCTATTCTAAATTCTTACTGGCATCTACTTTTCGGTTATAGAGGCCACGCGACTCCGAAAGGGCTTGCTTCGGCGACACTTATATGACGGTTTGGGCATCGATAATGCCAAGAAGTTTACAATCGCAAAATCTTCCCGAAAATTCAGGTCGTTCAATCGGCGCGCCCGCCATGTTTGCAAGTTTTCCACCAGAAATGCAGGCGGAACTGCGCAAGAAAGCGATTTGCCGGAGTTTTTCACCGGGTCAGTTTCTTTATCACCGTGGCGACGTGGCCGACGGGTTCTGGGTTGTCGAGAAAGGCCAGGTCAAGCTCGGGCATCAGGATGTGCAAGGCAATATGCATATCCTTTTCATTCTGGGACCAGGTGATAGTTTCGGCGAACTGGCTTGTCTCGGCCAGTTTGACCGTGTGCTAGACGCCGAAGCGCTCGATACGGCACAATTAATGTGGGTGAGCGACACGATATTTTCCGAAATCATCACAGGGTCACCAGAAATTTCGAGGCAGTTACTGCGGATATTGGCTTTGCAGTTGCAGGAAGCGCTCGATGATTTGCTCGTTGTGCGCAATATGCCTGCACCAAAGCGGCTCGCGCAGCGCTTGTTGGCCTTTGCCGAGGGTCGCGAGGCACCGGTCAGGCTAGGTATCAAGCAGCAGGAGCTAGCCGAACTAATCGGTGTATCGCGTATGACGATTGCGTCGACCCTAGCAGAGCTCGAGGCGCTCGGCCTCATTACCCGGCATTACGGCCACCTCGTGATTGAGGACCCGGCGGCTCTGCAGTGCTGGATGAAAGATTAACCTAGAACCAGTGCATCACGCCACCAGGTAGCGGGGTCCAGATACCCATGCGCACACCAGCATTGCGCAGTACGGTTGCTGTCCAGTTATTGCAGGTATTAATCGCCGAATAATGGCCGTTGCTGTCATAAAAAAGATTATCGTCCGCATATGCGGAATGGGCGATGCTATCCCCGTTCTTGTTTAGCCGGAATGTCGACCGGATTTGGCTCATAATACTCCGATATTGTTTTGGCGTCACCCGTAGCAATTTCCGGTGGGCAAGCGGCTGCGGGTTGATCAGATGGTATATGTGTAGCGTTGTATAATTCGATCCAAAAATCGCACTAGCGACATCGCCGCTTTTGACGTCATCCCATGTTTGCGCATTTCGATAAACGCGGCCATGGCCCCAGCCAATCATAGCATGGGTGCCGTAAAGGTCGCGATTAGTCAGGTGGTCGGGACGGATTAAGTCGCTTAGATCTTCACCCGCAGCAGCAATCGGCAAGACTAAGCTGACATGAACACCATTGGTTTCGACAAAAATATCGACACCGTCCTTTGGTTGTTGCCAGTCATTATTTGCAGGAACAAGACTGCCGATCAGGGCCGCCAGCATGTAGAGGCCGACCACCAGCAACGGCCAAGCGATAATTGCACGCAGCGTGGTCCACAGGCTGTTGATGCTAAACAGTTTCAAGTGTAACCACTTCCCTATGGCCGATTTCCAGCATGTTTATGATAGCCCGCCCGATGGCGCAAATGCCGATTGGACGATCCCGCAGGATTGGGAGAAGTTCAGCGCTGATGAACATGCTATGTGGGATAAGTTGTTCGCGCGGCAATCCGAAATGCTACCTGGACGGGCGGCGGACGCCTTTTTGCGCGGGATGGATGTGCTTAAGTTGTCGAAGCCGGGTATCCCCGACTACCGCGAACTTAACGCGCGGCTGATGGCAGCAACGGACTGGCAAGTGGTTGCTGTGCCGGGTCTTGTTCCTGATGCGGTGTTTTTCGACCATTTGGCGAACAGGCGTTTCCCTGCAGGGAATTTCATCCGAACACCAGAGCAACTCGATTATCTGCAGGAGCCCGACGTTTTCCATGACGTGTTCGGCCATATGCCGATGCTTGCCGACCCGGTTTTTGCTAATTATATGGTGGCTTATGGCCAAGGCGGCTTGCGTAGCCTCGGTTTCGGCGCGCTCGATCATTTGGCGCGGCTATATTGGTATACGGTCGAATTTGGTTTAATCCAGCAGCCTGACGGCATGCGCATCTATGGCGCAGGTATCGTATCAAGCTATGCCGAAAGCGTGTTTGCGCTGGATAATCCAAGCCCCAACCGTATCTGCTTCGATCTGTTGCGCGTCATGCGGACCGAATATCGAATCGATGATTTTCAACAAAACTATTTTGTCATTCCGAGCCTCGACCAGCTGCTTAAAGTAACCGTCGAAACGGACTTTGAGCCGCTTTATGCAAAGCTCGAAAAATTGTCGGATATCGCCATCGCGGATATTTTACCCGAGGATAATGTTGTCACACACGGCACGCAAACCTATGCGCGCGAAAAGGCGTAAGGGAACCGGTCGTTAAAAAGGGAGGCAAAACAACCGGTCCCCCGCATTGCTGCCGTTTAGGGCAGCAAAACTGAATCGATTACGTGAACGACGCCGTTCGACTGCATAACATCGACGGTTGTCACAGCAGACTGGCCACCTTTGCCGTCAGTGATGACGACGCTGCCACCCGACAAACGTGCTGACAGACGTTCGCCGGCTACGGTGGTGAGCGATGCTTTGCCGCCGCCTGCTTTAATCGCCGCGACGATATCCTTCGAGGTCAACTTGCCTGCCACCACATGATAGGTCAGGATCTTGGTCAGAGTCGCCTTGTTTTCTGGCTTGACCAGCGTGCCGACCGTCCCATCGGGCAATTTTTCAAATGCGGTGTTGGTTGGCGCGAAGACGGTGAACGGGCCAGGGCTCGACAAGGTGTCGACCAGACCAGCGGCGCTGACTGCGGCGACAAGGGTGGTGAGATTTGGGGCGGCCGATGCGTTTTCGACGATCGTCTTGGCTGGTGCCATAGCGGCGCCGCCAACGGTCGGGTTCGACATTTTGTGATGGTTGGCTACAACTGCGCTACCGGCCAAGGTTGATGAGGCAAGTGCGAGTGCAACAAAAATACGCTTTGTGTTGTTCATGATTTCAGCTTTCCTGTTCTGCGCACGACCGGGGGATGGCGTGCTGCGGATAACTACGGAAGGCTGTGCCGTGCGGATGCACAGGAGCTTCAAAAAAATTCAAAGCGTCGTGATTTTGCCGCTGGCGATGACTGGTCCGGTTGGTTTGCCGCCAGGACCGCCGGTTTGGAGTTCAGGTGTGATGGCCAATGTGCCGCCACTTCCCATATATTGCCGCGATTCGAGCGGTACGGTCATTGTTGTGGCTTTGTCCGAAGCGACAATCCCTAATGAGTGCGGCGTTCCGTCGGCAGGAATGATCCACAATTCGGGATAAAGTTCACCGGTGTCGAGAGATACAGGAGTGACGATCATGCGCCCGGTTCCAGCCTCATAGCTTGCCGTCAAAGATGCTTCGCCGGTTTCGCTTCCCAGCGCGGCGATCAAAGGCACTTCGGGCGCAGGGGGTGCTGCTGCATCGGGCTTTTGTAAGAGCAGGATTCCTAGGATCGCGGCTGCGCTGACCGAGATACCTGTCAACGACCGCCAGAACAGCAATTTACCCGACCCGACATCCTGTCCGGTTTGCTCGGGCAGCGCATTCTGGATGTTACCCCAAATATGGGCCGGAACATTTGCATCGCCCGACAGCATCGGCGCGAGACGCACGCGCCATGCCTCGACCTCCGCTGCAAACATAGCATCGGTGGCGATACGCGCGGTCGCCGACGCATCACCCGCTGCGTCGAGCAATCCGAGCACATATTCGCCCGCAAGTGCGATATCTTCTTCGCTCAATATGGTCATGAAGCCCCCTCCATGCAGCCGCGCAGCTTGATCAGCGCGCGTCTTATACGACTTTTAACCGTCCCGAGCGGTTCGCCCTCGCGCGCGGCCAAATCCGCATAGGTTGCGCCGCCGATAAACGCACTGCGGATAAAATTGGCGTCGCGACGTTCCAGTGCTTCGATGCATCCGTGGAGCACATGATTTTCGCCAGATGCCAATAACTGCGCATCCGCCAGCGGCGCAGGGTCGGCGATTTCTGCAGCCTCATCCAACGATGTCATCCCCGCCTTACCTCGCGCGCGCAACCGGTCAATGGCGCGGTTACGCGTTACCGCGACCAGCCAACTTATCGGGCTAGCACGCCCCGATTCAAAGCTCGCGGCCTTGTTCCAGATGGTGAGATATGCGTCTTGCAATGCTTCTTCCGCTTCATTCCTGTCGGGGAAGATACGCAGGCAGACGCCGAATAGTTTCGCAGATGTCGCGCGATATACCGCTTCGAATGCCGAACGGTCACCGTGACCGGTGCGGACAAGCGCGTCGGCAAGCCTTGCGCGCCGCGCGGAATCCAGATCGGAACTAGCTGAATCTGCTGCCATTGTTTTGGATATGGCGGATGCGGGCGCGCGGTGCAATAAAGCTTTGCTCACCAGGTGCCAAAATCGCCCGGCGGCTGGCTGGTACGTCTGGAGGCACGAAGCGGGCGTTGCCAGCTATAGTCGTGCCGCTTGACCAGCCACAGGCAGGGCCAGTCGCCAAAATCTTCACGCCGCTGTAACCGGAAACCTTGCAGCCGATAAGCGCGCAACACCGCTTTGGCTTGCGTATCGAGCAAGCCCGCCAATATCAGCGATCCGCCGCTCCGCACAATTTCGGCCAGGGACGGCGCAAGCTCGATCAGTGGCCCGGCCAGGATGTTGGCGATCACAAGATCATAAGGCGTGCGTTGATGAATGAGCACATGGTCGGTGCCCGATGCGGTGCAAAGTGCGAGCTCACCCTGACCGGTTCCGAGAGGGACATTGTTTACACCGGCGTTATTGGCGGTAACTTCAACGCTGACAGGATCGATATCCGATGCAGTGATATAGGCGTGCGGCCACAAATGCCGTGCGGCAAATGCCAGCAGACCGGTCCCCGTGCCGATGTCTGCGACGAGATCGTAATACTTGCCCTGGCGTTTCATCCGATCGAGCATCGTGAGGCAGCCACTAGTCGTTTCGTGGCCGCCAGTCCCGAATGCCCGGCTGGCATCGATCAGAAATGGAACAGCGCTGGCTGGAACATCGCCCTTGTTCGTCGAGGTATGGACGTAGAAACGCCCCGCATGAACAGGTTGCAGCGATTGCTGACTCATTACCAGCCAATCCTCATTAGGCAGTTCTTCGGCAACCGGCCTTGCTTTGCGCGCGCTCGGCAGGCGAGTTTGGATGGCGGCAATAACCTGTTTATCTGGCTTTTCGGAGAAATAGGCCTTAACGCGCCATTTGGCATCGTTGAACGCTTCGGTTTCTTCTGCGACAATCGAAGGCATCGGCTCGAGCGTCGCCAGCCATTCGTCATCCTCGTATAACGCCTCTGCTTCCTGACGCGTGCAGGGCAGCGTGACCAGCCAGTTCAATTTGCCGCTTCTTTGGCCAAGCGTGCGTCGAGGCGGTCTTTTGCGGCACTGGCGTATCGAACGCAGCCTGTCCGATCGATCAGTTTTGATTTGTTCGCAAGCCTTTCAAACAATTCGCTTTGGAACGGATGCGGGCTGATAAGGATGTCGCATTTTTTAAAGCTGGATATGCGGTCAATCGATGCGAGGATCGTTGCGACATAGGCAGGGTTATCGGTGAAACGATAGGTATCGGCCGATACCGCATTGAGGCTGTCAGAATAGACGATCTGCTGGCACACCGCGCCTTCGCAGGATTTCCATGTCCAGCTTGTTCCGCCTGGCGTGTGTCCCGGCGTTGTGATCATAGTCAGCTCTTGTTGTCCGAGCCGAAGCGTTTGGCTGTCGCGCAGAATCAGGTCGGCCTTCACTCCTTCGAACGGTGGAAGCAACCCCAATTGCGGGTCGGTCGGTCCAGGCGTACCGCTTTCCATCGCAGCTTTGGCTTCAGCGCGGGTGACGAATTTAGCGCCAGTGATGCGTTTGAGCTCGGCGAGGCCGCCCGCGTGGTCGACATGTTCGTGCGTGGCGAGAAGATAGCGCACATCTTTGGGTTCGAAACCGAGCTTACGGATATTTTCCGCAATGCCGCTTGCGGCTTCGGCCGTTGCGCCGTCGATCAGGAAGTGCCCCTTGGGCGATGTAATCAGTAATGCCGTGATGCCGCAGGTGCCGACCATATAGACATTACCATATATATGCGCGGGCGGTGCCGCGTCGCTCCAGCCATCGCGACCGGCACAGGCTTGCTTGATCGGTTCGAACGTCGCGGTGCTTTTTTGCAATGCCTCGGATGGCGCGCATCCCGCCATTGAAAAACACGCAACTGAAATTACCAAAGATTTATTAACGGACATAGCTCGCCCCATTTACATCAAGAACTGCGCCGGTCATCGACGGCGGCGCGTCGAGTGCGCAGAATCTGGCGATTGCAGCTACCTCTTCAGGATCAGCGACTTTGCCCAGCGGGATGTCTGCCAGCAATTTGTCACCGCCGCGGCTTTCCAGATAATCTTCGGCCATTCCCGTCATTGTGAAGCCGGGGCAGATAGCAAAGGCGTATATACCCTGTGATGCATAGGCGCGGGCGATGGTTTTGGTCATCGCGACCATGCCCGCCTTCGAAGCGGCATAATGCCAGTGGTCGGGGCTGTCGCCGCGATGTGCGGCGCGGCTCGCGATGTTGACGATCCGCCCGCTCGCATTCGTCCGCTGCCAATGCAGGACTGCAAGGCGGCACAATTCGGCGCTCGCGGTCAGGTTGACCTGTATTGTGCGGTTCCAGTTTTCACGCCAGTCTTCGTCATTTGTGGTGATCGGGTTGGCTTCGAAAACGCCAGCATTGTTGATCAATATATCGACCTGCCCATCAAGGGTGGCGAGCGAATTGGCCCACAATTTTGCTGGCACCAGCGGATCGGCGAGGTTGCCGTCTTTGCTAGCGAGGGCAAGAACGCGAACTGCATCGGGGTCGAATGCCTGGACGATGGCTGCACCGATACCGCGCGATGCGCCGGTGACAAGGATATGGGTTTTCATTCGCGTTGCTTTTCACAACGCGAATGGAAATTCAATGGCGCTGATTGCTAATGTGCCTTAGCCGAGACCAGCGACAAATTTGCGCGCATTTTCCTGAAGCGACGACAGCTTGGAATCAACCTGGTTGAAACCCTGCTCAAGCGCGGTGATTTCGGACACGACATTTTCGGTATCCGAACGGATCGCAGAGATCGTATTCGACATCAGGTCGGCGGCGAGCGCGGTTTCATCGACCGAAGCGGTAATCATCGTGACGGTCTGAGCCTGATCCTCCATCGCGTGGCGGATGCGTTCGGCGCTGTGCTGGACTTCGCCGACGATCGACTGGATGGCTGCGTTCGATTCAACTGACGCCTTGGTGGCGCTTTGAATCGCGGAAATCTTCTGAGCGATTTCATCGGTTGCCTGAGCTGTCTGGTTGGCAAGGCTTTTCACCTCTTGCGCGACAACCGCAAATCCGCGTCCGGCGTCACCGGCACGGGCGGCTTCGATGGTGGCGTTGAGCGCCAGCAGGTTGGTCTGCCCGGCAATATCGCGAATAAGGCCAAGGATTGAATCGATCGACTGTGACTGTTCCGACAATGTATCGGTTGCAACCACGCTTTGTGAGGCCTGGGCTGCCGCACGTGTTGCCACGTCAGCAGCCGTTTCGACTTCGGTTCGCGCATCTTCGATTGCGCGAATAAGGCCTGCTGCTGTCTGCGCAGCTTCGCGCATGGCAACCGCCGATTGTTCGGAAGCCGCAGCAACTTCGCTGGTTTTGGCGAGCATGCCATGTGCCATTTGCGAACTGCTTGCTGCCTGATGTTTCAAAAGACTCGTTTGCTCCGCCACAGCCGAAGTGGCGCTGCCGATATCTGCTTCAAAATTCGCAGAATGTGCGATTTGGCGTTCGGCGAAACGCATTTGTTCATGCTGCCCAAATATTGTGGCCGTGATAGTCAGTTCAATCGCGTTTAATCTGCTTAAGGTGTCGACATGAAGCCGGATCTCTTCGGCGGACAATGCGCCATCTGCCATAAGTTTTATGATAACGCGGTGATTGGCGGTTCCCGTCGCTGCCATGACCATACCGAGCGGCACGCCGCGCTCACATGAATCCACGATCATAGAGCGGCTGATGTTTAGCCACACCCGGTCTTCAAAACGGACGGTGCGCATCTCAAGATAGCTCGCAAGTAGATCTCGCGACTTGCGTATCCGCTCATCATCGAATCCGGAGCTGAATTGCGGGGAATTGATCCAGAACGACCAGTAATCCTCGCTCAATACCGAGTAGCTACCCTGCAAATAGGTGCCAAGCTTACGGCAATTTTCGGCCAGTTTCCCGTCATGATCGTGCGGCGCAATTATCGCATCGAGGTCAATTTGCCTTTGCCCGTCTGACTGACCCATTATTTGCTCCAGTTTTTTGCGCCAGGTCTCGTCTGGCGGTGTTCGGCTGTTTCTAGAGATAAAATGGTTAACAGCGGGTTATCCAGCGGCGGAATTTGCATTCGGAAATTCTCCCTGCACGGGCCTTGCGTGAGGCGGCTAAAGCATTAAAGAGCAACGCATCATCGCTAACCCGACGTTTTCAAAAAGGACGTGAGACATGACGCAAAAAGCTGGCAGGCCATTGGCGCCACATTTGCAGATTTACCGTTGGTCGCCGCAAATGGCGATTTCGATATTTCATCGCGCCACCGGCTTTATACTTGCAACCGCCGGCATGTTGACGTTGCTGTGGTGGTTATCCGCGATCGGCGGCGGAGCAGAGAGCTATGCGTCTTTCCAAAAATATGTTGTCTCGGCAGGCGTTGGAGCAACCGGTCTGCAAACCGCGTCCAACTGGTTTTTCAGGCTCGTCGCATTGGCCGTAACTTTCAGTTTCTTCCAGCATGTGTGTTCCGGACTTCGCCATCTCGTGCTCGACATAGGCGCAGGTTATGAGCTGAAGACAAACCGGACCTGGGCAGTTGCTGCATTTGTCGCGGCGTTTTTTGCAACTGCATTGGTGGCGCTGCTTGTGGCATCGCGCTTTATCGGAGTTTAATCGATGGATAGCAGAACATATATCGGCAGGGTGCGCGGTCTCGGGTCGGCCAAACATGGCGGCGGCCACTGGATTTCGCAGCGAATGACGGCGGTCAGCAACCTGTTGCTGACGACGTGGCTCGTCACGTCGTTGCTGATCTTGCCGAACTTCGATCAGGCAACGCTTGCGCAATGGCTATCCCAGCCAACGGTTGCGGTGCCAATGATACTCATGCTGGTCAGCATTTTCTGGCATATTCGGCTTGGGCTTCAAGTGCTCATCGAGGATTATGTGCACGACAATTCGCTCAAATTCGGGGCGATTGCCTTTCTTAATTTCTATGTTGTTGGCGGTGCCGCATTCGGCATTTTTACCGTAGCAAAACTTGCATTCACCGGAGCTCCCGCCTGATGTCCGACGCGTATAAGATTATTGATCACACCTATGACACCGTTGTTGTCGGAGCAGGCGGTTCGGGTTTGCGCGCCACTATGGGCAGTGCCGAAGCGGGTTTGAAAACTGCTTGCATCACCAAGGTTTTCCCCACCCGTTCGCACACCGTGGCTGCTCAGGGCGGGATTGCCGCATCGCTTGGCAATAACTCGCCCGACCACTGGACGTGGCATATGTATGACACCGTCAAGGGCTCCGACTGGCTCGGCGATCAGGACGCGATTGAATATATGGTGCGCGAAGCACCTGCCGCGGTTTACGAGCTTGAGCATGCAGGCGTGCCGTTTTCGCGCAACGCCGATGGCACAATTTACCAGCGCCCATTCGGCGGCCATATGCAGAATATGGGCGAAGGACCTCCGGTTCAGCGCACTGCTGCGGCAGCCGACCGGACCGGCCACGCGATGCTTCACGCGCTTTATCAGCAGAGCCTGAAATATGACGCAGACTTTTTCATTGAGTATTTTGCGCTCGACCTGATCATGGAAAATGGCGAATGCCGCGGCGTAATCGCCATGTGCATGGAGGATGGCAGCATCCACCGCTTCAAGAGCCATGCCGTGGTGCTGGCAACCGGTGGATATGGCCGCGCTTATTTCTCTGCAACCTCGGCACATACCTGCACCGGCGACGGAGGCGGTATGGTGCTGCGCGCTGGCCTGCCGTTGCAGGATATGGAGTTCGTTCAGTTCCACCCGACCGGCATTTATGGCGCAGGCGTGCTGATTACCGAAGGTGCGCGCGGTGAAGGTGGATACCTGACCAACAGCGAAGGCGAACGGTTCATGGAGCGCTATGCACCGTCGGCCAAGGATTTGGCGTCGCGCGATGTCGTGTCGCGTTCGATGGCACTCGAAATGCGCGAAGGTCGAGGCGTTGGTCCGGAGAAGGACCATATCTATCTTCATCTCGATCATATCGACCCGGCCGTATTGGCGCAGCGTTTGCCCGGCATCACCGAAAGCGGCAAGATTTTCGCAGGCGTCGACCTGACGCGGCAGCCGCTGCCTGTTTCGCCCACTGTCCACTATAATATGGGCGGGATACCCTGTAATTATCACGGCCAAGTCGTCACCAAGAAGGACGGCAACGACGACACAGTCGTCCCCGGTCTTTATGCTGTGGGCGAAGCGGCATGCGTTTCGGTCCACGGCGCTAACCGGCTTGGTTCGAACTCGCTGATCGATCTGGTGGTGTTTGGCCGAGCGACCGGTTTGCATTTGAAAGCCAATCTAACACCGGGCGCAGCGCACCGCGCGTTGCCCAAGGACGCGACTGACCTGCCGCTGGCGCGCGTCGACAAATTCCGCAACGCCAAGGGCGGCTCGCCGACATCGCAAATCCGACTCGAAATGCAGCGCACCATGCAAAAGCACGCCGCCGTATTCCGCGACACCGAACTGCTCGCCGAAGGCGTAACCTTGATGGAAAAGGTCAACAAGCGTTTGGAAGACATCCATGTCACCGACCGCAGCCTGATCTGGAATACCGACCTCATCGAAACGCTCGAACTTGATAATCTGATGGCGCAGGCCGTCTGCACAATGGAAAGCGCGAACAACCGCAAAGAAAGCCGGGGCGCCCACGCGCACGAAGATTTCCCTAACCGCGATGACGAAAACTGGATGAAGCATACCGCGTCATGGTTCGACGGTTGGGGCGGTTCAGGCGGCAAGGTAACGATCGATTACCGTGCAGTGCATGATTACACGCTGACTGATGAGGCGGAGTATATCAAGCCGAAAGCCCGGGTTTATTAAGTTCTTAGCGTGCCGGTCGAGTGGCACCGGTGCTGTGACCGCGTAAGGATTGTCTCGCCCCTTGAGCTTCCTGGCAATATTCGCCAGTTGTGCGGCATTGCGCTTTTAAAGCGTCTATCCCCGCGATCCATTGTTTCTGGGCCTGGACATCGCCGTAGATGTCCGGCGAATACATGTTACGACTGTCACTGTATTTGCCATCGCCGAGTTGGGATGACGCAGGAGGGGATTCTTTCAGCGCACAACCCGCGCAAGTTGAAACAATTCCAAATAAAAGCAGAAATCTAGCGCCAATTGTCATTACGGGCTGCAAAATAGCGTTGGATTGCCTTTTCCGCAATTGCCCAATCGTCGCTCCAGCGTACGCTGGGGCGACGGAGCTAGAAGGTTTTTAAAACTCCAGCCGAAATTTCCAAACTGCGTTTGCGTTTTTCATGATCGAATATCGAGCACGCGACGATAATCTCATCGGCTTTCGTCCGCTCGATAAACCTCGCTAAGTCTGCCTTCACTGTATCCGTCGCGCCGATCGCACTGGCCGACAGGACATTGTCCAGCATCGCGGCGTGGGACGGCGGCAATGACGCGCGGTAGCCATCGACAGGCGGCGGCATCTGGCGGGGGTTGCCGGTGCGTAACGACACGAAGCTTTGCTGCAGCGAACTGGCGAGATATTCGGCCTCTGCGTCGGTTTCGGCGGCAATGATGTTGAACGCCGCCATCGCGTAAGGCGCGTCGAGTGCCGCGCTGGGTCGGAAATGACTTCGATAGATGTGCAGCGCCTCGTCGAGCAAATCCGGTGCGAAGTGGCTGGCGAAGGCGAAGGGCAGGCCGAGTGCACCTGCGACTTGCGCGCCGTATAGGCTGCTGCCAAGGATATAGAGCCTAACATCCGCCCCCGCGCCTGGAGTGGCCACAATGCCCGTTTGACCATCATCGGCGAAGTAGCTTTGCAATTCCATCACGTCGCGCGGGAAGGCGTTGGGATCGCTGTCGAGCGTTCGGCGGATCGCGGCGGCAACGTGCTGATCGCTGCCCGGCGCGCGGCCAAGCCCCAAGTCGACGCGTCCCGGAAAGAGCGCATCGAGCGTGCCGAACTGTTCGGCAATGACCAAGGGTGAATGGTTGGGCAGCATGATGCCGCCCGAACCCACACGGATCGTTTTCGTCGCGGCGGCGATATGACCGATAACAACGCTGGTCGCGGCGCTTGCGATGCCACGCATCCCGTGATGTTCGGCTACCCAGTATCGCGTAAAGCCAAGGCTCTCGGCATGGACAGCAAGGTCGGCGGCATTGGCCAGTGCAGTGGCGACATTGCCGCCTTCAACGACGGGAACGAGATCCAGCATGGAGAATTTGGTCATATGGTGTAGATGGTAGCGGACGGCTCCAAAGCCAAGCGCAATCGACTATGTTTGCATGCCGTGCCATAGCGTTGGCAATGCTGACCGACCTATACGCACCTTTTTTGTTAACCACGTTGCTAATCGAGTTGACGCCCGGCCCGAATATGGCTTGGCTCGCACTCACCAGTGCCAGTTACGGCAAACGGTCGGGTTTTGCTGCCGTGTCAGGAATTGCGTTGGGACTTGGCTTGCTCGCTGCTGCATCGGCGGTGGGTTTGGCTGAACTGGCTACCCGCTCGCCATTTGTTTTCGGCCTGCTGCGTTACGCCGGGGTGGCCTATCTATTATGGCTAGCGTGGAAGGCATGGGCAGGTAAAGACGAGCTTTCGCCCGATATCGCCAACCAGAATGCGCTCGGCGCATGGTTTCGGCATGGGTTGCTTTTGAATTTGCTAAACCCGAAGGCCGCGGTGTTTTTCATTACCGTGCTGCCTGCCTATATTTCAACAGCAGTTCCGATAGCGCCGCAGACCGGGCTGCTTTCGGCAAGTTATGTTGCGATTGCGACTGCGATCCACCTCTTGATAGTAGCGTTCGCCGGGCACGCGCATGGCTGGATTTCAGTGGGCGATAGAAGCCACATCATACGACGCATTTTTGCAGGATTGCTGGCCGCGATTGCGATCTGGTTCCTGTTCAGTACAGCGTGACGCTTTTCACGATTTCCTCACCTTCCCATCATGGCTTTCATGGCGAGACTTGTCATGAAGTGGCGGCTAAAAGCAGCACACAGGAGGCAATCAAATCATGACAACCGAACGAAGTCCCGGATGGAAACTGTTCCTTGCCGGAGTTATTGGAATTGCGCTCGTGATCCCGCTGATGATGGTTTACGCGCTGGTCTGGGACCGGCAGGAGCAATCGAACGTCGCTCAAAATTCGATCGCCGCGGGTTGGGGCGGTCCGCAAGTCGTTGTCGGACCAGTGCTCGTCATTCCCTATACCGCTAACAGCGTCGAGACCGTCGACCAGAACGGCCGCCAGACAACGCGCACCGTCCAAGTGACCAAAGAGCTTTTCCTCTCGCCAGAGACCAATACGCTGACCACTAATCTGAAGCCGGATCGCAAACGGAAGTCGATTTACGAGAGCGTCCTGTTCGTTGCCGAGAATAGCGGGTCGGCGCGCTTTGCCTTGCCGGCCGATTTCGCGCGTTATGGTATCGCGCGTGAGGCGTTGAACCTGGCAGGGGCAGAGTTGCGGTTCGGAATATCCGACGCGCGCGGACTTCAGGCCGACAGCAAGGTTGAGGTCAATGGCACCTGGCTCGAGTTGCAACCCGGCAAGGGATTGGCGGCATCGGGCGGTTCGGGTTTCTTCACCTTTGTCGATTGGGACGCAGTTTCCCCAATGGAAGTCACCTACAACTTCGCCATTCGCGGTAACAAGACACTGACGATGGTTCCGCGCGGCGGGGAAACTAAGTGGAACGTGAAGTCGAGTTGGCCGAGCCCAAGCTTCGCTGGCGACTTCTTGCCAACCCAACGCGATGTTAAATCATCAGGATTTACATCAAGCCATGCAGTAACCAATCTTGCACTGGGTCAGGCGCTCGTACTGACTGACGACTTGGCTGCGCCTGTACCGGCCAATATCACCAAATATGATAGTATGGAGGTGATGAACGTAAGCGCGCCGTCTGCTGGTGGCGGACAGAGTCAGGCGGCAACCATCGGGTTGATTGAGCCTGTCGACCTCTACAGTCAGGTGGATCGTTCGGTGAAGTACGGATTCCTGTTTATCGGTTTCACTTTCCTGGCGTTCCTGATGTTCGACTTGATCGCTGGTGCAAAGGTTGCAGCGGCGGAGTATTTGCTGACAGGCGCCGGGCTGGTACTGTTCTTCGTGCTGCTGCTCGCCTTTGCCGAGGTTGTCGGCTTCATGTGGGCCTATCTGGTTGCTGGCGGCGGGATAACCGGATTGCTGACGGCTTATTCGGCGGCGATATTGAAAAGCTGGATGCGAGCCCGGTTTATTGGGGGCCTACTGGTTGGGCTGTATGCCACACTTTACGTACTGCTGAACCTTGAGGCATACTCGCTGATCATCGGCTCGCTGCTGCTCTTCGTCGCACTCGCGGTAGTCATGTGGGCAACACGCGCCATCGACTGGGGTGCCAAGCGCGAAGTTGCAGGCGAACCAACTACAGACCGACCGACCGCCAGCGTAACAACGAAGAGTTAAGTTCAGAGACAGATCGGACGCCCATGAGTTTCATGTCGCGTTCGATCTCATCACGTAGTTTGCCTACGATACGCCGGACGCCGGGTTCGCCAGCCGCCGCCAGCGCGTACAAATATAATCGCCCACCGGAGCAAGCCGTTGCCCCGGCGGCGATTGCTTTGAGGACATGGCTACCGCGCCGGACGCCGCCATCGCAAATGATGTCGATCTTGCCGCCGACGGCGTCGGCGATTTCGGCAATCTGATCGAAGGGCGATCGTGATCCGTCGAGTTGTCGACCTCCGTGGTTCGATACCATGATCGCCGTCGCGCCAATATCGACCGCGCGTTTGGCGTCCTCGACTGACATGATGCCTTTCAAGCAAAAATGCCCGCCCCAATCGGCGCGGACCTTCTCAGCCATTTTCCAGTCCATCGATGTATCGAGCATGGTGTTGAAATATTCGGCGACCGAAACCGCGACATTTGTGCCTGCATCGACATGCGTTTGCAAATTGGGCAGCGCAAACTTTTCGCGAAGCAAATAGTTGGCAACCCAGCCTGGGTGCGTCGCATAGCTCAACACCGAAGCAGGCGTGAAGCGGGGAGGCGATGTGAACCCGCTCCGCAGGCATCGTTCGCGGTTGCCCGAAACAATGGTATCGACGGTGAGGGCAATCGCATCGAACTTCGCCGCCTTACAACGTTCGATCATCGAGGCATTCAGTCCCTTATCCTTATGAATGTAGAGCTGGAACAGCTTGGGCGATTTGATAGTTTCACCAACTTCTTCAATGCTGACCGTCGCAAGCGACGATATCCCGAACCAAGTATCAAAGGTTTGCGCTGTCGCGCCAACCGCACGCTCTCCCTGCCAGTGGAACAGCCGCTGCAATGCAGTCGGCGAGAGCAACAACGGCATCGCAATGCGTTTGCCCATCACCGTCGCGCTCATGTCAATTTCTGACACACCGGCCAGCACATTTGGCACCAGATAACAGTCATCAAATGACGACGTATTTCGATCCTTCGTGCGCTCGTCATCTGCCGCGCCGTCGATATAATTAAATATTGGCGACGGCAGCCGCGCCTTGGCTAACCTACGGAAATCTTCAACATTATGGCAATCGGTAAGCCGCATGGGCGGCTTATTGCACACCTTGCAGATAATTACAGCTATTCGGATTCTTGCTTTGAATTCCGCGCTTCAACGCTTCCATCCGCTGTTCGGAAGTGCCGTGCGTGAACATACTCTCGACAGGCGCGCGTCCGGCGTCAGCCATCAATTTGTCGTCGCCAATAGCATTGGCGGCGCGCATGCCTTCTTCGATGTCGCCTGGTTCTATGCGGTTGGCATTAATGCCAGCCCAGACGCCCGCAAAACAGTCGGCCTGCAATTCCATGCCTACTTGCAACCGGTTGCCATCTGCCTGGCTCGAACGCGCTTGAAGCGTGCGCACTTGATCGGCGATGCCTGCCAGATTTTGAATATGGTGTCCGACTTCGTGCGCAATGACATAAGCATAAGCAAAATCGCCGCCTGCGCCCATCTGGCTTTCCATCTGTTCGAAGAAGCTAGTGTCGAGGTAAATGCCCTCATCCGACGGGCAATAAAACGGACCCATTGCTGATTGCGCCGCGCCGCAACCTGATTGGCCGCCGCCTTGATAGAAGTTAAGCGTAGCGGGTTTGTAATTCTGGATCAGCTGGCTCCAAGTGTCTTCGGTCGATTTTAACACTCGGCAAGCAAATAGTTCCTCTTGCGTATCGCATGCAACGTTACCTGCTGCCGATTGTTGGCCTGCAGGTGCAATGCCCGAACTTTCCATATTGAGCATGCCGCTCGACATCACAAAATATCCTGCAACGGCAATCAACGCCAAGGTGCCGCATCCCAGTTTGCGACCAAGCAACATCGGTAATAAGCCGAAAACCAGCCCGAGCATTCCACCGCTACCACCGCCAAAGCCGCCGCCACCCGAGCCTTGATCACTAACATTCCCGCTGGGGTCGAGGTCATCAAGGCGCATGCGATTCTCCGTTATTGCCGAGCGCCAGCATTGCGGTTAGCGAGCAAAAGCGCAAGTAAAGTTGCTTCATAACGCAAAGGTGTTCTCCTATGTTCCTCAAAGGCAAAACTGCTCTTATCACGGGCTCCACATCGGGCATTGGTCTTGGCTATGCACGGGCATTGGCTGCCGAAGGTGCTAATGTGATGATCAATGGGTTAGGCGATCAAGCCGAGATTGAAGCCAATGTCGCAGATCTTGTCACGATAAGTAATGCAGGAGCGCTTTATTCGAGTGCGGACATGACGAAGCCGGACGAAATCCGAGCAATGGTCGCAGATTGTACCGCGCAGTTTGGAAGTCCCGATATCTTGATCAACAATGCAGGTATCCAGCATGTGGCACCTGTCGACGAGTTTCCTGACGATAAATGGGATGCGATTCTTGCCATCATATTGTCGTCGGCATTCCACACCACAAAAGCTGCATTGCCGGGGATGAAGACTAAGGGCTGGGGCAGGGTAATCAATACCGGCTCGATGCACAGCCTTGTCGCCTCTCCTTATAAATCCGCGTACAATGCCGCAAAACATGGGCTCGCCGGTTTCACCAAAACAATTGCTTTGGAAGTGGCGACGCAGGGGATCACCGTTAATTGCATCTGCCCCGGTTACGTCTGGACGTCGCTGGTTGAAAACCAGATCCCCGATACGATGAAGGCGCGCGGCTTGACTCGCGATCAGGTTATCAACGATGTGCTGCTTGCCAATCAGCCTCAGAAGCAGTTTGTGCAGGTGGAGCAACTGGCCGCACTCGCCGTGTTCCTGTGCCGCGATGAAGCCAGCGCGATGACCGGTGCAAACCTGAGCGTCGATGGGGGATGGACGGCGCAATAAGGGTGCGATAGCCTAAGACATGTATTTGCTGGGGAGCAACAAAATGAAAACTCTGTTGGGGTCAGCTGTTTTGGCGGCTTTAGCGGCTACGCCAGTGCAGGCGGACGATGTCCGCAAGGCCGTCGAGATAGACATGCCGTCGCTGATGGAACTGTATCGTGATCTGCATGCGAATCCGGAGCTGAGCTTTCAGGAATTCCGGACATCGGCAAAGCTCGCAGCTGAGGCCAAGCGGTTGGGCTTTACTGTGACCGAAAAAGTCGGCCAAACCGGTGTTGTTGCAGTGATGAAAAATGGCCCTGGCCCGGTAGTGATGATCCGCGCCGATATGGATGGACTGCCGGTTATCGAGCAAACTGGCCTGCCTTATGCGTCGAAAGTCAAAGGGGTTAGCAAGTCAGGCCTTGAAACCGGGGTGATGCATGCCTGCGGCCATGACACCCATATGTCGGCCTGGGTAGGTACAGCGCGCCAGCTAGTGGCGAGTAAGGATAAATGGTCGGGCACGCTCGTTATGATCCTGCAACCCGCCGAAGAAATCGGTTCGGGTGCGCGTGCGATGCTGGCCGATGGTCTTTACACACGGTTTCCCAAACCGAAATATGTCATTGGTTTTCACGATGCAGCGCAGTTCCCGGCGGGTGCCATCGGCTATTCATCGGGCTTTGCCTTGGCCAATGTCGACAGCGTGGACATAAAAGTCAAAGGCGTCGGCGGCCACGGCGCGTATCCGCAAACGACAAAGGATCCGATTGTGCTGGCCAGCCGCATAGTCGGCAGTTTGCAAACACTCGTCAGCCGCGAAGTCGATCCTCAAGATGCAGCTGTCGTTACGGTGGGCAGCATCCATGGCGGGGCGAAGCATAACATCATATCGGACGAAGTGACGATGCTGCTGACAGTGCGCAGCTATTCGGACGAGACGCGCAAGTTGCTGCTTGATGGCATTCGCCGGATTGCCAAGGGTGAGGCAATTTCGGCTGGAATGCCCGACGACAGGATGCCTGAAGTTGTTATCGCTGAAAATGAATTCACGCCCGCGACTTATAATACCCCCGAACTGACTGCGCGAATGGCTTCATTGTTCAAGCAGCGTTTCGGCGAAAAGCGGGTTATTTCAACGCCGCCGGTCATGGGCGGCGAAGACTTCAGCGAATTTTATCGCGCTGATAAAGCCAATATTGAAAGCCTGATCTTCTGGGTTGGAGGGGTTCCACAGGGTCAATATGATGCAGCTATGAAGGGCGGCAAAGCCCTGCCATCGCTGCATTCGCCTTATTGGGCACCGGACGCGGAAAAGGTAATTTCGACCGCGACCGAAGCGATGACCTCGGCCGCGATGGATCTTATGAAGAAATAACGGGGCTTAGTACCCAGGCACGTCCTGTTGCTGAGGCGGACTTGTCGGCGGTTGATTGGGTTGAGGAGATGCAAAACCCGAAATCCCCACCGGCTGATTATAGTCATAATTTTGCGGTGCCGAATATTGATCCATCGGCGGTTGCTGGACATTGTTTGGATAATTTTGCGGGCCTTGGCTAGGGTTGCCGTCGATGGCAGGCTCACCCGTCAAGAAGATATCTTCGTCTTCGAAATCGGATTCCTCCACCGCTTCTTCTCCGCCATTCCCGTTTTCGTTGCCATCTTGAGGCATGACCGGAGGCGGGACCGGCGTACCGCTCGCTGCGACAGCCGGGGGACGCTGGGGTGCAACTTCGATTTGAGACGGCACCAACATGACGAGCATCCCGGCGATGCCCAACACGCCCAGGATCAGTTTTTGAATATTATCCATAATCGGTTCCGACCTTCATATCCGACATCGCATAGCCGAAGGCCGTTAAGATAATATTAGCGATGCACATCTTCGAACCAACAAAAATGCCGCCGGCATTATAGCCGGCGGCACAGGTGTTTTCCTCCCCAGGAAAACTCTAATTTAATAGGCGCCCGCTACTTTCCGCCGGCACTACCCAAGCGGTGGTAGAGTCTGGCAAACTTCACCGATTCCGGCTGGTCCTTGATAACCTCCAGATAGTGAACCAAAGCCTGTCTCAGTAGCGTCAAATCTTCGGTCGACAATACGGCCCTCGCGCGTGGTGGCTCACCCATGTGGCCCTCCTCAGGCTGCGTTCGCGAACTGGTTCATAGTATTGTCTTTGCCGCCCGCCTTCAGCGCGGCTTCTCCGGCAAAATATTCCTTATGATCATCGCCAATGTCGGAGCCGGACATATTCTGATGCTTGACGCAAGCGATGCCCTGACGGATTTCCTTGCGCTGAACGCCAGCGACATAGCCCAGCATGCCCATTTCACCGAAATAATCCTTGGCAAGATTGTCGGTGCTGAGCGCTGCGGTATGATAGGTCGGTAGCGTGATCAGGTGATGGAAAATACCAGCACGCTTGGCCGAATCGCGTTGGAAATTCTGGATGCGCGCATCTGCTTCAATGCCAAGGTTGGTCTCATCATACGACGCGCTCATGAGGTTTGCGCGGTCATATGCCGACACATCCTTGCCGTCAGCTGACCAGGCATCGAAAACTTGCTGACGGAAATTCAGAGTCCAGTTGAAGCTTGGCGAGTTGTTATAAGCAAGCTTTGCATTTGGAACGACTTCGCGGATGCGGTCGACCATGCCTGCAATCTGATCGATATGCGGCTTTTCGGTTTCGATCCAGATCAGATCAGCGCCGTTTTGCAAGCTGGTAATGCAGTCAAGCACGCAGCGGTCCTCGCCGGTACCAGCGCGGAACTGGAACAGGTTCGAAGGCAGACGCTTGGGACGAAGCAGCTTGCCATTACGGTTCAGGATGACATCGCCATTCTGTGCGGTTGCCGGATCGATTTCTTCACAATCAAGGAAGCTGTTGTAAAGATCGCCCAAGTCGCCGGCTTCTTTGGAAACTGCAATTTGCTTGGTCAAACCAGCGCCGAGCGAGTCGGTGCGGGCGACAATGATACCGTCGGGCACACCGAGTTCGAGGAATGCGTAACGGCAGGCGCGG
>LNFK01000031.1 GCA_001464315.1 Sphingomonadales bacterium Ga0077559 | reverse complement strand
GCCGTCCTGATGTCCGCACTGCTTTTCGTCGGAAACCTGGTTTTCGATCTGCAGGGCGCATGCACCTGCTTCGATCATCTTCTTTGCGAGCAGATAGGTTGCTTCGGCATTGCCGAAACCAGCATCAATGTCGGCGATAATCGGAACGACATGGGTTTCGTAATTCTCGATCTTACCCATCAGTTCGGTTTCTGCGACGCTGTTACCGGCATCGCGCGCATTATCCAGATCGCGGAACAGGATGTTGAGCTCACGTGCATCGGCCTGACGCAGGAAAGTGTAGAGTTCTTCGATCAGCGCAGGAACGCTGGTCTTTTCATGCATCGACTGGTCGGGCAGCGGGCCGAATTCGCTGCGCAATGCTGCGATCATCCAGCCGGACAGATAGAGGTAGCGCTTCTTGGTGGTACCAAAATGCTTTTTGACCGCGATCATTTTTTGCTGCGCGATGAACCCGTGCCAGCAGCCGAGTGACTGGGTGTAATGTGCAGGGTCAGCGTCATATGCTGCCATGTCGTCGCGCATGATTTTGGCGGTGTAGCGCGCGATGTCGAGACCGGTCTGGAAGCGGTTCTGAAGTTGCATCCGGGCAACCGATTCGGGGCTGATCGAATCCCAAGTTCCATTTTGAGCGGCGATAAGTTTGCCGGTGGCGGCGATCTGTTCTTGGTAGGACATTTATGAATTCCTTGGGGATATTGCGTTTCTGACCGGGTTGTTGGCGAAGATAGCGCGCAAAGGCGAGTCTGTTTTGTCATATTTGTTGTGTTCAGGTCGCACAAAATGCGCGAAAACTTGTAATGTTGTCATATATGTGACAAATCATCTCCCATGTCCGAACAAAAGCTTTTCGCGGGCCATGCCGTCCGCCGTATACGCCGCGCCAATGGCCTGACGCAGGCGATAATGGCTGAGGCACTTACCGTTTCGCCGTCCTATCTCAACCTCATCGAGCGCAATCAACGGCCACTCACCGCCGCGCTGCTGCTGAAACTTGCCGAGCGCTACGATTTCGACCCGCGCACGCTGACCGGAGCAACCCCGGGTGGCGGAGTGGAAGCGATCCGGCGCAGACTTTCCGACCCGATGTTCGCAGACCTGAACATTGACCGCGCTCAGGTCGAGGAATGGTTCGCGGTCAGCCCCGACGCCGCCGAAGCTTTTGCCCGCGCGTTCGACCGCGTTTCGGGTGGCGCCTATTGGGCAAGCGGGGGCGGCGCTGCCAGCGCTACAATCGAACCCGAAGCCATCGCATCGGCGCGCCGCGAGATCGAACGCTGGCGCAACCATTTCGCTGATCTGGACGCGCAAGCCGAAGCGCTCGCTGACGAGCTGCGACTCAGCAACGCCGACCTCTACGCCGCAATCACCGAACGCCTGCGCGTGAAACACCAACTCAGCATCCGCATACTCCCCTTCGACGTTATGCCCGGCCACCTCCGCCGCCTCGACCTCCACGCGCGCCAATTACAACTCAGCGAACTGCTCGACCCCGCCAGCAGAACGTTCGCCGCCGCGTTTCAGCTTGCGATGCTCGAGGCAAAGGCCGAAATCGATGCCTTGGTCGCCGGTGCAAGCTTTACCGAGCGCGCAGGCGAACGGCTCTACCGCCGCCACCTGACCAGCTATTTTGCCGCCGCGGTGATGATGCCCTACGCCCGTTTCCTGCGCGCGTGTGAAGCAACGGGCTATGACATCATGCTGCTGCAACGCCGCTTTGGCGCTGGCTTCGAACAGATCGCCCACCGCCTGACAACATTGCAACGCGTAGGCCAGCGCGGGCTCCCGTTCTTCATGCTGCGCATCGACCGCGCCGGGCAAAGCAGCAAACGCTATGCCGGGGCCAGCGCGTCGCCCTTAGTTGAAACCGAACGCCGGTGCCCGTTGTGGCATGTCCACAATGTATTCGACCGCCCCGGCACATTGATGCCGCATCTGGTCGAGTTGGAGGATGGCACCCGCTGGTTCACCTTATCGCGCACCGTCCACCCGCAAACCGCCGTCAGCGGCGCGGTGGAGGCGGAGTTCGCGATCTGTCTTGGCCTCGATGCAAAACTGGCTGCACCCCTGGCGGCGGCCCGAGGCGTAGATATGAACAGCGGAGCCGCAACGCCCATCGGCCTAGGCTGCCCCGCCTGCACAAGGCCAGAATGCCCCCAACGCAGCGCCCCGCCGGCGGGCAGGGTGCTGGTGTTCAACGAGCGCGAACGCGGAATGTCGCCTTTTGCTTTTGATCGGGATTGAGCGACTTTTCACCATCTCTCTTTTGGAGAGGGCGGGAAGTGTTAGCCAAGACGCTCGTGCAACGAAAAAAATACCCTACAAAACAAACTGCACACTAATTAATTACTTCGGCCATTTTCCACCGCCGAGAATGTTCGTCGAGAATATCCATTGTAGAACGAAATCTGTCGGTCCACGTAAAGTTATCGTTCCAAGCATCACCATGAATCTGACTGGCTTTGGCCAACCAGGGAGCATCAAATTCCTCAACGGTTGATAATTTGGGGTATCCGATCACGTGAGTAACGATTTTAATTTTCGTTGCGAGGCATATGACACGATTTTCTGTCCAAAATGGAATTTTACCCATCTGGTTGTAGCTTTACAGCGGTGTGGCTCTGTAACTCGTCGGCATGAGCCTTATTATCGCGCTCAATGGCGGACGGGGTTCGAAAGCCGAAGGTTGTTCCGAAAAATTATAGATAAAGGGTAGGAGCCAGTTTCGCGTTAATCACGCGAGGCTCCCCGATATTTATCACGCTTCGGAATTTGTTCTGATTGGGTGACGCTGTTCTGCTTTCAGTTAAACAAACCACCCTGCGTCGTTGAGCGCCTTGTAAAACGACCGGCTGACCGGCGCCTTCAATGGCGCACTCAACGTCAAGGTTGCGCGCCCGTCTGCCTTTGTCACGCCGCGAACGGCGTCTTTGGCCACCCACCAACTGCGGTGGGTTTGCGCGCCAGTGTCTTTCGGCAATTCGGCAATGGCGTCGGACAGGCGCATCAGGATCAGCGTTGACTGGTCGCCATCGAGATGGACGCGCAGATAATGGTCCTCTGCCTCCAGCGCGATGATTTTTGAACTGCGCATCGGCAAAGGCAGGCGGTCGGTGAAGCGGGCGGTGATGGTCTCGGGTTGCACCCCGCGTGTTTCCAAGGGCGTTTCGGGGATAACCTTGCCCGGCCAGTGAATGAAGTAATTCAGCGCGGTCATCACCAGGCTGATGAAAAAAGTGATACCGAACATGATGACCAGCGCCCGCAAGGAAGGCGGTTGTGTTCCGAAAAATATGTTGCTGGTGCCGACCACCATGAAGGTCAAAGGCAACGCAATCAGCAACGCGATCAGCGGCATTTCTAGCGCTGGCCTCGACCGCAGCCGTCCCCATTTTTCGACGCTTTCCGAAACGCCCAGCCCGATCATCGCGCCCGACAGCATCAGCGTTTCCCAATAGGCCAAGCGTTTCAGGAAAGGCAAATCGCCGGTGTCGAGCGCGCCGACGAAAGTGAGGAGCAGGCCGACAATCGCGGCAATCACGAATCCGCGTTTGTGCCGTGCGCCGAAACTCGCCTCCTTTGGCGAAAGCGGGGTTGCCACTCGCGGTTCGTGAACGGCATTATCGGTCATATCACGAAGCAATCCCTGTGTTTCACGTAACTGGCGTTGCGGGCTTTTTCCGCCGCGATCATTGGTTGGTCATCCCTAGCAAACAACCAAACAGGAGCAAGTGACATGAACAATTTCAAATCGATCCTCACTGCGCTGGCCATGGCAGGCGCATCATTTTCTACCGCTGCCGTCGCGCAGAATGCAGGTAGCAGCCTGACGGTCAACTTCACCGGTATCGAAGATAAGCAGGGTGCGATCATGGGGGTGCTCGTCGATAGCGAGGCGGCCTATGACGGCAAGGCTGCACCCGTTCGTCCGCTGATGGTGGCCGTCGACAAGGCGGAAGTTGCGGCGATGATCGACAACCTAGCCCCCGGCACATATGCGATTAAGCTGTTCCACGATGTCGATGGCAACGGCAAAATGGGCACCAACCCTTATGGAATGCCCATCGAGCCATTTGCGTTCTCCAACAACGCGGTAGGTAACATGGGTCCAGCGAAATGGACCGACGCCAAGTTCGACGTGAAGGCTGGCGCCAACGTCCACAGCATTGTCGTCAAGTAAACCAGCAAAGCCGGAGTATCTGCCATGACCGATTTCAACCGCCGCCAGCTCCTCGGAACAGGATTTTTCGCCGGGGCAGCGATCATCACGCCCGATATGGCGCTGGCCGGGGCGAGCCCTGCCGGATGGGCCTCGGCGGTTGCGGATATTGAGGCTGATATTCCGGAGGAAACGATGGTGCTGATGTCGGGGAAGGTTCCGGCTGGGCTTAACACCACGCTCTATCGCAACGGCCCCGCCAAGTTCCGCCGCGGCGAGAGTGCGGCCGGACACTGGTTCGACGGCGACGGGCTGGTCCGTAAATTTCGAGTGCGTGATGGCAAGGCAACGCTGGCGGCCCGCTTTGTCGATACGCCCAAAAGGCGGCTGGAGACTAAGTTGAATGCAATCGTCCAGCCCGGGTTCGGCACGCCGAGCCGCGCGGGTGCTGTCATCAACGGCCCCGACGACACCAACGCGGCAAACACCAGCGTGATGATGTCGGGCGGGCAATTGCTGGCGCTGTGGGAAGGCGGATCGCCCGTCATAATGGACCCGGAGACATTGGAGACAAAGGGGTTCAAGACGTTCCGCCGCGATTTGAGGCAGATGCCGTTCCTCGCACATCCCCGTGTCGAGCCCGACGGCACTGTGTGGAACTTGGGCGGCAACGGGAAGGGCACATTTGTGTGGAAGCTGAATCCCGATGGCAGCCTCGCACAAGCCCAGATGGTACCGCTCGACCGCAACAGCTATTTCCACGATTTTACGGCGACGGCGCAGCATTTGATTATCGTGATGCAACCGTGGGTACAGGACGGTTTCAAATTCCCGCTGTCAACCGCGATGAGCTGGAAGCCCGAACTTGGCACGCGCGTGCTGGTGATCGACAAGAATGACCTGACCAAGCGCCGCATGTTCGAACTGCCCTCCTTTGCCTTCTTCCACTTGGCCGATGGCTGGGAAGAAAAGGACGGCACGATCCGCTTCGACGGCTGCATCGAGGCCGATCCGACCTTTGGCCAGCGAGCGGCATCGGCATTGTTGCGCGGCGAGTATATCAAGGCGCCGACACCGATGCTGACTCAATTCGTGCTTCGGCCCGACGGCAAGGCAGAGATGCAAATGGCGCGCATTGCCGCTGAATTTTCGACGAATGACAAGCGCATCGCGGGGCAGTCGCGGCGCTTTACGACGCATGTCACCGGATATCGCCAGACACCTTTCCCGCATGCGATTGCGAGCTGGGACTGGAGCAAGGGCCGCGACGATAAATTCGACTTTGGCGACCATCACTTGGTCGAGGAGTTTCTGTTCGTTGCTAAAGGCGAGGGCGAGCGCAATGGCTGGCTGATGGGCACGACGCTCAACCTGAAAGCAGGCAGGACCGAGCTGCATTTGCTCGATGCACGCCGCGTATCGGAGGGGCCAGTTGCAACATGGCAGGCGAGCGTACCGTTGCCGTTGACGTTTCACGGAACGATAGCTTAATCCTTCGCAAAATCCCGCACCTTCTGGCTAGTGCCGCGTGGCAAGATCAGCACTTCCTTGCCGTTCGCCACCACGATCAGGTCATTCACACCGTGCACCGACACGCGGATGCCGTCGGCGTGGATCAGATTGCCAGTGGCTTCGGACAATCGCACCTCACCGATTGTGGTGTTGTGGCCATCGTCCTTCGTTCCAAGTTCATGCAGCGCGTCCCAGCTGCCGACGTCTGACCAGCCCATTGCCACAGGGGCGACGGCGACGCGGGCCGCTTTTTCCATCACGGCATAATCAATGCTGTCAGATGGCGAGGCTGCAAAGGCGGCGTTGTCGGGGAGGATTTGCGCACCATTTCGGGTTGCGGCGGCCATCGCGGCTTGTGCGGCGGCAAGCATATCGGGTGCATTGGCCGCAAGCGCACCGAGATAGACATCAGCACGGAACAGGAAGATGCCGCCGTTCCACACATGGTCACCGCTGGCGATCATCTCTGCCGCCCGGACGGCGTCAGGCTTTTCGACAAACTTCACTACTGCTGAAACGCCGGTGTTCAGCGCTTCGCCGGTCTGAATATAGCCGTAACCGGTTTCCGGACCGGTAGGGGTGATACCATAGGTTGCGAGCCAGCCGTCTTCGACCATTGGCAACAAAGCGCGGGTCGCAGCGTGAAATGCGTCGGCGTCGCCGATGACATGGTCGCTTGGCATTACCAGCATCGGCGATTTAGAATCTTCAAGCGCAAGTGCAGCCAGCGCGATGGCTGGCGCTGTGTTGCGCGCGCAGGGTTCGAGTAGCAGAATCGCGTCGGTGACGCCAATTTCAGCCAGCTGAGCGGTGACAATATCGGCATGCGCAGCGTTGGCAACGACGATCGGCTGCGCGAACTCTGCGGCATCGATCACGCGGCGCACGGTCATCTGGAACATCGTTTCCTCGCCAGTTAGCGCAAGGAATTGTTTAGGCGTTTCGGGTGTCGACAGCGGCCATAGCCTTGTGCCACCGCCGCCGGAAAGGATAACAGGAGTAATCAGCACTTTTATTCCTTAATCTGGCAAATGGCGTTCGAGGAGCATATCGCCGATGCGGTCTGGCGGGTCAAATCCGAAAAAAAGCAATCTGTTCCATTAAGTTATCGCGCCAGTGTAAAATTAATCGACACTTTACCTTTGGCCGTTAAAAAATCCGACATGACGGGTGGACGGGCGCGATGATAAGGCTTTTCAAGCATTATATACCGTATGCGGTGCTGTTTCTCGCGATAATCGACTTTTGCCTGCTGCTTGTGGCGGCGGAAACCGCCTGGGTCATCCGCGCAGGCCAGATCGGTATGCATGTCGACTATATCGGCAACCGCATGGGGCAATTGCTGACATTTGCCGCATCGGTGCATGTTGCCTCGATGGCGGTGGGAGTTTATGGTTCCGATGCGTTGCAATCGCTGCGCTTTGCGATTGCGCGGTTGCTCGTCGCGGTGTCGCTTGGCGTCATATTCCAGTCGGTGATGGCGTTCATGCTGCCCGGCATGACGCTGTGGCGGTCCAATTCGCTTTACGCGATGGTGATTGCGTTTTTCTTCCTCGCGATCAGCCGCGCCTTTCTTGGTAGCCTGATTGGCGGGGAGAGCTTTAAGCGTCGTTTGCTGGTGCTGGGCGCCGGGCGGCGTGCGCAGCGGATCAAGGAACTCGAGGCAAAACCCGGATCGGGTTTTGCTGTCGTCGGCTATATCGCGATGGACGAAAACAAGCGCGTCATTCCCGAGGCGATTAACCGGAGCGCGATTTATAATCTATCGGATTATGTCGTGAAGCTGGGGACCAGCGAGGTCGTTCTGGCGCTCGAGGAACGGCGCAATGCGCTGCCGGTAGATGACCTGTTGCGGATCAAGACGACTGGGGTTCATGTTAACGACATCTCGACTTTCCTCGAACGCGAAACGGGCCGGGTCGATCTCGAAAGCGTCAACCCTAGCTGGCTGATTTTCTCCGACGGCTTTTCGTCGGGTCGGCGTCTGTCGGGGATTGCCAAGCGGTTGTTCGATATCTCGGCCAGCTCGCTGCTGCTGTTCTTCACCGCACCGGTCATCATATTATTCGCGCTGCTGGTGAAGCTGGAGAGCAACGGGCCAGCCTTTTACCGGCAAATCCGCGTCGGCCTGTTCGGTCAGCCGTACAGCGTTGTCAAGCTGCGCTCGATGCGGAACGATGCCGAGGTTGGCGGCAAGGCGGTCTGGGCGTCGAAAGATGATCCGCGCATCACGCGGATTGGCAGCTTCATTCGCAAGGTGCGCATCGACGAATTGCCACAAATCTGGAATGTGCTGAAAGGCGAGATGAGCTTTGTCGGTCCGCGCCCCGAGCGCCCGGAATTTGTCGCAGACCTTGAACAGCAGCTGTCATATTATGCCGAACGCCATATGGTAAAACCGGGCATCACCGGATGGGCGCAGATCAATTATCCGTATGGCGCTTCAATTGACGATTCCCGGCACAAGCTCGAATATGATCTCTATTACGCCAAAAATTATACGCCGTTCCTCGACCTTCTGATCTTGTTACAAACGATCCGTGTGGTTTTGTGGCCAGAGGGCGCGCGCTAATGGAAGCCGCCTTGGTTTTTCTGTCTCTTTGGGGTCACGCGGCGGTTGGATTTGCCTTTGCCGCCCTGGCGGTCTGGTTGTTCCACAAATATGGGTCGGTCAACCGCCAGCAGGTAATTCTGATCGCGGCGATGGCGTTCACGTCGATCTGGGGGATCGCTGCCATAGCTGCCGGACCTTATGGCTTCGCGACAATTTGCGCTGAAAGCGTGCGCAATCTGGCGTGGCTTGGCTTCATGTTCTCGTTGCTGCGCAGCGGTGAAGGGCGGCAGCAGCCGCGAACAATCAACATGATCTATCTGGCGCTCCTGCTTGTATTGGCGTTCCAGTTTGCCAGCGATGTCGCGGTTGCCATGTTGATGCCAACCGGCGCGCCTACGGATATATTCGTCCATTCGGGTCTCGCGCTGCGCATGATATTCGCGGTTGGCGCGCTCGTATTGGTGCATAATCTCTATACCGTCTCCGCGCCTGAAACCCGTTGGGGGATCAGCCTGCCAATGGCAGCGCTGGCGGCGATGTGGACTTATGACCTCAATCTGTACACGATCAGCTATCTGACATCGGAGTTCTCGCCGGAGCTTGTGGCCACGCGCGGCTTTGCAACAGCCTTGCTCGCGCCGGTATTCGTGATGGCGGCGCGGCGTAACAGCATCTGGCGGATCAGGCTTTCACGTTCGGTCGCGTTCCAATCGGTCTCTTTAGTCGTTATCGGCATTTACTTACTGGGGATGGTGCTGCTTGCGACCGCGCTTCAACTGATCGGCGGGACCTATGTGCGGCTTGCACAGGTAACGCTCATTTTCGCGATGTCGCTCGCTGCACTCCTCATCCTGCCATCCGGCCGTTTCAAAAGCTGGTTGAATGTCATCGTTGCCAAGAATTTTTTCCAGCATCGCTATGATTACCGTTCGGAATGGATGCGGTTTGCCGACACGATTGGGTTTCCTTCGAAAGAGGCCGCTCCGTTTTTCGAACGCGTGGTCAAATCGCTCGCAGATATCTTCGAAAGTCCAGCCGGATTGCTGATGATACCTGATGAAGAAGGCAGGCTGACATTACAGGCCCGTTGGAACTGGTCGACCGCCGATGTCCCGGCCAATTGCGTCACATCGATGACGATGCCATTTTTTGAATCGACAGGTCATATATTGTCGATGGATGATTTACGCGCCGGCACCGATGAGCGATGCGACCCGCGCGCTGTGCCGCAATGGCTATATGACGAGCAGCAGGCGTGGGCGGTGGTACCGCTGGTGCACTTCGGCAAGCTGGCAGGCTTGGTGGTGCTCGCACGGCCGCGCCTGCCGCGAGCGCTCGATTGGGAAGATCTCGACATGCTGCGCGTAGTTGGTCGGCAGCTGGCAAGCTATCTGGCCGAAGCGGCCAGCCAGCAGGCTTTGGCTGAAAGCCAGCAATTCGAACAATTCAACCGCCGCTTTGCTTTTGTCGTGCACGACATCAAAAATCTGGTCAGCCAGCTGAGTATATTGGCGCGCAATGCCGAACGCCATGCCGAAAAGCCGGAATTTCGTGCCGATATGATCGATACTTTGCGTTCTTCGGTCGACAAGATGAACGAGCTTCTCGCCCGCCTGTCGCAGCATAACAAATCGCGGCATGCGCAGCCCTTTGCCATCGACATCGGCGAAGCAGTAATGAATGCGGTTCATGCCAAGCGGCTGATCTATCCGGTCGATGCGCAACTGACGCCTGGCCATTTTGCCGTCGCCGACCCGGCGCGCGTTGATACTATTATCGGCCATCTGCTGCAAAACGCCATCGAGGCGACGCCCGACGGATCGCCGGTGCGAATAACCTGCCGCGTGCAAGGCAAGGATATCGCAGTGAACATCACCGATAGCGGGGTGGGCATGAGCGAAGCCTTTATCGCCAATCAGCTGTTCAAGCCCTTTGAATCGACGAAGGAGGGCGGTTTTGGCATCGGTGCCTACGAAGCGCGCGCACTGGCGATGTCGATGGGCGGCCAATTGCGCGTCGATAGCCGGTTGGGCAAAGGCACGACGTTCACATTGCTTTTGCCCGTTGCGCGCGAGGACAGGACTTACGGATCATTGGAAGAGGCTGCCTGAATATGGCCGAAGCACGACAAAAATTATTGATCGTCGAAGATGACCTTGGCCTGCAAAAGCAGCTGAAATGGTCCTATGAGGATTTCGAGGTGTTCTGCGCCGCCAACCGTGACGAGGCGATGACATTGCTGCGTTCTGAGGAACCCGACGTCGTCACCCTCGATCTCGGCCTGCCACCAGATCCTGACGGCGTGACCGAAGGCTTTGCCTTGCTTGACGAAATGCTCAAGCTAAAGCCCGACACGAAAGTCATTGTCGCATCGGGCCATGGCGCGCGTGAAAGCGCGTTGCGCGCGATATCGGCAGGCGCGTGGGACTTTTATCAAAAGCCCGTCGAAATCGATGAGCTCCATTTGATCGTGAAGCGCGCTTTTCATGTGCGCCAGTTGGAACTGCAAAATGCGCAGCTGCAAAAGCCCGATGCGGGCGGCGAACTGTTGCTCGGATCGATTATCACCGCCTCGCCAGAAATGGTGAAAGTGGCCCGCACCATCGAACGTATTGCGCCGGCTGATGTGTCAGTGATGTTGCTTGGTGCAAGCGGCACCGGCAAGGAATTGTTGGCGCGCGGATTGCACAATGCGAGCGGCCGCGCTGACAAGCCTTTTGTCGCGATCAACTGCGGCGCGATTCCGGAAAATCTTCTCGAATCGGAACTTTTTGGACACGAAAAGGGTGCATTCACTGGCGCGATCAAGACAACCGAAGGCAAGATCGAGATTGCCAATGGTGGGACGTTGTTTTTGGACGAAGTGGGCGATATCCCGCTGCCCTTACAGGTCAAGCTGTTACGCTTTTTGCAGGAGCGCAATTTTGAACGGATCGGCGGGCGAAAGTCGATCGCCGTCGATGTCCGTGTGGTCTGCGCAACGCACCGCAACCTGAACAAAATGATTGCCGAGCAAAGTTTCCGCGATGACCTCTACTACCGCCTCGCTGAAGTGACGGTTGCGATCCCTTCGCTGATCGAGCGTACCGGCGATGCCGTTTTGCTCGCCAAACATTTTGTCAGCAAATTTGCGCGCGAGATGAACCCGTCGATCAAGGGCATGTCGAGCAGCGCGATGAGCGCAATTGACCAGTGGAAATGGCCGGGCAATGTCCGCGAGCTCGAAAACCGCATAAAACGCGCGGTGATCATGGCCGACGGCAAATTCGTGACCGCCGATGACCTCGATTTTGGTGACGAGGATGATGACGAATTGTTGCTCAACCTGAAAGCTGCTCGCGAAGCGGCCGACCGCAAGGCGATCAAACGCGCGATCTCGCGGACAGAGGGGAATATCTCTAGCGCCGCGAAATTGCTGGGTATCAGTCGTCCGACTTTATACGACCTGCTCAAGCAATACGACCTGCAGGCCTGATCTGGCCTGAATGATGCTGCGCCGATGGCCCATTATTGTATTGGCGGCGGTGCTGATAATTTCGGCGTCGGGGATGTTTTTGCTTCGCGCCAGCCCGAAGGATGATGCCGATACCGCTTTTGCCGAAGCGCAACAGCATCTGAAATCCGGCGATCTGCGTGCCGCGCGCGTTGCGCTTTTGAATTCGGTGAAGGCTGATCCTAAATCTAAACAAGCGTTGGTCGCGCAAGCCGAGGTAGAGCTGGCGTTATTCAATGGGGCTGCCGCGCAAGCCTCGCTCGAACGCGCAATTTTAGCAGGCGTGCCTGAAACAGATGTTGCGCATTTGCAGGGGCAGGCCTTTTGGATGCAGGGCAAGCTCGCTGACGCCGAAACGGTGTTGACCAAAACAGCCATTCCGCAGGCCAACCGCGCCTATGCCTTGCGCACATTAGGCCGCGTGCAAATGGACAAAGGCGACACAGTCTCTGCATTGGAAAGTTTTGATGAGGCCATGCGCTTGGCGCCCAATGACAGCCGCAACTGGACCGATCTTGCCCGATTGCGCTTTGTGCTGGCCAACCAGAAAGGTGCAATTGATGCAGTCGACCATGCGCTTAAGCTGAATCCCAACGACGTCCGCGCTTTGGAATTTCGCGGCCGGTTGATGCGGTCGCAATTTGGCGTGGTCGCGGCATTGCCATGGTTCGAGCGCGGCTTGCAATTCAACGCGACCGATGTGCCGCTGCTCGAGGAATATGCGCTGACGCTTGGTGAGGCCGGACGAAACCGCGATATGCTGGCGCAGGCGCGGAAGATCATCGCGCTCGACAGCAGCAATGCCAAAGCCTTTTATCTGCAGGCAGTGCTGGCTGCCCGTGCCGGGAACTGTGCGCTTGCCAAGCGGATATTGCCTAAAGCAGGATCTACCTTCAACGAAATGCCCGCGCCAAGGTTGCTCGATGCCATTTGCGAATATGAGCTCGGCAATTTCAACCGGACGGTCGTCCTGTTGCAGCGTTTGCTCGCTGAACAGCCGCGTAATCGGCGGGTGCGGACGTTGTTGGCGCAAGCGATGTACAGGGCAGGGCAACCGCTCGATGCGCTTGATGTCATTCGCGAAATTGCGGCTCGCCCCGATGCCGATAGCTACAGCCTGATATTAACCGCCCGCGCCTTTACCGCAAGCGACCAGCCGCAGCGTGCGACCGGTCCTTTAAATGATGCCGCTATTTCGATTGTTCGTTCGGCAAAACCATTGCCCGAGCCCATGTCGCTAATAGGCGCCGCCGATGCTGCAAGGCGCAACCCCGATGATGCGCGAGCCGTGTTGCCTTATATCCGCTTGCTTGCGGCGGCAGGCGATCTTGATGTGGCACTGGCCAATGCTGTCCGCTTACAAAATCGGAATCCCGGCGTTGCCGATGCTCATTTGATCGTGGGCGATATTGAGGAAGCGCGCGGCAACCTGCCCGCAGCCATTGCGGCATATGATAAGGCAAGGGCAATCAGCTTTACCGAACCAATAATGCTGCGGATTGTCGACGCACTGTCGCGGGCAGAGGACCAGAAAGCCGCCGATGAAACACTGGCGGCCTATCTTGCCTATAATCCGACCAACCTGACAGCGCTGCGGCTTGCGGGCTATCGCAATCTCGACGCGGGCCTGTGGGCCAATGCGATCAAACTTCTCGAGCGGGTGAAGGCGCGGGTGGGATATAATGACAGCCTGCTGCTGGCCAATCTGGCGCGGGCTTATGCAGGTGCAGGGAGACTGGAAAAGGCTACCGAATATGCGGCAATCGCATATCGCATTGCACCTGCCAACGCGATGGTAACACGGATTTATGCCGATATATTGAAGCGTTCGGGGAAACAACCAAAGGCCGCACGCGAACTCGCGGCCAAAGTCACTGCGCTATCAACTCAACGCGAGTAATTCTGCGGGATCAATCCCCGCACGCTGCATCTGCGCCTTTACATCTGGCCAGACATTTTTGACGAAATGGTCGCGCTCAAAACTGCGCAATTTTGAAACCGCACCTGATGCGACGAAAAGCCCGACGCCGCGTTTGACATCGACCAAGCCGCTATCCTGAAACAGTTGATAGGCCTTCGCGACCGTCAGCGGGTTAGCGCCTTGGTCGGCGGCAAAGGCGCGGACAGAGGGGAGCATGCCGCCTTCTTTATATTCACCATCGAGAATCGCGGCGGCGATCACGTCGCGCAGTTTGAGATATACCGGTTTAGCGTCATTTTTCATTATGGGCCTTACTGCCATAATACAGTAGGGCGCGTCAATATTGCAAATTTATGGCCTCGCCGTCGTTTGTCATCCTGAACTTGTTTCAGGAAAACCATCGGCGGTGCGTTATCCTGAAACAAGTTCAGGACGACGATACGGTTCTTATGGCCAGCTGCGGATGATGGTCGATGGCTCGGGTCGAGGGCGTTCTTCGAGCGGTTGAGCAGGGCTCCCGATGAAGAAGAACCCGACAATGCTCTCTTCGTCCTGACACAAAGCAGCGCGAACATTGGCATCGTAACAGGCCCATCCGGTAATCCAGCTTGCAACAAAGCCGTGCGCGTGGGCGGAGTGGAGCAGGTTCATACCCACCGCGCCGACGCTCATCTGCTGTTCCCATAAAGGAATTTTGGCGCTGGGTTGCGGCGCGAACATCAGGGCGATCAGCGTCGGAGCCATATGCGCAGGGGCCACCGCTGCCTCGACCTGCGACGGCCTCGCGTCGGGATTTGCGGCGGTAAAGGCTTTCGCCATCAGCTGAGCAAACGCGATCCGATCATGCAAATGCACGAAGCGCCAGGGGAACAGCTTGCCGTGATCGGGCGTGCGCATCGCGATTTGCAATATTTGGTCGAGCGTTGCCATGTCCGGCCCCGGTGCGACCATATCGCGCGGTTTGCCTGAGCGGCGGGTGGCGAGATATTTGGCAACGGACGATAAATCATTGAACATGGCAATGTCATTCATCGATTTCTGCGCTCGCGCGCAATATAATTCTTCACAGCCGCAATTTTTTCGGTAGGGTTTCTGGCATCGGCCCCGGGGAGGGGTATAAAAACACAATAGAAATAGAGGGTTTCGCTCGATGGCATCATCATATGCACAGGACGGGGATTCGGCAGGGACATTCCTTGGCCATCCCAAAGGTCTTTTCGTATTATTCTTCGCCGAGATGTGGGAGCGCTTTTCCTACTACGGCATGCGTGCACTGCTGATTTTCTATCTTACCCAGCATTGGTTGTATTCTGACGGCGAAGCGAGCGTCATTTATGGTGCCTATACGGCGCTGGTCTATATCACACCGGTTATCGGTGGTTATCTAGCCGACCGATGGTTGGGGCAGCGCAAGGCGGTGCTATACGGCGCGGTGTTGCTCACCTTTGGTCACTTTTTAATGGGCTTTGAAGGCGATGGCGGGCAGGATGCTGCTTCGCTCAACATATTCTGGCTGGCGCTGGCCTTCATCATCGTCGGTTCGGGCTTCCTGAAGGCGAACATCTCGGTGATCGTCGGTCAATTATATCCACGCACCGATGTCCGCCGTGACGGTGCCTATACGATTTTTTACATGGGCATTAACCTCGGCGCTGCGCTGGGTTCGATACTTTGCGGCTATCTGGGCCAAACTTATGGCTGGTCGTACGGATTTGGTGCCGCTGGTTTCGGCATGTTGCTTGGGCTTATCGTTTTTGTAATCTTCAAGCCGCTGCTGCTCGGACGCGGCGAGTCGTCTGATCCGGCGAAATTGTCATCGACCGTAATGGGCATCAAGTTCGAATGGCTGCTCTATCTGTCAGGTCTGGTTGCCGTCGCTATCGTATGGTGGTTGGTGCAGAACCAGTCCGTTGTCGGCTCCCTGCTCGGCGTCGCTGGCGGTATCTTGGTACTTTATGTGCTCGGGACAGCAGTAATAAAGCTCCCTGCCGAAGATCGCGACCGGATATTTGCAGCGATGTTCCTCATCCTCGGTTCGATACTGTTCTGGGCGTTGTTCGAGCAGGCTGGATCGTCGCTCAACCTGTTTACCGACAGGCATGTTGACCGCGGCGGTGTGCCCGCATCGGTATTCCAGTCGATCAACGCTATTTATATCGTGTTGCTCGCGCCGTTATTTGCCGGACTGTGGACTTGGCTTGGCCGCAAGGGAATGGAGCCATCGACGCCAGTTAAATTCGGCCTGGCGATGATGCAGCTAGGTCTTGGATTCCTCGTCCTCAAATGGGGTGCAGAGGCCGTTGGCATGGAAAATGCCACACCGGTCATCTTCATCTTCCTGATCTATCTGTTCCACACCACCGGCGAATTGTGCCTGTCGCCCGTCGGCCTCAGCGCGATGAACCGCTTGGCTCCTGCGCATATGGCCAGCCTCATCATGGGCACCTGGTTCTTTGCATCGGCAACCGGCAACTTTGCCGCTGGTTTGATCGCATCTGCTACAGGTTCGGAAAATGCGAGCGGCGAAGGTGCGGGTAAGGAATTGGTGATGTCGGTTTACGGCACCATCGGGCTCTATGCGATTGGCTTCGGGATCTTGGTGGTGGTCGTGTCGCCGCTGATCAAGAAGTTGATGCATCTCGACACGCTGCGCGATGACTCGGCACTGGAAGGTGCTGCGGAAATCGGCGAGCCAGCGGCTGCTGGCGTTCATCCTACAAACCGGAGTTAACAATGCGCACTTCTTCTGCACTTCGCAGCGCTTGCTTTGTCTTGCCCTTGATGTTGATGGCGTGTTCGGCCGCTGAAAAACCGGACACTGCATCGGCGTCGGACGCACCGTCGAAACCGGCGGCTAAGGTCGAAGCTCCGTTTCCTTCGACCTATAAGGCTTATCCCGGCACCGCGACGGCTATTCGCAACGTCACCATTTTCGACGGCGAGGGCAACCGCATCGACAATGGCGTGGTTTTCATGTCGGGCGGCAAGATCAGCAGCGTTGGGGGGGCTGACACGGCTATTCCCGGCGATGTCGCGGTGCTCGATGGCGGCGGCAAGTATGTCACCCCCGGCATCATCGATATCCACAGCCACTTGGGCGACTATCCGACGCCGTCGGTTGAGGCGCATAGCGACGGCAATGAAGCAACTTCGCCTACGACGCCTGAAGTCTGGGCCGAACATAGCGTCTGGCCGCAGGATCCCGGTTTCAGCCGCGCGCTGGCCAATGGCGGCGTGACCGCGTTGCAGGTGCTGCCGGGCTCTGCGAACCTTATGGGTGGACGTTCGGTTGTCCTCAAAAATGTCTACGCACGCACCGTGCAGGGCATGAAGTTCCCCGGCGCGCCTTATGGCATGAAAATGGCCTGCGGCGAGAATCCGAAGCGCGTTTACGGTTCCAAGGGCCGGATGCCGTCGACTCGAATGGGCAATGTCGCGGTGAACCGCCAGACATGGATCAAGGCGCAGGAATATCGCAAGAAACGCGATAGCGGCAAGGACTTTACCCGCGACATCGGCATGGAAACTCTGGCTGGTGTGCTCGATGGCGACATCAGCATCCAAAACCACTGCTACCGCGCCGATGAAATGGCCATCGTGCTCGATATGGCCAAGGAGTTCGGTTATAAGGTTTCGACCTTTCACCATGCGGTCGAAAGCTACAAGATTGCCGACCTGCTGCGCGACAATGGCGTTTGCTCGGCAGTATGGGCCGACTGGTGGGGTTTCAAGATGGAAGCCTATGACGCGATCCCTGAAAATGCTGCGATCCTTCATAACACGGGCGCTTGTGTCATTATCCACTCGGACGACGAAAACCAGATCCAGCGGTTGAACCAGGAAGCCGCCAAGGCGCAGGCCGATGGTCGCCGGATGGGGATCAACATCAGCGATGCCGAAGTGATCAAGTGGCTGACGTATAATCCGGCTAAGGCGCTTGGGATTGGCGATAAGACCGGAAGCCTGAAACCCGGTAAAATGGCCGATGTGGTGCTTTGGAACGGTAACCCGCTCAGCGTTTATGCGCGGCCCGAAATGGTGTGGGTCGACGGCGCATTGATGTTCGATGCAAAGGATCCAAAACGGCGACCGGTGAGCGATTTCGAGCTCGGTCAGCCCGGTGAAGGAGATGTAAAATGAAGCATTTCCTTTTCACAGCAGCTGCACTGGCTGCACTAACCGCGCCAGTACAGGCAGAGACCATCGCCATTACGGGCGGCAAGGTCGTCATCGGTGACGGCAGCGCCCCCATTGAGGGTGGCACAGTGGTCGTACGCAATGGCACTATTGTGGCAGCTGGATCTGGTGTTGCTATCCCTGCCGGAGCGCGGCAGATCGATGCTAGCGGTAAATGGGTGACGCCGGGTGTTTTCGCCGGATTTACAAGGCTTGGCCTTTCCGAGGTCGATGCCGTCAACGGCACCAATGACAAGAGCGGCGGGAATAGCGGCTTTTCAGCTGCTATCGATATCGCACCTGCCATCGATCCCTTCCGGTCGCCTTTTGCGGTCAATCGGTCGGCGGGCGTTACGCGTGCGGTGGTTGCACCTGACGCGGCTAACAGCATTTTTGCAGGCATGGGCGCGATTGCCGATCTTGGTGCCGACAGCGATGCCGTTACCATCCCGCGCGCATTCCAGTTTGCCCAGTTCGGTGAAGAAGGCGCGTCAAAATCGGGCGGCAGCCGTGCGGGCAATCATCTCCACTTCCGGGCGATGCTGCGTGAGGCACAGGATTTTGCCGCGGGTCGCGGCACCTTTGACGATGATTTGTTGAAGGCCGAGGATGCCAAGGCATTATTGTCGGTACTGCGCGGTGAAACGCGTTTGCTGATCCATGTCGAAGGCGCGAACGATATGCTTCGCCTCATCGAACTGAAACGCGAGTTTCCTACAATCAAAATGGTGTTCGTTGGCGTGACCGAAGGCTGGCGCGTTGCAACGCAATTGGCGCAGGCTGGCATTCCGGTGATCGCATCAGCGCTCAATGATTTGCCGGCTTCGTTCGAAATGCTCGGCGCAACGCAAAGCAATATCGGGCGGATGAAAGATGCAGGTGTTAAGGTTGCTATCGGTATGATCAATGACCGCGATTCGCACCAGTTGCGCTACACCACGCAATATGCGGGCAATCTGGTGAGCCTTGAGCGTTTGCCAAATGCGACTGGCCTGAGCTGGGACGAGGCTTTCGCGTCGATCAGCTCGGTACCTGCCGACATCATGGGCGTTGGGGACCGCTTGGGTAGCCTGAAGGCGGGCCGCGCGGGCGACGTTGTCATTTGGGACGGCGATCCGCTTGAACTGTCCAGCGCAGCGACAACGGTGATAATCGACGGCGTCGAACAACCGCTTAGTAACCGCCAGCAGCGGCTAGCCTATGATCGGTAAATATTGAATCAGAAGAAAGCGCAAGAAATCCGGGGGCCGGAGTAAGCAATTTGAGCCAATATCTGATGCTCATTCTGGCGACAGTTGCGTTTGTCGGCAGCCATTTTTGGATGTCGCATTCATTGCGTGCCAGCATGGTCGCGAGATTTGGTTCCGGTGGTTTCTCCGCCATTTATTCGGTGATTTCGCTGGCGCTGTTTTTCTGGATGATTGTCGAATTCCGCAGTTCGGCGAAGGACGCGCCTTATTGGGTGGTTGGCGATATCCTATGGGCGGTAGCAAGTGCGCTGACCTTATTGGCGGCGGTGCTGTTTGTCGGTTCATTGGTTCGCAATCCATCGCTTCCCGGGGCGAGTGAAAATCTGGCGGCGCAAAAGCCCCTGGGCGTGTTCAGGGTCACCCGGCACCCGATGATGTGGGGTTTCGCTTTATGGGGAATAGCGCACGTCACGATCGCTCCGCGTATGGATAATTTCATCTTTTGTGGCGGCATTATCTTTCTGGCGCTCGTCGGCTCGAAAGCGCAGGAGCGTAAAAAAGCGCGGTTGATCGGCGTTGGCTGGAGCACATGGCTTCGCCAAACGAGCTTTTTTCCGCGTTTTGCATCGCTCGGAAAAATTGGCCCAATACCCTGGATTGCCGGAACAGCGTTATGGGCGGTTGCCACATGGGCGCATAATTTTTTCGGTGCCTTTGGTGCGGGTATCTTTCGCTGGATCAACGCCTAAAGCCGGACCATCTTCATTCCGGCTTCGCCATAGCGCGGGCCAGCGGTGCCGCCACGCGGCGCAGCCTTATCGAGCGCTGCCAGGTCATCGGCATCGAGGATGACATCGGCGGCCTTGGCGCTGTCTTCCATCGTCATGCGGCGTTTGAAGCCTGGGATCGGAACAATATCGTCGCCCTGCGCAAGCAACCAGGCAAGAGCGATCTGCGCGTTCGAAACCGCATGTTTGGAGGCGATTTCGGCAATGGCATCGACGACCTTGAGATTGGTCACAAAATTTTCGTCCTGATATCGCGGGTCGTTGCGCCGCCAGTCGTTCGCCGGGAGATCGTCGAGGCTCCGGATATTGCCCGCCAGAAAGCCACGCCCGAGTGGGGAATAGGGTACAAAGCCAATGCCCAGTTCGCGGCATTTTGGCAGGATTTCCTCCTCGATATCGCGTTCCCACAGCGAATATTCGCTTTGCAGCGCAGCGATCGGCGCGACAGCGGCGGCGCGGCGTAACGTTTCGGGCCCAGCTTCGGACAGGCCGATATGCTTGATTTTGCCCTCTTTGACCAACTCTGCCAAGCCGCCGACAGTGTCCTCGATTGGCGTCGCGGGGTCGACGCGGTGCTGGTAAAATAAATCGATACAATCAATCCCGAGCCGCTTGAGCGAACCTTCTACCGAAGCTCGCGCATTGGCGGCGCTGCCATCGACGCCGGTGATCTTGTTATCGGCGAAGCGGAAACCGAATTTGGTCGCGATAACCAGACCATCGCGCTTGCCCTTGATCGCTACACCAACAAGTTCTTCGTTCGAGAACGGTCCGTAAATCTGCGCAGTATCGAAAAAGTTGATGCCAAGGTCTATGGCACGGTGGATGGTCTTGATTGCCTCATCGGGATCGGCATCTTCGCCATAAATGATATTGCCGCCCTTGATCATCGGCATACAGCCTACGCCAATAGCAGAAACTTTGAGGTCGTTACCCAGGGTGCGGTATTGCATCGGCTTTCTCCTTTTCGGGTGCCTCAATGGCGGTGGCAAGTGCGACATCCATCTGGACATTGCCCGTCGTGCGGAAAATATCGGGTAGTGTTTCGACCGCGATTAGCAAGGCCAGCGGTTCGACCGGGATGCCAAGTGCGATGCAGATTGGCGCGATAGAGGTGACGAAGCTGACCGATCCGGGCAGGCTGACCGCGCCCATTGAAGTCAGCGCAGCGATGAAGACGGCGGCGCCATAATCGAAAGCGTCGAGTTCAATTCCGAACCAATTCGCCACATAAAGCGCGACAGCAAGGTTCATGGCGGGGCCGGTAACGCGGAGCAATGCTACCGCCATCGGCAGCACCAACCCGGCGGTCGATTCCCTTACGCCAAGTGCTTCCGATTTTTTCAGCATCAGCGGCAGGCTTGCGAGTGAAGACTGGGTAGACACGGCAAAGGCCTGAACCGGCGCGATCTGCCGGGCATAGTCGGTAAAGCGCACTTTCCCTGCGAAAACCGCAACAGGATATGCAAACGCGCCGACGACAATTCCGACCATTGAAACCGTCACGATATAATGCGCTACCGCCCCCAATGCAGCCAAGCCCGATCGCGAACCCACAACAAAGGCGAGCGCGAAAACGCCGATTGGTGCAAGTTTCAATACCCATTCGATCACGATGATCATTGCATCTGCAAGCGCACTGAAAAATCCGGACATCTGGGCGCGCGGTTCCTGCGACAAACGCGTGATGGCGAATGCGAATACGAGTGTAAAAATCAGCAGCGGTAAGATTGAATCATTTACCGCAGATGCGATCGGGTTGGTCGGAACCAGCGCAACAATGAAATCGCGAAGCGGTGGTTGCTCGGCGACTGCTGGCACACTCGTCAGCGCAGAACGAAGCGCAGCGGCACTTTCCGCAGGCATCGGCCAAAGCGACAAGAAAAGCGGGGTCAGCAACGCTCCCAATGCAGCTGAAAGGATCATCATCGCAACGATCCAGCTGATCGTTTTGGCCGCCATTGGTCCAGCCCGCGCAGCTTCAGCGCTTTTGACTATTCCGGTGATGACCAAAGCGACGACTAGCGGGACAACGGTCATGCGCAATCCGTTGAGCCAAAGAGTGCCGACAATATCGAGAATGAAGTCGAGCTGTTTCCCGGCGGAAGGTATTTGCGAGGTCGCAAAGATGCCAAGGGTTAGGCCGACAACGAGAGCGAGAAGAATACGGGAAGCGTTTGACATAGCATGAGGTCTTGCCAGCCCGCCGCCGCCTATGCAAGGGAGTGCCACAACGGAGATTGTATTTCGTGATTTTGCGCGATTAAAGACAGGAAATTATATGGCTCGCAAATATTTCGGGACCGACGGGATACGCGGGCGCACCAATCAGGGCGCGATGACGCCTGAAATGGTGATGAAGGTCGGGCAGGCGGCAGGTGCGCATTTCCTTCGAGGCAATCACAGACACCGCGTCGTTATCGGCAAAGACACGCGGCTGTCGGGTTATATGATCGAAAACGCGCTCGTTGCAGGCTTTACCAGCGTTGGAATGGATGTTGTGCAGTTCGGACCAATTCCTACGCCGGCGGTGGCGCTGCTCACCCGGTCGATGCGTGCTGATTTGGGGGTGATGATTTCGGCCAGCCATAATCCGTATGAAGATAATGGTATCAAGTTATTCGGTCCTGATGGCTTCAAACTGTCTGACGCAGACGAGATTTCAATTGAAGCAATTTTGGAGCAACCAGCCAAGCTTGCTGAAGCGCCCGAAATCGGCCGCGCCCTGCGGATCGAGGATAGCCGGGGTCGTTACATCCACGCGGTCAAGGCTTCTGTGCCTGAGCATGTACGGTTTGATGGGCTTCATGTCGTTTTGGATTGCGCAAATGGCGCAGCCTACCAGGTTGCGCCCACTGCAATTTGGGAATTGGGTGCAAAAGTCACCTCGATCGGCGTGACGCCCAATGGAAAGAATATTAACGACAGGGTTGGGTCAACGCACGTTGCGACGCTTCAGGAAACGGTAATCTCTTCGGGCGCACATATCGGTATTGCACTCGATGGCGATGCGGACAGGCTTATCGTAGTAGATGAAAAAGGCCGGGTAGTGGACGGCGACCAATTGATGGCGCTTCTTGGAACTGCGATGGACCGCAGCCGCAAACTGACCGGTGGCGGTATCGTTGCAACGGTGATGTCTAATCTGGGACTCGAACGATATTTGGAGAGTCAGGACCTTCGCTTGATCCGCGCAAAGGTAGGCGACCGCTATGTGCTCGAAGAAATGCGCCGCCTCGGCATCAATGTCGGCGGTGAGCAGTCTGGCCATATGATTTTGCTCGACCATGCCACGACGGGTGACGGCACGATTGCGGCGCTTCAGGTCCTCGCGCAACTGGTCGAGAAGGGCAAGCCCGCGAGCGAGGTGTTGCACCTGTTTGACCCTGTGCCGCAAATTTTGAAGAATGTGCGCTTTTCGGGTGGCAAGCCGCTTGAAGATGCGGCTGTTCAATCTGTAATCGCAAATGCTGAAGCAGAACTGGAGGGCAAAGGCCGCCTGGTAATCCGTCCGTCGGGGACAGAACCCGTTATCCGCGTGATGGCCGAAGGCGACGATGCGGCGCAGGTCGAGCGGGTGGTTGACAGCATATGCGACGCGGTGAAGGCCGCTGCAGCGCGATGACCGAAGGCAAACCCGCGCGCGTCCTGATTATCGCTGGCTCTGACAGCGGCGGCGGGGCTGGGATTCAAGCGGATATCAAAACCGTGACGATGCTCGGCGGGCACGCGATGACTTCGATCACCGCGATCACCGCGCAGAATACCTTAGGCGTCGATGCAGTGCATATGGTGCCGACGCAAATGGTGATTGACCAGATCGCCGCGGTGGTCAGCGACATCGGCGTCGATTCAGTTAAGATCGGTATGATCGGGAGCGCAGACACCGCGCATGCCGTCGCGGACAGCTTGGCAGAACTGTCATGCCCAATCGTGTTTGACCCCGTCATGGTCTCCACAAGCGGTGCGGTGCTTGCCGATGCCGACACGATTTCGGCGTTTGAACGCTTGATGCGTTTGGCCACGCTAACGACGCCGAACCTTCCTGAGCTTGAGGCTTTGGGCGGTAAAGATGCCTTACTCGCGCGACGGATTCCACTGTTGGTCAAGGGGGGGCATGCCGATGGCGATCAGATTATCGACGAACTGCATCTGGCGCCTGGGCAAAGCGAAGTCTGGACAGGCGACCGGATAGAGACGCGCAGCACGCACGGGACGGGGTGCACGCTTGCAACCGCGATCGCCGCGGGTCTCGGGCAGGGGATGGAGCTCATTACTGCCGTTGAGCGCGCCCGCCTCTTTGTGCGCCTTGCATTGCATGACGCGCCCGGCCTGGGGTTGGGGCACGGCCCGATGGGGCATCAATTCGTGCGCGAAGATGCGATGGTGTCCGGGCCTTCGCTCAATCAGGTAACGGTGGGTTGCCGCGATTACGCAGCATCGATCGATTTCTATAAAACGCTCGGGCTGCAACAGATCGTCGATAGTCCGTCGAACGGCTATGCCCGCTTCGAAGTGCCCAATGGCGTGACTTTGTCGATCCATGCGAGCGATGACATTGGCACGTCGACTGTCGTCTATTTCGAAAGCAAACGGCTCGACGCATGGGTCACCGAACTTTCCAGTCAGGGCTATGCGTTCGAACAAATGCCGCAGGACGAAAGCTGGGGTTGGCGCGAGGCTCGGTTGTTCGATCCGTCGGGGAACATCGTGTGCTTGTACAGCGCAGGTGAAAACCGGCGCTATCCGGCGTGGCGGATATGATTGCCGGCGTCGATGAAGCTGGGCGCGGGCCGCTTGCCGGGCCGGTCGTGGCGGCAGCAGTTGTATTATGTAAGCCGCGTCCGCCGGGGCTCGAAGACAGCAAGAAGCTTACCGCGGCCCGTCGTGCTGAGCTTGAGGCGGTCATCAAGCGCCGCTGCCAGTGGGCGGTGGGTGTCGTGGATGTCGAGGATATCGACCGGCTCAACATTTTCGGCGCCACCATGCTCGCAATGACGCGGGCGGTCGAGGCACTGTGCGCCAAGATTGGAAGCGATCCGTTGCAGGTGCTCGTTGATGGCAATTTGACACCGCAAGGGCGAAGGCCCGAATGGCGATGGCAGGCAACCGCTATTGTCGGCGGCGATGCTGTCGAGCCGTGCATTTCTGCGGCGTCGATCATTGCCAAAGAACATCGCGACCGCATCATGTGCGATGCGGCGAAACGCCATCATCAATATGGATGGGAACGGAACAAGGGCTATGGTACCCGCGACCATCTCGACGCATTGCAACTACATGGTCCGACACCGATGCACCGCAAAAGTTTCGCGCCCGTTTCGCAGATGGTTTTAATCTGAATAATTTTTGCGGGTGAGTCATTCGGGCAACACTACCACAGGTTGAGTCCCGGTTGAATTTCCTGACTCTATATCTTGTGCCGGACTCGTTTCGTTCCGGCCAGATGATGCGTCGTTAACCATATATTACCAGCTTTGCTGCAGGTTAACGGCCTTGACGTTAACCATCATCGGACTCATCGCGGGGTCTTCAGGGGTTCGGGAGAAGGCAATATGGGCGTATTAGAAAAGATCAAACCGGCAGCTGCAAAAGATGCGGTGGTGCCTGTTGATTTGCCGCTGAACCAGATATTGCGGATGGATTGCATACAAGCGATGCGTTCGCTGCCCGACGCGTGCATCGACATGGTCTTTGCCGACCCGCCGTATAATCTGCAGCTTGGCGGCGACTTGCTTCGCCCAGATAATAGCAAGGTCGACGCGGTCAATGATGAATGGGACAAGTTTGCCAGCTTTGCGATCTATGACAAATTTACGAGCGAATGGCTCGCCGAGGCGCGGCGGATATTGAAGCCTAATGGCTCGCTGTGGGTGATCGGCAGTTATCATAATATCTTCCGCGTCGGCACTGCAGTTCAAGATGCCGGATACTGGATCCTCAACGACATCGTCTGGCGCAAATCGAACCCGATGCCAAATTTCAAGGGCACGCGTTTTACCAATGCGCACGAGACTTTGATCTGGGCATCGAAAAGCGAGAAGTCGAAATATACTTTCAATTATCGCGCGATGAAGACGCTTAACGACGAATTGCAGATGCGTTCGGACTGGCTAATCCCGATTTGCGGCGGGCAGGAACGGGTGAAACGCAACGGCACCAAGGCGCATCCAACGCAGAAGCCAGAAGCGTTGCTCTACCGAATATTACTGGCGTGCACGAAACCCGGTGATGTCGTGCTCGATCCATTTTTCGGAACCGGAACCACTGGTGCGGTTGCGCGCCGTTTGGGCCGCGACTGGATTGGCTGCGAGCGCGAAGCGGTTTATTGTGAAGTAGCCGAGGAGCGCATTGCCGCCGCCTTGCCGCTTGACGAAAGCGCGCTGAAAACCATGCAGTCACCAAAGTCCGCACCCAAAGTCGCGTTCGGCCAACTGGTCGAGGCGGGTTATCTTAATCCCGGCGTGAAGCTTTATGATCGCAAGCGTCAGTTTGAAGCCATCGTACGCGCCGATGGTTCGATCGCCTGTGGGACGGTCAATGGCTCCATCCACAAAGTCGGCTCTACAATCCAGAACGCACCAAGCTGCAATGGCTGGACATATTGGCATTATGAAGCCGCCAGTGGCGCGATGAAGGCGATTGACGACCTACGCCAGACCTACATTCTCGCCACCGAACCATGACGCGGCTCTACCTTCGCCCGACCGGCTTCGTTGATAGTCCGCAACGCCATGACGGCGCGAGCGCAAGGCTTGCTGGAACCATGCTGTGGTTTTCGCAAATCGAAGTCATAGATAGTACAGGGGCAGCGACAGAGCGCCATCTGGTCGATATGAGGCAGTGGGAAGCGTTTGTGTCCGGACTATCTGCCGAGAAGCAGGCACGATGCCAGATGCTTCTCGAACGGATTGTTTCAGCTCGCGCACCGCTCCAAATGGGCGAACGCATAATTCGTTTCGACCAGCCGCAAGTCATGGGCATCATCAACATGACCCCCGACAGTTTTTCCGACGGCGGCAAGAATACCGATATCGAAATCGCAGTCGAGGCCGCTTTTGCAATGACCAGTGCGGGTGCGGCCATCATCGACATAGGCGGCGAATCCACACGCCCCGGCGCGCCATTGATATGGGAAGGCGATGAAGTCGCACGCATCGAACCGCTGGTTAAACGCCTTTCGGCATCGGGCACCGCGATTTCCATCGATACACGCAAGGCAACGGTCATGCATGCTGCAGTTGGCGCCGGAGCAGCGATGATCAACGATATCTCCGCGCTCCTGTTCGATGACCGCGCGCTCGAAGTCGCCAAGGCATTGAATGTCCCTGTCGTGCTGATGCATGCGCCGAGCCAGGGCACCGATCCGCACAAAGGCGGCGATTACGGCGATGTCGTCACCGATGTGTTCGACTGGCTCGAAGCGCGCGTCGATGCCGTTGAGACGGCGGGAATTGATCGAGACAAAATCCTTGTCGATCCCGGTATTGGCTTCGGCAAATCGCTGACCGAAAATCTGGCGATCATCAACAACCTCTCACTTTATCATGGCCTTGGCTGTCCGATATTGTTCGGCGCGAGCCGCAAGCGGATGATCGGCGCATTGTCGAACGAGGCACCCGTGGAAGGCCGCCTAGGCGGATCGATTTTCCTGGCGATGAAAGCGGTCGAGCAAGGCGCGCATATCTTACGGGTCCACGATGCTGCTGAAACCGTGCAAGCGGTGCAGGTGTGGCGGGGTCTGCGTGACGCGGCGCTCACCGCGCGCGCCTGATTTTTACGGTGCTTTGACCGCATTGACCTCTCACCGGATTGATGCAATTTTCCCGGTAACGTAGTCGGGGGCTGAAGCATGATTGCCAAATACATTGTCGGTTATATCGCAACAGGTATCGCCTTTGCCGCCATAGACAGCATCTGGCTGCGCAGCATGTATACGCGGCTCTATCAGCCCGAAATCGGCGAGTTGATGATGAAGGGCGGGTTCCGGATGGGGCCTGCGGTGGTGTTCTACCTGCTCTACATTCTCGGGATGATGATTTTCGCGGTCGGTCCCGCGCTGCAGAGCGGTAAGTGGCAAACGGCGTTGATCTGGGGCGCTCTGCTCGGTTTTTTTTGCTACATGACCTATGATTTGACCAACCATGCGACGATGAAGGTCTGGAGCACCAAAGTGACGGTTCTCGACATCATGTGGGGTACGTTTTTGACCGGATCGGCTTCGGTCGTCGGTTACTGGATTACAACCGCAATCATGGGTAAGAATTAGGCTCGAGTTTTAAGCGACGTCGCTTATCCCGAGGTCCGCCAGCTTGCGGTACAGCGTCGAGCGGCCAATCCCCAGACGCCGCGCAACCTCGGTCATGCGGCCACGGTAGTGTCCGATAGCAAGACGAATGACGTCGGCTTCGATTTCTTCCAAAGACCGCATATTGCCGTCGATTTCATACAATGTCACGCCGATGCCATCATTCGCGCCTGCGCCTGCCGAACCGCCATTGCCGGGAACACCGACGGCCGCAGAGATTTGCGGGAATTCCTCGGGTGTCAACGCATCGCGTTCGCACAGGACCGCCGCGCGGAACAGCGCGCTTTGCAGCTGCCGTACATTGCCTGGCCAGCTATAACCGCGCAACATCGTCAGCGCCTCGTCGGTGATGCCAAGGCTGCGTAGACCAGGCTGGCTGGCCATGCGGCCAAGGAAATGGCGGGCAAGGGCAGGGATATCACTGGTGCGTTCGCGCAAGGGCGGGATTGTCAGTTGAACGACATTCAGCCGGTAGAACAGGTCTTCGCGGAAATCGCCGCTGGCCAGTCGTTCGGTCAGGTTGCGATTACTTGCCGAAATCAGGCGCACGTCGATACGGTAACTGTGCGCCGCGCCCAAAGGCTGTATTTCATTCTGTGTAAGTAAGCGGACCAGACGAACCTGCGTTTCGGGTGGCAGATGATCTACCTCGTCGAGAAAAACCGTGCCGCCTTCGGCTTGCTGCAATATGCCTACACGCCGGTCGAAGGCGCCGGCAAAGGCATCTTTTTCGTGCCCGAATAGAACCGATTCTAACAGGTTGGGCGATATCGCACCGCAGTTTACCTTGAGGAAGGGCAGTTTTGAGCGGGGGCTGGCGGCGTGGATCGCGTCGGCCACAACTTCCTTGCCTACACCCGATTCGCCTTCGATGAAAATCGGCGCGCGGCTGCGGGCCGCTTTGGCTGCAATCGCCAATGCGGTTCGGAATGCAGGCGCCGAGCCGATGATTTCATCAAATGCCAGCGGCTGCGTAATTTTCTCAGTCATCGGGTGAAGTTCGCCGAATTCCTTGCTTTTATCCGCCGCCATGGTGAGCGCCGCGATCAGGCGTTCGGCCGCAACGGGTTTGATAATATAATCGGACGCCCCGGCGCGCATCGCGTCGATCGCGGCTTCGTTTGAGCCGATGGCCGTCATCAGGAGGATCGGCAAAGCGGGACGGCGTGATTTAAGCTCGGCAATCAAAGACGCCGAATCGGACCCCGGGACCCATTGGTCGAGCAAAATTGCATCGAGCATCATCCCGTCCTGCGTGCCCAGCATCGCAATCGCGGTTTCGGCATCGCGCGCGAAAACTGTGCGCCAACCGGCACGCGATGCGATGGCCGACACCAACCGGCACTGCGCCGGCTCATCATCGACAAGCATCAACAATCGGGTCTCGGGCTCTTGCATCCACCATCCATGACTAGGTTCAAGGAAAGTTGTGGTAACGCGAAACGGTAAAGACGCGATTAAGCAGGTGGAGTATTTTCTTTCGCGCAACGGCTTGAGGATATGAATTTCAGCGGTTAAGGCGTTTTTGGACTGAATAATTGCTTATGGAGGAATATATGGCAGACCATCAGGATATGGGACAAGCAGAGCAAAGCTATGCATTGTTCAATTCGGTATTCAAATGGGGCACCATCGCGGCCGTAATCACCACTATATTGGTCGTCGCAATCATCGCCAGCCGCGCCGCCTGACGTGGTGAAAATCGCCGTTTTAAAGGAAACCGCCGCCGGCGAGACACGCGTTGCTGCGTCGCCTGAAACGGTGAAAAAATTTATTGCGCTTGGCGCTAGCGTGGCGGTTGAGGCCGGGGCAGGGCTTTCGGCTTCTGTAAGCGACGCCGATTACGAGGCGATGGGTGCTTCGGTCGGCGCTGCGGCTGCGACCTTGAAAGATGCAGATATCATTCTCGGCGTGCAGGGACCCGACCCTAAAGCGTTAAAGGGCATGAAGCCCGGTGCTTGGCTGGTTGCCGGTCTCGATCCTTTCGGCCAGCGCACGCGCGTCGATGAATACGCGATGGTCGGCGTCGAAGCTTTGGCCATGGAGTTCATGCCGCGCATCACGCGGGCACAGTCGATGGATATATTGTCATCGCAATCGAATTTGGCCGGTTACAAAGCAGTTATCGAAGCGGCGTCGGTTTATGGCCGAGCTTTCCCGATGATGATGACGGCGGCGGGCACGGTGAGTGCGGCCAAGGCCTTTATTATGGGTGTGGGCGTTGCAGGGCTTCAGGCAATAGCAACAGCTCGGCGTTTGGGTGCGCAGGTGTCGGCCACCGATGTGCGATCCGCCACGAAGGAACAGATTGAATCTTTGGGTGCAAAGGCGATTTTTGTCGAAAATGTCGCAGGAATCGAAGGTGAAGGCGCCGGCGGTTACGCAACCGAGATGTCCGAAGAATATAAGGCTGCGCAGGCCGAATTAGTATCCAGCCATATCGCCAAACAGGATATCGTTATCACAACTGCGCTGATCCCCGGGCGGCCAGCGCCGCGCTTGATTTCAGATGCGCAGATCGCGACGATGAAAGCTGGGTCAGTGATCTTCGACCTTGCGGTCGCACAAGGCGGCAATGTCGAAGGCTCAAAGCCCGACGAGGTTGTGGTCAAGCATGGCGTAAAAATTATCGGCTACGCCAATACGCCAGCGCATTTGGCGGCGGATACATCGGCATTGTTTGCGCGCAACCTTTTCAACTTCCTTTCGGCGTTTTGGGACAAGGAAGCGGGTCAGCCGGTTTTGCCTGATGATGATGAAATTACCGCAGCGATACGTCTGACCAAGGATGGCAAGGTTGTGAATGAACGCCTTTTGGCGTGAGGGGAGCATAATGGACTTCATATCAATTCTATCCATCTTCGTAATGGCCTGTTTTGTGGGCTATTATGTCGTGTGGTCAGTCACCCCCGCGCTCCACACGCCTTTGATGGCGGTGACCAATGCCATTTCTTCAGTGATTATCGTCGGCGCGCTGATCGCTGCGGCGGCGGGCGGTTCTCCTACGGCTAAGTGGCTGGGGTTAATCGCGGTGGCATTGGCGAGCGTGAATATCTTTGGCGGTTTTGCGGTCACGGCGCGCATGCTGGCGATGTACAAGAAGAAGGAGCGCTGAGTTGGAACATGCTGCTCCACCCGCGTGGGTCATGCTCGCTTATTTGATTTCGGGCGTATTTTTTATTCTGGCACTTCGAGGGCTTTCGTCGCCCGCAACGTCGCAGCGCGGCAACCGTTTCGGCATGGCCGGGATGCTGATTGCGGTGGTGACGACATTGATCACACATGAGGTCGCGGCTTTACCTGAGATACTCGGAGCAATTGCTATCGGCGGCGGCATTGGTTGGGTAACGGCGCGCAAGATTGCGATGACCGATATGCCGCAACTGGTAGCTGCGTTTCACAGCCTCGTCGGTATGGCGGCGGTGCTGGTTGCGGCCGCAGCGTTTCTGAACCCAGAAGCGTTTGGCATCAACGGTGCGGATGGACTGATCAACCCGGTCAGCCGGGTTGAAATGGGTCTTGGCATTGCCATTGGTGCAATCACCTTCTCTGGATCGGTGATCGCCTTCCTGAAACTTGCAGGCAAAATGTCGGGTGCGCCGATCCTTTTGCCGCTTCGCCATGTGATCAACCTGGGGACATTGGCAGCGATCCTGGGCCTCATTGCCTATTTCACTGTCGACCAAAGCCCTTGGATTTTTTGGACGATTACCGCGCTCGCGTTTCTCATCGGCTTCTTGCTCATCATCCCTATCGGCGGTGCGGACATGCCCGTCGTGGTGTCGATGCTCAACAGCTATTCGGGTTGGGCGGCCGCAGCGATGGGCTTCACGCTGCATAACACCGCGATGATCATCACCGGCGCGCTGGTGGGTTCGTCCGGTGCCATCCTGTCCTACATCATGTGCAAGGCCATGAACCGCAGCTTCATTAGCGTCATCGCTGGCGGCTTTGGCGCCGAGGCGGCGGCATCGGGCGGCGCAGCAAAAGAGCAGCGTCCGTGGAAGCGGGGCTCGGCTGAAGACGCGGCCTATATGATGCAGCAGGCTGAAAGCGTGATCATCGTTCCAGGCTACGGCATGGCAGTTGCTCAGGCGCAGCATATCTTGCGTGAAATGGCGGATGTCCTGAAAAAGCAGGGTGTTTCGGTGAAATACGCCATTCACCCCGTTGCCGGACGTATGCCGGGGCATATGAACGTTTTGCTGGCCGAAGCGCAGGTGCCGTATGACGAAGTGTTCGAGCTTGAGGATATCAACAGCGAATTTGCCCAAACCGACGTTGCCTTCATCATTGGCGCGAACGACGTAGTCAACCCTGCGGCCAAAACCGACAAGACATCGCCGATTTACGGAATGCCGGTGTTCGATGTCGACAAGGCCAAGACGGTGTTCTTCATCAAACGTTCGATGGGCGGAGTTGGCTATGCGGGCGTTGACAATGACGTCTTCTACATGGACCAGACGATGATGCTGCTCGCTGACGCCAAGAAGATGTGTGAGGATATCGTCAAGGCCTTGCAGCACTAGGTCACTTCACGCTAACGAAAGTCAAACGCCGCCTCGACATGCTTCGGGGCGGCATTTGATTATCTGTAGGGGTGATGATATGCGTAAATTGGGCCTGATTGGTGGAATGAGCTGGTATTCGACCGAGCTTTATTATGCGCGGATTAACAAGCAGGTTCTGCGTCGCACAGAGGGCAGCTGCAATGCACCGCTGCTGATTGAAAGCCTGAATTTTTGCGACATCGCCAAGGCGAACAGCGAGCAAGATTGGGATCATGTCGCCGATGTGCTGATCGCGTCAGCAAAACGGCTAGAGCAGGCGGGGGCGACCGCCATTCTGATTTGCGCCAACAGCATGCACAAGGTCCACGGCCGCGTTGCCGAAGCGGTTGGGATTCCCGTGACCCATATCGCCGACGCGGTCGGCGAAAAAATGAGGGCCGATGGCGTTCAATCTGCGGCGTTGCTTGGGACGGCCAATGTTATGGCGGAAAATTGGTACCGGCAGCGGCTTGTGAAGCATGGCGTGACGCTGATGCCTGCGGAAATGGACGACGTACAGGATCTCGACCGGATCATTTATGAAGAGCTGATGCATGGGCAGGTGAAGCGCGATTCAGAGCGGACCTTGAAGAGCATCATCACCGAAATCGACCAGGACGGCATCAAAGCGGTCGTCCTAGGATGCACCGAATTGTGCATGATCGTCGATACCAAGGCCAACGTCTTGCCGATCTACGACAGCACCGAAATCCATGCCGACGCAGGCGTCGACTGGATATTGGGCGAGGCCGTTTAAAGCCACTTGGCAACGTCCGCGCAATCGGCCATCCTTCATGCATGAGGATGAGGAAAATCGCTATCGCCAGCGCAGCCCTGTGCGCGCTCGTTCAACCCTTGATTGCCAAGACGATTCCTGTCGCACCCGGTGACGGCGCGCAAGAGCGGCTTCAGGAAGCTTTGATATCCGCCGTTCCCGGTGATGTCGTCGAGCTTGCGGCGGGCAAATTTGTTTTAACCGACGGCCTGTCGCTCGATGTGAATAAAGTTACGCTCAAAGGTCAGGGAGCAAAGGAAACCGTGCTCGATTTTTCGGGTCAGCAAGGGGCTGGTGAGGGGCTTCTCGTCACCTCGGATGATGTCATCCTGCGTGATTTTGCGGTCGAAAATAGCAAGGGCGACGGTATCAAATCCAAAGGCGCCGACCGCATCGTCTATCACAAACTGCGCGTCGAATGGACCGGCGGGCCGAAGGAAAGCAACGGCGCGTACGGCGTATATCCGGTCGAGAGCAAGGACGTGCTCGTGGATTCCGTCATTGTCCGCGGAGCATCCGACGCCGGAATATATGTCGGTCAGTCGCGCAATATTATAGTGCGAGATTCCATCGTGACCGAGAATGTTGCAGGTATCGAGATCGAGAACAGCTATGACGCCGATGTCTACGACAATATCGCGACGCACAACACCGGCGGGGTACTTATATTCGATCTCCCCAACTTGCCGCAAATGGGCGGGAAAAATGTCCGCGTCTTCGACAATATCATTGTCGATAACATGACTCCCAATTTTGCGCCTAAAGGCAATATCGTCGCAAATGTTCCGACCGGAACCGGGGTGATGGTGATGGCGAATCGCAATGTCGAAATATTCGACAATGTGCTTGGCGAGAACGGCACAACCAATATCATGGTGGTTGGATACCGGTTCGAACACAAAGACCCGACATACGATCCGTTGCCGCAAAATGTTGTGATTTGGGACAATCAGCATGGCCGCGCCGGATGGGACCCGAAATTCAGAGGCGGTGCAGAGATCGCCGCCGCTATGGGCGGCAGCTTCCCCGCGATATTCTGGGATGGTGCAGGTGGCCCAAGCAAGGCTCCGATCGTCATGGACACCGTGCCAGCGCTTTCGCTTGGCTTGACCGATATCAAGGCCGACCCAACCACCGCACAGCCAGGGCCACTGGCGGCGGCGACATCGCGCCCGGCGGCACTTCCCGCAATAAAAATGCCCGAGGCAATGGAGGCGGCCGTCCGCTGATGCGCCTGTTGCTGCTTTCGGCGATGGCGATATTTGCAGGCGCGATAGTGGCGGCGCAGCCCGCTAAGCTGATAGCCGATGAAAGCATTATTTCAGCGAGCAATCCAGCGACATTGTCTGCATTCGGTTTTTTCGGCGGCACGCCCGATCGTCCCGCCGGTGCATTAATACCGTATCAGTTGAATACGCCGCTATTTTCGGACTATGCGGACAAGCAGCGCTTCATTTATTTGCCTGCGGGCACAAAGATTTCGGCGGCCGCGGACGGGAGGCTGAATTTCCCGGTCGGGGCAGCGCTGATCAAGAGCTTTGGTTATCCCGCCGGCGATGGCAAACTACAGGTCATTGAAACGCGGCTGTTGCTGCACCGCGCCGAGGGATGGGTGGCCTTGCCCTATGTCTGGCGAAAGGACGGTAGCGATGCCGACTTGAGGGTTGGCGGAACAAGGCTTGCGGTGTCGTTCACCAAGCCAGACGGCGCGCATATGGACATAAGTTACGCCGTTCCCAACAAAAACCAGTGCAAGCAGTGTCATGTATCGGGCGACCAGGTCGTGCCTATCGGTCCGATTTGGCAAAATATGCGTTTCATGCTCGATGCCGACCGGCGGCGGATATTGCAGGACAATCCGGCGCTTGCAAAATTGCCCGCAGAGGCGATCTGGAACGATACGAAATCAGGCACACTTGAACAGCGCGCTCATGTCTATTTGCGGGTGAATTGCGGGCACTGTCACGCCCCCAAAGGCTCGGCCAGCAATAGCGGGCTATTTCTCGACGGATCGGCGAAGGATCTGTCGGCTTATGGTATCGGCAAACGTCCGGTAGCCGCGGGCAGGGCGAGCGGCGATATGGACTTTATCGTTGAAAGCGGGAAGCCCGCTCGCTCAATTCTCATCAACCGGATGAAGAGCGTCGATCCCGGAATCGCAATGCCCGAACTTGGCCGTGCTGCTTCGCATGACGAAGGCGTTAAGCTGCTTGAAGAATGGATCGCTTCGATGCCGCCGTCAGCGGCTCACTGACGCATCAGCCGTTTCATTTGATAGCGTTTGCCCGTCCAGCCTTCAAAAACCGCATTGATACCCGGGTGCGCGATCGGGCCATGCTCGACATCGGAAAGCAAATTCTGCTGGCTGACATAAGCAATATAGCTGCTGTCGGCATTCTCCGCGAACAGATGGTAAAAAGGCTGATCTTTGGCGGGTCTTACCGATTCCGGAATTGACTGATACCAGTCTTCGCTGTTGGCAAAAACCGGATCCACATCAAAAACTACCCCGCGAAAATCGAATATGCGGTGGCGTACGACATCACCGATGGTGAATTGCGCTTCGGTCACTTCAGGGGGGAGAGAGTTTTCCATTGGGACTATATCATATCAATTCACGGCCAAATCAACCTTGCGCTTGGCAAAGCAAAAAACTTCGGTTATTGGCCCCGCTCTGCCGCACGGGCGCGCCGGATTTCCGGTACCGACCAGCCCTTGTGACATGCGGAGAGATGGCTGAGTGGTCGAAAGCACCGCACTCGAAATGCGGCGTGCCGGTGACGGTACCTAGGGTTCGAATCCCTATCTCTCCGCCATTTATCATTGAAAATATTATATAAAATTCCGTTTCGGGCATTAGTTAGCCTAATGGGTCCCCGATAGACAAATTGCTAGAACCCCATTCTTTCCGTGGTGCAAAAGCCGACAACAGCAATGTGGCGATAATCACAAGGCCAATCATCCACTGTGAGTCCTTTAGCCCCACTCCGTCAATTTGAGCATATAACATAACAGCTATTATGGCGGTTATCCCGATCAACATGTATCGTTGCGTGTTTGACAGAAGCATTTTTGACCGTCCTAGCGATAAAAGATTTTCATCTGGATGTTATTCGCTGTTGTGAATTACGTTTTGAAAGTGGCTCTTTCGCCAGACTAGCCAACCCACGGTGATAAGAAAGGTAAGGGAGCTATAGGCGAAGCCGGCCCAAGCAAACCCGCCCAGCGACCATATCCCAACCAACCCGGCAAAAACCAGTATTCACGTTATCCCCTAGCTGTCGCTCAGCCACTTTGCATTCGCAAAAGTATGTAGACCGACCGCCGTGCTTCCATGCATTGTAGTTGCCCTATGGTGCTCCCAGATTAGTACCGCGCGTCATTCAACGCCCTGCCCATCTCGAAAAATAGGAATCGGTGACCAACATGTCCCAAAACAATACAGTTCCTTTTCAGCTGTAAATGTTTGGTTAATGTCGTTGCAAGAACTGTTGTGAGATGGCAAAAAAATTGGTGCGACCCAAGGGATTTTCCCTAGAACTCATACCGGCCCTTCGGGGCCGTTTTTTTTGATTGAAACGTTTTTACTTAGCTTACCCGATCAGTGATACACCATATCCAAGAACAAGCTCATAGCTGTAGGTAATGGAACTAGACACTGGGGAAGGCTATTGCAATGATGCATGAGGATGTTGGCATTGGAAAAACAGCCCGGAGCGGCCGCCGTTATCGACGCGCCGCTCCGGGGACCAGCCGACCCAAGGGCTGATAGTGTCACGCAATGGTTTGCAAACATAGCGTTACATAATTGCGTTACATAAATTGGCAATTATCCGTAGGTATGTCCGCCGGTTGTAAAAAAACGCCACAAAAACGGGCTTTTCCCAAGCAAAATGCTACCGCATCAATGTATTTAAACGGAAAAATGCAAGGTGTGACTTCGGGCGATCATCATCCAAAAGGGGTAATCACCGGATGATTATGGGGATGCGTCGTGACGTTTCGGGATGATAGTTTGGCGGCCTATCTCTCCGCCATTTCAAACGTTTTATCCGTCATCAAAAGGGGTGGCGTTACCTGCGCCCATTCGCTAGCAGGCTTTCACAATCGATAATGGGAAGACCTATGCGCAACCAATTCTTGCTTCTGTTTTTGTCAACTGCGCTGGCCTCGTGCGGCGGTTCGCAACTGGGCGGCGCTGGCAGTGTATCGGACGTAAAGATCGTTGAGAGCGACGGACTTCCCGAACCTACAAGGCTTGACTTGTTTGAACAGAACCGTCCCTATTTGATTGGACCATTCGACAAACTGACGATCGATGTTTTCGGAATTCAGGAATTGAGCAAGCAGGAAGTGCAAACCGACGCGGGCGGCCGCATTTCGTTTCCGCTTGCAGGAATCCTGGAAGCAGCGGGTAAAACACCGGGAGAGCTTGAGGAAGAAATCGAGAGCCGGTTGCGAGGGCAATATGTGCGTGATCCGCAAGTCACGGTAAATTTGAAAGAAACCGTCAGCCAGGTCATCACGATCGATGGGCAGGTTCGCGAGCCAGGATTATACCCCGTAATTGGAAAAATGACGCTGATGCGCGCGGTCGCTGTCGCAAAAGGCACTGCCGAGTTCGCCAAATTGGACGACGTTGTTATTTTCCGGACCGTAAACGGTCAAAAAATGGCAGCGCTTTATAATCTTAAATCAATACGTCGTGGTATTTACAGCGATCCCGAAGTGTTCGCAAATGACGTTGTAGTTGTTGGTGATTCAACGGCCCGCAGGCTGTTCAAGGATGCGTTGCAGCTGGTACCGTTGCTTACGACGCCGATAATCGTTGCTCTTCAACAGCCCTGATGAACTTTTAACGTTAAAATTCCTATACTTATAGGATAGCTTTGAAGAGAAAGATGGGCTTTTACCATTTTTAGCGTTGTTATTCCGTATTTTATGCTATCAATCCAACGTGGTTGGGGTGGCCATACACTGATTTATCGGGGGCTTTATGGCATTCCACTCCCGCGTCATTGATGGCGCTGTTGAAAAAACGACTCTTGCGTTACAGGAACGTGTGCTTGGCGTGCCCATTACTGGGCGAAATTTTCGTGAAATCTCGGTCCGGCATGATCAGGAAGACCAGATTTTCTGGTGTTTCATGAACCAGACCGGCAGGCCGAGTTACACCTACAGTCTTGGTGCAGAAATACAGCAGGTTCAGGATTGGATCGCGAATAACTATGCGATGCCGGCTAATGGCGGTCCCGAAGATCTGCGCTATTTTGTATGCGGATCAAAGACGCCTGGGATCTATAATCTTGGCGGCGATTTGCGGCATTTTGCCGAATGTATTCGTACGCGTGATCTAGCGGCCATGCGCAGCTACGCTGAAACATGCGTCCGCATGCAATATGCCAATTCGCACGGATTTGGCGCGCCGATAATCACAATGGCGCTGGTGCAAGGCGATGCCTTGGGCGGTGGGTTTGAACATGCTTTGGCTTTCGATATACTTGTTGCAGAACGCAGCGCACGGATGGGTTTGCCGGAAATAATATTCAATCTGTTCCCGGGCATGGGCGCATATAGTTTCCTCATTCGCAGGGTCGGTCGCAAAATGGCAGAAAGCTTTATCCTCGATGGCAAAATCCACACCGCAGAAGAGCTGTACGAACTCGGTATCGTGGACATCCTGGTTGAAGACGGGCAGGGCGAAGCAGCGATTGTCGACTATTGTCAACGCGGACGCTCTCGCTTCGCAGCGGAGCGCGCGGTTTATTTGGCCCGCCGGGTTTCAAGCCCGGTCGAGCTGGAAGAATTGCTGCGGATAACCAATATCTGGGCAGAGACTGCTATGACTTTGACCGAAGTAGATGTCCGGAAGATGGAGCGCCTAGCTGATGCACAGGAACGTCGGATCCAGCGTAGCTTGAAAGCTGTTACCTGACAGATTGTTTGGGCAACTGATCCACACTTCGATCAGCTAGGATATCAAGGGCCGCGATGACTTTTGCGAGTTCAGTCTCGATTTTATCAAGGTAGATAAAGCGATGATCATCAAAATCTGCTTCGGTGATTTTTTCCAGATGGCCGCATAGTTCCGCAAGATTTTTAGCGCCCATATTGTTGCATGAACTTTTTATTGCGTGCGCATAGAACCGGAAGTCTTGAACTTTACGCTGGTTCACAGCCTGTTGGAGAGGAGCAAGTGTTTCTTCAGCGTCTTGCAAAAAGCCTTCGACCATTCCACGAACAAATTCGTCGTCTCCGATGCTTTGGAGATATTGGAATTGGGCATGGTCGATAGCCGCCGTCATCGAAGACTGCGGTCGGACAATTGGTACGACAACATCCAAAGGATCAGTAGCGCTGTTGACAGCTTTGTCTTCAAGTGCGGCAGTTCCGCACAGCTGTTCGATTGTTGACAGCAGTAGCTTTGCATCAACGGGTTTGGTTATACGAAGGTCCATACCAGCAATTTTACACCGTTGTTCAGTTTCTGCCGTAGCATCAGCTGTCACCCCGACAATCGGCAGATGGCGACGTCCGCCTTCAATCTGCCGCCACATCGTGCACGTATCAATACCGTTCAACCGTGGCATATTGATGTCGAGCAGCAGGACGTCAAATTCCTCGTTTTCAAGGGCATCAAGCGCTTCATCGCCGTCGGTAACCATTTTTACCACATGTCCCACCGCGCCCAGTATTGCGCCTAAAACATTGCGGTTGGTCCGGTTATCGTCGGCCACCAAAATTTTTCTGGAGCAATAAAGCGGCTCTGCGCGAACCTCCTCGTCTACATGCGATTTTTGATGCTTTGAAAACGAGCATCCGATCCGGATCGCACTGCGCAACTCTGCAAAATTGGCCGAAGGAGGCAAAATCGAGGCGAATGCCGCACGCAGCGCGATTTCCCCAACTTCTATTTCACCGCCCTGCGAAACCAAAACTGGCGCGATGGCAGACTCAGCAAAGATTCCCCATATTGCGTCATCGGGCTCCAAAGTTTTTGCCATCTCTTCCGAAATGAGCGCAATCTGGTATTTATCCAGATCAATGCCATGTAATGCCTGAACAAGGTCGCAGCCACTGGCGCAACGAATATGACGCAACATGACATTTTCTTGCGATTGAGCGCTTGCCAATAGTGTGGGTGGCAAGTCGCCGAATGAAATTATGTTTACGACATCGGCTGACGCGTTTGCATCATCGGGTAATTGTTCGAGTGATTTTACCGGAACTTCGATCCGGAATTTGCTTCCTTGGCCAAGCTTGCTCTCAGCCAAGATTCGCCCGTTGACCTGCTCAACCAACTGTTTGCATATCGCAAGTCCAAGCCCGGTTCCGCCGAACCGGTTCAGCACGGTGTCATCAGCTTGCTGGAATGGCTGGAATATTCGCTCAATTGCTGTTTCCGCGATACCGATTCCAGTATCGCTCACTTCAAACCAGATATGTTCCTCGCCTTTGTGTGTGCAAAATCCGCTGCTGATCGAGATATTGCCGGCCTCGGTAAATTTTACTGCATTTCCGACCAGGTTCAACAATATGTTGCGAAGAACATCGGTCGGGCCATCAATCATCCGGTCGCTCAGCGGCTCAGCTTGGAGATAGAAGGAAAGACCCTTATCCTGCACGGGTGCCTGCATGATATGGCGAATTTCGCTGATCAATTCGGTTGGCCTGAAAGAAGACGTCTTGATCTGCGCCGAACCCGTGCCGGTTTTTGCTACCTCGATGAGCTGTTCAATCAGGTTGAGGAGATGCTCGCCCGCCAATACGCTTGCTTCAACCATTTCTTTTTGCCCTCGCGGCATGTCGGACTGGCGGAGATGGTTGCCGTAACCGATGATTGCGTTAAGCGGCGTGCGCAGTTCATGGCTGACGCTGGCCAAAAAGTAGCTTTTTGCCTTGCTCGCCATTTCAGCCTGCTCTTTAGCGTGGGATATTTTACGGATGAGCGTGGAGCAATAAGCCGGAATGACAACCAGGGCCAGAGCGAGGGCCATGCCCAAAGAAAAATTCTGCTGCCAATAGGCAGTCGTCATTACGACGATGCCAAAGGTGACGGCCGACAAAGATGCTGCGACAAACAACCATTTTACGCCGTATCTGAAACCATTTCCCAGAATCATCCACAAGACGAGTGGGTAAAAAATTGACATGTGCTCAGGCTCGCGCAGCATCACCGCAAAGGCCATCAAGACGTCGAGAATAATGGCCGCAAACCATCTTTCTTCGGGCTTCCACAATTCCCGCTTTTGCATCGCGTAAAGGCACGCGTTGAACGATAGATATGCAAAAAATGCTGAAAAGATAACCGCATCAAAGGCAAAAAAGTAACAGCCGAAGCCTGACACGCTACCCATCACGAGGCGATTTCGTAAGATTTCCTGTTCCGGGCTAAGGTCCCCGCGAAGCCGTTTCAGATACGTAATCATCTGGCACCGATTTCGAAACGTGCGCCGCCGTTGGCAAACAGTCGGCGCAAATCAGTCACCGACATCGGCCGCCCTAAAAGAAAGCCTTGAACCTCGTCACAGCCCGATGCACGCAATAAGGCAAATTGGGCTTCGGTCTCCACGCCTTCCGCAACTACGCGCATGTCAAGCGCGTGCGCGAGATGCGCAATCGTAGAGATGATTGCGCGGTCAGCCGATGAATTTTCTATCCGCGAAATGAATGTTTGGTCAATCTTCAGGCGGGTGGCCGGCAAGTCTCGCAGATATTGCAACGATGAATAGCCTGTGCCGAAATCATCGATAGAAATACCCACGCCGCCATCGCGCAATCGTTCAAGTTGCTCGTGCACTTCCTGATTGTGGTCGAGCAGCAACTCCTCGGTGATTTCGATCGCTAGCTTACCAGGCGCAATATCATATCGGGCGATCTGCTCCAGAATGTCAGTGCACATATTGCTGTACTGGAACTGTTTTGGCGAAACATTGACTGCGATATGGGGGAGCACGATGCCGTCAGCTTCGCATTCGGCAATTTGTGCACATGCTTTGCCCACAACCCATTGTCCGATGCGGCCAATGAGCCCGGAATCATTTGCGACCCGAATAAAATCTATGGGGACGAGCCGCCCTCGAACCGGATGTTGCCATCTTAATAGCGCTTCGAGACCGACATAATTACCCGTCGCGATATCCACGATAGGCTGATATTCAAGAAACAGCTGGTCGTGATTCAACGCTTCTCGAAGGTCGCTTTCGACGCCGGCATTCAGCTGCGCGACTTGGTTCATGCGTGGTGAAAAAAAGCAGAAACGGTTTCGTCCCGAAGACTTCGCCTCATACATCGCCAAGTCAGCCAGACGTAGGAGTTCGTTCGCCGAGGTTCCGTCTTCCGGAATAAGCGCAATGCCGATGCTTGCGCCGATAAGCTGTTCTACGCCGCCTATCGAATAGGGTTCGCCGATCCGGCTCAGGATTTGACTGCAGCTGGTCGCTACATCGGCCTGATTGTCGAGATTGGTAAGGATGATAGCAAATTCGTCGCCGCCGATCCGCGCAGCAAATCCATCTGCATCGAGAACGGCGCTAAGACGCTCGGCAACCTGGCGGAGCAGAATGTCGCCTGCTTGATGCCCACGAGTGTCGTTTATGACCTTGAACCGGTCAAGATCCAGAAGCAGCAACGCGGCATTTTTTCCGGTAGTATTGCAGTTTTCAATGGCGACCCGCATCCGCTCGGAGAGCAAGGTGCGGTTAGGCAGGCCGGTGAGCATGTCGTGTAGCGCCAGATGCGCGCGATGTTCTTCGGCGAACTTCCGCGCGGTGATATCCAGACCGGTGGTCAATATCCCAATCGTCTGATTATCTTTGTTGAGCAGAGGCGATTTGTTGCAATGGAATGTTAGCTCGATTCCTTCGCTGACGAATTTTTCTTCATAGTTTGGTATGGAAATACCGGTTTCCAAAATGACATTGTTCCGTCGTACTTCGCGTTCAACCAACTCGGGGGCCATTATTTCGGCTATGGAACGCCCAATCAACTGCTCGGGATCACGTCCAAAAAGTGCAGCTTGATAGGAATTCAGAAAAAGAAATTTTCCATTTCGGTCGGTTGCGTTGATCAAGATCGGCGTCGTGTCGATAATCTGTTCAAGCATCGACTTGCCTTCGCGTTCATGCCCGTCTTCATTTTGCGGACTGTGTGGCGAGGCAAGGGATTGCTTCAACGCTTGCTGCTTTTGATGCTGTCCCAGCAGCAGGATCGCGCGGTCACGAAACTCGATGTGCGACACCGGGCTTTGCAGGAAATCTGTCGCGCCTGCGTCAAGTGCGCTAATCCGGCACTCTCGGTCTTGGCGTGCGGTGATGATGATTGCCGGTATATGCGCGCCCACAGTCCGTGCGCGTATTTTGCTGATAAACGCCGCGCCGTTCATTTCCGGCATTCGATAATCGACAATCAGGAGGTCGGCGGGTTCATTTTCCAACCATTTGAGAGCCTCCACTGCGCTGTGGAAACATTTGGCGGAAAATTCCGGACCCATCATCGCCACATATTGCGCGTAAACGCGCAGGTTGGTCGATCGATCGTCTACAATGACAATGCGCGCATGCATGAGCTTCGCGATACCCAGAGAACCTCAAGGAATGGTTAAGAGAACGTTTGCAACTACCGTCTCGCGTGCTGAAAGCCGCAGTATGTTTAGATTGAAGAGCATCTCAAACGCTAAATGGTCACGATGAAGGCGACCGTGTGTTCCGAGCTTGTTCGTGACGTTTTCCGACATGCTGGTTCGGGTTTCAGATTTGCCCGATCAATCTTTGCCATTTAAAGTAAAGCTCAATGCCTCTATGGGCATAACGGCCCATCAACGCGGCTACATCACATCAATCGGAAAATAGTTCACTTATGTCGTCCTACAAAGAGCCATCGTTTCAAGAGCGTACCACATTAGCTAAAAAGGCAAAGCAAGCCGCACTCGAGCAGCTGCGCGCAAAACCTCCGGTCGACGAAGCGGAATTGGCTATTCGGCGTCAAGCTGCTGAAGCCCGGGAAGCTGCCAAAGCGAAGGCGCGCGAAGAGAAGCTGGCAGCCCGCGAACTTGAAAAAATGCAAAAGCGCGAACAAGCTGAAAAAAGTGCCGAAGCAGAAGCGAATTTAGCTTCGAAAACGGAAGAAGAGCGCAAGCTGGAACGTGATGCCAAATATGCGGCGCGAAAAAACCGCAAAGGGAAAAAATGATGTTACCCCAGTAATATGCGGTGCGACACGGAACATGCCTATCACCCATAAATAACCCAATTTGGTCGGGAAAAGAGGATTCGAACCTCCGGCCCCTGCCTCCCGAAGGCAGTGCTCTACCAGGCTGAGCTATTTCCCGACCCAAGCCCACACTAGGCAATTACCGGTGGGCCACGCGTAATCTATAAATCTCGCACTTTGGCCTTTCAAGCCAATAGTTAATCGCCGGGTGGTTGCCAGAATCACTAGGTCAGCTTAGCGTCCGGAACATGGGCGAAACACCGCATTATGAAGAGCAATATCTGTCGCTGATGCGGCGGATATGGACTGAGGGCATTGTTCAGCGCGATCGCACCGGCGTGGGGACCAAAGCCTTGTTCGGCGCGACAATGCGGTTTTCGCTTGCCGATGATGCCGTGCCGTTGCTCACCACCAAGCGTGTGTTCTGGAAGACCGCCACGCGCGAGATGTTGTGGTTTCTCACTGGCAACACCAACATTCGCCCGCTGCTGCAGCAGAAAGTCAGAATTTGGACCGACTGGCCGCTCGACCGTTACCGGCGCGAAACGGGCAGCGATATTTCGCAAGAGGATTTCGAGGCGCGGATTGTCGATAGCGCTGAATTTGCTGCGAAATGGGGCGATTTGGGACCGGTTTACGGCGCGCAATGGGTGAACTGGCCGCGTTATCTGCCAGTGGGCGAGGGGCTATACCAGCGTGCGGATAAGGGGATCGATCAGGTCAGTGCGCTGGTCGAGAGCCTGAAAAACAACCCAGGTTCACGGCGGCATATTATCGAAGGCTGGAACGTAGCTGAGCTCGATCAGATGGCGTTGCCGCCATGCCATAAAACCTATCAGTTTCATGTCGCTGATGGCGTTCTAAGCTGCATACTGTTTCAGCGTTCGTGCGACCTCGGTCTCGGCTTTGCCTTCAACGCGTTTTCCGCAGCTTTGCTTACGCGGATGCTGGCGGCGGTGTGCGGATATCAGGCGGGTGAACTTATTTGGCAGGGCGGCGATGTACATCTCTACCTCAACCATGTCGATCTGGTTGAAGCACAATTGGCGCGGATACCCATGGGCGCGCCTAAATTGAAACTTCTGCGCACCCCGGGCAGTATTTTCGACTTCGTAGTCGAAGATTTCGAAGTGCTCGATTATGCCCCTCAAGCTCATATTTCTGCGCCTGTTGCGGTGTAAGGGGCATTTAGGTCAGTCATATTGACCTAAGGGATTAGTTGAAATAATATAACAATCGCTGACAATAAAGTTCGTGAGTCGGACACGGCTCGCAAGGAGTGAGGAGAGCAATATGGCGCAGCGCCCAAAGGATAATCTTGCGCCATTGCATCTGCATGTGCCCGAGCCAAAGTTCCGGCCCGGTGACAAGCCAGATTTCAGCGATGTTTTTGTGCCACCCGTGGACGTGATTGCACGTCCCGATGAGGCGGTTATACCCGCCGATATCCACAATCTGGCTTACGGACTGGTGCGGGTCTTGGGCGATGACAATGAGGCAACAGGCAGTTGGAATCCTGGTCTCGATGCTGACAAGCTTCGATTGATGCTGCGCAAAATGCTAACATTGCGCGCCTTTGACGACCGCATGTTTCGCGCGCAGCGGCAGGGCAAGACCAGCTTTTACATGAAGTCCTATGGCGAAGAGGCAACATCGGTTGCTACCACGATGGCGTTGCAACGCGATGATATGTGTTTTCCAAGCTATCGCCAGCAAGGCATTCTAGTTACGCGTGATTATCCGCTCATCGAGATGATGAACCAGATCTATTCAAATCGCGGCGATAAGCTGAAGGGCCGTCAGTTGCCGATCATGTACTCGGCCAAGGATTATGGGTTTTTCAGCGTTTCTGGCAACCTGACAACGCAATATCCGCAAGCCGTGGGCTGGGCGATGGCATCTGCGTCGCGCGGCGATACGCGCATTGCTGCGGTCTGGTGCGGAGACGGTTCCACGGCGGAAGGCGATTTCCACAGCGCGTTGACCTTTGCCGCAGTTTACAACGCGCCCGTTATCTTTCAGGTTGTTAATAATCAATGGGCTATCTCTTCTTTTTCAGGTTTTGCTGGAAGTGAGCGTACGACCTTCGCGGCGCGCGCGATAGGCTATGGCATCGCTGGTTTACGCGTAGATGGTAACGATGTTCTAGCGGTATATGCGGCGATGGAATGGGCCGCCAACCGTGCGCGCACCAATAACGGCCCGACGCTGATTGAATATTTCACCTATCGCGGAGAGGGGCATTCGACGTCCGACGACCCCAATGCATACCGCCCTGCGGAAGAATATGCCGAATGGCCGCTAGGCGACCCCGTCGATCGGTTGAAAGCGCATCTCATTGCGCTTGGTGAATGGGATGAAGAACGCCATCTGGCGCTTGCGACAGAATTGTCCGACGAAGTGAAGGCAATCCAGAAAGAGGCCGAGAAAAACGGCATATTGGGGCACGGCCTCCACCATTCGTTCGAAACTATGTTCGAGGATGTTTTTGAAGATATGCCCTGGCATTTAAAGGAGCAATGCGAGCAAGTTCTTGAGGAGCAACGCGACAAGTTCGGCTCAGAGTGGAAGGCGCAATAATGTCTGACACTCCAACCAAAACTATGAACATGATCGAGGCCATTAACAGCGCGATGGACGTCATGCTCACGCGCGACCCCGAAGTTGTCGTGCTTGGCGAAGATGTCGGTTATTTCGGCGGCGTGTTCCGGGCGACCGCGGGCTTGCAGAAAAAGCACGGAAAGACGAGGGTGTTCGACACGCCAATCACCGAATGTGGTATCATTGGCGTTGGCGTCGGCATGGCCGCCTATGGTCTGCGGCCAGTTCCTGAAATCCAGTTTGCCGATTATATCTATCCCGGGCTTGACCAGTTGGTCAGCGAAGCTGCGCGGATGCGCTACCGGTCGGCAGGCGATTTTATCTGCCCGATGACGGTGCGCTCACCGTTTGGGGGCGGGATATTCGGCGGCCAAACTCACAGCCAGAGCCCCGAAAGCCTATTCACGCATATTTGCGGAATCAAGACTGTCATTCCAGCGACGCCATATGATGCGAAAGGCCTGCTGATCGCGGCAATCGAGGATAATGACCCGGTCGTGTTTTTCGAACCCAAGCGTATCTATAACGGCCCATTTACCGGCTATTACGATCGCCCCGTCGAGCCTTGGTCGAAACATGAAGGTAGTGCGGTTCCTGAAGGGCATTACCGGATTGAACTCGGAAAAGCTTCGGTCGTTCGGGAAGGGCAGGCGGTTACCGTCCTGACGTACGGCACGATGGTACATGTGGTGAAGGCGGTAGTCGAAGAACACGGCATCGATGCCGAGATCATCGACCTTCGCACCCTGTTGCCGCTCGACATCGAAACCATTGAGGCGTCGGTAAAAAAAACAGGGCGCTGCATGGTTGTCCACGAAGCTACGCGCACCAGTGGCTTTGGCGCCGAACTCGCGGCGCAGGTGCAGGAGCGCTGCTTCTTTCATCTCGAAGCGCCCATCGAACGCGTGACCGGATTCGACACGCCTTACCCGCACAGCCTTGAATGGGCCTATTTCCCAGGACCGGTGCGTCTTGCGCGTGCGTTTGACAAGATTATGAAGGACCCGAGCTGATGGCAAAATTTACATTCAACCTGCCTGACATTGGCGAAGGCATAGCCGAGGCGGAAATCGTGGCATGGCACGTCAAGGTTGGCGACATGATCACAGAGGACCAGCCGCTTGCCGACATGATGACCGACAAGGCAACGGTCGAAATGGAAAGCCCGGTGTCGGGCATCGTAACGAAGGTGGCAGGCGAGGCAGGCGACGTGATTGCCATTGGTTCCATGCTGGTGGAGATCGAAACGGCGAGTGACGTCGGTGACGTCAGTGACGTCAGTCACACAACACCCGCGGTGTCCGCAGAACCAGTCCTCGCGGCAACAGTTGCCGACGAAGTGCCACAAGCGCCTGAACCTGTGGCGACGCTTGAAGTTGTTAAGGCTGAAGTGCCCAAAATGCAGGAAAGTCCTGCGCTTCAGTCACCCGCGACGATTACCGCATCGCCTGCCGTTCGCGCTCGTGCAAAGGATTTGGGTGTTGATTTGACTGACGTCAAGACGGCAGGCGGGCATGTACGCCATGCGGATCTCGATGCGTTTTTGAGCTATGGATCAGGCCAAGGCTACCGCGCTTCGGCATCCGCAAAACGCGAAGACGAGGCGATCAAGGTCATCGGCATGCGCCGCCGCATTGCCGACAATATGGCTGCATCGAAGCGTCACATTCCGCATTTCACCTATGTGGAAGAAATTGACGTCACTCAAATCGAAGCAATGCGCACGGATTTAAATGCAAATCGCGGTTCAAAGCCAAAACTTACGATGCTGCCGCTGCTAATCGTCGCGATCTGCAAGAGCGTTCCGCAATTTCCGATGATAAACGCGCGCTTTGACGATGAATCGGGCGTTGTGACGCGCTATGGCGCCGTCCACTTGGGCATGGCTACGCAGACGGACGCTGGGTTGATGGTCCCTGTCATTCGCGATGCTCAGGACCGCAATATCTGGCAATTAGCGATGGAAATCGGCCGTTTGGCCGATGCAGCGCGGAACGGGACCGCGAAAAGCGAGGAATTGTCAGGATCAACGCTCACTGTGACATCTTTGGGCCCGCTGGGAGGTGTCGCCACCACGCCGGTGATAAACCGCCCTGAAGTGGCTATAATCGGCCCTAACAAGATCGTTGAACGGCCGATGTTTGTCGGCGATTCAATCGAGGCACGCAAACTTATGAACTTGTCGATCAGCTGCGATCACCGCGTCGTGGACGGGTGGGACGCTGCATCCTACGTGCAGGCACTCAAAAAACTCATAGAAACCCCGGTTCTGCTCTTTGCCGACTGACCCTTATCCTTCCCTGGCGTGGAAGGAAGCGGGCTGCGCGGCTTAGAACTTGAAGCCAGCGAGACTATTCTGGTCGAACTTCAACTTGAAGGTCACGAACGGCCCGGAGCGGGTGTATCGCGCCTCTTCGAAGTCACGGTCTTCGAAACCGACGATATTGTAACCCAATGAAATATTGGCATTCTTGAACGGCGCCACGGTTAGTACTGGTCCACCCGAATAGGCAATGTTCTTGCCGTTGGTGCCAATCCGCACGGTGCCGGCTGCGCCGATATCGGCAACATCGGACAGGTCGAACTTGAAATCAGCGCCAACGACGTTGCTCCAGCCTTTGACATCGTCGCGGCCAAAGCGGTCGGTGGCGTAGCGCGTTCCCCAGAACAACGCATATTCGCCGCGCTCAATGAAATTACCGTCATCATCGTCGATTGGCGTGTAATTTACCGACAAGCTGTTGATGACACGGCGCGATTTGGCGTCGCCATCGATTTCAAGAACTGCGCCGCCAATCGGGCCGGGAAGGCCGGCAACAGCATTGCGCACGGCGTCATAACGAAATTCGGTCTTGTTGAGGAATGACCACTGGCTGTCCGCCGGGCGGTGGGCCCAGCTGATTTCGGCCTGTGCGGTCGTCGTGGTTGCGCCGCCCTGTTCCTTGGCGCGGAACCAGCTGAGCAGGCCGCCTACGGCGCGTCCTTCGCCGATCTGGCGCAGGATAGCGGTCGTGATGCCATAACGGTCGGTAATCTCGCCGTCGCGATATTCTGCGCGGCCTGTCCAGCTCCAGCGATCGCCGTGGAAGGTCGCTCCAGCAGTAACAGCCATAAAGTCCTCAGTCAGGCTGCCATCGCTGCCCAGGAAGCCACCTGAGGCCACTGGCTGGTCGGGATTGACCAAATCAGCGCGGTCGAAGCCGCCAATCGTCTCGTTACCGTCCAGCGTGAAGTCGACCGACCATTTTTCGCTGATCTTGAACGATTGCGCGAGGCCGTATGCCGCAAATGTACGCGGGCCGAATTCTGTGATATCCTGACGGTTGATGCTGCTGAGCAGTCGACCGCCCGACCAAGGCGCGACGTCGAAACCAATGCGTGCTGTGCGCGCGTCGATATTCTCGCCCTTGGCGATCTCGTATCCGGCGATCAGCGCAATGTCTTTTTTGACCTGGAAGCGCGCGGCGATGTTGTGGCGGGCAGGGAAGTCGATGCTGTCGTCCTGATCGCCCAGCGCGAATTCGGTCTGTGCCGACAGTTCGAGCTTGTTGTCGAAAAAGCGCTGCGATGCGCCTAGCTTGGCGAGCGTGGATGTGTTGGTCGTGCCGTCCGCCAGTTTGTCGTTTGCGTAAGTGAGACCAGCGCGCAACGTCGTGTCGCCATCGGTATATTCAAGCTCGCTAAGCGCGGCCCGGCGGCGTGCGTCTTGCCCGAAAAATTCTTCCTGATAGGCGATAAGCGAGGCCGAGAGCTTTTCGGTGATGCGCACCCGGCCATCGACGCCGAACTTTCGCGTGCCGATATTGCCGCGGTTTTGCTGACCGACACCGAAGCCTGCCTGCTGCTCACGGACATAGGCAAGGACGTCGAACTTTTCGTCGTGATGCTCGGCTTCGACCAACCATGCGGTTGCACCACCTGCGCTCGTCGCGCCGCTGTTGCGTTTGGCTTGACCGCTGGAGCCGGCGAATTCCGCGCGGATCTCGGTCCCAGTGCCCGGACGGTAGACGATGTCAGCGCCGAGCAGATCGGTTTTGGCGATGTCGCTTTCGTCATGGATGCCCGTTGCAGCGACTTGCAGCTTGCCGTCCTTGCTGGTCCAGCGCACGCGGCCACCTGCATTGGCAACGCGCTGGCCAACGCCGTCGATTTCATATTCGGCGATGATGAACTGTGGGTCGAGACCGCTTGAGCGTGACAATATTGGCTCTCGAAAACGCAAGGTCCCAGCGAGATAATCGATGTCATAATCGATATGGCGGAACAGCGATTTGCTGTCGATGATCCGGTCACCGCGCAGGCGGTCGCGTGTCTCGATGGTGATCCGCTCGCTGTTTGCAACGATGTCGCGTGCAGCCAATGCATAAGGGCCGGACAAGCCGTTGCCCTGGATTTCTTCGCGGCGATAGCGGTATGGCGTGTCTGAACCGAACGCAGTCGCCTGGATGGAATCACTGCGATATTCGGCTTTGATGCCGTTGAACGAGCGCTGGTAGCGCGCGAGTTCTGGCTCGTCGATGCCGGTCTGATAGTCGCCGAACAAGGCGTAGAATTGCGGACGCTCAAGCTTCAAATACAGGCGGCGAACCGATGCCGCGTCATAACGCTGGTCAGTGCGGTCGGCATAGATCGTGTAGTAACGGCGCGGGTCGATGACGCCAGCAAAGCGGGTTTCATCTTCCTTCTTATCGCTGTCATAGGACATCGTCATCAGCCATTTGCCGGTCACGCGGCCCTTGGCATAAAGCGCTATGCGGCCGTCGAGGTTCAACTGGTCGTCGTCATCGACGAGAGTCTCTAGGCCTTCGGAAAGCTTGTTGAAGCCAACAGTGCCAGCGGCAAAACCAACCACGGTCCAAGGGCGATCGCCCGGATCGAGCCAGGTTTCGATACGCTGTTCCCGCTTGGTCTGGCCGTTTTGGAAATTGAAGCTAAGCGCGACGGTGCCCGACGCGGTCGTCGGCTCTAGTTCGACATAGGCAAGGCCATTGTCGTCGTGGACGCGCCACACGGCACTGGCGCGCTCAAGACCACTCAACTGGCTCGCTTGCTCCGCATCGGCGTCCAGCGCTGCTCTGTAGGGCGCATTGACGCTGAAATCGCCGGTTGCGCCCTGCTGGATCGGCTTGCCTGCCCGGTCGGTAAGGCGAAACGCGATGCGCGGGCGGGTGATACCGTCAGCGACAAGTACCGAATGTTCCTTGATGAACTGCGCCTGGATCGGCGGCAGCGCGAAATAAACATTGCGATCCAGCGTTTCGACCACATTTTCGACGGCATCGACGATCTTGGCGCTAATCTGGTTATTACCTTCCTCGATGACCACGCCGCGCCACACACTGACAAAGACGGTGCCATCAGGGCTTTTCTTCAGACCGTCGAGGTTCAGCGCGCTGACAGGCTTGCCGTTGAGCGACAGCTGAACCTTCTGGTCCGGGCGATGCTTGACGGCAATGCGGATCGCCTTGACGCGCGGGTTATAGTCGGTTTCCGGGAAGACAAATCCGGCTCCGGGTGTCAGGCCAGCGGTCCAGTCTCGCTCTGCACCAGCGGCGTCAGCGTCGGTTGGCGCAGGCGGCAATGGCTTGGCATTGCTGTTGATCGGCGCGCGTGCCGGAATAGTTTTTGCCCGGAAATCAGCGCGTTTCAGGCTGCCGCCGCGTCCTTCGACAAAGCGGGAAATCTCATTACCAGCGCTGCGCGTGTTCTTCGCGCAATCGATGGGTGCCATGTCGAGCGGGAAGCTGACCGGGTCGATCTGGACCACGTGAAGACCCGGGATCAATCCTTCGAAATGATAGCGGCCGTCGTCATCAGTGACGGTGTAGGTGCCGTCCTGAAGCATCACGCGGACGCCCTGAATGCCATTGGCTTTGCGCGGATCGAGCGTGCATCCGCCTTCGGTGACCCTGCCAACAAGCGTGAAACGTTCGCTAATGCCGTCGCGCACGATGCGCACGATGGCATCGACGGTACCGCTGGACGTGCCGCGATTATCGGCTGCCGATGCAAGGTTGATCGCATCGCCGGGGCGCGCGTCCTGCCGAACTTCGGCTAAATAAGTGAGCAAGCCAGAAGCACCGCCCGCCAATGGGGGCAGGGCAACACTGAAACTGCTGCCATCGGCCGTAACCGTGGGAATGATACTAACACCCTGATAACGAATGCTATTTTGGCGCAAGCGCATAGACGCTGGCAGGCGGTCAGTCACCGTAACTGGGCCAGAATTGCGTATACGGTCGGGATTGGACACTGAGACGCGGTACTGAACAACATCTCCGGGCATAGCCGTAGCTGTCGAGGTCACTTTGCTCAGCTTCAAAGCCCCGCCGGGCCGGTCGAGTGGGATGTCTATCCTCACAGGGGCCGGGTCGAAAAGCGTAATCGTGCCTCCGTACGACCCGGGAGCGATCGTGAACGGACCGCCGTCAGGCCTGATCAAAGGCGCCAGCTCGGCCGGTGTCGCCACCGATGGAAATTTATACGGGGCAGGTGGCGTCACGATCAGCCTGTAAGTCCCCTGTCGCAAAAATGGAAAACGATAAAACCCTGAAGTAAAAGCATAAATTCTGCCGCTACTGTCGGTTACCGTACTCCCAGTCACAAGCGTACTGGGGAAAGCCGAGACGCCGTCGTCGCCAAAAACAGTGGCAGGCTGCCCCGTTGTAGCATCCACAATTGTCACCGTGGTGCCATCTACCGGCGCGCCATCGCCGCTGTCGAAACTTACCCCGAACGGGTCGACCAGTATCTCCACCGGCTGCGTCCCAACGACGACTCCCGTGCCGGAATCGTCGATTTCGACGTCTACAGTGTCACCGGGTCGCACCGAAAGTGCGCAATCGCCGATGACCGGAGGTGGGGGGGCTGCCTTTGTCATGATGAAACCGGTAAACCTGCCGCTGTTAACGGCAGATTCGGTCAGCGTAATACGCTCCCTGTCTCCATTGGGGGTGGCTATCACGACATCAAACTGATCAATCACGCCAGGATTGATGTTTTTTGCCGCATGATCGACCTGAATGACCAATGGTTCGCCCGCGCGAATGGCTGTAGCCGGCAAAATGCTGGCGGGATTGGTATCCAGACCGGAATAGACCCCGCCGAAAGTGACAGGGGTTGGTCCATTGCTGCCAGTGCACATCGTTGGCGGCAATTCTGCTGGCGATGCACCAGGGCCCTTGGAAAAACGAAACAGCGATAGTACCGGCGGTGTCGCAGGCGCACTTTCAACTGAGAATTGAACGGTATTGGACGGCCGCGATAGCGTTTGTCCGCCCACGGTCCACTCGGCCATTGCTGTATTGGTGATTATTTGCGGCGCACCTTGCGCAAACGCAGGTAGGCTTGCGACAGGAAGGAGCGTTCCTGCCGCAAGCACACCAGCGCTTTTTATTATTATCTTGGTTAATGGCTTCATGAGCGAAAAAGGCGACGGCGGAAGGTCCGCGCGCCGCCCATTTTCTTTCTTAGTTCAGCGTAACGCGGAAAATCATGGCGTTTGCCGTGCTTGCCGCAATGTTGGTCAAATCGCCATAAGCGGTGTTCGCTGTAGGTGTGCCAAATTCACCGGCATCTGCGTCGGCTGCATCAGTAACTGCCGTACCGCCAGAGCAAGTCTGCGTCGGCCCCGGCGTCGTTACAGTTGCGTTTACGCGGATCGAGCCGGCAACATAAGTGGTATTCACCGGCACAAGGTCGGAAATGGCCACGGATGTCGCAGTTGCTCCGCCTGCACCGTTTGCAACGGAAATGCAGTATTCAACAACCGCGCCTGGAACAGCCTTGGGGTTGGTAACACTGACACCGTCACTGATAATACGGCTCGTTTTGGCAACAGACAAAACTGGAGCTGACACAGTGTAGTCATCCCATGCCCACGAAACGCCATTGCGCGATGCGTTACCTTGTAGAGGCGTCAGATCTTCTGCGAAGATCGTCTGGAACGTGCCACTTGTCGTATCGGCAGTATTGGCCGTGGCGTCGGTGACAGCCGTAATCGCCGTGCCATTGCTGTTCAATGCAGTTGCAGCCAACTGAACAACGGCAACCGAACCGTTTGCGCTGACCGGAATGTCGCTGCGAACCAAGACATGGACCGTGCCACCCTTAAGGATGTCGTTGAGCGTCAACGACCCGACAAATGCCTCTGCCCCGTCGAGAATGCCGTTACCATTGGTATCAATCGCATATTCGAAGTTTGCGACGTCGATATTGTCTGTTCCACGTCCGCCGCCGATTGTCGTGCCGTTTGCAGTGTTGGTCGCGGCTAGTGAGAAATCAAGGGTATCGTTCGAGCTGTTAACGATCGTAAAGGCAGTGATCTGGTCCTGCTGGCCAGAAGTTACCGTAGTCGTACCCGTTGCTGTCTTTTCAGCTACCGAGAACAAAATCTTACGGTCGACGCGAAAATTGTCTTGCGCCGCGATTGGCGTTTGCGCGACACCGCCGACTTGATAGTTGACGGTAACGTTATTGGTAATCAGCGTATTCGCGTCGGTATTCTGAGCATATGCAGGGCTCGCAAAAGCCAGCATCAAGCCAAATCCGGACGAAGCGCTGAGAAGCTTTAGCTTACTGGTCATGCTTGCTACTCCTGTTGCACTACTTAAATGATTGCGCCCACTCCGCCGCAATCGAGACGGTCCCGCGAAAATCATTTGACGATTCCACGAAAGATCAATTTGCCCTCCGCGCCTGCGGTAAGCGGTTGATTTAAGTTCCATTTGATATGGGTTACATCGCCGCGCTGTGCGGCGCGCGAAGTGCCATCGGTGTTCGCCATGCGCAGCGTTTTCAACGCCCCCCACTTTAATCCACCATCGATCGAAACAATTTCGGTACCGTCGGATGTGCCGTTGAAAGCAACCGCCTGCGGCAGCGGGTTGGTGACGACGAAATTATTGGCCGTGGCCGTGCCGACGTTGCGATATTTGACCACAAACACCAGATTATCACCGGGCAAAACCAAGTTGGGCTTTTCGAGCACAACCGTCCGGGTGCCGTCGGCGCGAACGACTTGCTTTTCAACAAAGACATTGCTTGAAAGCTGCAGCGGGGTTGCGGCGTGCGCCGAAACCCCGAGCATTGCGACCATCAACGCAATTATTGCGGTTATGAGTGATTTCATCATTGGATAACCGTTCTGAACGTTATGGTTCTGGTCTGCCCGGCAGGTACATTGCCGGCTGCAACGCTAATCCGAGTGCCATTAAAGTTGCCAGCGTCGGCATCTGCGGCGTCGGTCAACGATGCGGCCTCATGCGTCAGCGACCCAGTCTGATAGGCAGTGCCAACGGGAATAGGGTCAGTAAGGACGAGATTATTGAGCGTTCCTGCCCCGGAAACGGTTGCTACTAAACTGTAGGTGATAACGGCGCCTGGTACCGGGCGGTTTCCACCGAAAGGATCAACGATCGTCGCCGATTTGACGAGCGCCAGCGATGCTGCCTGAACAGCAAGAAAGCTGTTGGCATCCGCGTCGGCGCCCGTGGTGCCGACAACGGCGTTTCCGCCGCCTTGGCCCGCGCCGACAAAGCTGGTGCCGGGCGCTCCGCTTCCGGTCACCGCAACTGCGGTTAATCCAGTGGTACCTCGGTTGCCGTTGGTAACGGTGACAGGCGTGCTGGTAATGACAAAGGCAATGATGCTTTGATCGGGCTGAAGCAGCGGATCATTCGATCCTGCGACATAGACCGTGTCAACGCCGGGATCATAAACACCGTTACCATTAGTATCGAGTACGATTTGCGTCAGCGTGGGATCGAAATCATCGCCGCCAATGCCGGTGTTTGCCGTCAGGCGGAAGGCTTCTTCGCCATTGCCGGTGTTGGTAATTCGGAATGTTTGTACATTGCCGGTAGCACCAGGCGCGGTCGTGATGTCACCCGGATCGGTGGTGACCACGGTCACATCCAGCAACTCGTCGACCTTGATGCGCACGAGATTGGATTGGATCGTTACCGGTCCCGATGGCGTGTCATATGTCGCCTCGGCGATGTTATCGATATCGGTTCCGGCCAGCGTGCCTGCCGCAAAGGCGGGGGAACTTACGGTCAGCATTGCCCATGCGACAGCCGCAAAGGGTAGTCGGCGGATGGCGAAATTTGCGCGCGGGAATATGGTCTGGTCAGTTATCATGCCCGTATTTATACCAGCACAATGTCAAGAAACGGTTAACCCAGCGTGTGGTCGTTAACCAACCTAACTATATGTTATAATACAATATAATATGAGATAATGCGTAACAATTTGTAAAATTCGGTCTGCTTCATCAACTGTTTCTGGTAGTGGATGCTGACGTCAGCGCCGTCAGAATTTGGCGCTTGGGGAATTTCACCGAGAAAGTTCGTTGACAGAATCTTGCGCCGCTTCTAGTGCGCCTCCACCGCTTTAAGCGGGTGTAGCTCAGTTGGTTAGAGCGCCGGCCTGTCACGCCGGAGGTCGCGGGTTCGAGCCCCGTCACTCGCGCCACCCTTTTTGAGGTTAGTCCTCGTGGGGTGCTCGGAACGAGCCGGTTTCCATCCAGATCATGAGCGGCCTTAGCGGCGCAATCCAGATTATGCCGGCAACCAGGTACACCACGGCCTGGGCCAATATGTGGATTTGGTCTATATAATTCGACAGGCTCACAATCACGAAGACCCACACGCAGATCAGTAGCAATATCGCGAACATACCTGCAGGTTTGCGCCAGCTAGGGGTGGGGGAGTTCTGGTTCATAACGTTATCCAGGATTTTTCGGTTAAAACGGCGTCCATCGGGATATCCCATGGGTCGGCTTCGATGGCAGGCGCATGCTGAACAGACCATGCAATTCCGATGGCGGTAGCGTCGGCCAAGAGGCTGAGCGCGCGGTCATAATGGCCAGCACCTTGACCCAGCCGCATTAGGCGGCTGTCGAATGCAACAAGCGGGACAAGAACCACGTCGGGTGAGACCGGCTCGGCATCCGCTGCCGGTTGCATCAAGCCAAATGTTCCCGATACGAGCGGGTCACCTGGCCGCCAACGCAGGAATCGCATTGGCGCGAGACGACTGGTGACATGCGGCAACGCGATATTGCAACCGCGTTCATGCGCGGCCTCTAGCAGGGCTTGCGGGCTTGCTTCGCTGTCTTTGACGATATAGCCTGCTACTGTGCATCCTGCACGGAGATGGACGCCCAGCGGGGTGGGGACTTGCGAAAAAGCGACATGGCGGTCTTGATCGCTTAATGAGCGCACATATTCATCACGCCTTTGGCGATACGTACGGCGCATGGTTGCTTTGTCGGTATCCATGTCCGAATTCAGTCCTCAAGTCGTTAGCGGAACCACCATGGGTCGTTTCCCGGAATATCCTCTGACGCCAAAACGTCAGGTGGGCGCCGTTTAGTCTGGACCAGGATCCAAACAGGGACAGCTCCCTTAGATAAATAATCGCCTCAGGGATGTTCTCATCAGTTCGTGCCGGGCAGTCCCGCCACGATCAATATAGCGCAGATATCTTAATTCTCAAGCCGCAGCGCCAAACTTTCCAACCGGTCTGCTAATCTCTCTAGTGTTTCTGCGGCTTGTTCGACCGCCGGATCGGTATCGTTTTTTATAGCGGATGCAACATTGCCGGAAGGATTGTCGTGCAATTTGTCAGCGAGCAGCAAAGCCGAAAACAGCAGCAGGCGGCTTTCGTTCAGGCCTCCAGACGGACCGCCAGCCTCGCGGGCTTTTTCGTCCACCATGGCGCCCAGTGCCATTAAACGGGATTCTTCGCCATTCTTGCATGTCACGATATATTCACGGCCCGCGATCGACAGTCTTACATCAGCCATTAGTTCGCACCATTCGCAAGAATTGCATCAAGTTCGCGGATCGCTGCCCGGGTTTCGGCTTTGAGCGCGTCATGCTTTGAGGCAAGTTGGCCGCCGTCGCCGTTTTGGGCAGCAGATGCGGGCATGCGTTCAAGGCGGTTCAAAGCACGTTCAATTCTGCCGATTGCCTGGATTAGCCGTTGTTGCGCCATAGTTTACTCCCTGTTGTTTTGACTGTTTAACAAATTTGGAGATTTTGGCAATTCTACTTCCAAGTCCAGAATGATAGCGCTTCCAATTGAAATGCAAAGCCTTTGGCTTGACGCAAGCATGTTCGCTCCGCAAAGGGTGCGCATCGGCGACTCGGGATAGTCCGGCCTGCAATCTTTTATGCCCATATTCTTTGGGTATTCGGGTCTGAAAAAGGGGACGGAAAGATGACTGTCAATCACGGACAGATGGCAAACGCCATCCGCGCGTTGGCAATGGATGCAGTGCAGGCGGCCAATAGCGGACATCCGGGAATGCCAATGGGCATGGCCGACGTTGCGACTGTACTATATTCCAAATATCTGAAATTCGATGCAAAAGCGCCTGATTGGGCCGACCGTGACCGTTTCGTTCTATCTGCCGGTCACGGATCAATGCTGGCTTATGCGACGTTATATCTATCCGGCTATGATAGCCCAACAATTGAAGACATTCGCAATTTCCGGCAATTAGGCAGCCCGTGCGCCGGACACCCCGAGAATTTCCTGATCGACGGTGTTGAGTGCACCACCGGACCATTAGGACAAGGGCTTGCCATGGCAGTCGGTATGGCGATAGCCGAGAGGCATTTAAATGCGCGCTTTGGCGACGATCTGGTCGATCATCGGACATGGGTGGTGGCTGGCGATGGTTGCCTAATGGAAGGCATCAACCACGAAGCAGTCGGCCTTGCAGGACATCTTGGTCTCGGGCGGTTGATCGTGTTCTGGGACGATAACAAGATTACGATCGACGGTGCGACGACCCTGTCTACCAGCGAAGACATTCCTTCGCGTTATACTGCGAGTGGTTGGCATGTCGAAGCATGTGATGGACATAATTTCAATGATATAGATCGTGCTATTAAGAATGCTATGGAAGACAATCGTCCGTCTTTGATAGCTTGTCGCACATTAATCGGCAAAGGATCACCCAATAAAGAGGGCACGAAAGCCCCGCATGGCAGCCCGCTCGGCGAAGACGAGATCGTTGCGACGCGCGATGCCATTTCCTGGCCGTACCCCGCTTTTGAAATTCCAGCCGACATATTGGGGGCATGGCGAGCTACAGGGCAGGCAGGTCAAGAGGCGCACTCCGCCTGGAAACAGCGCTTGGGTGCATCATCCAAAGGCGCCGAATTTGTTTCAACAATGGCGGGTAATCCCGATAGTGCTTGGCTCAAGCCCCATCTCGAAGGGTTGATCGCCGCCCCGCAGAAAATAGCAACGCGGAAAGCGTCGGAAATCGCGCTTGTCGCGGCAACCGCAGATATTCCCGAATTGCTCGGAGGTTCTGCTGATCTCACCGGTTCAAACTTTACCAAAACACCTTCAACCAACATATTGGACAAAAACGATTATTCGGGTCGCTATGTGAATTATGGCATCCGTGAATTCGGTATGGCGGCGGCCATGAACGGCATGGCGCTGCACGGTGGGGTCATACCGTATGGTGGCACCTTCCTCATCTTCTCCGATTATTGCCGTCCTGCTATCCGCTTATCGGCATTGCAGGAAACAAGGGTCATCTACGTGATGACGCATGACAGCATCGGCGTTGGCGAAGACGGCCCCACGCACCAGCCAATTGAGCAAATCATGTCGTTGCGCCTGATACCCAACCTCGATGTTTTCCGCCCCTGTGACACGATAGAAACCGCAGAATGCTGGGCCTTGGCGATTGAAACCGCAGATCGCCCATCCTTGCTCGCTCTGTCCCGCCAGAATTTGCCGCAACTGCGCACCGATATCAGTGCGAATATGTCGGCTAAAGGCGGATATACGCTGCGCACGGCAAATGCCGCACGCCGCGTGGTGTTGGTTGCAACCGGCTCGGAAGTCTCGCTCGCCATTTCGGTTGCTGACCGGCTCGAAGAGCATGGTATCGGCGCCGACGTAGTCTCTATGCCGAGTTGGGCACGTTTTGATGCGCAGACTGCCGCGTATAAGGCTGAAGTATTGCCAGCAGGTCCGCTGCGTGTTTCGATCGAAGCAGGCACAACCATGGGTTGGGAGCGCTATGTCGGCGACGGCCTCCGGTTCGGAATCGATAGCTTCGGCGCATCGGGACCCATTGACGCACTTTACGAGCATTTCGGGCTGACGCCTGATAAAATTACCCCTCAAATCATCGCCAGATTGGGCTGATAGGAGCTTACATGACTGTCAAAGTAGCAATTAACGGATTTGGCCGAATCGGCCGACTTGTGGCACGCGCCATTTTGGAGCGCGACGATCATGATCTTGAACTTGTGGCGATTAACGATTTGGCTCCTGCCAAGGCGAACGCGCTACTTTTCAAGCGTGACAGTGTCCATGGACCTTTCCCCGGTACGGTGGAAGCCGACGGCAACGATATCATCGTCAACGGCAAGCGCATCCATGTGACTGCAGAGCGGGATCCCGCGAACTTGCCGCATGCGGCAAATGGCATCGATATCGCGCTCGAATGTACCGGTTTCTTTACAGACCGTGCCAGTGCAGAAAAGCATTTGGCAGCAGGTGCGAAGCGCGTGTTGATCTCCGCTCCGGGGAAAAATGTTGATAAAACCGTGGTGTTCGGCGTCAATCACGGCGTCTTGACGTCAGACGATGTAATCGTTTCGAACGCCAGCTGCACCACCAATTGCCTCGCGCCGCTTGCAAAGGTGATGAACGATGAAATCGGCATCGAGCGCGGGCTGATGACGACCATCCACAGCTATACCAACGATCAGAAAATCCTCGACCAAATCCACGACGACATGCGCCGCGCGCGTGCCGCCGCCATGTCGATGATACCGACGACAACCGGCGCCGCGCGCGCCGTCGGTGAAGTGATGCCCGAACTGAAAGGCAAGCTCGACGGCTCGGCTATCCGCGTACCGACGCCCAATGTCAGCATCGTTGACCTCACCTTCACGCCGAAGCGAGACACCAGCGTTGAAGAAGTGAACGCTCTGCTGAAAGCCGCGTCAGAAGGCGCAATGAAGGGCGTTCTCGCTTATTCAGATGAGCCGCTGGTTTCGATTGATTACAACCACTGCCCCGCAAGCTCGACCATCGACAGCCTCGAAACTTCGGTGATCGACGGCAAGCTGGTCCGCGTTTTAAGCTGGTACGACAATGAATGGGGCTTCTCGAACCGCATGGTCGATACCGCAGGTGTTATCGGAAAGCTGCTGTAATCATGGCATTTCGCACGCTCGACGACTTGGGGGACATCAGGGGCAAGCGCGCATTGGTGCGTGTTGACTTGAATGTGCCGATGGCCGACGGGCGAGTTACCGATGATACTCGGCTGCAGGCGTTGTTGCCGACCGTGCTTGAACTGTCAGATAAAGGCGCGAAAGTCCTGTTACTAGCGCACTTTGGCCGTCCAAAGGGTGCCAAACACAGCGAAATGTCGGTTTCGATGGTGCTCGATACATTGCAAGATGTTTTGGGCCGCGAAATTATGTTCGTGCCGGAAATTGCGGGCGATGTGGTTGCGCAGTCGGTTGGGATACTTGCCGATGGCGATATCGCACTTCTGGAAAATACCCGCTTTTGGCCAGGCGAAGAGAACAATGATCCCGAATTGGCGAGAGCTGTTGCCGCCAATGGCGATTTTTATGTCAACGACGCCTTCTCGGCGGCGCACCGCGCGCATATGTCCACCGAAGGCCTGGCACATATCCTTCCCGCTTATGCCGGACGCTCGATGGAGGCCGAACTCAAGGCGCTGGAAGCTGCGCTTGGAAATCCGGAGCATCCCGTCGCGGCAGTGGTAGGGGGTGCCAAAGTATCGTCAAAGCTCGACGTGCTGACCCATCTTGTAACCAAAGTCGACCATCTGATCATCGGCGGCGGCATGGCGAACACATTTTTGGCGGCGCGCGGCATAGATGTCGGCAAATCGCTGTGTGAGCATGACCTGGCGGATACCGCGAACTCCATATTGGAGGCGGCGGACAAAGCCGGATGCACCGTCCATCTGCCCTATGACGTCGTGACGTCACTCGAATTCCGCGCAAATCCACCAATCCGAACAGTCAATGTGCATGAGGTTGCTGCGGACGAAATGATCCTCGACGTCGGCCCCGCCGCAGTCGAGGCGTTGGCCGATGTACTCAAGAACTGCTGCACCTTGGTATGGAACGGCCCGCTTGGTGCGTTCGAGATTCCGCCTTTCGATGCGGCTACCGTTGCTTTGGCCAAAACGGCTGCTGCGCTGACCAAGGAAGGCTCGCTAGTTTCGGTTGCAGGCGGGGGCGACACCGTTGCAGCGTTGGCGCATGCCGGCGTGACCGGCGATTTCACCTTTATCTCGACCGCTGGCGGAGCTTTCCTCGAATGGATGGAAGGTAAGCCTTTGCCCGGAGTTGACGCACTTCAAATAAACTAATTTGATCAGGGCCAATGGCTCCGTTTTTTAACCAAAGATGCATACGTATGCCTCGACCAAATGCAGGATGAACAAGAATGCACGACCCAAAGATGCTTGAGAAAATCGAAACCGCGCCAGGCTTTATCGCGGCGCTGGACCAAAGCGGCGGTTCAACGCCCAAGGCGCTTAAAGGCTATGGCATAGGCGAAGACGCTTTTACCAATGACGAAGAAATGTTTGCACTCATCCACGATATGCGAAGTCGCATCATTACTTCGCCTTGCTTCAATGGCGAGAAAGTCATTGGCGCGATATTGTTTGAGCGCACGATGGACGGGGAAGCTGGCGGCAAGCCGGTTCCAGCGGTGTTGTGGGAGCGCGGCGTTGTGCCGTTCCTGAAAGTCGACAAGGGTTTGGAAGACGAAGCTGACGGCGTTCAGATGATGAAGCCTATGCCCAACCTTGGAGCATTGCTGGACCGCGCAAGGGCCAAAGGCATATTTGGCACGAAGATGCGCTCGGTCATCAATCTCGCATCGCCAACCGGAATTGCCGCAATCGTCAAGCAGCAGTTTGAAGTTGCTGAACAAATATTGTCACACGGTCTGATGCCGATTATCGAGCCTGAGGTGAACATCAAAAGCGCCGAACGTGCGCAATGCGATGCGATATTGCGCGACGAGATATTGAAAACGCTCGATGCGCTGTCAGGCGATCTTAAAGTCATGCTGAAACTCTCGATCCCGCAAGAGGCGGGTATGTTCGATTCATTGGTCGCGCATCCGCGTGTGCTGCGCGTCGTGGCGCTGTCAGGTGGCTATGCCCGACCAGAAGCTTGCGCCGAGCTGGCAAAAAACAAAGGCATGATTGCAAGCTTCAGCCGTGCTTTGCTTGAAGATTTACGTCATCAGATGGACGATGACGAGTTTAACGCATCGCTTGGCGGCGCAATCAGCGAAATCGCGGCTGCTTCGGCGTCCTGAGTTTGGAGAGGGGCTGGCGGCAAGTGCGTAAGACATTTGCCGCCAGCCTGAAGCCTCGCTAAGAGCGCGGCATGAATGAATTTGGCTGCCAACTATATTTGATCTCGCCCCTCGAAGTTGGCGGAGAATTTCCTGCAATGTTAGAGGCGGCACTGTCTGCCGGTCCCGTCGCCGCGTTTCAGTTTCGCGTGAAAGGCATCGACCAGCATGAGGCTGCGTCGCTTGCCGAGCCGTTGCAGGCGATTTGTGTCGCGCATGACGTAGCTTTCATTGTTAACGACAGCGTCGCTCTCGCCAAACGGATCAAGGCCGATGGCGTCCACCTGGGGCAGGGCGACGGCGATGTGCGCGAGGCGCGCGAAACGCTCGGTAGTGACGCGCAGATTGGTGTCACCTGCCACAACAGCCGCCACCTCGCGATGGAAGCTGCCGAAGCCGGGGCCGATTATGTCGCATTCGGCGCATTCTATCCGACCAGCACAAAGCAGGTCGATCATGTCGCGGATCTCGAAACGGTCGTCAAATGGTCTACTGTGACCGAAATTCCTTGCGTTGCCATCGGCGGGATCTCGCCGGATAACGCAAAGCCGCTGATTGACGCCGGCGCGGATTTTATCGCGGTGAGCAGTGCTGTATGGAATCATCCCAAAGGCCCTGGTGAAGCAGTGAAGGCATTCAACGCCCTGCTTGCCTAATTGCGCCACCGCCGCTAAAGGCCGCGTCCAACGGCGCGTTTAGCGCGCTTGCTCTTTCCATCTGTTAAGCGAGTGATCTCATGAAAATCAACGCGGTTGAAATCAAGCCGGGTAACATCCTTGAATATGAAGGCGGACTCTGGAAAACCGTTAAGACGGCGCATACCCAGCCTGGCAAGGGCGGTGCGTATATGCAGGTCGAACTTAAAAATCTGCGCGATGGCCGCAAGAACAATATCCGTTTCCGCTCGGCTGAAAGCGTTGAAAAGGTTCGGCTCGACCAAAAGGATTTTCAATTCCTTTATGCTGAGGGCGATAATCTCGTGTTCATGGACAAGGAAACTTATGATCAGGTAACTTTGCCAAGCGACCTGTTGGGTGACGCAGCGGCATTCCTTCAGGACGGCATGGATGTTGTCATGGAAATGTATGACGATGAAGCACTTTCGGTCGCCTTGCCCGACCAGATCGAGGCGATGATTGTCGAGGCCGATGCAGTGGTCAAAGGCCAGACCGCGTCGTCAAGCTACAAGCCAGCAATACTCGATAACGGGGTACGCGTAATGGTGCCCCCATTTATCGGCGCTGGCACGCGCATTGTAGTCGATGTTTATGCCCGGGAATATGTCCGGAAGGCCGACTAATGCCAGCCTTAACCGGTCTTTTGACCATCATGGAAAAAGCCGCGCGTAAGGCGGGCGGCAAATTGCGTCGCGATTTTGGCGAGATCGAACAACTGCAGGTCTCGCAAAAGGGGCCTGCGGATTTCGTTTCGAAAGCCGACGAGCGCGCTGAAGACACGATTTTCCGCGAACTCGAAATCGCGCGTCCCGATTGGGGCTTCCTTATGGAAGAGGGCGGCGAAATTGCGGGCGCGGAAGGTAAGCCGCGTTTCATTGTCGATCCATTGGACGGCACGACTAACTTTTTACATGGCATTCCGCACTTTGCGATCTCCATTGCTGTGCAGGACCCGAAGCCAGACGGGTCTGGCTGGGGCGATATCTTTGCCGGGCTCGTATATAATCCGATAACCGACGAAAGCTTTTGGGCAGAGCGCGGCAAGGGAGCTTATCTCGGGCACAAGCGTCTGCGCGTATCGGCGCGGCGGCAATTGAACGAGGCACTGATTGCCACGGGCACGCCTTATAAAGGCCATGGCGATTTTGATGAATGGTCGAAGATTTTCGCCGCAATCGGGCCGCAAGTTTCAGGAATCCGTCGCTTCGGTGCAGCGAGCCTCGACCTCGCATGGCTCGCGGCGGGCCGCTATGATGGCTTTTGGGAAAGCGGTCTTTCACCTTGGGATAGCGCGGCGGGAGGCCTGCTGGTCCGCGAGGCAGGGGGCTTTGTCACCGACTATCGTGGTCGCAGTCCGCATATTGCCGACGTCCAGGTTTTGGCCGCAAACGACATCCTCCACAGCAAGTTGCATAAACTGTTAGTCGGTGCGCTTAATTTAACAGCAAAATCGACGTAAAAAGCGCGTCTCGGGCCTTGCGGCAGGCCGTTCATGCCCCTAGAGGTGCCGCAGTTTAACGCCCTCAAAAGCGAGTCCGATTTTGACTGATTTGTCGCAATATTTGCCCATACTGCTATTCCTTGTGGTGGCGCTGCTTTTGTCGTCGGCGTTTGTGTTTCTGCCGATGGGCGTTTCGCGGCTTACGGGATCGCATCAGCCTACCGAGGCGAAGCTTGCCGAATATGAATGCGGCTTCCCGGCATTTGAGGATTCGCGCAGCCAGTTCGACGTGCGCTTCTACCTCGTCGCGATCCTATTCATCATCTTCGATCTCGAAGCTGCGTTCCTCTTTCCCTGGGCGGTGAGCCTTGGTGAAACTGGTTGGGTGGGCTGGGGAACCATGATGCTGTTTCTGTTCGAACTGGTTATCGGTTTCATTTACGCTTGGAAAGTGGGAGCACTCGAATGGGAGTGATTGCACCAACGCCAACCGCGCCAGGCGCCGATTTCTTCAAAGACATCGACAGCGAAGTCAGCGACAAGGGCTTTGTCGTCACCACGACTGAGGACCTCTTTAACTGGGCGCGCACGGGCTCGCTATGGCCGATGACCTTTGGTCTGGCATGTTGCGCGGTCGAGATGATCCACGGCTATATGCCGCGTTATGACTTCGAACGCTTTGGCATCGCCCCGCGCGCCAGCCCGCGTCAGTCGGATGTGATGATCGTTGCGGGCACGCTTTGCAACAAGATGGCCCCTGCGCTGCGCAAAGTGTATGATCAAATGTCCGAGCCGAAATATGTTATTTCGATGGGCAGCTGCGCCAATGGCGGCGGCTATTATCATTACAGCTACAGCGTTGTACGTGGATGTGACCGGATTGTGCCGGTGGACATTTATGTTCCGGGATGCCCGCCGACCGCTGAAGCCTTATTGTACGGTATTATGCAACTACAGCGTAAAATCCGCCGAACGGGAACGATTGAACGGTGAACCATTCTGCGCCTCTTATTGAAAAGCCCAAAGGTACCGTTGCTGCGATAAAAAAGGCGCTTGGCCGGGATTTGGTTACGGTCGAGGAGGATTTCGGCGAAGTAGCGCTTTTCGTGAAGCGTGATGCGATAGTCAGCGTCATGACGGCGTTGCGCGATGAGTGCGATTATCAACAGCTGATGGAAATTGCTGGCGTCGACTGGCCCGACCGCGATCCGCGCTTCGAGGTCGTCTATTGCCTTTTGAGTCTTACCAAAAACCACCGCATCAGAGTCCATGTGGCAACCAATGAAGATACACCGGTGCCGTCGGTAACCGGAATCTGGCCCGTCGCTGGCTGGCTCGAGCGTGAAGTGTTCGACATGTACGGCGTGCTGTTTTCGGGCAATACCGATTTGCGCCGTATTCTTACCGACTATGGCTTCACCGGCCATCCGCAGCGCAAGGATTTCCCGCTGACCGGCTATGTCGAGTTGCGTTATTCCGAAGAAGAAAAACGCGTGAAATATGAGCCAGTCCAGTTGGCGCAGGATTTCCGCAATTTCGATTTCCTCAGTCCTTGGGAAGGCGCAGACTATCCGTTGCCGGGTGACGAGAAGGTCATCAAGTCCGGCGAACCACCGCGCGGAACTCCGCCGCAGGTGAATGATCCAAAAACGACCGAAAAGCCTTCACAGACCGGGGCAGGCGCTGCCGCTAATGAAGAGGCAAAGAAGCGTACCGTTCGCAAGCCTAAGGCGGAGAAGCCGCAATGAGCCTCCAGCAAGATCTCGCGCCGACAACAGGTGACGAAGTCATCCAGAACTATACAATCAACTTCGGCCCGCAGCATCCGGCGGCGCACGGTGTGTTGCGGCTCGTCATGGAACTCGACGGCGAAATCGTCGAACGGCTCGACCCGCATATCGGATTGCTCCATCGCGGGACCGAGAAGCTGATCGAGCATAAAACCTATTTGCAGGCGCTCCCCTATTTCGATCGGCTCGATTATGCTTCACCGATGTGCATGGAGCACTCCTACGTGCTCGCAATCGAGAAGTTGCTCGACCTCGAAGTGCCAATCCGCGCGCAATATCTTCGGGTATTGTTTGCCGAGCTGACCCGGATCAAGAACCATACCCTCAATATCGCGCACCACATTCTCGATGTTGGCGCGATGACCCCAGGGTTGTTGTTGTATGAAATCCGCGAAGATATCATGAGCTTTTACGAACGCGCCAGCGGTGCACGGATGCACGCTGCATGGTTTCGCCCCGGCGGCGTGCATCAGGACGTGCCGTTGAAGCTACTCACCGACATTGCCGACTGGCTTGATGAGCGGATGCCGCGCCTGTTCGAAGACGCAATTGCGCTCGTTGCCGACAACCGCATTTTCAAACAACGCAATGTCGATATCGCCAGGGCTTTTCTGGCCCGATGATCCGCGGTGCTGGTATCGCTTGGGATATCCGCAAGTCACAGCCCTATGACGTCTACGCCAAGATGGATTTCGACATCCCCGTCGGCACACGCGGCGATTGTTATGACCGGTTCATGGTTCGAGTCGAGGAAGTGCGCCAGTCGGTCCGCATCATGAAACAGTGCCTGCAACAAATGCCCGAAGGACCGGTATGCAGCGATGACCGCAAGATCGTGCCGCCCAAGCGCGCCGAGATGAAGCAGTCGATGGAAGCTTTGATCCACCATTTCAAACTCTACACCGAAGGCTTCAAGGTTCCCGCTGGCAGCGTCTATGTTGCGACCGAAAGCCCCAAGGGCGAATTCGGCGTTTATCTGGTATCGGACGGCACCAACAAACCCTATCGCTGCAAGATCCGCCCGACCGCCTTCTCGCATTTGCAGGCGATGGATTTCATGTCGCGCGGACATATGCTGGCCGATACCACCGCGATTTTGGGCGCGCTCGATATCGTGTTCGGGGAGTGTGACCGGTGATATTGCGCGAACTTTTGATCCTCGTGCTGGCCTTGGCAGGTTTTGCATCCGGTGTTGCTGCTTATCTCGTTGTCTTTCATGGTACTGCGACGGTGAAAGACGTCCTTTCGATTTCTGCTGCAGCGACTATTGGCCTTTATGTTGGTCGTTATGTCGAAAGAGGGCTGAACCGTGGCTGACGCAGCACATTTACCAGATGAAACCGAAACCCGCGCGAAGTGGGGCGGTTTTTCCTTTGCTCCGGATTATAAGGCGAAGGCTGATATTTACATCGGCCGTTACCCCGCCGGGCGTCAGCAATCGGCGGTAATGGCGTTGCTCGATCTTGCCCAGCGGCAAGTGGGTGATGAAACGCAAACTCAGGGCTGGCTGCCGGTGCCGGTGATCGAGTATGTCGCGCAGTATCTCGGCATGCCGTACATGCGTTGCTATGAGGTCGCGACCTTCTACACCATGTACAATCTTGCACCCGTTGGCCGATTCCATGTGCAAGTGTGCGGCACAACGCCGTGTATGTTGCGCGGGTCCGATGATATCATCGCGGCCTGCAAGAACCGTGGCCTCGTCAAGGGCGCGACTACGCCCGACGGAATGTTTACTTTGTCCGAAGTCGAATGCCTCGGCAACTGCGCGTCGGCACCAATGGTGCAGATCAATGACGATAATTATGAAGACCTCGATTACGACAGCATGACCGGCATCCTCGCCGATCTCGCCGATGGCAAGCAGCCCAAGATCGGCACGCAATTGCCCGGACGGCACACGGTCGAACCTTATGGTGGGCCGACTAGTCTGCAGGCGATGGTTGAAAGCAACCATGACTATCGGGGGGAATATTGATGGAATTCTTGCCGCTCATCGGAGTGCTGGTCGCCGTTTTCATCGCCTGGAAGTTGCTGACAGGCATTGTTAAACTCGCCGTCATCGGACTGCTGATCGCAGGTGCGGCTTGGTTTCTGCTTGGAGGCATCGCATGAGCCTGCAGGACAAAGACCGCATCTTTACCAACCTCTACGGCTATCAGGACTTCGGCCTGAAAGCAGCGCAGGTGCGAGGCGATTGGGACAAGACTGCCGACCTCATGAAGGTTGGGCAGGACGCGATAATCGATGAAGTCAAAGCCTCTGGCCTGCGCGGACGTGGCGGCGCGGGGTTCCCGACGGGAATGAAGTGGAGCTTCATGCCCAAGGCACCGACGCCCGAACGCCCCAATTTCCTTGTTATCAACGCCGATGAATCCGAGCCCGGCAGCTGCAAGGACCGCGAAATCATCCGCCACGATCCGCACAAGCTGATCGAAGGTGCGCTGATCGCCGGGTTCGCGATGCGTGCGCGGGCGGCCTATATCTACATTCGCGGCGAGTATATTTTCGAAGCCAAAGTTCTCGAAAAGGCAGTTGCTGAAGCCTATTCGGCGGGACTGCTTGGCAAAAACGCCGCGAAGTCGGGCTATGATTTCGACGTCTTCGTCCATCGCGGCGCTGGCGCCTATATCTGCGGTGAAGAAACCGCGATGATAGAAAGCCTTGAAGGCAAAAAGGGCCAACCTCGCCTGAAACCTCCATTCCCCGCAGGCGCAGGTCTCTATGGCTGTCCGACGACGGTCAACAATGTCGAAATCATCGCGGTGGTTCC